>NZ_CP134605.1:0-600000 GCF_031844685.1 Streptomyces sp. ITFR-21
CCCGCGGAGCGGGGACCACAGGGCTGCGCCCTGTGCAAGCGCAGCGGTTCGCTTCGCTCACCGCGCCGTGCGGAGCACGGCGCTCTCCCTTCGCTTCGCTCCGTGAGAGCAGGGAGGCCGGCCGCTTCGCGTCCGGCTGGCCGCGCGATGCGCGGCCGGTGCTGACGGGGTGTCAGGTTCGGGTGTGCGGCTCCTGGCGTGGTGTTGGGGAGCGCGGTGCGCTCCGGGGCGGGGGCGCTGCGCTTCCCCGCTGGGTGGTCCTCGCGGCTGCGCCTTGAGGACCTTGGGGCCCGCTGACGCGGGCCAGGCTGGCTATGAGGGGTGGGGGGCGCTCGTTCGTGTGGGTTCCAGTGTAGCGGGTGCATCACACGGATGCAGCATGTACCGTTGGCGAAAACACGGGACAGCCACCGGCCACCGGGGCGGGGCGCGAGAAGCGAGGACGCTTTGAATTCGTTGAGCTTCGAAATGCGCCATGAGGCGCGGAAGGAAATCCAACGTGAGGTTACCGGGCTGACGTCGGATCAAATTCACGAACTCTGGGTGGCCGCTCACGGCCTGGAAAAGCAGGACCGACCGGCAGTCAGTACGGAGGAGCGGCTGGCGGCGGTCCGGAGGAACGAACTGAAGCGGCTCTGGAGCTGGATGGCCGACTCGGGGTGGGAGACCTACTCCCCCGAGAACGACCCGGCCGTGGACCGCTGGCAGCAGGAGAGCGAAAAGCTCGCGAACGGTGAAGCCGCAGGGGCGGATCCCGAGGCACGCCCGGTCGGCGGGGCCTACCAGTTGGAGGACGCACGTCGGCGGTACCTAACCACCATCCTGGACAACGCCCTCACGGCCGTGAGCGGCCGTGAGCCGGCCAACCCGGACGCGGAGCAGCTCAGCCTGCTGGACGACTTCTTCACCCGCGCCGTCGTCTTCCCCGACCCGCACGGCAGCGGCGTACACCCCCGGCCCCACCAGGCCCTCTTCGGCTGGACCAGCGAGCAGCCCTTCATCGACCACGCCAGCGACCCCGGCCGGGCCCTGGCCCTGTTCCTGCTGGCCTACCTGGACCACCACGGCACGGCCCTGACGGCGGCCGCCCGCGTCCCTCGAACGCCCGACACCCAGGCCGCAGCGCACGCTCTGCTTCTCCAGGCCGACGATCAGGACCCGGGCGTGGTCAGTGTTCTGGAGGCGCTGGCCGGCCGGGCCTGGGACGCCTACGGGATCGCGCTGCGCTACACCGGCGCGGCCGACCAGAACGACCCCGAAGCGACGATGGAGGCGATGCGGCACGCCGTGCAGGCCGTCGCACGCGGTTTCGCCGCCGCCACCCTCGCCCGGATCGCCGACGACCCCGCCCTGGACCTCACCCTGGACCAGTGCCACTACCTCGACGCCCTGGCCGCCGAGATCGACCTCGACACCATCGAAGCCCTGGACGGATCCGCCGATCTCCCGCACGAGCGCGCGGATGCCGGCCGGCCCGTCGAAGACTCCACCGCCGACGTCGCGCTCGCCGAAGGCCGGCGCATCGCCCAACGCGACACAGACGAGGGAGACGAGGGAAGCGAGGCACCCCCGGAGCTGATCGAACAGGTCTCCGCCGTCTGCGAGCAGCACTTCGCGGCCGTCACCGGCACCAGCTCCCATCCGTGGGAGGCGGAGTCCCGCGAGTTGGTGGGCATCGCGCTGCGGACCGTGCGGCTCGCGGACCGGGACGCCTACCCGCAGGTCCTTCAGGAGTTCCTGAACGCCAACCGGGCGCGGCTGGAGCGGCTGTGGGCCCGCTACGGGCCGGGCGGGCTGTTCGCGGAGGAAGGCGTCCTGGTCGTCGACATGGCCGCCTGCTGCGTGCTCTGCGAGCGGATCGAGGCCGTCCCGCTGTGGCTCGAAGGGGTCTGGGCGCAGGAGGGCCAGGAGGCGAACGCGCTGGAGCGGCTGCACGACGCCTGGCTGTACAACACCAGCGACAAGGACGGCGAGGCGATGACCGCGCCGGAGCAGCCCCCGACCGGGCGAAGTGCACCTGCCGAGACCGGCCGCGCTGTCGAAGGCGATCCAGTGCGCAGGGTGACGCAGTACCAGACCGCGGGCACCAATGCCCGGTTGCGGCTGTTCGCGCTGCTGGAGGCGCAGGGCGGGCCCGCGGGCGAGGCGGACGACCTGGTGGCCGCCGTGGAGTGCCGGGGCGGTCGCCGGGGCGCAGAGCGAGGTGGTGGAGCTGGGCGGGATCAGCGCCGGCTTCCCGGGGTCCGGTGTTCGAGGACGGCTGGGACGAGGGTGTGACGGCGGCTGATGGGCGAGGCCCTGGTGGGCATCGCGGACCGGGACTCATCCCGGCACGGCGGCCGCGCCTCGGCCCGGGGGTGTCGAGCTGGCCGTGCATCTCGCGGACGTGCGGCAGGATCCGCGAGCCAGGCTGGAGGAACTGCGGGCGTTCGTACGGCAGAACCCGATCCTGCAACGCACGTCGCCGAACACCATGGGGCGCCGACGCGATATGGTTGCGCTGGGCGAGGCCGACCGGCTGTGCAGCGCCCGCAGCATCAAGTACGCCACCGGCGACGTCATCGTGTGCACACGCGAGGCCGGCCACTACGAAGGCGACGGCCCGCGGCGCGCGAGGAACCGGAAGGCTGGCACAAATGCAACGTGGCCACCACCGTTCGACGACCGGCCTTACAACGACCCGCACAAGACCGCCTGAATTCACGCAACAGGAGGCAAGGAAGATCATCCGCGATTCAGCTCAAGGAACACCAGGTCGAAGCAGAAGGCGGCTTTCCGGAAGTGGGTAGGATTTCCCGCAAGATCATCCGTGCCCGCGCAGAAGGAACCGAGGCTGTCGCCGTGTGAGCGACCAGTTCCGACAAGACGATCTACGCCGCTGCGACGCCCGCTGGAGTCTTGCCCGGACAGCCGGATCTTCCTCAACCGTGCCCACGTTGGACCTGCTGGTGCAGACCGCCCAGGCGTGGCGGGCGGAAGGCCACCGCCCACGGTGGTCGCGGTGGCCTTCCTGGAGAACGACGCGGTGCTGAACGAGCTGGGAGTGCGCAATCCACCACCAACCCGATCCAGCTCGCCCTGTGGGCCCGGGTCCGGACCGGTCGACCTGGTGTTCGCCACGTACGCCTCCCTGGTGGACCAGTACGACCCTGGAGGACATGACCGGTCGGCGTAGGGTCCGCCGGGCCACTGGAGGCCGCCCTGCTGGGCGGAGACCAGCTCTACATGGACAGCGGCGTGAACGGCTTCAACCTGTCCATCGTGGACGAAGCCCGCAGAACTATCGGGGACATGGCGCGGCCATGGGCGACGATCCACGACAACGCCCGCATCCCCGCGGACTTCCGCCTCTACCTCACCGCCACACCCCGCACCCTGGCCGCGCCCCGGCCGCAGAAGGGCGCCGGCGGCAAGGAGCTGGAGATCGCGAGCATGATCAGCACCCCGGAGGGCTACCTTCGGGCTCTGGCTTCTCCGGTGCGGAACTGGGGCTGTCGGAGGCGGTGGAGAGGGGATCCTGGCCGGGTTCGAGATCGACGTCCTGGAGATCGAGGACCCCGACTACTTCGTGGGCCTGTCGCAGGAGGCCAGGCGAGGCCGGCGTCTCGCGCTGCTCCAAGCCGCCCTGCTGGGCAAGCACGCCTTCCCCCTCAACCTCCGCACCGGAGACGTTTCACCAGCGGGTCGAGCGCGCAGCGGCGTTCGCCGACAAGCTGCCGGAGACGGCTGCGCCGACCTGTATCAGGACACCGTCGACGACCACGCCTTGGAGCAGGCCGACGAGCGCCCGCCCTCCCCGCTGGGCGCCGAGCCGGACGACCTGTGGACCGGCCGCCACGTCCCCTCGGACCGGGCCTGGTCGTGGTGGCTGTGCGGCGACCACACCGTCGCCGAACCCGCCGCGAGGGCCACCTGCGCCAGTTCGCCGACGGCACCGACGCCGCCGGCCGCCAGATCCACCGCGCCTTCCTCGCATCCGTTCGCGTCCTCGGCGAAGGCGTCGGCATCGTGGGCACCCGGGGCGTCGAGGCGATCTGCTTCGCCGACAGCCGCGGCACCGCCGTCGAGATCATCCAGAGTATCCGGCCGCGCCCTGAGCCCCAGCCCCGACGCCTCCACCAAAACCGCCCGCATCATCGTCCCCTTCGTCCTCGAACCCGGCGAGAACCCCACCGACGCTGTGTCGCCAGCGCGTCGTTCCGCCCCGCCGCGGACGTCCTCCAGTACTCCCCTCCCACGACGTCCGCCTCGTCGAGCAGCTCGCCTCGCACGCCCTCACCCGCAGCCGCAAGCAGAGCAAGATCCACGTCAAACAGGACGCGGCGATGCCAGACCACCTGCGCCGGCGGCAAGGCGACGGCGAAGACCAGGAGCAGCACGGTCCCGGCGCGCGGCAGCCGAGTCAGCTCTACTGAACTTCGCCACCCCGAGGACGCCGGCAACGATCGCGATGTTCCTGCGGACCCGGAGTCTCCGCGCCCGACTCGCTGGTGTGGCTCCAGGAGCTAGCAAGCCCTCCGCCGCTGGCAAGCCGAGAACAAGATCACCGGCCTGCACGCCGACTCGCGTCCGACGTGGAGACCGAAGTCGCCGCCACCCTGGACTTCCGCTGAGCAGCAGGGTACACCAGCAGCGCAGGGCCCACCGGGCCGGGGAGCTGGAACCGCGCCGCAAGGAGCTGCTGGACGAGCCGACGGCCTGGATGGTCTCAGAACCCGGCCAGGAAAGCCTGGGAGAACAAACTGAGCGCCTTCCGGTCCTACCGGCGTACCACCCGCAACTCGCACCCCGACAAGACGCCGTATGGGACGATCCGGCCGGCAGCGGGCCTGCAGCAATGCCGATCGAGCAGCACCTCGCCAACCTCCGCCGCAAGGGCGGCCTGGAGCAAAGACCCGGAACGGAGCCCGAGCGCGCGGCGCGCCTCGCCGATGATCGACCCCGACTGGAACTTCACCCCTGACCACTGGATTGGCAACGCTACTACCGCGTCCTGGCCGAGGTCGCCGCGGACGAACCCGGCGGCGTCCTCCCCGACATCCAACCCGGCGTCACCTGGGACGGCGACCATATCGCGCAGATGGCTCCAACGCCAGAAGCAACCGACCACCCTGGCACAGCTCGCCCCCGAGCATGCAGCAACAGCTCACCGGACTCGGCCTGCAGCCCACCCCGACACCGTCACCCGCCCCAGCAACCGCAAGCGCATGCAGGCACGAGGCAGAGGCCAGCGTGCCTTCCAGCACGGTCCTGACCGCCCTCACACAGTGGGGTCGAGGGAGCAGGCCAGCGGGCGGCAACCGCGGACACAGCGAGGTGATGCAGTAGACGGTCAGGTGGAGGGCCGAGCCGGTGGTCGTGAAGCTCGGCGTGTGGATCTCCAACACCAAACACACGACGCGACAAACTCCACCAGCGAACAGCTCCACGCGCGCGAACGCCGTGCATGAACAGGCCTGGCCGTGAGCGCACGGGACCGCCGGGGCAGAGCCGCAGCCGCACTGCGTCACGCCGGGCACGCGTCCCGGCCGGTCCGCCAGCGGGCGCGCCCGCAGACACCTCCCGAGGGCGCGGGCAGGGCGGCAGCGAATCCGCTCCCCCGGGTGTGCCCACGGGCCCAGTCCCGGGCCGGCCAGCCCTGGATGGCCGGGTGGGCAGGAGGCCCTGGCGTCGCAGGCGCCGGGGTCCGGCGGAGCCTGCGGAAAGCCGGTGCGCCGCGGCGCGCCCGCGCTTAGGCTGGCCGTGCCGCGGGAGTGAGACATCCGCCCGGCACAACCCAGAAGGACTTCACTGAGCGGCCGCCGTTCCCCTTCCTGCGGGCTGGAGGGCCAAGGCCGCGCAGGAGCACCTGCTGCATGACCACTTCGATTCGGCTGGTGGAAACGGCGGCCCAGGCGGTTTCGCCCACGCCATCGTCGCGGCCTTCGAGAACATCATCGAGGCCCTGGAGACGGCGCAGCCCGAGCTGCTCGTCAGCGTGCGCTATGACTTCCGCACAGCCTCCACCCTCGACGACCTGCTGATCACCGGCGAGCCGAGATGGTCGCCGGGGCGCCGAGCTCGCCCGCGCCGGGATTCCCCTTCGACCTGGACCCCGCAACGGCGCCACCGAGCCCGACCTGATGCTGCGCGACATCAACCTCGCCATCGAGGTCAAGGCCCGCCGCCTGGACGGCGTGGAGGACCCTCGCGAGGAACTGCAGACCGCGCTCGCTGAGAGTCATGCCAGCGGCCACCTGATCGGCAGTCAGGACCGACTCCCGGCCCCTGCAGATCAAGCAGATCAAGCGGGACAAGGTGGTCCAGGAGACCGTCCAGCGGCTGCGCAGCACCTGGACTACGCGCACCGCGGTGACCGCCGTGGACCAGCCGCCCCTGGTCGGTCCGCAAGCGCCTCCTGATCCGCGTCGACGCTCCTGCCAGCCGGCCTTACAGGAAAATCGCACATCACCGTCACCAGCGGCATCTAGGGCGCGGAGCCAGGCCCGCACCGCCGGACGTGGAGGACCAGGTGCGGGCCGCCCTGAAAGACGACCAGTAGCTCCGCCTGCCAGGCACCAGGCCCACCATCCTCCTGCTCGACATCGCCCGCACCAGCCTGGCCCGCATCCGCACCGGGCGGATGTGGGTCCAGCGCCTGGCGCAGCAACGCTACTGCCCGACTCGGCCCCGTTCATCGGCGTCGCCGTCATGACGCCGACCCTCAACGACCCCGACGTGGGCACCTCCCTCGGCGTCCACGCCAACCTGTCCGACGCCAACCGTGTGTACCGCCGTGAACAACCTCGCCTCAGCGTGCGGAACGCATCCTGACCCGGTGACCACACGCCGCGTACTCAGAATCGTCCAGCGCCTGCTGGCTGTGGGCGTGTCTAAAAGTCAGCGCCAGGTGTGAGGACCAGGTCGTGGAAGGGTCGCAGTCGAGGCGGCCAGTACAACCGGTCTGTGGAGGACCGTGCGCCTGTAGGCCGGCCCGGGGCCGCCAGATCCTTCGGTTGGGCAATAACGTGATGGCCCAGGGTGGTGCCTGCCCATGCGGTACCACCCCGATTGCAGCTCGATCAGCGAGGGCCGGCGTTGCCCAGGCTTACATCCGTCGCTGGTGTCCTCCAGGACGACCGAGCAACACCCCGACGCGAGACTCGTGCGGAGCACGGCGGGAGCGCCCCAGCACCTCGCGCAGCGGCAGCTCGACTACGGCAACCCAGCTGCGGCGCTTCTCCGGTTCGCTCAGGTGCTCACCGAGCCGGGCACCGATCGCGGACGGCGTATGGAACCGGTCGGCCATCCCGACGTAAAGGATTTCCTGGGCATGGCCGAGAGCGATGTACAGACCGACGTGGTGGAGCAGTGCTGCCGTGCTTTCCCCACAGCGTACGTATCTGCGGCTGGGAGATGACCAGGTCGTCTCCGAGGAGTTCGACAACCGCCCTGGACACGGTGGTGGTCCAGCGCAGCATCACTCCTCCTTCAGGTTGGCCAGCGAGCCGACCATCATCATGGCCTGGGCGCTGATCACGGGCTTCCACGCCTGCGAGACCTTGCCGCCCTCCCCGAGGTACTTGGTGTAGTTGTTGATGGCGGTCTGCGAGTCGGTCACGGCGTCGCTGATCTTCAGTTCATAGTCACTGTTTTCCAGCAGCTGCGTCTGGTTCTTCTTGAGCTTCCACTGGTCCCGCAGCCACTCGTCCGTCACGGGCGAGATCTGACCTGTGGCGGATCGTTTCGGCTCGTAGCGAGTTCCCGGCGCCGGGAGATCCTGGCTGACCTGCGGAAGCTCCTGCTTGCCGTCGAAGGTCCAGTACGTCTCGACGATGGCCTCGCACTGACGGCGTCCCCACGCGTGGATCGCCGTGGACTTGTCAGTCACCATGCGGTTGACGAAAGTGGATGCCTGGCCTCGCGCGCGGGTGGCCTCCTGGGCACCGTAGGCGCCCTGGAGGGCTCCAGCTGCCGTGGCCGCGATCAGGGTGCGGATCCGGGCTTCGGCCAGCGCCTGCTTGCCGATGGGGGTGTTCGGGTTCGCAGGTGATGCCGTCCATTACCTCGGAGATGGGCCGCCAGACAGGGGCCGGCGGCAGTGCCGAGCTTCCGACCAGCAGGGACTGGGCCGCGGCGGTGTGGTAACCCGGCTTCGCGGTCGGCAGGGCGCGGTGCACGAGGTGCGCGACGACGCTGCCGCGGCGCTTGCCGGCCCGGGTCGAAGGACCGATGCCGTCCATGTCCAGGTCGCTGTAGACGTTCTTGGCGGCGGTGCTGGCGCGGCTGAAGGCCCATACCGCCATGAGGGCCAGGTACTCCAGCTCCATGCCGTCAGGGCGGTCGGACGGCATCTTCATGTACCTGACGATGGCTGCTCCGTACACCGGTACCTGGTCGAAGATGCCTGCCTCGGCGAGCCGGCCAAGGGCGTGCTCAGCCAGGCGCGAGACCTTGGCTCCTTCTCGGAGTTCCTCGGGGTCGCTGTGCACGGTCTCGTAGCGGCGGGTGAGCGAGGCCGTGTAGTCGCGCGGGCCGGGGCCCGTGTATCGGGCTCCGATGACGACCTGCGCGGTCGTGGTCCAGCTGTGCACGGCAGCCAGCGCCCTGTCTGCCCGGACCTGCACCGTGCGAACACCACGGTAGGACACCTCGACGTCAAGGACGTCGTCCGAGGTCTTCGCGGAGAGGAGCTGCTCCCGCGCCTGGCGGAGGCACGGGATGAGCGTGTCGATGACGCGCTCCTGCTCGGCCTTCTCCAGCATGGTGAAGCCGTAGAGCTCGAAGGGGAGCCCCAGAGCAGCAGCGAACCGAACCAGGGCCTCGAACTTCATGCCGGCGCGACCGTGGCCGTCGATGGGCGTGATCCCGTGTGCTAGGGAGTTGCCCTGATTGTCCACGATCCGCAGGAGAGCACCCTCGATCGGGCGCCGCTGTCCTTCGGTGGTTACCGTACGGATTGTGCGGTTCGGGGAGGAACTGGTGACCTGCCGGATCGTCCACCGCTGGCGCTCGGCGGGACGGTCGAGCGCGCGGGGCCCGTCGCTGCACACCTGCAACACGGAGGAGTCCGCGGCGCTCTGGACGGCCGGGCTGAAGGGCACGGCACCGAGTTCGTCGCCGGTTCCGCTGTAGTCGCTGCTCTCCTCGTCGCGGACGTTGGAGACCATGAGGCCGAAGAGCGTGAGAATCCGGATGGGCGGCGTGATGATCTGCTTGTAGCCGCCGAGCACGCCACCGTCGAAATAGTGGAGTTCGCCGTCCGAGCCGAGGTCCTGGGCGAAGAGGCTCTTGACGGGGCCAGGCGATTCGGCGGCGCGGGCGAGGAGGAGCAGCCCGTCTTCGTCGGGCTGGCAGTCCGACTGGCTGATGATCGGGCTACGCCGGATCGCAGCGGCCAGGCTGCGGGTTCCGTTGGCGGGCGCGCGGTCCCGGATCTCGGGCAGGGTGGACACGTCAAACGAAGTCATTGAGTCGGCAGCTTCCTGCGTTTCGTGAGGTGAGGCACGCAGGAAGGCCCTGCGCTCCCGGATCAGGCGGATCCCGGCCGTAGCCGGACCTGCGCCATGCACCGGCCGCGCACGGTGAGCGAAGGGGCGATTCCGGCCTTGACCGGACCTGGCGATCCCTCACACAACCCGTACGGGGCGCGATTCCAATCACCCTAGCGCCAGCCACCGACAGTTGATGCCGGAATTTCGAACTCGTCCTCGACCGAAGCAGATCCATCCTTCCGAGATGGGCCGAGGGTGCCCGGGGCGGCGCAGACACGTCATGTGCGGTCGGGTTGCCGGATCTCAGCGAGGCGCGAGGCGCAGGTACATCGGCAGGACCGTGCGCATGAGTTGCTCTCCTCGGGTGGTGATGGCCTCGAAATCGCTCATGGCCATGGCGGTGAAATTGGTCGGGTAGGTAGCGACAGCGCTGCGCGGGACGAGGTCGGGGGTGGCGCGGGAAGGCGGTCGTCTTTCATGCCGAGGTAGGCCAGGGCAAAGCCGTCGATGCGTCCGCTGGCGGCCCATTCGTGCAGTCGGGTGCGGGCGGAGTCCTGTGCCTTGCGGTGGACGGTGGTGAAGGAGCGGCTGAGGCGGCCGAGCATGAAGTGCGGTGCTTTCACGGTGAGTTCGCCCATGCCGGCGTCGCAGGAGATGATGAAGGGGACGTCGTAGACGTGCTGGGTGTGGTGGGGTGAGCGGCCGGGTTCCAGGACGGACAGGCCGAGGTTGTCGTAGACGCCGCCGTCGGTGAGCAGGACGGTGTGCTGCTGGTGGTGGCCGTCGCGGTGCTGGAAGGTGAAGGTGCGATCCAGCGCTGGCAGGAGCGCAGGGTAGGCGGCCGAGGCGGCGACAGCGGTGGCGACGTTGATGGGTTCGGTGATAGTGCCGTAGCGCGAGCAGCCGCTGCGGGCGCTGCCGAAGCGGACGGCGTTGGTGGTCGCCAGGTCGGTGGCGGTCAGGACGATGTCGAGGCCGGGATGGGTGACGTCGGCCATGGTCCGGGTACCGAAGGCCTTGTGGGTCAGGACGGTGGCCAGGGCGTCGGTGCGGTTGGCGGGGCGGGCGACGCTGACGCTGCTTGTGCGGGAGAGCAGTCCGCGGGCGCCCGCGCAGGTGGCCGCGGCGAGGTTGCGCACCACAGCAGAGGGCGTGAACGCCTGGCGTGCAATGTCCCGTTGCAGGCCGGAACGCAACAGGTCGGTGGTGGAGGCGTCGAAGTCGGCGAAGTCGGTGGGGCCGTAGGCCCATAGGGCTGCCAGGAGGGAGCCGCCGGAGATCCCGGAGACGACGCGGACGTGGTCCAAGAGGTCGCGGTCGTGCAGGGCACGCAGGCAGCCGAGGTGGAAAGCCGCGGCGCGGGAGCCGCCGCCGGACAGAGCGGCAGGGACTCGTACGCGCTGAGGCGCACTGTCGTTGCCGCAGGTCACTTCCGCGTCGGCGGTCAAGCTGCCGGCCAAGGACTGACTGACCCAGCTGAGCCTTCACGACCGGTACGAGGCGGCGGTGTCAGTGGATGTGCTTAGGCTATTGGAGTTCCCTGTTGGGCTCGCATCGGGACGGCCAGCGGAGGCGGGATGGCAAGGCTCGACGGCGGGCGGGTAGCTGCCCGGGGATTCCAGTATCAGTACCTGCGGACGTTGGAAGCGCTATTGGCCCATGCCGACGGCAGTCGGGTCGTCGCGTGCCGGGTCGAAGGCCCTACTGATGCCGTCTCCCTTGCAGTATTGATTCGGTGGACTTCGACTTAGTCGATGCCGCCGGTGGTTCACTGATGGCGGTTCAGGTCAAGAGCGCGGGCGCGGGCCGTGCGGGTGCTGGTGCGGCTGATCACCGGATGTGACGCGCGGCGTTATCAGTTGATCACGTCCGCTGTGCCGGACAGGAGCGCGTTGCGTCTTGCGGAGTTGCTGTGCCAGAAGGGGGATGCCCCGGGCTCGCTGCGCGATGGGATGGAGGAGCTTCTAGCACGGTCTCCGGGAGTGTGGGCGCTGTGCCAGGCGCTTTCTGATGTGCAGTGGCAGCGGCTGGGGCGGGCACGGATCGAGTTCGACGGCCGTGATGACGCGCAATTGCGCGAGGACTTGGGCCTGCGGCTGAGGCAGCGGCGCGAGCAGGCCGGTCATGGGCTGTCCCAGCGTTCGGGAAGCCTGGTGCTGGGCCATCTGGTATCCGAAGTGCTGCACCAGGCTGCCGATCCTAGCCAGGCGCAGTGGACGGTGGCGGACTTCCTTCAGTGTGTGCTGGTCGGTGACGACGAGCTGATCGCGGCGGTGGGCCGCCAGGACACCGGGATCGTCTACGGGACGGTGCCGATGTTCCCGCAGGTGCACAGGCCGGAACTGCTGGCCCAGATCACGGAGGCGTTAACTGCCGGGCAGGGCGTCCCCGGGGCGATGCCGGTGTGCGTGCTCAGCGGCCTGTCCGGTATCGGGAAGTCCGCTCTGGCTGCGGGTTACATCGCCCAATTCGCCTTCCGGTACGACGCGGTCTTTTGGATCGAGGCCGGTTCGCAGGAGTCGCTGGCAGCGTCGTTCAGGCGGCTGCTGTCGCACTTGTCCGGCGCCGGTGAACCCGTGGACGACAGTGACCCGGTGCTGCTGCGCGAGAAGGTGCATGCACTTGCTGCAGGCGCTGCCCGGGCCGTGGCTGATGGTCTTCGACGACGGTGTGCCGGCGGCCGCGCTGTCGTGGATGCCCATCAGGGGACGCGGTCATGTGCTGGTGACCTCGCTGACGGGCAACTGGCGGGGGGCTGGCGCTGTGGTGGAGGTCAGTCCAATGAGCGTGGAGGACGGCGTTGCCCTGCTTGAGGCCCGTCTGCGCCTGCCGGCCGCACACGGTGCCGGGCCGGCTCTGACCGCTTTGGTGCAGGCCTTGGAGTGTTGGCCGCTGGCGATCGTGATCGCCGGTGGCTACCTGACCAGTTGCCGGATCGATGTCAGCCGTCTGCCTGCTTACACGCGGACCATCCTGGCCCGGGCGCTGGACGACCCCGAGGCGGTCCCGGCGGGGTATCCGCACACACTGGTGGCGGCAATCCGGGTGAGCCTGGAGCGCCTGCGGGCCAGCGCCGAGGCCAGGGGCCTGTTGGGGCCCACGGCGAACGCGCTGGCTGCATTGTGTTGGTTGGCTCCCCACCGCATTCCGGTGCACCTGGCGCTGGCGTGCGCGTTCATTCCGGCGGACGAGATACCTCTCCCCCGGGGCCGTGCCCTGCTCGACGAGGCCGACAGCCCCGTCCGGGAGATCATCCGCGAACTGGCGGGGGTCTCCTTCATCCAGCATGCGGAGCCCCTGCCCGCTCGCGCCGAGTTGTTCCCCGGCAGCGAGGACACCGTGACGATGAACGCGGTTCTGCAGTCCGTCCTCGCCCGTGAGCTGGACATGACGGCAGTCGCGCCTGCCGCCCTGCCGCAGGCGGCAGCCCACACCGACGTCTGGCTGGTTCAGGCATTGCGTACCGGCCAAGCCGAGCGGAGCTGGCTGCTGGCGCAGCATGCGGCCGTTCTGGTCGGTCATCTCACCACCGCCGGCCTCGCCCACAACGCCGCGGCCAACCTCATGGGCAACCTCGCCGCCTTTCACTACGGCCACGGGCAGTACGAACAAGCCCACGGCCTGCTGGAACAGGAGCTGGCCTGCCTGAGCGGGTGCGAGAACCCCGACGAAGGGCTGGCAGCGCAGGCCCGGATCATCCTCGCCCAGTTGGACCAGATGCATGACCTGCCCAACGCACGCGACCGCATCGCCTCGCACCTGGCCGCCGTTCTGCCCTACCTGACGAAACTGGCCGACCGGAACCCTGACATGGCAGCCGTCCTGGCAACCGAGTCGCTGCTGATCCTGCAGACCTCCACCAAAACGCACACCCTCACCGGTTCAGAGACGGCCCAGGCGCCAGGCGCAGCGCCCGCCGGCCGCGGCTGGTACGACCTGCTCGACGCATTCACCGCGCTCGTGGGCGCCCTGCCAGCCACCGCCGAGTCCCGGGAGATGACCGGCGTCTTCGGCATCTCCCGCCTGCTGTCACAGGGACGTCCCGAACAAGCCGAACTGGCCGCGGCCGACGCGCTGGCAGCCGTTACCCATACCTGGACTGCCACCGCGGCCGAGCTGCGCAGGCTACTCCTCGAAGCCCTCGTCGCCCAGGACAAGTGGGAACAGGCGGAGGCGGAACTGGAGCGATTCCTGCCCTTCGCTGGACCCCGCAGCCTGTACCGGTTCTCAGTCCAACGTCTGGTCCACAACGCCGGCACCGCCTGCGCGTTGCGCTTCGTCCTCACCGGCAGCGAACAAGCCGCCCACCTGCTCGGCCGTCTCCTGGACGACACCGGCAGCGATCATCTCACGACCGCCGCAAACGCCCCGGAACACGCTCAAATCCTGCTTCTGCACACCGTCCACGCCCTCTGGCAGGTGTTCGCCTCCGAAGAAGCTGCGCGTGTCAGCAGCCCCGCCCACCTCAAGTTCAGCAACCTGCTCCGCCAGTTGACCGACAAGACGTTCACCGACCCGCACGACCCTGACAGTGTGTGGGAGCGGATCTACGACGGCCTCGCGTCACGGATGACCGCCATGGTGACCGATGTGCACCACCATCAAGTCCAGACAACCGTGGACGCCGGTCTCGGCGACAACGCAGAACTTCTGCAGCACAACGCGCGCTTTACCGAGCTCCTCAACTCCGGCCGGGTCCGTGGACGGCTGGCCCTGTCCACCGACGCGTTACTGGCGGCAACGCCGATCGGCACCAACGCCGACCTGCTCGCCAAAGACCGGAGGTTCTTCCCCGGCCCCACGCCCGTGGTCCTCCTCGAGCCCGCTCGTATGCTCGGCATCACCCTGCTGGAAACGGGCGAGCCGTTCGAGTTGCAGATCCACCGGATCTGCGCCCACGGCTTCCGGCGCATGCTCGGCGCCCACACCAGCGTCCCCGCAGTCGCCGACCTCCACCTCCACCTCGACAACTCCACGCTGCGCCTGCGCGGCCCGCAGGAAGTTCTGCTGGCAGAAGCCCCGGTCGCGGCCACCCGTGAATGGCATAGCGCGGCTCGGGCGCGCGGCCGCGCCCTGGTCCTGTACGGCTTCGCGTTCGACCTCCATCTGCCCCCACACCAAGGCGCCCTCTCCTCTCCTCACGCCTTCGCTCTGCGCCTCGCCCAAGCCGCCAACGCCGGCCTCGTCGCAGCCGCCCTCGTCCCCGTCACCACCAGCAACTCCCCTCCCCCGCGCAGGAAGCCCCATCGTGCCCGCAAAGCCAGCAGTAAGGCCCGGCAGCGCCGCTAGCTGCTGGCGGGCGGGCCCGGGCAAAAACCAGCGGGAAGTACGGCAACCGGACGACCGTCCCAGGGCCTCAGGAGTTCACGGATGCTTCGTGGGACCAGGCTTCGGACACTTCGCCTGATCACACGATGACCTACAGGAGGCGTTCAGGAGGCGAACGACGCCGTGGAGAGGCGGGCGGCCAACGGTCGCCCCCGATACTGGAGGATTACCGACAGGCGGCGACGAAGCACAACTGGCGATCGGCCAGGATGGGAACCGGCAACGACAGCCTGCGTGCAGGCGCGAAGGGGGACGCGTGGACAGCTGGGAGGGCCTGTGGGTGAACAATATGCAGGTCAGCCGACTGCGGGACGGACTGGACAACATCCTCCTCGCAGCGTTCACCGACGACATGCTCACGGTCGAGTCGGTCAGCATCACCGATCCCCAGGCCTCGGCTGACGTCGTCCACGATGTCTACTCGCTGTGCGGCCAGGGGCGCGCCATATCTCGGCGCCTGAGCCTGCTGGGCATCACCCCGGACGCCGCGCGCGGACGCCTAGAACAAGCTTTGCGGGAGTCCGAGTCCCCGATCTTCCCCATCGGCGTCACGCTCGAACCCACCACCGAAGAGACAGCCGAACGGCGCTTCTTGAAGGGCTACGGAGCCGCAGACTGGATCCGCGACTTCCGCAAGCCCCCCGCGGAAACCACCGATACTTCTGCATTCGGAGAGCAGTCGTGGCTGTTGAAGCAACTACGTGATCTCCACCCAGTCGATGCCCTCCAGGTTGCCCTTCTGGCGCTCCCGGACAGCACAGTGGTCATGTACGTGGCCGAGACCGACGGTGACCCGGACAGTGACCTGTTGCGCCTGTGCAGCAAAACTGTTGACGAGATGCACGCCACCGCGCTGGAGCAGGCTCCCGTCGTGGTACTCACCGAAGGAAGCAGCGACGTGGCCATCCTGGAACCGGCCCTCGAGTTGCTCTATCCCCACCTCACCGATCTCGTCCGGTTCATGGACTACGGTGTCGGCGCCCAAGGAGGGGCAGGCTCCCTGGTGACGACCGTCTTGGCGTTCGCCAGCGCCGGCATCGCCAACCCGGTCGTCGCCCTGTTCGATAACGACACCGCCGCCTCGGATGCGCTGCGACGACTACGCGGCCGGGAACTGCCCGAAAACATCAAGGTTTTGCAGTATCCGCGGCTGGAGATCGCAGAGAACTACCCGACGCTGGGTCCGCCGACCACCGACGCGCCCAAGGGCCAGCCCAGCTATGCGGACGTCAACGGTCTCGCTGGATCCATCGAGATCTACCTCGGCCGCGACGTCCTGGAACTGGACGGAGCCCTCAGGCCCGTGCAGTGGGGCAACTACAGCCCCGGAAGCCAGCAGTACCAGGGAGAGATCACAGGCAAGACGGCAGTTCAAACCGCCTACGCCGGCAAACTCCGTGCTGCACAGAAAGACCATTCCTTGACAGAGACGCAGGACTGGTCTGGCATTCGCGCCATCCTTGACATGGTCATCAGCGCTTTCGAATAACGCCCACTTGGTCCAACCCTCCCCCAGCACTACAGGCAGAGTGGGGCAGCACCTGCGGAAGGCCCGGGCGAAGTGGGCATATGCCTGTAAGCGTTCCTAGGACGAAGCGACTCCCGTGCTGGGGCGTCCGCTGGTGGTACCGATGACGGCCTGCCGTACGGAACGAGGCGGAGGGCGGCATGCTTTCAGGGCAACACTCCCAGTTGTGGAGGGACAATGAGGACTTCCTTCGCGCAATGAACAGACAGAGGCTGCGTCTCGACCTGGGCGACGGTCGATTTCATGTCGTGCGTGTCGAGGAGTACGTGCGGCACGGGCACCAGGTCAAGCCCTTGGATTCGAGGCTCTCCGCAGGTAGCAGGCACTCAGCGCCTCTCACGCCAGGATCCCCGCCCTGGGCGAGCAGGCAATGGCCACCCTCAAGACCTGGCGGCTGCTGCGCAAGCTCCGCTGCAGCACGACCCGCATCACCAACCTAGTCAAAGCCGTCCACACGCTTCACCTGGCGACGTCAAGCTGAGGTTGGAAAAGGCACAGTATGCCTGTGACCAGTTTGTCGCCGTCGACGACGTCGATCGGAGCGTCGTTGGCTCCGGTGTAGGTGGTCAAGGCGCCCTGGAGAGCATGGCGATGACTCCGCCCACCGGGGCCCGGCTATTCGGCTGCTTCGGTCAGGTGCACAAGGGTAGAGCCGGTGAGACCTTTACGGACGTACAGGCGCTGGGTGATACGGCGGCGCAGTTCCGGGACGTGGCTGATGACGCCGACAGTGCGGTCGTGGGCGCGCAGGGAGTCCAGGACGTCGAGGACCTTGTGGAGGGTGTCGTCGTCGAGAGTGCCGAAGCCCTCGTCGATGAAGAGGGTGTCCAGGGGGTTCCCGCCGACTTCATGGGTGACGACATCGGCCAGGCCGAGGGCGAGGGACAGGGAGGCGAAGAAGGATTCGCCGCCGGAGAGGGTATCGGTCTTGCGGGGGCGGCCAGTCCAAGCATCGGTGATTTCCAGGCCGAGGCCCGAGCGGGCGCCGTGGGCGGCTTGGTGGTCGGAGTGGCGCAGGGTGTAGCGGCCCTCGGACATCAGCTGGAGGCGGGTGTTGGCAGCGGCGACGACCTGTTCGAGGCGTGCGGCCAGGACGTAGGCCTCCAGCTGCATGCGGACCCGGGCGCTGGTTGAGTTGCCGGTGGCCAGGTCGGCGAGGTGGCGGGCGGTGCTGTGGGCCTTATCCAGTGCCTCCAGTCGCTCAACAGCCTCGCCCAATGTGGCGGCGAGGCCAGTGAGCTCCGTGGTGCGGGCCTGGGCGTTGCCGGCGGTGGCGGCTGCTTGGACGTACTGGTCGTCTGCGGCGCCGCGTCGGACCGCTGCGGCGTCGACGTCTGCGGGCGGCTGGGCAGCGGCCTGCTGCAGGGCGGGGTTGTCGAGGACGGCTTGGTGGGTGGCGCGGGCCTCGCGCCACTGGTTGATCTCTTCTTCGATGTTGCCTAGGTCCTCCGCGCTGAGCAGGGCCTGCTCAGCGGCGGCCAGGGTGTCAAAGCCCTGGGTTGAGGCGGCGGCCGTGGCCTCGGTGGTGCGGGTGTCGCGGGTCTCCGCAGCGATGGCGGCGGTGCGGGATGCCTCGGCGGCCTGCTTGAGGTGGTCGGCGGTGCGGGTGAGCTCGTCAATACGGGCTGCGAGGGTGGGGGCGGTGCCGCGGGCGTCGTCGAGTTTCTTGGTGAGCTCGGCCTGCCGCTGGGACTGGGTGTCGTAGGTGGCGTTGCGGGCGGACAGGGCGGCGGTGGTGAGGTTGAGCTGCTGGGTCATGGCGGCGTGTTCGCGGTCCATGGCGAGGAGTTCCTCGTCGGCGGCCCCACGGTCTGCGGCTCGCTGGAGGGCGTCGGACAGCTGCGTAATGAGGGCCTCGTGTTCGGCCGTGAGGTCGGCCAGCGGGGTGTCGCCGGCTTCGCCGGTCGCGGTGGCAGCGTTCTCGCGCAGCTGCTGCAGTTCGCTGGCGATCGCGTCGCGCTGCTGCTGGGCTCGCTGGTGGGTGTCCTCGGCGGCTTGTTCGTCCTCGCGGGTGGGCTGCCCCTCGGGAGCTGCGGCGGGGGCCGGGTGGGAGCACGAGCCGCAGACCGGGCAGGGCGCGCCGTCGGTGAGGCTGGCGGCGAGTTCGGCGGCCATGCCCTCGGTGCGTCGGCGGCGGATATCGATGTGGTCCTGGGCAGCCATCTCGGTGGTTTGCTGAGCGGCGGCCAGGCGCTGTTCGGTGGCGGTGATCTGCGCGAGGTGGGCGTCGCGGCGCTCGGCGGCCTCCACGCGCAAGGTCAGGGTCTCCAGCTGATCCTGGTGGCGGCGGCCCTCCTCCTCGGCCTTGCGGGCGGTTTCCCGGCGGGCATCCAGGGCGGCGCGATGGGTGGTCTCCTGATCGAGCCAGTCACGGGCGACGTGCTGCTGGACGGTGAAGTCCTGCCGCTCGCCGTCGATCCGTTCCAGGTCGGCGGTGAGTTGGCGAAGGTTGGTCTCTTCGGGGAGCAGGGTGCTCAGCACAGCGATGTCGTCACGCATGCGTTGCCCGGCCGTTGCGAGGTCAGCTGCCTGGAGTGTGGCGTGTTCAGGGAGCAGCCGGCTTCGGGCGGCGCTTTCGGTGTCCTGGGCGTGGATGTGGTCGGTGCGGGCGGTGCGGGCGGCGTGCAGCAGCGGCGCCAGCTGCTGGGCGCGTCGGGCCTGCTCACGGCTCCGGCTCAGGGCTTCTTGGTGAGGGGTCTGCTCGTGGAGCCGGTCCAGTTCCGCGCGGGCGGCGGCATGAGTGGTCTGCTGCTGATGCAGCACGCGCGTGGCGGCTTCCAGGGTCTGGTACTCGACCTGGTTCTTCTTTGCCTTCTCGGCGTCGGCCTGGGCTGTGAGGGCGTCGGCCTGGCTTGCCTGGGTCAGGTCCCGGGCCCAGGCAAGGGCAGGGTCGGTCAGGGCGTGCGGGACGTCGGAGGTGGGGGCGTCGTGCTCGGATTTCAGGTCCGGTCCGGCTGCCTGGTGGATGCGGGCCGCCAGATGCAGCACTTCGTCGCGGGCGGCGTCGCGGTTCTTCTGGGTGGTGCGGCTGTGGTCGTTCAGCCAGCGTTCGATCTGCGCGTACCGGTCGGTATGGAAGAGCTTGCCCAGCAGTTCGCGGCGCTGGGGCGCGGCGGCGTAGAGGAACTTGGTGAACTCGTTCTGGGGCAGGAGGACGACCTGGCAGAACTGGGTCCGGCTCATGCCGAGGAGGTCTTTGATCTCCTTGCCGGTTTCCTGATGGGACCTGCTGGAGGGTTCCCAGTGGCCCTGGCCGAGGGAGTCGGTCGTCCACCGCTGGAGCCGGGTCTCGGCCTTGTGGACGGTCTCGCCCTTACCGCTTCGCTTGGGGCGCGTCTGCTGGGGTTCGCGTTCGATGCGCAGCCGGTGGCCGGCGATGGTGACGTCCAAGGTGACCTGGGTGAGCAGGTCGGCCGGGGCGTGGTGACTGCGCAGCAGAAGGTCGCGGTCGACCGGGGGTTCGCCGTACAGGGCGAAGCAGATAGCGGTGAACAGGGTGCTCTTGCCGGCACCGGTGTCGCCGTGTAGGAGGAACAGGTTGTCGGCGGACAGCGCATCGAAGTCGACGGTGTGGGTGCCGGCGAAGGGTCCGAAAGCCTGCAGGGTGAGGTGGTGCAGGCGCATCAGACGATTTCCTTCTGCAGTTCGTTCACGCGGGCGGAGTCGACGGCCTGCTGGAGCAGGGCGTGTTCGTCGGGGGTGGGGCCGGTGCCGCGCATGTCGGTGATGAAATCGCAGGCGATGTCGAGTTCGCTGCGGCCGCGGAGACGTTCGGCGTAGGTGGGGGTCTCGGTGGCTTGGGCAGGGATGAAGGCGCGCTGGTGCTTGAGGCTGAGTGTGTGGGGGAAGCGGCGGCGCAGCCGGGCCATGGCCTCGAACGGCAGGGCCGCATCGGTGAGGGTGACCTCGAGCCAGGCGTCCTTGAGTGGTTCGTGGGCGGGGTCGGTGAGCAGGTCGTCCAGGAGGCCTTCGACGCGTTCCAGGCGGTGGGGGGTCTGGCAGGGCAGGCGGGTGACCGTGGGGGCCGTGCCGGGGGTGAGGTCGACCAGTGTGAAGGACTTGACGTGGTCGGCTTCGGAGAAGGAGTAGGGCAGCGGGGAGCCGCTGTAGTGGACGCGGTCGGTGACCCTCTGGGGGCCGTGGAGGTGGCCGAGGGCGACGTAGTCGATGCTGTCGAAGACGTCGGCGCCGACGTGGGCGACACCGCCGACGCTGATGTCGCGTTCGCTGGCCGACTCCTCCGCCTGGGATTCATCGTCCTGCCCGGTGCCGGGGGTGACGAAGGCGTGGGCGATGACCACCGAGCGGGTCCCGGGCGGCTGCCGGTTGGTGAGATCAGTGTGGACCCGGTCCATGGCCGCAGTCAGCACCGCGGCGTGCGAGGTGGCCTCCGCCTCCAGTTGGCCGCGGACCATCGACGGCTCGAGGTAGGGCACCCCGTACACGGCGACCGGTCCGTGCTCGTCGGTCAGGACGACGGGGACGTCGCAGGTGGCCGGGTCGGTGCGCAGGTGGATCCCGGCGCGGGCGAACAGGCCGGAGCCGACGCCGAGGCGGTGGGCCGAGTCGTGGTTTCCGCTGATCATGACGATCGGTATCTCGAGGTCGGCGAGCTGGTGCAGGGCCCGGTTGAACAGGCGGACCGCGTCCAGGCTGGGGATGGCCCGGTCGTAGATGTCGCCGGCCATAAGGATCGCGTCGACGTTCTCGGCGCGGGCCGTGTCGTTCAGGTGATCGAGGAAGGTGCTCTGGGCGGAGATCAGGTCTTCTCCGTGGAACCGGCGGCCCAGGTGCCAGTCCGAGGTGTGCAGAAACCGCATGATGACGAACCGTAGCGACCGCAGCGCCTATCTGACGCCGTTTCACTGAAATTCTTCCTTACTTATGAGTAGATGATATGAGATAAGGAGATACCTTCTCTTCCCGCGGCTCGCTGCGTGACGCCGCACGGTCACAGCGTCGCCGCGAGGAGCTGGCGTGGATGCAGTGGTGCGACGAGCAGGGCGCGAATATCCTCGGCGCCGGCGTGGACCTGGAGAACGTGATGGCCGGCTTCATCATCCCCGTCGAGCAGACCGAACGCCCCCCGTACCCCCTGCTCGGCCTGGAATGGCCCTGGCAATGGCGCGCCGGTCCGAGCGAAGGCCCGCCGATCTCATACAACGGCCAGTCCCATCCCGTGGCCGACACCGGCTTCCGCGTCGACGACTTCGCCCCACATGGGCCTTTGCGTTTCTCCCTGGTCTCCCCACCTGGCAGATCAGCGCCGAGTTCGCCGACCGCGGCCTGTCTACCCCCTGAACCAGGACGCCGCGGTGGCATACCAGCGCACCACCATTCCGGCCGGCGAGTGGATCAACAAGCACAAGCCGTATCGCGCCTGAGCGCACATCAGCACTTCGAAGACGACGACGGGCCCGGTGAGGTCGCCGACCTCGTCGGCATCACCGCCGACGAGGCCCATCCCCGACCGACGCTCTGACATTCGTGGCAGTGAGTTACCTGGAAGAGGCAACAGTGGGAAGATCAAATCTTCCCGAGACGATCTTGCGAGCCAACGCCGACGTAGGCGGATTAGAGCTGTTCGGTGCGATGCTGCGGGGGGAACAGCTGATCGGCGTGGATCTGCGCGGAGCGCAGCTGACCGCCTCGGAGCTATCCGCCGCTAACTTGACCCGCGCTGACCTGGCCGGCGCGAACCTGAGCCGGACGACCGTCCTGCGCGCGGATCTGACCGGCGCCAACTTGACCCGCGCAAACCTGCACGACGCGTATCTGGACGAGGCGAAGCTGACTGATGCGACGCTCAGGTAGGGTCTGTCAATTTAACGGCTGATCTTGGCTGTTGAGGTTCAGTTGTTGGCCGGGGTGAGCCGGCCTTCGAAGGCGATCTGGAAGGCGTTCAAGGGTGCCTTCCAGCGCATGGTCCAGCGCTTGCGGCCCTTGCCGGTCGGGTCCAGGCTCATCAGTGCCAGGTAGATGCACTTCAGGGCGGCGGCCTCGGTGGGGAAGTGTCCGCGGGCCCGGACGGCCTTGCGTATGCGGGCGTTGACGGACTCGATGGCGTTCGTCGAGCAGATGACTGTGCGGATCTCGACGTCGAAGGAGAGGAAGGGCACGAACTCGGCCCAGGCGTTCTCCCA
The DNA here is from genome assembly GCF_031844685.1 of Streptomyces sp. ITFR-21. NCBI lineage: Bacteria > Bacillati > Actinomycetota > Actinomycetes > Kitasatosporales > Streptomycetaceae > Actinacidiphila > Actinacidiphila sp. ITFR-21. The sequence goes on from NZ_CP134605.1 coordinate 22,473, forward strand.
CAGTTTGATGATCGCCGGGTACTTCTTCCCCCAGGCGTCCTGGAACTCCCCGAAGCGTTCGGCCGCCGCGGCCTCGTTCGGTGCGGTGCAGACGGGCTTGAGCGCCTTGGCGATCTTGTCCCAGTCCTGGCGGGCCGCGTAGCGGAAGCTGTTGCGCAGGAGGTGGACGATGCAGGTTTGCACGATGGTGCGGGGCCAGACCGTCTCGACCGCGTCGGGCAGGCCCTTGAGCCCGTCGCAGACCAACATCAGCACGTCGTCCAGGCCGCGGTTCTTGAGCTCGGTGAAGACCTGCAGCCAGTATTTCGCTCCCTCGCCGCCGTCGCCGGCCCAGATGCCGAGGATGTCGCGGGTGCCTTCGACGGTGACGGCCATGACGACGTAGACGGGCCGGTTCGCGACCTTCCCGTCCCTGATCTTGACGTTGATGGCATCGACGAACAAAACGGGATAGACACGGTCAAGTGGCCGGTTCTGCCATTCGGCCATGCCCTCCATCACCTGGTCGGTGATCGTTGAGATGGTCTGCTTGGAGACCTCGGCGCCGTAGACCTCGGCCAGATGCGCGGAGATCTCCCCGTGGGTGAGTCCCTTCGCGGACAGCGACAGCACCATCTCGTCGACGCCGGTCAGCCGTCGCTGCCGCTTCCTGACGATCTGCGGCTCGAAGCTGCCCTCCACGTCCCGGGGCACCTTCACCTCGACCGGTCCGACATCGGTCAGCACGGTCTTGGACCGGGTGCCGTTGCGGCTGTTGCCGGTGTTCCGGCCGGCCGCGTCGTGTTTGCCGTAGCCGAGGTGGCCGGTGATCTCGCCCTCCAGGGCAGACTCCAGCACCCGCTTCGTCAGCTGTTGCAGAAGCCCGCCCTCGCCGGTCAGCTGCAGGCCCTCGTTCCGAGCCCGGTCGACCAGCATCGCGATCAACTGCTCGTCCGACGCGGCCACAGCGACCGGCTCAGCCACGGACTCGTGCTCGATGGTCATCTCACTCACTTGGCGTCTCCATGATCAACAGATCCGCCGTTTATTAGACACTCCCCATGCTGTTCCAGGTGGTTTTCCAGAAGAACAGGCCGGTCTCTAGGAATTCGATGCGGATGAAGGCCGTGATCCAACGGCGGACCTCCGTGGGGTCCTGAGGTGCCCTGAGTTTCGTGGAGTCTGCGATCGTGTGATCAAGCGGTCAGCGGGGCTTGCTCCAGTTGCGCCCAATACGCCTGTTCGTACTCGTCGGGCGGGAGGTAGCCGAGGGCGGAGTGGAGCCGTTCAGCGTTGTACCACGCGACCCACTGGAAGACGGCCCGTTCGACCTCGTCGAAGTCCTGCCATGGCCCCTGATGCTCGATCAACTCGGCTTTGAACGTGCCGTTCAGGGCCTCGGCCATCGCATTGTCGTAACTGTCCGCGACGGAGCCGACCGACGCCGAGGCGCCGACTTCAGCGAGACGTTCCGTATACCGAATGGACACGTATTGCGACCCTCTGTCGCTGTGGTGGATCAGGTCGGCGTCCTTCTTGATCCTCTGCCGCCACAGCGCCATCTCCAGCGCGTCCAGTGGCAGGTCGGTGCGCATGTGGGTGGCGGCCTGCCAGCCCACGATCCGGCGGGAGAACACGTCCAGGACGAAGGCGACGTAGACCCAGCCGGACCAGGTGCGGATGTAGGTCAGGTCGGCCAGCCACAGCCGGTTCGGGCGCTCGGCGGTGAAGCGGCGGTTGACCAGGTCCGGCGGGCGCGGGGCGGACGGTTCCGGGATGGTGGTGCGGCGCCGCTGGCCGCGGATGACGCCTTCGATGCCGAGCTCGCGCATCAGCCGCTCGACCGTGCAACGTGCCACCTGGTGGCCGGCGCGGACCAGCGCGCGGGCGACCCGGCGGGCCCCGTACGTCCGGCCGGAGTCCTCCCACACGGCCGTGACCAGCGGTTTCAGCTCTTCATCGCGCAGGCGGCGAGGAGACTTCGGCCGAGACTTGCGGGCGAAGTAGGTCGACGGGGACAGATTCAGCACCCGGCAGACGGGATCGACCCCGAGGCCCTCGTCGCGCAGGCGGTCGATCACCTGCTCGGCCTCGTCCGGGGACGGTCGATCTCCTGCGCAAAAAACACCGAGGCGGCCTTCAAAATCTCGTTGGCCCGCCTCAACTCGCCGTTCTCCTTCCGGAGTTCCTTCAGCTCATCCCTCTCGGCAGTGGTGAGCCGGTCGTCACGCTCACCGGCGTCCGCCTCGGCCTGGCGGACCCAGCCGCGCAGGGCTTCCTTGTGGATACCCAGGTCGCGGGCGACATGGGCCACCGGGCGGCCCGTGGAGCGGACCTCACGGATCGCGCGCTCACGAAGCTCATCAGGGTACTTACGGGGTGCTGGCATTGCTCGTGCCTCTCCTTACGCCCGGAATCGTAACCCAGGCTTCAAGAACTCCACAAAGATCAGTGCAGCTCACTATCAGCCCGAGCCGGATCGGCGATATCGCCCGCGCGCTTCACTGAGAAAACGCCACTGACCTCTTTCCAACACCGTGCCTCGGCTTTCGTTGCACGCGAAGGTGCCCTTGCCGGCCAACGTCGGAATCTCCCTGGCCGACCAGTTGGTATCGCCGGTTCAACCTCGGTCCTCCCCAAGCGAGGAGGGGAGGACCGCCCCCGCAGGCTCGGGGAGTACGCGTGCATTCGCTTAACGTCCGCTCGGCGGCCAATCAGCACAGGCCGCTGACAGATCAAAGCCGGCAACGCCGACACCCCGCCTCACGGACGGAGAGCAGTCGGTGAACCATGTATCGCCGATATGTCGCACAGCAGCATCTGCCGCCCGCGGCTACCGTCGCCGTCGGGCAGACGGCGGATAACCGCGCCCTCGATGCCGAATTCAGCGAAAGGCCGCCGCATCAAGTTATGCAATCGCAGACCGCCGGCGAACGTATCGCCGTTTCGACGTACTCTGGCATAGTTGGAGATCAGCAGGAGCCGTGCCCCGCTAGCGGCGACGTTACGCAAGCAGGCGATGACCTGGTCGTTCGTCAGGTGGATCAAGAGGTCGCGGACAATGATCAGGTCAGCCGGCGGCGGCGTCCAAGTTGTCAGATCGGCCTGTTTGAAGTGCCGGTTTGGACTAGCGTAGCGCTGGATGTTGGCGGTGATGAGATCGTCGACGATATCGACGCCCAGGTAATCGATCGTGTCGAGGTTGAGGCGCGCTAGCCAATTTAGGTCGCCGCACGGGACATCGACGATCGACGTGACCTTGAACTCATCGATCAATGACGGGAGTTGCGCGCGCAATACCTGCGTGCCGTTGGGACCGCCTAACGTTGAGCCCCAGCCAGAGCGGGACTCGGGGTTACCCCACAGATTGTCTCGGTAAATTCCGGTGAACACATCTTTGGATGCGGCGTCCAGCAGAGCCTGATCGCGAAGCTGCCGACGGATCCTTCCGCGAATCCTCGTGCGCCACCAGACATCGAGTGTCATGACTGCTCCGGGCAGTAGAGGAATTCCCACCGGCTGCCATCCGGGTCTTCCACGAACACTGCATAGTAACCGGGGGCATAGTCGGGATACTCCCTTGGCGGGAACACGATGGTCCAGCCGCCTGTGACGACGGCGTTGTGAACGTCCTCGACAGTCTGCCGGTCGGCTACCTCGACGGCCAAGTGCTGAAGACCAGCGCGGCCTTTGCGATGGGGCGAGGTGTCTGGGTCCTCAATCGGATATAGCAGCACCTCCGGTTCCTGCCCGCCCCATACGCAGATGGACTCGAAGGTGTGTGTGCGCCTGTAACCGAGCGGACCGAGGATGGCGTCGTAGAACTCGGTGGACTTGGTCAGGTCGGCGGCGGACAACGCTACGTGATGTAGACGGGAACGCAATTCAGGCTCTCCTCAGTTCGCCGATGTTGGTGGCGTGAGCGAAGCCGTTCGGCTTGGTCGACGCCGGTCGAGACGGCTTGGTTAGTCTAGCCTCAATACCAGTGACTTAAGGGATCGGGTCTTGGTTTCGTTGGACCTTGGTCGGTGGGTTGATCGGGGCGGTGCGCCAGTGCGGGGCGAGGGCGAGGGCTTCGGCGGGGTTGTTGGCAGGCCCGGTGCCGTGCCGGTGTGCGTCTCGTTTGACGCCGAAGTTGGACATCTTGCGTTTGACGACGCGTGGGTTGCAGCGTCTGCGGCGGGTGGGTAACCGGCGTGCGGCTATCTCGCGGAGGCCGTCGGCGAGGGCCGCTGCCAGGCGGTCAGGGGGAAAAGGCCGCCTGCGCGGTGACCTGGCGGCGGGCGAGGCGGATACTGCGGATGAAGGAGAGCTGGTCGGTGTCCAAGCCGGTTTGTTGGGCGGCGTCGTGCATCAGGGTGCGGATGGCGTGGTGGACCAGCAGATGGCCCCAGACCTCCTGCTCGACGCCGCCGGGTGAGCGGGAGCGCAGGACTTCGGCCGGGCCGCGCTGGTGGGTCTTGAGTTCGTCGAGCGCGGTCTCGATCTCCCACCGCTGGTTGTAGAGCGCGGCCAGTTCGAGGGCGGGTGCGGCCTCGTGGTCGAGGACCGTGGTGATCAGCCGGTAGGGGATCTCCTGCTCAGGCCGGCCGGGATCGTTGAGCGTGTACTCGATCACCCGCACCGTTTCGGGGTCGGTGCGTTTGCGGTGGTCCCTGGCTGTGACGATGTCCGACAGATACGAGCCGTCGGGAAGCTCTTCGCGGGCCGGCAGTACCTGATGGGAGCGGATCCGCCACAGCAGGTCCGCACCACCGGCCGCAGCCGCCCGCCACAGCTCAAGGCCGGTGAAGCCGCGGTCGGCCAGCAGCAGATCATCTGCGCCGAGGCGGCCGAACAACTCACGGGCCAGCACAGGCTCGGATGTGGTCAGCGGGCCCAGGGCTGCGGCGGTGATCGCGTGGGTGCCGCATTCGGCCAGCGCCACCACCCGCACCTGCGGGAACGCACACCGCGCGGTGCGGTGGGTCTTCGGACGCCCGAAGTACGCGGCGTTCTCCTGGCTGTCGGGCACGTCGAAGACGGTGCCGTCGATCGCCACCAGCCGCCAGCGGCCGTACCAGGCTCCCTGCGTCGACTCGGTCGCCAACGGCTTCGCCACCTGGCCGAACAGGACCTTGAGCGGTTCCGGCCCCAGCTTGGCCCGGGCCCGTGAGATCGCCGCCGTCGTGGGCACCTGCCAGGAACCGGACCAGCGTTGGGCCCATGCAAGCCCATGGGTCAGCAACCGTGCGACCTCTTCGTAGCCCTGGCCGGAGAACAAGCACATGGCGAGCACGAAATAGACCACCACCCGCGGCGGCAGCAGCCGATTGCGCTGCCCCTCCCGACCGCACTCGGCTACCGCCCGGTCCACCAGTTCCGGCGGAAACGACCGCGTCAGCAGCCCAACCGCGATGCGATCCGACAACCTCTCATCCGTCTCCGGCTTGATCTGACCCGGCCGTGGCATCCAAGGCACCTCCCGGCCGGACACCCTACCAGCCAAAACCTTAAGTCACTGGTATTGAGGCTAGCCTCGATCTTGCATGAGCCCTCGTTCGATGTTGACGGGGGCTTTTTGCTTGGCGGTTCTCGGTTCGTTCTGGAGATGGGCAGGCCGATGGTCCGACTGTCGTGTCGGGTGGGCGCCGGGTTCCACGGTTCCGGAGGCGGTCGGGTGCTCGTTGGAATGGGTCGTTGCCGCTGGTCAGCCGGGGTTCGGCAGGGCTTGGAGCCGGGTGAAGGCGCTGGTGATCACGTGGGTCCATGGCCAGTGGCGGGCCAGGCGGAGGATGTGTCGGCGGCCGGTGGTGACCAGGCGGGCGGCGGCGGAGAACAGTCGCAGGCGGAGCTTTTTGGGTTCCCAGCGGCGGGCGGTGCCGGTCAGGGCGAGCATCGGCATCCAGGCCAGGAGGTCCAGGGCGAGCTGGACGATCTCCAGCCAGATCCGGTTGCTCGTGGTGTGGTGGAGGGGGAGGTTGCGCAGGCCGGTGTCGCGGGCATTGCGGATGCGGTCCTCGGCGCGGGCGCGCTGGCGGTGCCGCAGCTCCAGGGCGGCGATCGGGCTGCCGGTGGTGTTGGTGGCGAAGCACGTCAGGCGCATGCCGTCGGCATCGGTGAACCGCAACTGGGCACCGGGGTGCGGTCTTTCTTTGCGGACGATCAGCCGTATCTCTGCCGGCCAGCCCTTCAGGACGTCCCCGGCCAGTTCAGCGACCCAGGCGCCATCGCGGACCTGGCCGCCTGGCTCGACTGCCGGGGTCCAGGCCGATCCCGGAACCTGTAGCACGGCATGGTGGATCGCGTCGGTGATGGTCATCCCGACCGAGTAGGACAGCCACCGGCCCCGCGTGGTGAGCCAGTTCAGGAACTCGTGGGTGCCGCCGGCTGAGTCGGTGCGGACCAGGGTCGAGCGGCCCCGCCGGTGGCGCTTGGGCAGTTGGGCCAGGGCCAGTTGTGTGGTGGTGATGTGGTCGGCGGCGGTGTTGCTGCCCGCGTTGCCGGGCCGCAGCAGGGCGGCCACCGGTTCCCCGGACCCGGCCGGGCCGTGGTCGACGAACGCGACCAGCGGATGATGCCCGAAGGTCTTCTTCCACGTCGCGGTGGCATCCTGTTTGTCGGAGTGCGCCAGGACCAGCACCCCGTCGATGTCCACGGTCACCTGCCCGTCCGCGTTCGGGGCATCGGCACCGGCCAACATCCACACCCGTTCGCGGACTTCGGCCCTGGCCCGGCGGATCGCGGTCAGCGCACGAGGACCCGCCCCGGCCAGGGTGTCCACCAGCCTGGAGACGGTCGGGTCGGAGGCCACCAGCCCGAACAGGCCGGGCTCGGCCCGCAGCATCGCCACATCGGACAGGCAGTCCCCGCCCAGCGCCACCGCCAGAGCGACGTCCAGCAGGATCTTGCCCGGGTCGTGCACGGCCCGGGGCCTGCGCCACGGTGCCAGTGCGGCCGATATCGCCGTGTCCAGCCCCGTCCTGCGGATCGTTTCCGCCAGCAGCACCCCACCGGCCTGCGAGACCACCGTGCCCCCGCCGTCCCGGACGTGGACACGCGGATACGGCCCGATACGCTTACTCACCTGGAGAGTGCTTCTTTCCTGCGACTGACTGGACCCTAGACAAGTCCCATCGTTGCAGGTCAGCGGCACTCTCTACTTATTTGATCAAGGACCGGACAAGCCCCTCGCGAAAGCACGAGGCTAGGACGCGCGGACGACGCCACGGCCGTCGCGCAGCGCAGCGGACAGCCACACCTCCCGCAGGAGCTCACCGAGCTCCGGAACTCTATAGAGACGATCACGTTGGCGTGGACTCGAAGGCAGTGGTCGGAGACCTCTGCCCCTGAGGTGCCCCGAAGCTTCCGGACAGGGACCCAATAGGGTTGTCCTGTCAAGGAAACGAGGAAGCACGAAGTGGCGCCACCCAGTAAGTACACCCCGGAGTTCCGTGAGGAAGCTGTCCGGGTCGCACTCCAGTCCAGTAGGACCATCTCTGAGACGGCCCGCGAGCTCGAATTGAACCCGGAGACGCTCCGGGGCTGGGTGAAGAAGTACCAGAAGCAGAACGAGCCAGCGGCAGGTTCGCCGTTGACGCTAGATGAGCGGGCACGCCTGAAGGAACAGGACCGGCGTATCCGTGAACTGGAGATGGAGAACGTCTTCCTGAAAAAATGCGCGGCGTACTTCGCGAAGGATCCCCGGTAGCGAGCAGGTACGAGTTCATCGAAACGATGCGGCTCGACACCACGGAGTACGCGCATCCCGTCGAGTTCATGTGTGAACGGCTCGACGTGTCCAAGTCCGGCTACTACGAATGGCGGAACCGCCCGGATTCTGCCACAGCCCAGCGGCGCGAGGAATTGAAACTGCTCATCAAGAAGGCATTCGACATGTCGGACAGCACCTACGGATACCGGCGCGTCCACGCCCAGCTCGTCCGCTGGGGCCGCCCCGCCGGCCTGGAGCTGGTCCGCCTGCTGATGCGTGAGCTGGGTCTGGTGCCCTGCCAGCCCGAGCCGAAGCGGTGGTCGCTCACCCAGGCCGCAGCCAGCGACGTGCCGGACCTTGTCAGCCGGAACTTCACCGCCGACGCGCCCGGCGAAAAACTCGTCGGCGACATAACCTACGTAAAAACCGGAGAAGGATGGCTTTATCTCGCGACCGTCATCGACTGCTGCACGAAGGAAGTCATCGGCTACGCGATGGACGACCACTACCAAACTCCTCTCATATCCCAGGCCATCCGCAACGCGGCGCGGAACAGGAAACTCGCCGACGGTGCAATATTCCACTCCGATCGCGGATCGAACTACATGTCCGCCGAGTTCGCGGCGACGCTGAAACGGTTCGGACTCCGCCGGTCATCCGGACGTACCGGCGTCTGCTGGGATAACGCGATGGCGGAATCATTCTTCGGCGCTCTGAAGAACGAGCGGGTTTCCCGCGTGACGTACCCGACCCGAGAGGACGCCCGACAGGACATCACCCGATACATCGAACTCTGGTACAATCACAAACGCCTCCACTCGGCTGTCGGATACCGCCCACCGCGAGAAGTTCACGCCGAATACATGGAGTTTCGTATAGCCGCGTGAAATAAACTGTCAGATCACTGTCCGGAAAATGCGAGGCCCCTCACCCTCAGCCGAGTGCAGTGGAGTTGGAGATGCGCCGACTGCAGGAGGCCGGCCGCCGGGACGAAGCCGTTGAGTACGCCATGAGCGCTGCCCGCGAGGGTGACATCGAGGGCCTGGAGGAGGCTCTCCGGCTCTTGGAGGAAGCCGGGCAGCAAGAACGAGCCGAAGGCATCACGATCAGCTACACCAGTATCCCCTACCTTCTCGGGGATCTCGTCCAGATGCGGGTACGGGCAGGAGACCAGGCGGGAGCCGAGCAGTTAGCCCGCGGAGCCGTGAACGGCGGCCACCCGGACGCACTGTATGAGCTTGCCCGAGTGCGGGAGAGCGCCGGGCGTCCCGACGAGGCCAAGGCGATCAGACGGTACGGGCTGACAGCGGACGGATCTCCGTCTGCTCCGTGGTGACACCGGGGTCTCCTTGCCCCTCGCGCCACGCCGCGGGGTGCTCAGACTTGGTATGTCACCGACGAGCGAGGCACGTCTGTGCTGATTGACGCTTCCTCAGCAGTGATCATTTCTTGAGGCCCTGCCCGTGCACGAGGCCTCAGTTTTATTCAAGGCTACGCGGCCGCTTCTCAGGACCAGTCAGACGAAGCATCTCTATGATCTGCTCGTCCCTCCCGAGAATATTTCCAAGTTCAGCCAATTTCTCATCGTCAAGAAACGATGGTTTCGCCTTAAGCGCCTTAACGACGTTAGCAATTTGTTGAGGCGTGAGCTCGTCAACCGTGCGTTTCAGTTCCACAAGGCCATCATCATCTTTGATGCGGGCAGCGGAAACTATTCTTATCTGCTCCTCACTGAATGCCTTAGCCACTAGAGCCAGCAGAAGGCGCGCCCGCGCTTCTGCACTGCTCATGCTGGCTCTATACACCTCGGGCAGGGCAACCACTCCTTGCGAGGAATCTACGACTGTAGCCTCAAGCACAGTCGACGCCTCGCCAGCGGCAGGTTGGCTATCGGTCACGCGAGTTTTAGAAAGTCTGTTCCACCGAGACTTGATGACCGGAAGTGCCTTGTTCCACCATCTCTTGACGTGTGGGTAAGCCTCGGCGACAAAAATAAGCAACTCAACGAGATCAGAGATCGTCTCGACAAGGTCGCTGTGCTCATCCGAGCGTGAATCCGAACTGTTCCCGTCGGTGATATAAATGAAAACTGGCGGCGGGTCAGCTTGTGAACCATCATCGTTCTCGTCGTCGGGAATGAACGTGCCGTGGTCTACCAGGCGTCCCTGGTCATTGTAGAGATTTTGATGGAGGCCGCCGTCCTTTGATCTCCCAGGAGTCAGGCCATCAGAGTATTCAAAACGACCTTTGATACTAGGCATTTGACACCCCCAGCCTGCAGGCGCGCGGCCGTTCGGCGAGGGCGATCAGTTCATCGGGAGCCATGCTCCGACTGTACGTGCGACCGCCGACGTTCCCGCAGGGAACCGCAACGTTCATTGACGGGCCTCGGTGACGTTCGTGGCGCACCAGTGGGTTGGCTCGCTTCGACTGAGCCGAGCTCGGCGGAAGCCGTTCTTGTCGATCTTGAGGTGGACGCGGCGGCGGCCGAGGGTTCAGCCCTGGAAGCCCCACGCTGCGGCGCCGTCCCGGCGCCGAGGGCGGCGGCCGCGGTGTGGGTGGGAGCAGGGGCGATGAGACTGGGGTGGCGGGCTGCCCGGTGCAGCGGATCCGGTCTGGAGGCAGGCGACGCAACGGAACGGTCAGTACACGGTACGAAACAGGTGGGAGCACGCCTCACACAGACTGCGCAGCCAGTGCTGCCCGCCTCAGCCCTCGAGAAGATCACCATCGCTGAGAGGGAAGATTCCCGGCATCATGCCGCTGGCACGGGGTAGATCTCGCCAATCAAATGCCCCTTCCATGACGGGCTCTTCCCGCCAATCGTCCCCATCATCCGTGCTGCGGTAGACCTGGTGTAGGAAGTTGGGCAGTTCGTCGCGGCCCTGGCGGATTGGGCGGAGCCGATCAACTTGAGGAAGGGTCCAGTCCGTAGCGAAAAGTGTGCCGTCGGAATGGAGTGTTCGGTCCTGACGAGGGGTGTGGCGGTCGAGCAGGCGCAGGATGTCGTTGCGAAGGCCAGGAATGCTGCCGCGTCGTGACGCTCTCTCAACGCGCTGCAAGACGGGTGTGAGTACCCCAAGCGTCACGCCGAGCGTGGCGAAGCTGGCCACGACGTAGTCGCCCAGGAGCTGTGGTTGCTGGTGAGCGAAGGCGTCCAGAAACGGCGCGTAGTAGGCCAGGATGTGCCGATCTGGGTCGACGGGAAGGTCGATCGCATTCGGGGCAGCCTCGTCGGGGTCGATCGCCGTCAGACGCATGGCTCCACGAGGGGAGGGGAAGTCCACCGCGCTCGCGTAGGCGATCTTCGGTATGTGGCCACCGATGGTCTTGACCGTCCGTTTCTGTATCTCCATGACTTTGCGCAGGTCGCTCGTCAGACGGCCGGAGCGGCCCTTGGCCTCTGCGACGACGTAGCCCCCGGAGGTCCGCTCGCCGAAGAAGTCTGCTCGGCTATGGCCTGGAGTGAAGATGAGCCCGTAAGTGCTGGCGTAGCGGGCGACATGCATGAAGAAGCGGACGGACAATTGCGTCTCTGCGAAAATTTGGCACATGGCCTGCCCCAGGGTGTAGGACAGCATGCCCTTCTCGGAAGGATCGAGCTCTTGGGCGAGGTCGGTGCGTGTGATGCGACAGACCTGCCCGTCGTCGGTCCAGCTGAGGTAGGCGGGCATGGCTGCCACCCTGTGGCACCACTCGTATGTCGATGATCTCGCGTGCTTCATCTGGTCCTTCGGCGCTCTGCCCGTGATGAACAGAGCACGCGCCAAAGCCTGTGGTGTGATCTGCAGGTCCTGGCAAGCAGGGACGCCAGCGTCTGCCGGGAATTGCGTGGCAGTGGTGCGGACTTGGGCGGGGCCGTTGGGAAGCATCGTCGCCATTCGAAGGTCAGGGCCGTCAGACGCAACGGCCGCGAGGAGCGTTGTTCCGGCTCTCTCTATCACTCCAGCCGGACAGGGAAGCCCAAAGCATCTGGTGGCGGAAGGAGTTCCTGTGGTGCGCACACGCGTGAGCGTTGCGGGCAGAGGGCGGGGCGCGAACCGCCAGGGGTCACGGCGCCGGCGCAGCACCAATGGGCTCGGCCAGGACCAGTGCGTCACAGGCAGCCTCGGTGAGCCGGTCCGACGGTCACCTGCCGCGTGCACACCATCGGCAGAAGAACGTCAGACTCGGTCCCGCCCCGAGATGAAGCGGTACGCCGGTCAGGAGGGTCCCAACGTCGACGGCCTGCCCGGGCCGCTACACGTTGAAGCCCTGCCGCGCGTAATACGGCCCCAGATCGCGCCCGGTGTCGAACTCGCCGAACAACAGCGTGAAATCCAGTTGCCCGTACAACTGCACGCACCGGTTGAGCAGCGCGGCTCCGATCCCACGCCCGCGTACGTCCTCCGACACCGCGACCGCCTTGATCTTCGCGTACGTCAGCATCGACATCAGGATCTGCTGCCGGGACACCGGTAACCGGGATAACCCAGAGACAACCGTGCCGGACGGGACCCCCAGCAGCGCTCCGGTCACCTGCCCGTCGCTGTCCCGAGCAACCAGCGGCAGGGACAACTCGTCTGCCGCAGACTGGAGATCACCGGTCGCCATCGCCCGAACAAGCGGCTCGCCCAAGTCAGCGCCCGCCGGGGAATCCAGCAGCCACGTCCCGCATCGCCCTCGAGCAAGCGCTTCAAGATGACCGGTCTCCAGGTCGTCGGCGGCCGCCTTCAACAAGGTGGTTACCGTGCCGGCCTCCTCCGGAACGGCGAACCCGATCCGCATCCCCTCCGGTCCGGGCACACCGTCAAGCACCTGCTGCCTCGTCAGCCAGATCGACCCCGCCGAAGAACCCGTCTCCTTCGTCTTCTTCACTCGCCATCTCCGAGAACTACCCCCCGTCTCACCGCCGGACTCCGTGACGAGGCCCCCGCCGTCACGCAGTTCGTACCGCGAGCTCGACAGGCGGGAGTCGTTCCCGGCCTGCCTGCCCAGCGCGTAGAAAGCCCACTACCTCGGCCTGTGCCCTTGCTTCTCTTCGGAAGTCGCCACAGGCGCGATCCACCAGACCATTCCCTGAACAGCACAAATCCAGCTACCCGGACCACGCAGCTACAAGGAAATCCGGCGCCGATGACTACATTCCGAGACGATCACTAATTCTGCAGCTCAGAGCCTCTACAGAACCCAAAGCTCCCTCGAAATCCCAGCTCAGAAACGTGCTACACCACATCAAAAATCCTATAACGATCACTAGATGCCGAGGTCAGTACATCAACGACCCAGTGATCGCCAGCAGATTTGTCATAATGCTCCGCGCGCGATGGCGACCTGGCGCAACCTCGCGGTCGGCGCTCTCCGGCTCAGCGGCGTGAAGAACATCGCCGCCGGGCTCCGCCGCAACGCGCGCGACGCCCGCCGATCCCTCGAACTCCTCAGCCTCACATGATCACAAAACGGACGGCCGCCAACTACGCCGAAGCCCTGGGCCACCCTCAAGAACTGGCGACTCCTGCGTAAGCTCCGATGCTCCACCACCCGGATCACCGCCCTCGTCAAAGCCGTCCTCACCCTGCATTTGGCCAGCTCAGAGCGATGATGGAAAAGGCTCAGTGGCTTCGTGCCGAAACGGGCGGGCTGCCCGGGTGTTCCTCCGTGGAACACCCGGGCAGCCGACGCGTTCCACGATTCCATGGCGCCTGTTTGTGTGATTCCCAGCCATTCCCAGATATTCCAAGACGATCCGAGTCGCGGCGACTCCGAGAACGAGCGGGGAGAGGCACTAGCCATCGCGCCGGTCCCTGCTTTACTAGTCGTCCATCCTACCGGTGAAAAGCGCCCACAAGAGATACGTGGAGACAAGTGCAAAGCCGGCAGGCCAGACGTACCACAGGGCTCCTCCGGAATGCCGCAGGAATCCAAATATGCTCACGGCGGTACTGATTGAAAGCCCGGTCCAAAATGCGCCACGCTTATCCGGGTCGATCCGATTTTTCAATTTCATGGCCAACACCCCCCTTCAGCAGGTTTCGGGTGCCGCGACCGCCTTGCGGTCACGGCACCCATTATTCTACTTCAGTTTCGTGAACTGTATGCGGAAATAGGCCCAGGGGATCCATCTGTAGGGCTTATAGATTCCGATTCTGACCTTGATTCCCTTTTTCCCGACGTGGGCGAGAATAGCCGCTCCCAGACCTGCGGCACTGACCCCCAGGTAGTACAGAGCGTGCACCGCCCACCCTGGGAGCACAACGCCAGCAATATCCTGCAGTACCGCCGCTACGCCGCCACCCTTAATTAGTCGCTTGGCAACCGCAATCGCCGTCTTTTTGTTGAGTTTGAAAGTCTTCCTGAGAACCCAACTCCCCTTGCCGGTGAGGTCAAGGCAATTGATGGGGTCGGCGGTGCAGTAGTCGTAGGCGTTGGCGTTGCCACCGGGGATGGGGTCCGTGCTGAGGAATCGGCCGGTGGTGGGGTCGTAGAGGCGGACTCCCATGAGGGTGGCGCCGGTGATGGTTTCTGATGAGCGTTGTTTGCCGCCGAGCCAGCCATAGCGGGCAGCGAAAGTGCCTGATTCGGGGTTCCCGAATTCGTCGTAAGCCAGGGCGACGGGTGCCTGGCTGCTGTCGAGGGGCAGTTGGACACTGACCTCGCCGTGGAGGTCCGTCAGCTGGAGGATGGTGCCGCCGGTTGCGGTTGTGGTTGCGTCGAGGTCCCCATCCGGTCCTTGAACTTCGCGAGTGATGGTGCCAGCAGTGTCCTCAGCAGTCCAGTCAGGGCTGTCGGTGTCGCTGCCGTAGTGGTTGGTTTTGGTGCCGGTCTGGGTCCAGGTGCCGGTGGTGTTGGTTTCGGTGGTCCAGGAGGCCAGGCGCTGGGCGGCGTCGAGGGTCCAGGTCTGGCGACTGGTGCCGCCTGCTGAGGTTTGCTGGTGGACGAGGTCGTTGGTGTAGTAGCCGATCGTGGCGCCGGTGGCCTGGGTGGTGGTGCGGCCGAAGGCGTCATAGACGGTGCCGGTGATCGTGAGGCGATCGGCGCTGTCGTAGGTGTAGGTGGTGGTGGCCGGGGTTCCGGCGGTGCCGTCGGGGTTGTCGGTGGTGGTGGTCAGGCCGGTGCGGTTGGTGTTGTTGTCGAAGGCGTAGGCGCGGTGGGTGGTGGCGTCGGACTGGGCGTCGTCCACACTGGTGAGACGGCCGGCCGCGTCGTAGGCGTATGCCTGTTCTCCGGTGTCGGAGGCGTGGGTGGCCTGCTGGTCGTTGACGGTGTCGCCGGCGGTGTCCTCGGCGACGGTCAGCCCGTCGCTGGTACGGGTGTAGGTGCGGGAGGTGTCCGCGCCAGTCTCGTCCGTGGTAGTGGCGAGGGTGTAGCCGCCGGGCAGGGTTTCGGCGGCCAGGTTGCCGTCGGGGTCGTAGGTGGCGGTGAAGGTTCCGGCGATGGAGTCGGTGCGGGAGGTTTCCAGGCCGCGGGGATCGGTGGTGGTGTCGTAGGTGTAGGTGGTGGTGGACGGTGCGGAGTCGGTGGTCTTGGTGGGACGGTCTCGGGCGTCGTACCAGGTGGTGGCGGTGTTGCCGGCGCCGTCGTTGTAGGAGATCTGCCGACCCAGGACGTCGTAGGCTTGGGTGATGGTGTGGCCGCCGGCGGTGGTGGTGGCCACCTGACCGTTGGCCGGGTCGTAGGTGGTGTTCGTGTCAGGCACCGCAGTACCCGTTCCACCGGTCACCGCGACGGTGATGACGCGCCCGGCACCGTCGTAGGTGGTCGTGGTGGTCAGCGTGGTGCCGTTCGCGACCTTGGTGACGTGGGCGGTGTTGCCCCACGCGTCGTATTCGGTGGTTGTGGTGGGCAGTTGGGTGGGGTTCGAACCGCCACCGGTGATGGCGCCGGCCGGGCCGGTCGAACAGACCAGGTCCGCCCATTCGGGGCGGCCGTTGCACGCTCCGGTGCCGGTCGCGGACCAGTACGTGGTGACCGTGGCACCGGCGTCGGTGCCGTTGGACTTGGGCAGGGTGGTCTTGATGACCCTGCCCTGCGAGTCGTAGCTGGTGGTCTTGACCAGGTTCAGGCCGGCCAGGTCGGTGACCGTCTGGGTGGGCAGGCCCTTGACCCAGTCGTAGCCGGTGGTGGAAACCCGCTGGTCGGCATTACTGGGGTAGGCGTCGTCGCTGCCGGTCTGGAAGACGTCGGCGCCGGTGGTGACGGTGGTGGCCTGGTTGTTCGTGGTGGCGGTGCCGTCGGTGGGACGGCCCTGGTCGTAAGCAGTAATCGTGTGCCGGCGGGCCGGGACCACGCTGCCCGCGGGCAGGTCGGTACCGCCGGCGGCCGCGTGGAGGATGCCGGCCAGGGTGACCGTGTGCAGAGGCCCGTACTCCTCCAGCTCCCGCTGCCCGGTGGTGGCCGGGTCGGTGTCCTTGTCGGTGCCCGCGTCCGCCGCGACGCTGCTGGTGTTGAACACCGAGGTCGTCGACAGCGCCTGCGCGCGGTCGGCCGTGGACAGGCCGTCGATGCCGAGCTGCTGCAGCTCGGCCAGCCCCGTGCCGGTGGTGGACAATGCGAGTTCGCGGTTGGCGGCGGTCAGTTCGCGGACCGTGTTGCCGTACCGGTCGTATTCGGTGGTGGTGATGTGCCCACCAGGGGTGGCGGTGTTGACCTCGCGGCCGGAGCCGTCGGTGTAGGTGACGGTGGCCTGCAGGTAGTCGGCCGCCGTCAGGGCGGTGCCGTCGTGCGAGGCCGGGGTGGTCTCGCCGGAGACGGCCGGCGGGATGACCGCGGTGGCGTCCGCGGGCGCGTCCGCCTGCCCCCACGCGGCGACATCGGTAGGCGCCATGGAGTTCGGCGCGCCGCTGCCGGTGAGGGGCACGTTGTAGACGATGCTGGTGGTGGCGGTGCCGCCGTCGGTCACGCTGGCGCTGCCCGGGGTCAGGGTGGGGCGTGAAGCCGTGACCAGCATGCCGTCGCCGGCCGTCGCGGCGGAGCCGACCCTGTCGTAGGTGAATGTCCAGGGCAGCTGGCCGGGGTCGGCCTGGGTGGCGATCCGGCCGGCGCTGTCGTAGGTGTAGACGGTCTTGAGGCTGGGGCTGATCCTCGGGTCCCACGCCTGCCGCAGCTGCCCGGCGTTGTCGTAGAGGTACTGCTCCACCGTGGTTCCCGTGGACGCGGACGCGCCGGGGGCGGTGGACCACTCGCGGATCTGCTGCACCTGCCCGGCGATGTTGCCGAACGCGGTAGCGGTCGCGGTCGTGGTCGCGGCGTAGACGTACTCCAGGACCCGGCAGCCCCTGGTCGCCGGGCTGGTCTGGCAGGCCGACGCCGCCACCGCGCTGGTGGGGGCGATCACGTACTTCGGACGGCTCTGCCCCGCGGCCGCCACGGGGTCGGGCACCACGGTGGTGGTGGAATTGTCGGTGGCCAGCTTGGTGGTGGACACCTGCCACGTGGTGCCACCGGCCGGCTTGGTGAAGGTGGTGGTGGTGCCGTCGGTGTCGGTCAGCGTCAGCGTGCTGCCGCCGATTGCCCCGGTCAGGGTGAGGTCCTCCGAGCCCGGCTCGGGCGTCCACGTCCCGGCTGCCGCGTTTTTGACGGTGAATCCGGTCGGGTCGCCGTCGACGTCGACCAGCGCGACGGAGGTGGTTGAGGTGGGTGGGGTGGGGTGGATGTAGGACCAGTCGGAGCCGGTGATCTCCGCGGTGGTGCCCGCGGTCCACTGCGGTCCGAAGATCGCCGCCTGACCGGCTTGTGCGGCCCCGTTGGCCGGACGCCGCGACGACGCAGTACGCGTAACCGTCATGTCGAAGGCGGAGGCGTCGGTGGCACTCAGCGTGGCGTCACCGGTCAGGGCGTTCACCGACGCGGGACCCGCGTCCACCGTGGGTGCCTGGCCGGCATTGCGGTCAACAGTGACCGTGCTGGGCAGGGAGTTGCCGCTGGTGGTCCCGTCGGTGAACACCGCCCGGACATCCACCGGCCCGTCGGGCAGGCTGGTGGTGATGTTCCATGTCAGACCGGGCGGGACACCGGCCGGGGCGGCCAGCGGCCACGCGGCCACGGCCGCACCGGTGGTGGTGACGGTCACGTCGGCGGTGGGGACGGGCTTCCAGGTGGGGTCGGCGGCGCCGAACCGGTACTGGTAGGTCACCCCGGTGTAGCCCTTGGCCGGGTCGGAGGACGCGGTCAGGCTCACCCGCCGGGCCGGCCGGTCACCGGCACCCGGACTGTTCAAAGAGGCCCCGGAGCCGGCGTAGAAGACGTACGAGGTCAGCGCGGATATGTTGCCGGCCTTGTCGTGGCTGGTGGCATAGAGCGTGTGCTTGCCCTGCCCGAAGCTGAGGGTCTGCGTCACCGGCGCGCCGGTGGTGGCCTGGGTCGGCAACGCGGTGTCGTCCAGCTTCGACACCACCGAGGCCACGTCCGAGGCGGGCGGGGTGAAGGTGAAGGACCCCGAGAACTGGTTGTTCGCGTCAGGCGCGCCGGACCAGGCACCGGCCGGGAAGTCGGAGGATGCCACCGCGGTGACCGCGGGTGGGGCGGTGTCGACGGTGAAGGTGTTCCAGGCTGGCCAGGTGGCACTGCTGTCCGTGCCGTCCCGTGCCAGGGCCCGCCACTTGTAGCTGCCCTGCGCCAGCGCGGGGGCGGTCCACGACGCGGTAGACCCCTGCGAGACCGGCGGCGCGTCACCGTTGCTGATCATGGTGGTGCCGGCGGAGTTCCACACCTCGAAGTGCAGGGTCAGTTGGCCGCCGTCGGCGTCGGTGGCCTTTGCCTGCAGCGTCGGCGTGGTGTCATTGGTGGCTGCGCCGTTGACCAGGGCCACCAAGGTGGCCTGGCTGGGGATGGAGTTGTAGTTGACCACCAGCTTCGGCGCGAACCCGGCCGTGGTGTAGTTCGCCGAGCGGAACCTACGCCAGGTCGTCGGATCGGTCTCGTCCGCGGAGCGGACCTGGATGCCGTCGTTGGCAGCGCCGTTGGCCCAGTCCTGCACCATGCCGGTCAGCGTCCAGTTCGACCAGTTCGCCGGACACGAAGAGTCAAATCCCCAGTGACCGGTGTTGGACGCCATGTTCGTCGTCGTGGTCGAGGGCTGCGTGCCCCAGGTGATCGAGGTGGTGTCCAGGGCAGAGGTGATCCGCCGCGCCTGCGTCGGAGCACCGGTCGTCGCGCAGGTCGCGGAGTAGTACGAGTACAGCGACATCGTCGCGCCGGTGATGTGCTTGCCCCCGAACTTCGAGACGTCGAACTTCAGGTACGAGCGGGCCACGTCGGTGCCGGTGTCGTAAGTGCCCGACTTCAGCTCTTCCGAACTCAGCTGCGTGTCCGGGTAGTCCGGGGTCTGTACCCACGTGTCCGTGGTCACCGCCAGAGTGGACGACGGGTCGATCATCACCGGATACGTCAGACCCTGCGCGAAGAACCCGGGGTCCGGGGTCAGCACCAGCGTCGTCGACCCGTCAGTGCCGGTATCGATACTGGTCGCGACCTCCGCCTGATGGGCAGGCTCGCCCGACGCAGGATTGAGGGAGGAGTCCCACATGTGCGGGGCCGCGGCCTCCACGACCAGCTTCCCGGCCGGGTCCTTCAGCAACAGCTGGCCTGTGCCGGGATCCTTCGTCAGGGACAGGCCCTTCAGCGTCAGCGGAATCCGGTACGACACCGGCGCCACCGGTGCGGACGCCAGCACCACCGACTGCTCAAAACCCTGCGCCAGAGCCCGCACCGTCAACAACGCGCCGCCACCCATGGCATATGTCGCGGTGTTCCCGTCCACCTGCGGCGGCGGCAGCATGCCCGACCACTGCAGTCCGAACGACTTCGACCCGTCCGTCACCGACGCCAGATCCGTATCCCCGCCACCGGACACCGCCACATCCGCCGCCGCCTGAGCCGGCTTGAAGTCCGCACCGGCATCCACCAGATCGGTGTCGATGTCCTTCCACGAACCATCAGCCTGCTTCACCCGCACCGGACCCGCGTACGCCTCCGTGCTCATCGAGCCATCGGCCTCGACGAACGTCGAGGAGTCCGCGGTCCGCTCCGACAGTGCCTCGATCCGCCGCCCCTGCAACCGCGCCATCAACCGCGCCGACGCCACATCCGACGCCTCAGCAGGACCCAACGCCGCCGCATGCCCCGGCACCACAGCCGGTGCCTGCGCCGGGGCCGCGGCAACCGCTACACCGGACTCCCCCACCACGGTGGCAGCCCCGACAGCCAGAGCCATCACCACCACACCCGACACCCGCCGCAACCACCACGACGACACCAACCCCGAACGTCTGCCCGGCACACGACGCCGGGCAACCCCCCACCTACCAACCACAAGAACCCCCTCGGCAGTTGAAAAACTCACAACTCGAACGAGGGATCTTCACACAGCCAACACACAGAACGGAACGGGTATGAATGCCCCCAAGTCACCCGGCATCCAACGGGGTAAACGAGGGGTCAAAGTCCGGCATGGACTTCGTTCCCATATGAGAGGAACAAGTCAACTTAACCGCAATAAAACAGGCACCGCCTGTGCTACCTCAGCATCGAAACCTGATACGAACGTGATCAATGACACACTCGGTGACGGCAGAACCACTGCCAACGTGCAACTCTTCAGCGCTCTCCGCCCGAACTTTCCTCAACCACAGAACACACGCCCCGACGAACATGCGGAGGCACCGAAGCCGCACAGCGGCACCCCGAAGGGCCACACCCGATGCAGTTGCGTCCCCGGCCGGGTCAGCGCGGTGCGGAAGAGATCCCGGGCCCGCTGCCGGAAGGTTCAGTACGGGGAGGCGAAGGAGTTTCCGTGAGGCGGTCCAGTCGCTCGTACAGCGCCCGCACCAGCCGCGCGCGGTCCTGGACGCACGCCGCTGATCCCTGCGCCGGCACGGACAGCCGCCGCTCGGTCTCCCGCAGGACGACCTCAGCCAGGGCCTGGCGGCCGTCGTGGTGCGCCAGTCGGGCGGCGCGGCGCTGGACGTCGGCGGCCACGGCGCGGGCGTGGCCGGTCAGTTGCAGGGTGATCTGCTCGCAGTCGCAGCGCGCGAGGTCCGGGGTGGTCCACGCCAGCACGGCGGTGACGAGCGCCTCGTACGGGGCGCGGTCGAAGGGGAGGCCGGCCTCGATCAGGCCCGCTGGGTCGCACAGGACGGTGCGCGGCCTGCTCATGGGTGTCCTGCTGCGTCACCGTGGCCGCCGGCTGTACCGCCGCCGTTGGGTTCGGTGATGCCTTCGAGAAAGCGGGCGAACCCCCGGTCGGCGAGGGCCAGCAGGACCGGGGAGGGAACGCCCTAGTAGACTGTCGCTGCTAATTTTTGGGATACAGGTGGCGCAGTTTGGTGCGTGCGTCGTGGGCGGTGAATTGCCAGTCCACCTGGCGTTGGTTGGTGTTGGTGGTGTTCTGCCAGGCGGAGAGTTCGGTGTTTAGTATGTCGAGGTCTGCGATCCGGCGGTCGAGGCATTGCCGGGTCAGCGCGGAGAGTTCGATCTCGGCGATGTTGAGCCAGGACCCGTGTTTGGGTGTGTGGTGGATCTCGAGGCGTTGGGCCAGGGCGAAGGCCTCTTGTGGTGCGAATGCCTCGTACAGTGAGGCGATGCCGTGGGTGTTGAGGTTGTCCATCACCAGCACCACGGTTTCAGCGTCGGGGTAGTCCACGGTCAGTAACTGTTTGACCTGGCCGGCCCAGTCGGTCCGGGTCCGCTGCGGCAGTGCGTGCACTCGACGCCACCCGCGCAGGGGCTCGACCCACACGAAGACCGAGCAGGTGCCACAGCGGATGTACTCGCTGTCCTGGCAGGCGTCGTGGCCGGGTCGGGCCGGGAACGGGTCGCGGGCATGGGCGAGGAGCTGGCAGGGCTTCTCGTCCATGCACACCACCGGACGCGCCGGATCGTAGGGCCGGGCGTAGACGGCCAGCACGTCTTCCATCCGGGCCGCAAACTCCGCGTTCGCCTTCGGCGGGATGGTCCAGCACTTCCTCAGATGAGGACGCAGCCTCGTTTTTTTAAGACCCGCCCGATGGTGGAGTGGTCCAGATCGGGGATGTCCCCGACCAGCGCGACGTGCTTCTCCAGCAGCCGCAGCGACCAGCGGGCATAACCCTGGGGCGGCGGCGAGCAGGCCATCGCAATCAGCCGGGCCTCTACCTCACCGGTCACCGGGGAGGCCACCGGCGGCAGGTCACGCTGCTTCCGCGCGATCGTGGCGTGGACATCGCCACCGGTCTCGGCGAACCGCCTGGCAACCAGCCGGATCGTCTCTCCCGACACTCCGAGCCGGGCAGCGATCTCCTCTTTCGGGTCGACCACACCCACCGAGGTGTCCAGCGCCAGCAGCACCCGGGCCCTGCGGATCATCGAGGCAGGATGCACTCCCGTCCTGGTCACCCGAACCAACTCTTCACGATCCGCCACGTTCAACGTGACCGGACGCTTCTTCTCCGAAGGCACGACAGCCATCCTGTCCGGCAGAGGCAGGGAAATCCGCCGGACACCAATCTCCCACCCGACACACCGAAACTAAGCAGCGACAAGCTACTAGATACCCAGGTCAGCACATCACTCATCTAGCCTCCCTGTTTCGGTTGGGGTGGGTTGAGCTGGGCTGATCCCTCCTTATCGGTGGTCGTCGCGGTTTGTGTGGGGTGGGTATGGCTTTGGCCCGACGCTGGGTCGGGTGCTCCAGGGTTCCTCGGGTCGTAGGTGAACAGGGCTGGGCCATGGGTCAGGTGGCTGGTCTGGGCAGTGCCGCGAGGTGCGTGAATGCCTTGGTCAGCTCATTTCGCCAGGGCCAGGTAGCGGCGATCCGCAGGTGGAGGCGTCGTCCTCCGCGGGTGAGGCGGGCTGCTGCGTGCAGCAGGCGGTAGCGGAGTTTCTTCGGCTCGGCTGTGGCCAACTCGCCGTCCAGCAGGAGGGTCTGGGTCCAGGCGAGCAGGTCGATGGCGGTCAGGGCCAGCTCCAGCCACGCGGTGTTGATGGCGAAGTGGCGGGAGGGGAAGCGACCGAAGCCGGTGGTCTTGCCGCAGCGGATGCGGTCCTCGACGCGGGCATGTCCGCGGTGGCGGACCTCCAGAAACT
The DNA here is from genome assembly GCF_031844685.1 of Streptomyces sp. ITFR-21. Lineage (NCBI taxonomy): Bacteria > Bacillati > Actinomycetota > Actinomycetes > Kitasatosporales > Streptomycetaceae > Actinacidiphila > Actinacidiphila sp. ITFR-21. Next base: position 45,184 of record NZ_CP134605.1, read on the forward strand.
GCAGCGAGCCTTCGCCGACGGGAGTGTCGGTGAGGAACGCCTGGTGGCGCATGCCCTCGTCGAGGTCGAACAGCGACAACTGCGCTCCGGGGTGCGGGCGTTCGCGCCGGACGATAAGGCGTGTGCCGTCGGGGTGGCCGGTCAGGTCGACCATGCCGGTCAGCTCGGCGACCTGCGCGCCGGCCCGCAGGGTGCCGTCCTGCTCCAGAGCCGGGTGCCAGAACCGGTCGGGCAGGGCCCGGACCGCCCGGCGGACGGGTTCGGTGACCGCGTATCCCACGGAGAAGGACGTGCGGATGCCCCGGTCCCGCAGGGAGCACAGGTGGGCGAGGAAGGTTTTCGCGCCTCCGGCGCTGTCGGCGCGGACCAGGATCGGGGTGCCGTGGCGGTGGGCGTCGGGGATCTGGGCCAGGGCCCGGTCGAGAACGGTGATGTGGTCGCTGGCGGTGTTCGCGCCGGCGTTGCCCGGCCGCAGCAGTCCGGCCAGGGCCTCGCCGGTGTTGTCCAGGAAGCACAGCAGCGGGTGGTAGCCGAAGCCGCGTTTGTAGGTGGGTGCCGCCTGTTCCTTGTCGGAGTGGCAGGTCACCAGGGTGGCATCGATGTCCAGGACCAGGCCGGGCAGGTCCCGGCCACCTGCGCGGGCCGCTGCTATGCCGCCTTTGGTCTCGGCGGCCTGCAGCCAGGCGACGTCACGGGCGGCGGCCCTGGCCGAGCGCAGCCCGGCGAGTGCGGCCGGATCAAGGCCGGCCAGCAGACGCCAGGCGGTCGGAGTGGAAGCGACCGGGCCGAACACGCCGGGCTGGTCGCGCAACAGGGCCAAGTCGGAGATGGCCTGGCCGCCGTCGGCGAGCATCACTGCCACATCGACAGCGACCCGGCCGGGGTCGTGCCCGGTGCCCCGTGGCCGCAGCCGGCGCAGCGTGTCGGTGAAGGCCCCCGTCAGGCCGGTGGCGTCGGCGAGGTCGGCCAGCAGACGCGACCCGGCGTGACTGACCACTCCGCGACCGTCGGCCGACACGACCAGCGCGGGGCGTGACCCGGTAGTCTGCACGCAGAAAGTGCCTTCTCGCTGTGATGACAGAAGCCCTAGACAAGCCTCATCATCCCAGCTCAGAAGGCACTTTCGCGTTCCCGCTCAAGATCCGGACACCACTGCAAACGAAACGCGGAGGCTAGTGATCACTAACGGATTTGTCACAGGGGGCTGAGTGCGGCCCGGGCCAGGTTGCCGGATGAGCCGGGACGGGTTGGGCCGTCCGGGTGGTTTGCGGTTCGGGTTTGCCGTCGGGTGCCCGCGCCTCCCGGACCGCCCTCTAACCTCCCGTATGGGACATAGATTCCCCTAGCGGACATACCTCTTGGAAGGAACACGCCATGACCCGCACACCCGCCCGCCGCGCAGGGCGCGCCATCGCCGTCGGCGCCGCAGCCGCCGCGCTCCTCGCCGGCGCCGCCACCAGCGCCACGGCGACGGCCCACACACCCGCCCACACCCACACCACCGCCACCGTCCGTGCCGCGACCAACAACCTCCAGGTCACCCCCATCAGGACCCAGGTCGGCAAGAACCTCACGTACACCGGCAGCACCACCGGAATCACTCCCGGCACGACGGTCCAACTCCAGCAACTCATCGGGAGCACCTGGCAGGACGTCGCCGGAAAAACCACCAAGACCAAGAACGACCTCACCTACGGACCCATCTACGACCCCTTCCGCACCACAGGCGAGAAGACCATGCGTACCAACACCGGCGGCGTCCTCTCCAACGAAGTCCACATCACCATCACCAACTGAGCCCGGTACCGCACACGACCACGGCGGTCCCCCACAGGACCGCCGACCACCACGCAGCCGGCACACACCCGGCCCCGGCCGCAAGCCGCAGCGCCCGCCCCGTGAACGAACCGGCCACGACGGCCGACTCGACAACCGCCTCCCTCAACTCAGCGGCGCACAAAGGGGCCTACAGGCCGTCCCGGATCATGCAGGACCCCGGCTGATCCGAAGCGTCCTGCACGCGGCAGAAAGCGAAGACCTGCCCGAGACGGCCCGCCACCGTCAACGCGGCGGGGAGCCGGCTCCAGCGGCCCGCGGGCGGTCAATCGCCGGCGCGGGGTGTGGCGGCAGTGAATGATCCGCGGGGGCCGAGGCCGCCGTGAGCGCTCGCCTTCCCGTTCGGGAGGAAGCCGTGGTGACCGCGACCGGGTGCGAGCCGTTCGGGCCCCGGCCCGAAGTACGGGCGCGGCGGTGCGGGTGCGCGGGTTACGGAAGGCGGGCGCGGCGGTCTTCCGCGGCAGCCTGTTCGCCGAGCCGCCTGGCCGGCTCCGGGCACGGGTGGCGTCCTCGGCGCCTGCCACGGCCTCGACGTGCCGCTTCGTCTTCGGCGACCCGGACCGCGGTCAGCCGGCCCTGCCGATCGGTGGAACGCCCTCCCCGGAAGCGGAGGCGCTGTCCGCCCGGATGCGTACCGCGTGGGTTGCGTTCGCCGCCGACGGCGACTCCGGCAGGCCCCGCGTACGACACCGGCCAACGCCTCGTTCAGCGCTTCGACGACCGGCCGGCTGTCATCGCCCGCCTGTCCGGAGGAGCCCTCACGCCTGGTCCGGCAGGACCGCGGCCTCCCCGTACCGCCGCTGATCAGCAAGTGGCACCGGCCGAGCCGGCCGGCCGATCCGCCCATGCCGTTCACCAGCCGGTGCGCCCAGCCCGAGAGGCCAGGTCCGACACCGACGGCCGCCCATCCGGGCGCGCACACCCGCTCCGGCTCGGCCGGCAAGGGACGGCGGGCCGGCCATGGGACAACCGGCCAGGTGTCCGGGGCCGGAAGAGCCGTGCCGGGCGCGGTCGGCCGGCCGCGCCCGGCACGGTTCGGGCGGAATCACTGCCCTCCGAACGGAAGCAGGGCGCCCCCACCGGACGTGTCCGGTGGGGGCGAAGCACCGGGTGGGACCCGCAGTCCACGCCGGCGCCGGTCAGGCGCTAAGCCCTGAGGCCGCCGCCAGCAGCTTGTCGATGCGGGCGGTCGGCAGGCGCAGGACGGTGCCGGCGTCCTCGGCGCTCCAGCCTTGCGCGGCCAGCACGCGCACGGCGGCTCGGGCGGCGTCGCGCTCGGCCTGCTCGGCGTAGGCCCGGTCCAGCCGGGCGCGGGTGAGGGCGCCGACCGCAGCGGCCGCCTCGGGGTCGGCGGGCTTCACCGAGACGATGACCGTCCCGGGGCCGGCCTTCAGCTCCCTCGGGACCCTGGTGACGACAGCTTCCTCCACCTCGCGCCAGGTACTTCCCTCAGCCCGTACTGACAGACCGTCGGGAAGGCTGTGGACATCCACCGTCCAGGTCTCACCGGTCCGGTCGGCAGTGGCGGGATACGTGGTGGCCTCGACGGCGGAGTCGTCGAGGTCCAAGCAAATATCCGGCTGATGAAAGATCATATCGAAGGATTCGAAGGCCATGGGTTTTCCGTTCACGTCGTCCGGAACATTACGGGTCGAGGCTATAGCGCTCTCCTCTGCAGTCCGCGTGCTTCGGCCATGAGCGTCTCGATGGAGTGACATCGGGCCGGGCGACAGGGAGTGAACGGCTGACCGAATTTTTCGCTGCAATGATCTTTGCAAAGTGATAGGGACCGGCTGTTCGACGCCGTGTCCCGTCGGACCGCGCTCGTCGTGGAGACAGGCGCAAGTCTGCCGGCAGGACGGGGCCCACCGCGAAACCACGCCCGTGACCAGCGCGGGTTGCGCGTCGGTCGTCCGGGGCGCCGCCCCCGACGCCCCGCGCGGCACGGCCGACCGACCCGTCCGTCCGTCACTCACCGGTGCCGGATCGGGGCGGCGGGCGGCGTCCCCGCCCCGGGCCCGCTCCGCCGGGCCGTCGCGGTTCCGCCCCCGACACCACCGCGGCCCGCGCCCACCTGTCCCCGGGCCGCGGTCGTCCTCAATACGACATGAAAACGATCAGCGCCGAGAAGACCTCACTGGCGGACGGTTCCCTGGTTCGATCCCGGGCACTTCTCCCGGTGGCCCGCGGCCCTGTGCACGGGGGCCTTGGCGCCGGGGCGGACGCCTTCCTGCGGCTCTCCGCACACACGGCAGTAGCTGACGGCCATGATCGCATTCCTTTCCGTGTCGGGTACACGGGGACCGCTGGGCAGGCCCTGTGGTTTCCGGCGGGCGAAATTACTGATCAACAGGAAGACCGGACGGCAGAAGGTCCGGGAGAACGGCAGGACTCACGCTCGCGTTCGGCGTACGGAATGCGCCTGAGATGAGCATGCGCGGTTTACTGATCCACTATGACGGTCCCGCGCCGAATGACCGGAAAGCGCCCGAAGGCCCGCGTTATCAGGGCACCGCGGCGGGGCCGCGGGGCCTGCGCGGGCACGGCCGGGGCTTTCCGACGGCGGTCGGGCCGCCACGCGCGCCCTGGACGTCCTCGCGCGCGGGCGCCGCGCGAGACCGCCGGACAGGCCCTGCGCGCCACCGGGCAGCGCGCCCACACCGTCGCCGACCGTCGACGGCCGGATCACCGGCCTCGCCGGCAAGTGCGTGGACGTGGCGGGCGCCGACAGCGCCAACGGAACCGCGGTACAGCTCTACGACTGCAACGGCACCGACGCCCAACGGTGGTCCAATCCCGGCGACGGTACGCTGCGGGCGCTCGGCAAGTGTCTCGACGTGGTCGACCGCGGCACCGCCGACGGTGCCGCGGTGCAGCTGCGGGACTGCTCCGGGGGCGCCAACCAGCGGTGGGTCGTCACCGGGGCGAACGACATCGTCAACCCGGCCGCCGACAAGTGCCCGGACGTGCGGGGCGACAGCAGCGCCAACGGAAGCCGACTGCAGATCTGGACCTGTACGGGCGCCGCCAACCAGAAGTGGAACGCCCCGCCAGGGGGCGGCGGCACGCCGCCGGGATTCGTCGTCAGCGAGGCGCAGTTCGACCGGATGTTCCCGAACCGGAACCCCTTTTACACCTACGACGGCCTGATCCGGGCGCTGGGCGCCTACTCCGGCTTCGCCACCACCGGCAGCGACACGGTCAGGAAGCAGGAGGCCGCGGCCTTCCTCGCCAACGTCAGCCACGAGACCGGCGGCCTGGTGTACGTCGTCGAGCAGAACACCGCCGACTACCCGCACTCCTGCGACACCGGTCAGCCGTACGGCTGCCCCGCCGGCCAGTCGGCGTACTACGGGCGAGGGCCGATCCAGCTGAGCTGGAACTTCAACTACAAGGCGGCGGGCGACTCCCTCGGCATCGACCTGCTCCACAACCCCGACCTGGTGCAGACCGATCCGGCGGTCGCCTGGAAGACCGGCCTGTGGTATTGGAACACCCAGTCCGGCCCCGGGTCGATGACCCCGCACAACGCGATGGTGAACCAGGCCGGCTTCGGGCAGACGATCCGCTCCATCAGCGGCTCGATGGAGTGTGACGGCAGGAATCCCGCCCAGGTACAGAGCCGCGTCGACGCCTACCAGCGGTTCACCTCCGTCCTCGGCGTCAGCCCGGGAGGCAACCTCTCCTGCTGACCGTCCTCCCCGCGTCGGTGTACGCGGACGCGGCCCGGGTCGGGACGCCTTGTTCCGGCCCAGGGCGCTCGACGGCGGGTCCGGAAAGCGCCGGAGCAGGAGCGGGCGGGCGGTTGCCGTACGGGAGATGCGTACGGGAGATGGATGTCCCGCTTTCGGCAACGGTTACGTAGCCGTTTCCCGTCGGTTCCGCCGTCGACCGGTGGTGGGCGGCGTGGCAGGCTGAAGTCGTGGAGGGGAACGGTTTACGCCTGACCATGTCGTTGTGCCGGGAGGTTCAGACCCGTGATCCGCTCGGCGCGGACGCGGCTCTCGCCGCGCTTCCCGGGCTGAACCGGCGGGCCGACGTCGGCGGCCTGGTGCGCGCGGCCGATGGACTGGCCGCCGTCTGCCGGTGCCCGGAGCTCCGCGACAGCGCCGACCGGATCGCGGCGATGCGCGACATCGGGATGTTCCTGTCGTCGCTGAAACGCCATCACGTCGAACCGGTGGCCGCGGTGCCGGGGCTTCAGGAGACGCTGCTGGCGCTGGGGAACACGGTCGGCATGGTGCCCAGGAACACGGTGCTCCACTACGGGCCCTGGAATCCGCTCGGGGCCAGGCAGCGGATGTTCACCGGGGCCCACGAGGAGTCCGTGCTGATCGACTCCGTCAGGATCAGCGCCCCGCTCGTGGAGCGGGCGGCCTTCGACCTGGCGGAGGCCGCCCGGCTGCGCCCGGGGGACGAGGGCTTCGCCGACGGTTGCGCGGCGGCGGCACGGCGGCTCGCACCGCTGCCCGTGATGATCGCCGAGGTGGCGGAGGAGGTCGACCCGGCCGCGTTCTTCGCGGCGAGGCTGCGGCCGTTCATGGAGGAGGTCCACGTGGACGGCCGGGCGTACTACGGCCCCGCCGCCGCGCATGTCCCGCTGTACCTGGTGGACCACCTGCTGTGGTCCTGCGACAGCGGGGACGCCACGCACACGGCTCTGCGGGACGACCCCGCCGGCTACGGCCTCCCGGCGTGGCGCACGCTCTTCCGGGAGGCAGCAGGCGGCGAGTCGATGGTGACACGCCTGGTCAGGACGGTGGACTCCGCCGCGGGCGACCCGCCGGCGCCCGTGCTGCGGGCGGCGCGGGAGGTGGCGGCCCTGCTGCGCGCCCTGGTCACCTTCCGGGGCCGGCATGTGCGGCTGGCCCGGCAGGCGTACGCCGACGGCCCGTTGTACGACACCGGGAGCCCCGGCGCGTCACCCGACGTCGTACGGCATGTCCTGGCCCTTACCCGCGAACGCGCGCACCAGGTCCGTACGCTGACGTCCGGTGACACGCCGCGGCGGTCACAGCTGCTTGCGCCCCCGGGCGAGCACCATGAAGTTGGGGACGCGGGTGGTACCCGGACGTTCCGTCAGCGCGATGGCGTCGTCGACGTCCCCGGCGCTCACGGCGCCTGTCGCCAGCAGCCGCCCGCGTGACCTGCACAGGGTCAGCCCGAAGAACGGCGCGGTGCCGCCCGCCAGGACCGGCGCGCTGATCTCCGCTGCGACCTCGGCCAGTCCCGCCGCCGCCAGCGCCCCGGGCAGGCGGCGCCCGTATCCGGCGTCGATCCCACCGGCGGTGAAGGCCGCTTGGCGGGCGTGGCCGAGTCGCTCGGCCAGTGCGGCGAGCTGCGGCGGGTGGGAGCGGGCGGCGGCGGCCGTCATCGGCCCTTTGATGTCGAAGCCCTCCACCCCCACCCACCCGCCGGCCCGGGTCACGGCGGCCATCCGCCGCAGTGCCTCGTCCCGCACGGGAAGGTGTTCCAGTACCGCCCGCGCGTCAACGAGGCCGAACTCCCCGTCGGGGAGGGTGTCGGCGAGCAGGTCGTGCCGCCGTAATTCCACGTTGGGCAGCCGGTGGTCCGCCGCGAACGGCGGATCCACGTCGACCGCCAGTACACGGCCGCCGTCGCCGACCTGTTCGGCCAGCCAGCGCGCGATGCTGCCCGCGCCGCAGCCCGCCTCCAGGCACCGCCATCGCGCCGGGGCCGCCAGCGTGGCGAGCCGGTGCCGGCTCTGGCCGTCGTAGACCTCCTCCAGCGCGCGCAGCCGCCGGAGCCCGCCCTCGTAGATCGAAGATGTATCCGCCGCTCACCGGCCGACTCCCCCCATCGCCCTCAGAGCCGTCCGTTGTGCTGCATCGGAGCGCGGTGGCATGCCGGACCACGGGATCGGCGTGCCGGCCGGGACCGGCGGGGCGGCGGGCGCAGTGCGGCGTGCCGCGGCCTGCGGTGGAGACCGCCGGCGGGATCCCGCGTGCGCCGTGAGGTGCGGGATCCCGCCGGTGCCTGCCCGTGCCGCCCGGTCAGGACCGCGCCGCCGCCGGTCCTGCGGCCGGGTCGTCCGGGTGCCCCGGTCGGGCCGCCCGCTCCCGACGGCAGTGGGGCGCCGGCCGGGCGTGTGCGGCGTCGGGCCGAACGGATCCGGGCGTCCACAACCGATGTGGGGCGCACGCTGGTCTGCACCATTGCCAACTTCCCCGCAGTGCCGTCACTTTGGTGGGCGTCATCAGCGGCCGGCGCGGGCCCCGCGCCCGCGCTCGGGAAAGGAGTCGACGTGCCCGGCAGACCCACCCACGGCAGATCCCAGCACCGTGTTCCGTACATCGGCGGGTGATTCGCGACGGCGGCGGCGACGGCCGTCGTCCTGGCCACCGGCGGGGTCGAGGCCATGGCCGCCGGTGCCTCCGGCCCCACGCCCGCGCCCACCGCTTGCACCGGGGCCGGGACCGTCGGAATCGACGGGCTGGCCTTCTCCCCGGCGGAGATTCCGGCAGGCCGGTCAAGCACGGCGACGCTCCGGCTCACCAACTGCTCGGACCAGACCCAGAGCGTCCGCGAGACCTGGTCGGGGCGGTACTTCTCGGCGGCCGCCACGGGCGTCCCGGCCGGCTGCCCGGTGATCGACCCGCTGCCCGTCACGGAGATCCTGGCGCCGCACAGCCACGTCGCCACCTCCGGCTCCTCCCTCACCTTCCCCGGCTGCACCGCGGACGGCCTGGCGCTGACAGTCTCGCTCACCGGGTCGGCGGCGGCATCCGACCAGGCCACGGCCACGCTGCGGATCGACCACCCGGCAGCGACGGGCTGACCGCGCGCCGGACGGCTGAGCGGGGCCCGGCGACGCCCGGCCCCGCCCCGCGACGGAGGCCAGGACCCCGGTCAGCCCGTGCCCTCGTCGACGCCGGGCGCCCGCCGCCGGTTCGCCGGCCGGGCCCGCGTCGGGGTCCGGGACCTACCGGGTGAACCGGGCGAGGCCCTCCGCGTGCCGGACGGCCTCGGCCAGGACGGGGCTCTCGGCGGCGGCGTCGGCGGCGGGCGGGCGGCCACCCGCCCGCCGTTGACGACGGGCCAACGGGGTGCCCATGCGGGGGACGTCCGCGGCTTCGCGGGCGGCGATGGTCCTGGGCCGCGGGCGGGCACGGGGGGACGGGGCGGAGCTGTCGACGGTGGAGGCGACAGCGATGATGAGGGCGATCTGGTCGGCGAAGTCGGGCCCCGGCAGCGGGATCTCGACGTCGGGGTGGACGGCGTAGCCCGCGGCGACGACCGGCGGGACGTAGTCCATCACGGCGGTGACGACCTCGGTCCTGGACCTGCCCGCGGAGATCCGCAGCAGCCGGCCGAGAATGCGCAGCATGGTCGGGGTACTGGCGTCGGCGTCGGTGCCCAGGATGTCGGCCGGCCCGCCGACGCCCGGCAGGCAGGGCGACTGGGGCGCCGGCTGGGTGTCGATGGCGGTCTGCCGGCGCCACCAGGTGGCCGCGTGGGTCTCACCGAGGGAGAGGTGGTAGAGGTAGAGGCAGTACGAGGCGATGTCGTCGCCGGCGCCGGCGGCGTACTGCCACCAGAAGCGGGCGCCCTCCTCCACCGCGGCGAGCTGGAGGACGCAGCCCAGCACCCGGGCGCTGTGCGGAGCGGGGAGCTGCTCGGTGACGAACTCGTCGAGGGCGAAGGCCGCGGTCTGGGTCACGACCGCGTCGCACAGGGTGTTCAGGCTGGTCGCCGCGGCGTCGCCGGTCGCGTCCCGGCGGGTCACGGACCACGTACGGTCCGTGAACCGCGCGGCCTCCGGGCAGACGGTGTCCTCGTGGGGGACGACATCGGCCGGGACGTCGGGGTGTTTGAGCAGCAGGGCGCGCGACAGGAGCTGGTCGATCGAGCTCACCGGGTGGATCCTCCCGAGTCGGTGGGGTGGGAACTTCGGATGCCTTCGAGGGTCCCCCGGGCGTGGTGCTCGAAGGCACCGGCGAGGGCCGGGGAGACGCCGAGGACTTCGGCGGCCTTGTCGGTGTCCATGCCGCACATGTACTGCAGGACGGTCACGTCGAGCTGGTTGTGCGGCAGCCGGCTGATCGCGTCGAACAGCTCCAGCGACTCGCTGACCTGTGCGAGGTGGGCCTCCGGGTCGTCGGCCCGGTCCTGGGCCACGGTGGAGAAGGCGGCGGGGCGCAGGTCGGGACGGCCGTCGGCGTGCTGCGGGGTCCGGGCCATGACCCGTTCACGCAGCACGTTCCAGGCGTAGCGGGGGACGTTATCGCTGGCCAGGGCGTCGTCCCAGCGCACCCACAGGATGTCGAAGGTCTCGCGGACCACCAGGACGGCCCGCTCGTGGACCTGGAGGAAGACCCGGGCGAAGTCGGTGTACGGCTCACGCACGGTCTCCTTGAAACCCTCGTGCTCCAGGGGCGGAACGCGCGGGCCGTCGGGGTACACCTGCCGGATGCTCCGCTCGATCCAGTCCGCTTCCCGGTGTGCTTCCCGGGCGGCCTCGGTCCACAGCCGCTGCATCGGCCAGGTCGGTATGTCCAGCGCGTGGATCACGCTGTAGGTGAGCTCCCAGCCCGGGTAGTAGCCGTTGCCGCGCAGCAGTTCGGAGATGCGGGTCTTGGAGTAGCCGGAGCGGACCACCAGGTCGTTTAGCGTCAGACCGCTGGCGGACAGCTTGGTGCGGACCGGCTCCAGCCAGGCGCGGTGGGAGACCCCCGCGGTGTCCGAGATCGGACCGGGTTTGCGGCCCCGCCGACTGGGAGGCTCCGCTTCGGGCGACTGGGGCGCCATGGATGCCCCGGTCACCGGGACCGCTCCTCGTTGTCGCCGACGGGGGCGGGGGCGGCCGGCGGCGCGGGGGCGGCCGGCGCGGTCGTTGTGGCGGGGGCGGCCGGCACCGTCGGCGCGATGGCGGTCGCACGCCGGGCCTCGGCGCCGGTGACCGCGTGGACGACCTGCTGCACGAGCAGCCCGAGCGAGGGAACCAGCGTGGCCACCGCGGCCAGCTGCCCGAGCACGGCCATCACCACGCTCCACGAGAAGACCGCCACCAGTACGACGGCGGTCAACACCTGCTTACTGGACATCGCACCTAATCCTGTCGGAACCGTCCGGAAGGCCCCCCGCAGCGGTGCTGAAGCGCCGTCAAGAGGCCGGGACGACAGCATGGTCCGTAAGCGGGCCACCACGCCACGTGATCATGGGCTTACGGAACAATGACCCGTGGGGCCACTGGGGCACACGGGGCCGTCCGGCCCTCGGGCGGGACCGAACGGCCCTCGGGCGGGGGGCCGGACGGGTCGGCGCCGGGGGGAAGGGGACAGATGATGACGCAGTGAATTCGTTTGGGGATGAAGTCTCCGGTTCTCCTTGCGCCGCGCCCTCCGGTGCCATCCTGGAGACCAGGCGCCACTGGCGTCGGCCTTCCCGTCCGGAAGGCCGTGCCGTCCCCGTGCTGAAGAACCACCAAGGGGGATTGCACACCGTTCCCGCCCGGCCCCCGTCCGGGCGGGAACGGATCCCCGCCGGGGCGGCGGCGTCGGGACCGCTTCCCCGCAGCGCACCCGACCGTTGCGGCGCACCCGACCGCCGCGGTGCGTGCTGCCGTCGGCTGCCCGCGTCCGCCGGGTGGCGGCGGTCGCAGTACTCTCTTGATCCTCACGGCCCCTTTTTCGCGGCGCCAGGGTGTTTCCCGGCGCCCGCCTGTGTCTTCGACACGCAGCCCTCCGGTGTGAGGGGTAGGCCGAACGGATGCCGTGGGCCCCGGCAGATCGGCCCGGCTGCCGGCGGAACCCGAGTACGGAACCGGGCGTCGGGGGGTTACGAACAGCGGCTCCCCCACAAGAGGCAGCGCGAGGGCGGATCAGGTGGACGAACAAGACGGCGCGGGCATACCCGGCGAGGACGGCGGAGCGGCTCCGCAGGCGCGGCCGACCGGGCAGCGGCGCCCCGGTCCGAGTCCCGCGGCGAACGCGGCGAAGGCGCGGAAGACGGCGGCCGGGACCCGTGGCAAGGGCGCGCAGGCGCCTGCCGGGAGCGGGCGGCCGGTGGCCCCCGGGGCAGCGGTGGCCGCGCGGGCGGCCGGGGCGGAAGTACCCGCTGCCGCGAAGGTGACGGCGGGTCCGGAACCCGCCGCGGCCGGGCCGGGGCTTTTGGGGGCGGCCGCGAAGGCGACGCGGCGGACAGCGGGCCGGCCGGCGGCGAAGCCGCGGAAGCCCTCCGCGGCCGCGGGCGCGGCGAACGGCGCGCCGGTCGGGGATGCGGCCCCGTCGGAGGACGGCGCGGCGGCGGTCACGGAGCCGCACGTCGCTGCCGCCCCGGAGGTGGCGGAGGCTCAGGAACCGGGCACCGAAGCGGTGGCGCAGACCGCGGCGCCCGCGGCGAAGAAGGTCGCGGCGGTGCGTACGGCGGGGCCGAGGACGGCGGCGGGCGGGCCGGGGGCGCGGGTGCGGAAGGGCGCCGCTGGCAGGACCGCGCCGGGTACGGGCCCCGCCGCGACCGCGGAAGCGGAGGGCGAGGTTTCCGGCCGGCCCGCAGCGCCCGTGGACGGGCGGGCTGCAGCAGCCGCGTCCACGGTGGGTGCGGCGCCGGCGTCCCCGTCCGCCGCAACGGCAGTGGCGAAGGGGCGCGGGGCGTCCGCGGGCGCGAAGGCGGCACCCGCCGCACCCGCCGCACCCGCCGCACCCGCCGCACCCGCCAAGCCGGCCGTACGGGGGCCGAAGGCCGCCCGGGTCGCGGACACGGAGCCGGGCCGGGCCGGGCCGGCGGCACGGCGGGGGAAGGCCGCCGCGTCCCGGCCCGCCGCTTCGGCCGAGGCGCCGGAGGCTTCGGCAGTGCAGGAAGCGCCGGAGCCCCGGGAGTTGGGCGCCGGCGGGGTCGTGAGACTGCCCGTGTCGCCGGAGGGCGGGCCGTGGCAGCTGCCCGACCACGTGTACGAGGCGGATCTCGGCGACGGGGCCGCCGGGCGGGTGGTGCGGGCGCGGCACGAGGCCACCGGGACCCCGGTCGCGATCACGTACCTGCCGCCCGCGCTGGCCGAGGACGCGGGCTTCCGTGCGGCGTTCCGGGCTGAGGCCGAGCTGCTCGGCAACCTCGACTCGCCGTACGTCGCGCGGTTGCACGCCTACGTGGAGGACGGTCCCCGGGCCGCGATCGTGACGGAGTCGGTCGACGGCGTCGGTCTGGACGTCCTGCTGCGGGACAAGGGCGCGACCGCCCCCGAGCCCGCCCTCGCCGTCCTCAAGGGGTCGCTGCTCGGGCTCGCCGCCGTCCACGGGGCGGGTCTCGTCCACGGCGACCACCGGCCGGCGCGTGTGCTGGTCACCGCCGAGGGCGCCGTCAAGGTCGCCGGCTTCGGCGTCTCGGCACGGGGCGCGCAGGACGGTACGCCCGCTGGCACCCCCGTGTACATGTCGCCTGAGCGGTGGGCGGGCGGCCCGGCCACGGCTGCCTGCGACGTGTACGCCGCGGTGGTCACCTTCTACGAGTGCCTCACCGGCACGACGCCGTACGCGGGCGCCACCATGGCGGAACTCGCGGACGGATACGCCGCGGCGCCGGTCCCCGACGGCAACGTCCCGGAGCCCGTACGGTCGCTGGTGGCCCGGGGGTTGACGAAGGATCCGGCCGAACGGCCGCAGGACGCCGCGGAGTTCGCCGGCGAGGTGGAGGCGGTGGCCACCGCGGCCTACGGCGAGGGCTGGGAGGACCGCGGGCATCGCGGACTCGCCGCGCTGGTCGGCCTGTTGCTGCCGCCGTCCGGCGGGGTCGCTCCGGACACGGCCCCGCCGGCGCGGACCGCCCCCGAGCCCGTCGCCACCGAGCCCGTCGCCACCGAGCCGGGCATCGCGCCGTTGTCCGGCGCGGGCGCCGGGGGCGTCCGCGCCGGGAAGGGGCCCGCGGGCGCCGGGGGCCGCGGGCCCCGGTTCGGGCGGCGCGCCAAGATCCTGGCGGTCGCCGTCGCGGCCGTGCTCGTCGCGGGCGCCGTCGCCGTCACCGCCGTGGCGACCGGCAGCGACGACGACACCGCCGCGGTGCGGCCCGCCCCGGCGGTCGGCACCTCGCTGATCTCGGCCCCGGCTCCCGTTGCCGCCCCGCCCTCGGCGGAGGCCACCACCGCCTCCCCGGCCGCCAGCCCCTCGGCGTCGCGCCCGGCGGCCACCGCGGCCGCGCCGACCACCCCCGTCGCGCAACCGCCGGCCACGCCCGCCGACAGCCGGGCCGCGGCCCCGGGCGCCGTGCCGACCACCCCCTCGGCCGGTCCCGCGAAGACCGCCGGGTCGGCGGGCGGGCCGCATGTCGCCTCCGTCGCCGTCACAAGCTTCGCGTGCGCCGCCGGCAGCCACACGGCGACCGCCACGGTGTTCGTGCGGTACGACGGTGCCGCGGCGGGCACGCTGCACCTCACCTGGTGGCGCAGCAGCACGGGGAGGCCGGCCGGGGCGGCCACGATGACGCCGCAGACCGCGCGGTTCCCCAAGGGGGCGACGAGCTACACCTTCACCGACACGCTGACCTTCACACCGGGTGGCAGCAGGCCGTATGTCGGTCTCACCGTCTCCACCGACCCGGCGGCCGACTCCGGCAACGGTTCCTACGGGGTCGGCTGCCACTGACCGTCCCCGCTCCGCGCCCCCGGGCGCCTGGCCCCGGCCCCGCGGTGTCCCGCGGGGGCGGGGCCGCGGTTCTTCCCGGCGTCCGGCGCCGTTGCTCCGCGGTCGCGGGCCGCCCGCGACCGGCGCAGAGCTCCCCCGTGCGGGCGTCGACGGCAAGAGCGCCCCCGGGCCTCGGGACGCCCTCGCGCCGAACGGTACGTGCTCAGGGGAGCGGGAACCGCGCGCGACCGCCCGGCGGCCGGTGGTCCGGACACGGCAGGATCAGCCCCTCGGGCGAGTGACGGTTCGCGGCGCCGCCGTGGCCGATCGCACAGTTCCCGGGCGCACCCCGGCGCGGGGCAAGGTGGCAGGGGCGTCTATTATCACTTGCAGGAGCCAAGCAACTAGTGGTCGGTCGGCACGGGACACGAGGTGGGCGATGGGTGCGGAAGACGACGGGCAGGACGGCGTCGCGGAGGGGGCCGTGCTCGGCGACGAGATCGTGCGGATGACGCGGCAGATGGGCGCGTGGAGGCAGCGGGCGCGGGAGGAGCACTGGGGGGACCGGCTGCTGCTGGGGCGGCTGACGGACTCCGGTCCGCGGCGGGCGACGGATCTGGCCGCCGACACGCTGCTGGACCTGTCCACGGTGAGCCGGCAGATCCGGTCCCTGGTGGAGCGCGGGCTGGTGGAGCGGCGTCCCGATCCTGAGGACCGGCGCGGCACGCTGCTGCTCCCCACCCCGGCCGGGGCGCAGGCCGTGCGCGCCTTCCGGGCCCAGCGCAACGAGCGGCTGGGCCAGGTGCTGGCCGGCTGGCCCGCCGAGGAGCGGCAGGCGTTCGTCCGGCTGCTGGGCCGCTTCAACGACGAGTTCGCCGAGCGCCATCTGCGGGCGCCGCGTGCCGCGCCCGGTCCGGGCGGCGGGGACGCCGGCGCCGGTTGACGCCGCCGGCCCGTTCCCGCAGCCCGTTCCGTACCACCCCGCCGCGTGTGCGCACGTCCGGCCGGAAACAGGAGAGCACCACGTGAGCAGCACCCACACCCCGGCCGTGTCCGCGCCGCCGGAGCCCGCCCCCGGCGGCCTGTCGCACCGCCAGATCCTGACCATCCTCAGCGGCCTGATGCTGGGGATGTTCCTGGCCGCGCTCGACCAGACCATCGTCAGCACCGCGATCCGCACCATAGCCGACGACCTGCACGGTCTGAACGAGCAGGCGTGGACCACCACCGCGTATCTGATCACCTCGACGATCGCCACGCCGCTGTACGGCAAGCTGTCGGACATCTACGGCCGCAAGCCGTTCTTCCTCGCCGCGATCAGCATCTTCATCACCGGCTCGATCGCCTGCACGTTCTCCACCTCCATGGTGGAGCTCGCGGTGTTCCGGGCCTTCCAGGGGCTGGGTGCCGGCGGCCTGATGTCGCTGGCGCTGGCGATCATCGGGGACATCGTGCCGCCGCGGGAACGGGCCCGGTACCAGGGCTACATCCTGGCCGTGTTCGGCACCTCCAGTGTCGCCGGGCCGCTCGTCGGCGGGTTCCTGGCCGGCCAGGGGACCCTGCTGGGGATCTCCGGCTGGCGCTGGGTCTTCCTGGTCAACGTGCCGATCGGGATCCTCGCCCTGGTCGTGGTTGCCAAGGTGCTGAACGTGCCGCACAGCCGGCGGGAGCACCGCATCGACTGGTGGGGGGCGGTGACCATCGTGGTCGGCGTGGTCCCGCTGCTGCTGGTCGCGGAGCAGGGCCAGAGCTGGGGCTGGCTGTCCACGCGTGCGGTCGCCTGCTTCGTGACCGGCGCCGTCGGCGTGGTGGCCTGGGTGCTCGTCGAGTTCTCCATGGGCGACGACGCGCTGATCCCCATGCGCCTGTTCCGCAACAAGGTCTTCAGCCGGACCAGCCTGCTCAGCGTCCTGGTCGGCATGACGATGTTCGGCGGGCTGCTGATGATCCCGCAGTACCTCCAGATCGTGAAGGGCGCCAGCCCCACCACGTCCGGCCTGCTGATGCTGCCGCTGATGGTGGGCATGATGAGCGCGTCCATCGCCACCGGCCAGACCATCGCGCGTACCGGGCGCTACAAGGTCTTCCCCGTCGTCGGCACCGCCCTGATGTGCGCGGCGATGCTGCTGTTCCACTACCGGGTGCAGTGGGACACCCCGCTGCCGGAGACAATGGTCTTCATGGCGGTCATGGGCGTCGGTCTCGGCTTCACCATGCAGACCCTGACCCTCTCGGTGCAGAACGCCGTCCCGCCGCGGGACATGGGCACCGCGACCGCCTCGGCGACGTTCTTCCGCCAGCTGGGCGGCACCGCGGGCACGGCGGTCTTCCTGTCCGTGCTGTTCAGCACCGTCACCGACAAGATCACCACGGCCTTCGACGCCGCCCGTGCCACTCCGGCCTTCCAGGCGGCCCTGCGCGCCCACCCCGGCGCGATCACCCCGGACAGCGCCACGTCGGTGCTGAGCGACTCGTCCTTCATCAAGCACCTCGACCCGGCGCTGGCCGCGCCGTTCAAGCAGGGCTTCGCCTCCTCGATGCACCTGGTGTTCATCATCGTGGCGGGTGTGGCGGCGCTGTCCTTCCTGCTGATGCTCACCATCCGCGAGGTCCCGCTGCGCAGGCTGTCGGGCGCGCAGGCGAGGGCCGCCGCGGAGGCGGCCGAGGCGGACGCCGCGGCGGCCACCGCCGGCGGACCCGCCGTGCCGGAGCCGGTACGGCAGGCGCAGACGCGGACGCCGCCGGACGGCGGCGAGCACTGAGGGGGTACGGCGGGCCCCGCTCACCGGTCCGGGCGGACCGGCCGGTGGACAGCCGGCCCCGCCGGGCCGCGCCGGAAGCCGCCCGCGGGCCCCACGGGACCACTGTGGCCCGTCGTTCGGGTCTGCGCGGATCAAGGAGCGGGGTCCGGTGCGGCGCGGCTGCGAGGCCGGGGAGGAGGGCGGCGTGGTGTGTCGTCGGCCGGCGCGCGGCAGGCCCGCATGCCGGACCCCGCGGCACCGCGCGGATCCACCCGGCGGACCCTAGTCCGCGAGTTCCCGGGTCAGCGGTACCGCACGGGACAGGTGGACCGTGCCGGCGACGATCAGGCCCAGCGCCGCCAGCTCCGGCAGCAGCCACCACCCGGTCCGTACGTGCTCGGAGTACACCGTGATGCCCAGCGCCAGGCTGACCGCCGCGTCGCCCAGCGTCAGCGCCGGCTGCGAGGCCGCGATCGGGCCCGCCTGCAGGGAGTTCTCCAGGAGGAACACCGCGAAGACGCCGAGCACCGCGAAGCCGTAGGTCTGCCACGCGGTCAGGAACGCGCCGAAGCCGCGCGAGGAGAAGGTGTCCGCGGCCGACTTCATCAGCGCGGCCGTCAGCGCGTTGGACACCGCCGCGCCCACGGCCAGCAGAGCCGCCCGGGCCGCGCCGGACGGACGGTGCCGGGCAGCGCCCACCACAAAGAACACCACTCCCGCGCACACCGCGAAGGCCGGGATCCACCGCGCCAGCGACGCCTGCGCGCCCCCGCCCGAAGGAGCCGCGCACGCCAGGCCCAGGACCAGTCCGGCCACCATGACGGCGACCGCGAGCCAGCCGGAGCCCGGCAGCCGGCGTCCCAGGACCGGCAGGCTGATCAGCAGCGCCAGCGGCAGTTCCAGGATGAACACCGGCTGGGCCAGCGCAAGGGGGCCGGTGACCAGGGCGAGCGCCTGGAACAGGGCGGCGCCAGCCACGCCGCAGATGCCCAGCAGCCACACCGGCTGGTGGATCATGTCCACTAGCAGCCGGGCCCGCATGGCGTCCTCGGCCGGTACGGCCAGGGCCGCCTTGCGCTGGAGCACCGTACCGGTGGCGTTGCTTGCCGCGCCCAGGAACGCGAAGAACACACAGAGCACCAGCAGGGCCGGCCTCCAGCGGTGTAGTGGGCGTGGACCAGGGGTGCGGACCGGGCCGCGCCACCGGGTCGGGGCTTGTCGGGCACAGTCTTCCAGCCGCCTCCCCCGGACCCGGCACCACCCGGGCCGGCCGGCCGCTGACCGGCGGTCGGGCGGCCGGTCGGCGTGCGGTCAGCCCGCGAGGCGGCCGGCGATGTCGGCCAGGTGGCGTCCCTGGTAGTCGGCGGCGTCCAGGGTGGGCCGGTCCGGGGTCTCGCCGCCGCCGCTGGGCCAGCTGGTGCCGTACGGGTTGCCGCCGGCCGCGAAGAGCAGCGGGTCGGTGTAGCCGGGCGGCACGATCACGCAGCCCCAGTGGTAGAACACGTTGTTCAGCGACAGCAGGGTGGACTCCTGGCCGCCGTGGCGGTTCATCGCCGAGGTGAAGCTGGTGGCCGGCTTGGCGTGGAAGACGCCGGCCTGCCACTGGACGCCGGTCTGGTCGATGAACTGCTTGAGCTGCGCGGAGACGTTCCCGAAGCGGGTCGGGGTGCCGAAGGCGTAGGCCGAGGCCCACTCCAGGTCCTCCGGCGTGGCCTCGGCGATCCGGTCCTTGGTGGCGTCGACGTGGGCCCGCCAGGCCGGGTTGGCGTCGATGGCGGTGTCCGGTGCCAGCTCCGGCACCCGGCGCAGCCGCACGTCGGCGCCCCGGCTGCGGGCGCCCTCGGCCACGGCCTGTGCCAGGGCGTGGACGTTCCCCGTGGCGCTGTAGTAGATGACTGCGACTCGAACACCCATGGACGCACTCCTGCCCGATCAGTGGTGGTACGTACGACTATGGCCGGTCCGCTGCTTCGCCGGGTCCACCGGCCGCGCGGTCCGTCCGGTTCCACCCGGACAGCGCACTCGGCATCTTTTTGTCACAACCTGGCAACGACTGCGTCAAGTAGGGCGACTTGCTGGGATGCTCCCGGTCTCCGAGTAGAACGAAGCCTTGGGGGCGTTGTGCGGAACCTCGAAGAAATCGGAGCGCCATGGGCGCCGGAAGACGAACGAAGAAAGAAGTCGCGGCTCGTACCCGTAGTGGTGTGCACCCTGTCGTTCGCGGCGGTGCTGGGCATCATCCTGGTCACCACGGACATCAGCGGCGGGCACGGCTCGCCGGCCGGGACCGCGGCCGGCCCGACCGCCGGTACGCAGGCGGGCAGCGGTATCTCGCCGGACGCGGCCTCCACCGTGCGCGGCTGGTACGTGAAGGGAGGTGGGAGCCACCTGACCACGCTCGCCCGTGACGTCACCTCGGTGCAGGACGACCAGTCGGCGGGCGACACGACGAGCATGCAGAACGACTGCGGGACGCTGCTGTCCGATGTGCAGGCGGCGCAGATCTACCCCTCGATCGCGGAGCCGCAGACGGACTCGCACTGGTCGAAGGCGCTGGACCAGCTCGGCCAGGCCGCAGCGGACTGCCGGGACGGCACGACCGACGGCGACGCGGGTCTGATCGCGAAGTCCGGGCGCGAGCTGACGGCCGCCAGCACCGAACTGGACCTGGTGACGAACCTGGTCAACTCGCTCGCCGGCGGCTGACTCCTCCCCCGACCCCCTCCGCTCCCGCCGCAGGCGGCCGGGCGCCCGCGGGCAGGCGGGTGTGCCGGCCCGTTGCGGCCGTCCGGTGGGTTCGCTCCTGCCGGGGTGTGGCTGGTGCAGCGGCCGTGCGGCCTGGTGCGGGATCCGCTCCGAGCCGGGGGCGGGCACCGCGTCGCGGCCGCACAGGGTGATCGGCCGAGCCCGGACGGCGGCCCGGGGGCGTGGTCCCGCCCGTGGTCCGGCGTCCGTCCGAACCGCGTGGCGTTGGCGTCCCCGGCTGCTGACAGACTGGTGCCATGCAGGATGATCACTTCTCGCACGCCGCACCCTTCTCGATCACCCGGGTCCGGCTCCGGCAGTACCGCAGCATCGCCGCCGCGGACGTGGAACTGGGCGACCTGGTGTTCCTGGTCGGGCCGAACGGAGCCGGCAAGAGCAACTTCCTCGACGCGCTGCGCCTGGTCGCGGAGTCCTTGGGGACATCCCTCGCGGACGCGCTGGACGTACGGGGCGGAGTGGCGGAGGTGCGGCGCAGGTCCACCGGCCATCCCAGCAGGTTCGCGGTCGCGCTGGAGTTCCGCGGGCCGGGCTTCGAGGGCGAGTACGGCTTCCAGGTGGCGGGGGCGAGGTCCGGCGGCTTCCGGGTGGCCCGCGAGGAGTGCGCGGTGCGGCCGGCGGGGGCCGCGGCCGCCTCGGGGTTCCGGGTGGACGACGGGCTGCTGACGTCCGCCACGGAACGCGGCCTGCCGGCCCCCGACCCGCGGCGGCTGCTGCTGGCGGAGGCGGCGCGGCTGAAGGTCTTCCGGCCGGTGTACGAGGGGCTGACCGGCGTCGGGGTGCTGAACCTCGATCCCGGGGCGATGCGGCGACCGGCCGCGCCGGACCCCGGGCGGTCGCTGCGGCGCGACGGCGCGAACGTGGCCGGGGTGCTGCACCGGATGGGCCGTACCGCGCGGGGCCGGGAGGACCGGGCCCGGATCGACAGCTATCTGCGGGAGATGGTGCCCGGCGTGCAGGGCGCGGCCCGCCGGGTGCAGGGCGGCCGGGAGACGGTGGAGTTCGCCCAGGACGTGCCGGGGGCGAAGAACCCGTGGCGGTTCGCGGCGCAGTCGGTGTCGGACGGCACGCTGCGGGCGCTCGGGGTACTGGTGGGGCTGTTCGCGGCGCCGGGTGAGGCGTACAGCACGGTGGCGATCGAGGAGCCGGAGACGGCACTGCACCCGACGGCGTCCGGTCCGCTGCTGGCGGCGCTGCGCGACGCGAGCGCCCGGCGGCAGGTGATCGCCACCAGCCACAGCGCGGATCTGCTGGATAGCGAGGACATCGACCCGGCGGAGCTGAGGGCGGTGCGCTGCACGGAGGGACACACCGTCATCGGCGGGCTGGACGAGTCGGGGACGTACACGCTCCGGGCGCAGTTGGCGCTGCCCGGACAGCTGCTGCGGACCGATCAGCTGGTCCCCCGTCCGGCGGCGCCGGAACCGCGGTCGGACGTGCGGTAGGCGGTGCGCCTACCGCGCCGGGTGGAAGGATGTGCGCCGGCCGGAAGTTCACGGCCCCCGTTCTGCCGCCGGCGCACGGTGTCGATCTCGGTGGAACTCGGTGGAACCGTCTCAGCGTTCCGGATGTGCCCGGTTCCGCTGGGTGCCGCGTCGTCCCGGCGCCGCCGGTACGTGCTCGGCGGGCTGCGTACGGGTCGGCGGACTACTTTCCGGCGGTGCCGCCGGCCGGGGCCGGCTGCGGGTCGCTGGTGCAGCCGCCGCGGCGGCAGTCCACGTTCGGGCAGGACATGGTCTCTCTCCTCTCAGCTGGGTTTTCCCGGGTGCCACCACCGGCCCGTCGGACACACCGCACCTGCCCGACCTCGCTCGGCAGTCCGGTGACCCTGGGTTCGTCTGCCCCCGTGGTCCGGTGCAAACCGCCCGCCGGACCCAACCGTTCACCGACAAACCCCTGACCCCCGTCATTGGCTGCGCACTCCGGGAAGAGGGCACCGCATCTCCTAGCAAGGACGCGGCCGCGGCGAAACGGGTTCCCCGGCCAAGGAGTCGGAATACGCGGCCGGTTTCCGTACCCGCCCGTTCCGGTTCCGCTCGGCCGGCGGTCGGGCGTCAGATCCCCTGCGGGCCGGGCTCGGCGTGCGCGGTGAGCAGGGAGCCCGCGGCGGCCTTGATCAGGGCGCGCCGGCGGCGGCCGAGCAGCGGGCGGCGGGCGGACCGCCGCCCGGTCTCCGGTACGGGGAGGGGTTCCGCTACGGGGTCGGGCACGGCGGAACCCGCGTGCCAGGACCCACCGGCGAACCACTCGGCCGCGTGCCGGGCGGTCGGGCGGCGTTCCGGGTCCTTGGCGAGCATCTCCAGCACGAAGCCCGCGAAGGCGTCGGGGATGCCGGGGCGCAGCCGGTCCGGTGCGAGCGCGGCCCGTTCGACGTGCTGGCAGATGACGGCGAGCGGGCTGTCGCCGATGAACGGCGGGCGGCCGGTGAGCAGTTCGTACAGCGCGCAGCCGAGGGCGTAGACGTCGCCGGCGGCGCGGGCGGGCCGTCCGAGGGCGGACTCCGGCGCGAGGTAGAGGCTGGTGCCGCTGACCTTGCCGGGTGCGTCCATGGGGGCGGTGGTCTCCCCGCCGGGGCCGCTGGCGATGCCGAAGTCGACGATCGTGACGGTACCGTCCCGGTCGATCAGCAGGTTCGACGGTTTGACGTCGCGGTGGACGACGCCCCGGGCGTGGGCGGCGGCCAGGCCGGCGGCGGCCTGCGCGGCCACGGACGCCGCCAGGGCGGGCGCCGCGGGTCCGCGCGCCTTGAGCTCGTCGGCCAGGGTGTGGCCGTCGATCAGTTCCATCACCAGGAAGCAGCGGCCCTGCCAGCTGCCGAAGTCGTAGACCGCGGCGACGTGCGGGTCGCTCAGCCGGGCGGCGGTGCGGGCCTCGTGGGCGAACCTGGCCGAGGACTCCGGGTCCCGGGCGGCGGAGTCGTGCAGCAGTTTCACCGCCACCGGGCGTTCCAGCAGTTCGTCCCAGCCGCGCCACACCTGGCCCATGCCCCCGTGTCCGAGTGGTGCGTCGAGCCGGTAGCGCTCCGCGAGCCTCACCGGGTGGCCCCCCTTTCCCGTACGTGCGCGACAGACGTGGGCTCGGCCCTGACCTGCGTCTGCCCCCGACCGGGGCGCGCATCCCTGCCGGACGCAGGGGTCTGCCGGAAGGGCGTGGGCGCGTTCGCGGCGGCCGGGGGCCCGCGGATGTGCGGGGACGGGGGCGTGCGGCGCGGGCTCGGCGGCGGGCGGCGGGGTTCCGGACCGAGGACGAGGACGCCGGCGCCGGCGTCGGCGCGGTGCACGGCGTGGCCGGCCTTCGGTACCGGCCGCCGGCCGATCCGGCGCCCTGACCCGAGCGGGCACGGGGCGGCGCCGGCCGCAGACCGGGGCTCCACCGCCCCGCCGCCCCGTTGGCCCGTCGACGGCGTCGTACTCCCCCTGGCCGCTTCCCTCCGCCCCGGCGCCGGTCGCAGGAGGACGGGCCCGGGGCGCCGGGGGAAGCGGCGGGGCGGCCGCGGATCAGTCCCGGTGGCTCCGACCGGCGCGCGGCCGGGGACGGCGGGTGGCGGCGGCCAGCGCGCGGCGCAGCCGGCCCGAGGAGGTGCGGCGGGGGCTGATCAGCACGACGGCGCCGCGGCCCGGGACCGCCAGGGTGCCGCCCGCCTTGACCTCGGTCTCGTCCGCCGCGTCGGCCTCGGCCGCGGTGTCGACGACGATCCGCCAGCTCTCGCCGTACTCCCGGTCCGGGAGCGCGAAGTCCACCGGCTCGTAGTGGCTGTTGAGCAGGATCAGGAAGGAGTCGTCGACGATACGCCCGCCGTGCGCGTCCGGCTCGGTGATGCCGTCGCCGTTAAGGAACAGGGCCAGCGCGTGGGCGTCCGCGCGGTGCCAGTTCTCCTCGTTCATCTCACCGCCGTCCGGGCGGAACCACACCGAGTCGCCGGTGCCGGTGGCGCCGGTGTCCCCGCGCAGGAAGCGGCGGCGGCGGAAGACGGCGTGCTCCCGGCGCAGGGCGATGAGCCGCTTGGTGAAGCCGATGAGTTCGTGCTGTTCCGGGGTGAGGTCCCAGTTGGTCCAGGAGGTGGGGTTGTCCTGGCAGTAGGCGTTGTTGTTGCCGTGTTGGGTGCGGCCGAGTTCGTCGCCGTGGGAGATCATGGGGACGCCCTGGGAGACGAGCAGGGTGGTGAGCAGGTTGCGCTGCTGGCGTGCGCGCAGGGCGAGGACCCGGGGGTCGTCGGTGCCGCCTTCGGTGCCGCAGTTCCAGGACCGGTTGTGGCTCTCGCCGTCGCGGTTGTCCTCGCCGTTGGCCTCGTTGTGCTTGTCGTTGTACGAGACCAGGTCGCGCAGGGTGAACCCGTCGTGGCAGGTGACGAAGTTGACCGAGGCCCGGGGCCGGCGGCTGTCGTCCTGGTAGAGGTCGGAGGACCCGGTCAGGCGGGAGGCCAGAGCGGGCAGGGTGCCGTCCCGGCCACGCCAGAAGTCGCGGACCGTGTCCCGGTAGACGCCGTTCCACTCGCTCCACAGCGGCGGGAAGTTCCCGACCTGGTACCCGCCGTCGCCGACGTCCCACGGCTCGGCGATCAGCTTCACACGGGACACCACCGGGTCCTGCTGTACCAGGTCGAAGAACGCCGACAGCCGGTCCACCTCGTGGAACTGCCGCGCCAGAGTCGCCGCCAGATCGAACCGGAAGCCGTCCACGTGCATCTCGGTGACCCAGTACCGCAGACTGTCCATGATCAGCTGCAGCACGTGCGGACTGCGCATCAGCAGGCTGTTGCCGGTACCGGTGGTGTCGAAGTAGTGCGCCGGATCGTCGTCCACCAGCCGGTAGTACGACGCGTTGTCCACCCCCCGGAACGACAGCGTCGGACCCATATGGCTGCCCTCGGCCGTGTGGTTGTAGACCACGTCCAGGATCACCTCGATCCCCGCCGCGTGCAGCGCCCGCACCATCGACTTGAACTCCGCGACCTGCCCGCCCCGCCCACCCGCCGACGCGTACCCGTTGTGCGGCGCGAAGAACCCGATCGTGTTGTAGCCCCAGTAGTTCGACAGCCCCCGCTCCAGCAGATGACCGTCCTGCACGAACTGGTGCACCGGCATCAGCTCCACCGCCGTCACACCCAGCCCCGACAGATGCTCGACCACCACCGGATGCGCCAACCCCGCAAACGTCCCCCGCAACCCCGCCGGCAACCCCGGATGACCCCGCGTCAACCCCCGCACATGCGCCTCATAAATGACCGAGTCATGGTACGAGTGACCGGGCGAACGGTCGTCCCCCCAGTCGAAGGACTGATCCACCACGACCGAGAGCATCGCGTGACCGAGATTGTCCACCGTACTGACACCCTGCGGATCACCGAACGGATAACCGAAGAGCGACTCATCCCCGTCCGTCTGACCGTCGACCGCCTTGGCATACGGATCCAGCAGCAACTTCGCCGGATTGCACCGGTGCCCCCGCCCCGGATCATACGGACCGTGCACCCGGAACCCGTACCGCTGCCCCGGACCCACCCCCGGCAAAAACGCATGCCAGATAAAACCGTCCACCTCGGTGAACTCGACACGCTCCTCACGACCCGCACCATCGACCAAAGCCAACTCGACCCTCTCAGCCACCTCCGAAAACAACGCGAAATTCGTACCCACCCCGTCACAGGTGGCGCCCAATGGAAAGGGACGGCCGTTCCACTTCTGCATCCTCTGCCCCCTCAGCACCTTCCGCCCGGGGTCTCCCGGCGGATGTGTCGGACCGTCTGCCCCGAGACCCGGACAGTATGACGATCGCCTGGTCAGATGTCCGAACCGGCAGGAGTCGGTGTCCGCCGGGTGGTCGGTTCCGGTCGGCTCCGGAGCCGCCGGCGGTCGGCACCGGCCGCGCGGCACGCGGGCACGCGGGCACGCGGGGTGCGGACGACCGTACGGTGTCCGGCTGACGGGCCCCTCCCACCGCCCCGCCGGGTCCGGTGCGGCGGCGGGAGCAGGTCCTCACCCGGCGGGAGCGCTCCGGCGCAGGGCCAGCCGCAGTGTGCAGGCGGGCTCGGCCTGCTGGAACAGCCAGGAGGCGTCCGCCACCGTGTAGTCGGCCCCTTCGGTCAGCCAGTCCGCGGCGGCCTGGAACACCGCCGCGGGCCGGTTCGCGGCGAGTGCCAGCACGCCGTCCTCCGCCACCTCGACCCACAGGTCGACATGGCTGTTCACGAACGACCCGGCTCGGTCGCGCAGTTCGTCCGACAGGGTCGGGCTCTGCTCGGCAATGGTCATGGGCGCCCCCTGGTTCGTCATCCGGTCCGTGACGGTGGTCTTCCCCGATCCCCGGCCGCCACGCCCGCCGCCACGCCCGCCGGGGCCGGTATCCGCTCCAGGACACCGCCGGCGAACACGTCGTACAGCGGCAGCGTCTCCAGGTGGACGTAGCCGATGTGGCAGTCGCACACCGCGAGCGGACAGGGCCGGGGCCGCAGGGCCTGCCGGTAGGAGCCGTCGTAGAGGTTGCCGAGTTCGTCGCGCACGAAGTGGCAGCGGCGGACGGTGCCGTCGCCGTCGACGGAGAGCACGGATTCACCCGTACGGCAGGGCAGGCCGGCCGAGGCGTGGGGATGGCGGCTGTAGGAGAAGAGCGGGTCGAGGCCGCTCCAGTCGGCGGCCTCGGCGTCGGTGTAGGTGTGGCCCTCGGCGGCGTTCACCCACAGGTAGACGTGGGCGGGGAGGTCGGCGCGCAGCCTGCGGGCGTGGCCGAGGTGTTCGGGCAGGCCGACCACACCGACGCTGAAGCGGATGCCGAGGGCGGTGAGCTCGTGGGTTTTGCTCAGGAAGCGGTCGTACGGGGTCTGGCCGGGGTGGTAGGTGCACCACAGGGCGACGGTGTCCGGGTCGGCGTCCGCGAGCCAGCCGGTGCGGCAGCTGAGGTTGGTCTGGACGGCGACCCGGCGGACGTGCGGCTGGTGGGAGAGCCGCACGATCGCGTCGCGGTACCAGGAGCGGACCAGTCCCTCCCCCCAGGGGGTGAGGAGTACCGAGAGCCGGTCGTCCTGCCGCCGGGCCGCCCAGTCGGTGAAGCGGTCGAGGGCGGCGCGGTCGGCGCGCAGTTGGGCGGGGGTGTCGCGGCGCTTGGCGAACGGGCAGTACGGGCAGTCGTAGTCGCAGGAGGCGAGCGGGCCGCGGTAGAGGAGCGTCAGGTCCACCGGCGGTCACCTGGTCTCGTACGCGGCCATGGCGGCCCGCACCGGGGCCGAGAACAGCGCCGGGCCGAGGGCGTCGGAGTGGGCGAGGCCCTCGGACGACAGCCGCAGCAGGCCGGGCGGCGGATGCGGGTCGAGCCAGCCGCGGCGGGCGAAGTCGGCGAGTTCGGCGGGGAAGTCGGTGTGCGGGTCGGTTCCGAACCGGTCGCGGTAGTCCCGCACGGGCAGCCCGGCGGCCTGGAGCAGGGACTGCAGCAGGTGGCGGCGGCGTGCCTCGTCGGTGTCGACCGGGCGGCCGTGGCGCGCGGTCGTGAAGTCCTCGGTCGCGGTGTAGTCGTCGATGATCGTGCGGATGCGGTGCATGTCGACCGCGTAGTCGAAGGAGTAGTGCAGCGCGGAGGTGTAGGAGCGGGCGCCGCAGCCGAGGCCGATCATGCCGTCGGTCTGGCAGGCGTGGTCGTCGGGCCCCTGGGCCGGTGCGCCGGGGCGGCGGAACATCCGCATGGAGACCTGCTCGTAGCCGGCCGCCAGCAGGTGGTCGCGGCCGTGCCGGTACAGGCGCAGCCGCTGCTCGTCCCAGGCCGCGTCGCAGGCGGCGGCGCGGCGGGCGAGGCCGGTGAGCGGGCGGACGTACAGCGGGTAGAGGTACAGCTCCTCGGGCCGCCAGGCGAGGGCGGCGTCCAGTGACGCCTGCCAGGTCGCCGGGGTCTGGCCGTCGATGCCGTAGATGAGGTCGATGTTGAGGACGGGGACGCCGGTGTCGCGGATCCGGCCCAGCGCCGCCTCCACGTCGGCGCGGCGCTGCGGGCGGACCGCGGCCCTGGCCTCGTCGTCCACGAAGCTCTGCACGCCGAGGCTGAGCCGCGTGGTGCCGCGGTCGGCGAGGACGGCCAGCCGGTCGGCGGTTGCGGTGGCCGGCGAGGTCTCCACGGACAGCGGGACGGCGCGCAGGTCGGCGCCCATGCGCCGCTCGGCGATGTCGCAGAGCCGGTCCAGTTCGCGGGCGTCGAGGTAGGTCGGGGTGCCGCCGCCGAAGGCCGCGGCGGCGAACCGGACCGGTGCGCCGTCGCCGAGGGCGTCGCGGACGGCGGCGGCCTGCCGGTCGAGTGCGTCCAGGTAGCGGGTGGTGAGTTCGTCGGGGGCGCCGATCCGGGTGAAGAGGTTGCAGAAGCCGCAGCGGACCTCGCAGAACGGTATGTGCAGGTAGAGGGAGAGGGCGTCCTTGGGTTCGCCGCGCCACAGGTCGCGCAGGGCGGGGCGGTCGGGCAGCGGCCGGTAGGCGGTCTTGTGCGGGTAGGCGTAGACGTATGCCTGGTACGGGCGCACGGGGTGGGGCGCGCCCGGGGTGGCGGGGGCGGCTGTCGTGGGCGCGCTCGCGGCGGCGTGTGTCGTGGCCGGGGCGGTGGGTGCGGTCATGCGGGCGGCTCCAGGGGCTCCAGGAAGAAGTGGGCGTAGGGCACCGTCCAGACCGCCTCGTGGCCCAGGCGGTGGCCGGTGTAGCCGTCGTCCCCGTAGGCGGTGCCGTGGTCGGAGCAGACGACGGCGAAGCAGCGGCGGCGGGCCCGCATCGCGTCGAAGAGGCGTCCGACGTGCCGGTCGACGTACTCCAGGGCGGCGCGGTGGGTGTCGCGGGTGTCGCCGGCCTCGCGGGTGGCGCCGGGCAGATGGAACCAGTTGGGCTGGTGCAGCGCGGACACGTTGAGGAAGAGGAACAGCCTGCGGTCGGCGGGCAGTCCGGCGACGACCTGTTCGGCGCGGGCCACCTGGGCCTCGAAGGAGGTGGCGGAGGTGACGCCGAAGCCGGGCTCCCAGTGGCTTTCCTGGAAGAGGCCGGGCAGGACGCCGCCGAGGGCGCCGGCCTTGTTGAAGAAGCCGACGCCGCCGATGCAGACCGTGTGGTAGCCGGCTACGGCCAGGGCGGACACCAGGTCGGGCGTGTCGAAGACGTAGGTGCGGCCGGCGGTGGTCTCGCTGCCGGCGAACCGGGCGGCGAACAGCCGCGGGTGCGGGCCGGGAGCGGCCGGGGTGGGCAGGAATCCGGCGAAGATCGCCTGGTGGGAGGCGTAGGTGAAGCTGCCGGGCGCGTGCCGTCGCTCCCAGGCGCCGCCGGGCAGGTGCCGGGACAGGTTGGGCAGCCGGCCCGCGGCGGCGAGTTCGGCGGCGACGTCGTGGCGCAGGGTGTCGAGGGTGAGCAGCAGCAGGTCGTCGCGGCCGACGACCTCGTTCATGTCGGGAGTGAACGGGCCGCCCGGGGCGGTCGTCCCCGGGGTCGCCGGATCGGTGCGGGCGGCATGGCACGCGGGGTCGGCGCGGGCGGCGTCAGACGGCGGCACGGCCGGTCCTCGCGGGACGGCGCCCGAACGGGCCGTGCGGCCTGCGGCGGCGCAGCGCGGCGAGCTGGGTCCGGTAGGTGTCCAGACCCTCGGCGCCGCTGCCCGGCAGGCCGGTCAGCCGCGGCAGCAGGTCACCGAAGGCGTTGACCTCGC
Source organism: Streptomyces sp. ITFR-21 (assembly GCF_031844685.1). Classification (NCBI taxonomy): domain Bacteria; kingdom Bacillati; phylum Actinomycetota; class Actinomycetes; order Kitasatosporales; family Streptomycetaceae; genus Actinacidiphila; species Actinacidiphila sp. ITFR-21. The sequence continues at coordinate 74,750 of NZ_CP134605.1, forward strand.
CGACCGCGAAGCGCTGCCAGCCGATCGCGGGCAGCAGGTCGACGCCGACGCAGAGGGTGCCGGGGAAGCAGGCGGCGGCCCGCTCGCACATCCGCAGGGCGTCGGCCCAGCGTCCTCCCGCGGCTTCGACGGCGGCGGCCAGGTCGCCGCGGGCTCCGCCGAGGTGCAGGTTGGTCAGCGGTGAGCGGCTGGTGCGGACCACGGCGTGGGTGGCTCGGCCGGCGATGACGACGACCCGCAGGTCGGCGGTGCGCCCTTCCAGGGACGCCTTGGGCAGCCAGCGCTCGATGTGCAGTCCGTCGGGCGCCAGGGCGTCGACGAGGGCGGCGATCTCCGGTTCGCCGGTGTAGCGGCGCACCCGCAGCGAGTTGTGGAGCCGGCCGCCGGCCGACTCCACGGAGGTGGTGGCCTGCACCCGGCCGCGGCCGGAGGTCTCGAGGGCGAGCACGCCGGAGGCGGACGAGCCGTGGGCGGGCTTGACGAAGGCGCGCGGCATGCGGTGCTCGCGCATCAGAGCCCGCACGTCGGCCCAGCCCCGCACGCGGACGGCGGCGCCCGAGGTGGGGGAATCGGGTACGGGTACTCCGGCCGCGGCCAGCGTCCGGTGGCAGTGCCGTTTGTCGAAGAGCACGGCCAGTTCGTCGGGGTCGTCCAGTCGCACGCCGCCGCGCAGGCTGCGCACGGCGGCGGTGAAGCGGGCGTACCACAGGGCGCCGCCCTCGACCCGGGTCGGGTCGTCGGTGCCGCGCAGCAGCCGGTCGACCTCCGGGTTCTCGCCGGGTGAGTCGAGCCGCACGGTCTCGTCGTCGGCGAAGTCGGCGCCGCCGTCGCGCAGCACGGTGAGCCAGGGGACGACGCGGGGCGCGGGCAGTCCGGCCTCGGCCGCGGCGTCGGTGAAGAAGCGCACCCGGCGGTTCTCGGGGTTGCCGACGACGGCCAGCGCGGGGCTCGGGCGGTCGTCGGCGTGCGGTGTCGGGCGTGGCATGTCTTCCCCTGCTCATGGGTGCCGGACGGTCGGCGGGTGGTTGCCGGCCCGGTACCGGCCGCACGCCGGCCGGCCCGGCGGCGGGTCGGCGGGCGGTGCGGGGTGCGGCCGGTGCGGGGCCGGCGGTGGGCGGTGTACCGGCCGCCCGACGGCAGCGGGCGGCCGGCGGCGGGCTACTCGCCGACGGCGACGAACCGCCAGACCGAGCCGTCCTCGTTCTCCTCCTCGTCGGCGTCGTCCGCGTCGACGTCCAGCTCCACCCCGGCCGGCTCCAGGGCTTCCCGCAGGCGGTCCTTGAGGGCCTTGCTGAGGTAGTTGTGGTGCAGGTCGAGCGTCTTGAGGTGGGTCAGGGGCTGGCCGCCGAGCAGTGCGGTGGCCCCGTCGTCGGTCAGCACCCCCATGGACAGGTCGAGGTTTTCCAGCCGGGCGACGACGGGGGCCGCGGCGAAGGCGGCGGCTATCGCGTCCTGCAGTTCGCTGTTGCGCAGGGCCAGCGACCGCAGCGCGGGCAGCCGGGTGCCGGCGAGGAACGGCGCCAGGTCGGCCAGGTCGCCGTCGCCGCCGTACTCGGAGGTGCCCAGCCACAGGTCGAGGTGCTCCAGGGCGGGGAAGTCGCTCGCGGCGATGCCGCGGACGGCCGCGGCGGGCAGGCCGCCGGTCTCGACGGTCAACGAGCGCAGCCTGCCGTGCCGGACGGCCGGGAACCGCAGGCCGTTGCCGCCGCGCACGCCGAAGGTCTCCAGCAGCGGAAATCCGTCCAGCAGCGGCGTCACGTCGTCCTGGACGATCCAGGAGATCTCGCACTCCTCCACGACGATGTCGCCGACGAACAGCGCGCGCAGGGCGGGCAGCCGGTCGCGCGCGGCGAGCAGCGCGGCCACGACCTCCTGCGGGCCGTCCTCGTACGGGTCGCTCCAGGAGCCGACGATCAGCGAGCGGACCAGGGTGGTGTCGACGGTCTCGGTGAAGCGGGCGAACGCCTGCTCCCACTTCACCTCGCTGTCGTACGACTCGACCGCGATCCGCCAGGCGACGGCACCGGGTTCCGGCAGTCCGGGCTGTCCGGCCTCGAACCGTACGAAGTCGACGGCGGGCAGGCCGCCCAGCTTCCGCAGATGATGTCCGATGGTCATGTCCGCCTGCTCCTGACGATTCGTAGTGCCGTACGGGTCCACCGTGGCGGGGACCGGCGGGCGGCCGGGGCCGGCGCCTGAGCAAGTTCTACCAAGCGCCACCGACAGCGCCGTCCGCGGGCCGTCCGGGAGCCGGGGCGCGCGGTCCGCGAGTTGTCGTCGGATCCGCTACCGGAACCGCCGCCGGAGCCGTTGCCGGGCCCCGCCGCCGGACCCCGTTGTCAGACCTCCTTGTCAGACCCCGCCCCTACGGTCGTTGTCGACGGCGGCGCGCCGGGCGCCGCGGGAAGGGAGAGCCGTGTACCGGCAGGGGGACGTGCTGATCGTGCCGACCGGGGAGCCGGCGCCGCCACGCGCGGCGGGTGAACCGCGCGACGCGAGGGGGCGGCTGGTGCTCGCGCTCGGCGAGGTGACCGGGCACGCGCACGCGGTGGTCGGGCCGGGTCTGCTGCTGCGCGAGGCGGGGCCCGCGGGTCCGATGCTGCTCCATCTGCCCGACGGCGGCCGGGTGGTGCACGAGGAACACGCGGCGATATCGCTGCCCAGGGGCTGGTACCGGGTGGTGCGCCAGCGCGAGTACGTGCCGGGTTCGGTCCGTCTGGTGGCCGACTGACGGCCGCGCGCCGGCGGCGGCGCGGGCAGGGTGCGGCAGCGGTGCGCCGGAGCGGACCGGCGGACCGGACGGCAGGGGTGACGATCGGGCGGGCCGGACCCGCCTCGCGGGAGGGAACACCGTGGAAGAGAACGGGAGCGGGACCATGGACGGGGACACGGCCGGCCGGCCGGGCGACGAGGACGGGGTGGAGCGCTGGCGGCGGATCGCCGCGGCCACGGGTCCCGCGGACCGCGCGGCGGCCGAGGCCGGGGTGCGGCTGGCCTACCGGCGGGCCGGGCTGCCGGAGCCGGAGAGCGTCCGGTGGGCGGCCTCGCCGCGGGAGGCGGTGCGGCTGCTGGCCGCGGAGCCGGCCGCGGGCCGGGGGCGCAGTGCGCGGGACGCCGTACGCAGCGGGCCGTGGGCGGCCGAACGGGCGCGGCTGCACGCGCTGCTGGGCCCGGCCGGGTGGACCGAGCGGTGGCACGGGACCGGGGCCCGGCTGTGGGAGGGCGCGCAGGCGCTGGCCGGCCGGATAGGCACCGGGGTGGCCGAGGAGTACGCCGGGAACCGCGAAGAGCAGGCGGCGGCACGGCTGTTGCTGCTGGACGCGGTGCTGGGGCAGCAGGACGCCGCATGGCTGTGCGCCTTCGACACCTCGGCGGGCGGCCGGCTCGACGGTCTGGCCGAGGTGGCGCGGACGGCCGGCTGGTGGTGGCCGTACGAGCGGACGGTTGTGGTCTGCGAGCGGCCGATGGAGCTGCACCGGGACGAGGCCGGCCGGCTCGACCGGTCCGACGGCCCGGCGCTGGCCTTCCCTGACGGGTTCGCGCTGTACGCCTGGCGGGGCATGCCGGTACCGGCCGGGTTCCTGCGGGAGCTGGCGGCGCTGACGCCGGAGCGGATCCGCGCCGAGCAGAACGCCGAGCTGCGCCGGGTGATGCTGGAGCACTACGGCTACGACCGCTATCTCGACGAGTCCGGCGCGGTGCCGGTGCACAAGGACGAGACCGGCGTGCTGTGGCGGATCGCCCTGGCGGGCGACGAGGACATGGTGATGGTCGAGGTGGTCAACTCCACGCCGGAGCCGGACGGTACGAGCCGCACCTACTGGCTCCGGGTGCCGCCGCGGACGCGCACCGCCAAGGAGGGGGTGGCCTGGACGTTCGGCCTGCCGGCCGAGGCGTACGAGCCGGTGCGCCAGACCTGACGGTGCGCCGGGGCGCACTCCGCGCCGGAGGGGGCGTTGCCGCCCATCGCGGTGGCGCCGGACGCGGCCGGCCGGGATCAGTCGGGGGCGGCGGTCGGGGGCGGGGTGGAGGACGGCGGCGGGCCGGACGCCGGAGGCGCGGGCTCGGTGGCCGCGTTCGCGGTGCCGTCCCGGGTGCGCAGGGGCGGCGGATCGAAGGAGACCGCGATCTGCTCGAAGCCCTTGAACGTCTCGGTGGTGGCGTAGGAGGTGTAGGCGCGCAGGTCTGCCTGGTTGAGCACCACCTTGTCGGTGAAGAGGGTCGGCAGGCTGCGCGGCCACAGCCGGCGGACCCGGACCGAGGTGGTCTCCGCGGCGAGCACGAAGATCAGGGCGCCGAGGTAGATCCAGGTGATCAGGCCGAGGACGATACCGAACAGCCCGTAGGTGGCGGTGGCGCCGCGCAGCTGGTGCCGTACGTAGTAGGTGCCGGCCCACTGCAGGGCCTGCCAGAGCACGGCCGCGCCCGCGGCGGCGCCGGCCAGGTGGCGCAGGGCCACGCCGCTGTGGGTGAAGAAGCGGTAGGCGAACAGCAGCAGGCCGGCGTTGACCGCGACGGCGGTGAGGCTGGCCGCGGCCCGGACGGCGACGCCGAGGTGGGCACCGAGGAAGTGCTCGTCGGAGGCCAGGACGGTCAGGCAGGTGGTGGCGAGCAGTCCGGCGCCGAAGCCGCCCAGCACCAGCAGGCTGCGCAGCCGGGCCCGCAGCGGGTCGGGCCGGGCGTGCCGGGGTACCGCCCAGATCTTGGACAGGGCGTTCTGGGCGGCCTGGGCGACGCCCAGGGCCCCGTAGAGGCCGCCGGCGGCGCCCGCGGCCACGGCGAACGGGTTGCCGTGGAAGGAGGTGATGTTCTCGCCGATCTGGTCGCCGATCACCGGGAACTGCTGCAGCGCCGAGTCGACCACCTGCTGTTGCAGGTGCGGGTCGTTGTGCAGGACGAAGCCGAGGACCGACACCAGCAGCAGGAGCAGCGGGAAGAGCGACAGGAATCCGTAGTAGGCGATGAGCGCGGCGAGGTAGCCGCCCTGGTCCTCCACGAACTTGTAGACGACCGCGAGCGGCACGCCCGCCCACGCGTGGCGCTGCTGGAAGGCGTCGAACCGCTTGACCGCGCCCACGGCCACCACCCCCGTCCCCGTAGGACCGCCTCGCACGTCGTCCGAGCGCCGGCCTCTCGGCAGTGTTCTTCCCCGGGGCCGGCCGCTCAGCCTTCCGGTGCCTGGTAGGAACGCGGCGGGGCCCGGGTGAGCGGTGCGGTGGACCAGCGGGCGGTGAAGGTGCGGCCGGGCGGCGGGCAGGTGCGGAGCAGGTGGTGCGGGGTCTTTCCGGGAACGCCCCCTCGGCGGTGAGTGTCGGCGCCGCCCCGGGCGCGGTGGCGGGCGGCGGGAGGTCGAGCCGCTCCAGCCACTGCCGCAGCGCGGACCTTCCGGCGGTCGGGCAGCGGCTCGGGGCGGAACGCCGGCGGCAGGTGTTCCCCCACCGGGCTCGGCAGGTCCCGGTCCGGGCGATCGCGTCGGCTGTCCAGGAGCGGCCGGTCGGGCGCCGCAGCGCGAACGCCGGCGGGGGGCCCGCCGTTGAGGGCCGCCCCGGCCGGTACCGGCACCGGTCGTCGTCCGCCTCCGCTCACGCTTTGGGCCCCCGGAGCAACGACGCCAGGGGCTGCCCCGGCGTCCCCGGCGGGCGCGCGACGACGGCTACGGCGCGGCGCCGGGCGCGTCCGCGTCCGATCCGGTGTGAGGGCGGCCCTCCGCTCCGCGGTCCGCCGTGTCCGACGCCGCGCGCCGATCCGCCGGGGACGGCGGGACGGCCCTCAGGCGGCGTCCGGTGGAAGGGTGATGGTGAAGTCGTCCTCGACCGGCGGGTCGATCTCCTGCTCGCGCAGGCCGGTGGCGGCGTAGGCCCGTATGCGGACGGTGCCGGGGCTGACGTCCAGCCGCAGGAAGCTCTTGAAGAACGGCGGGGTGAAGGTGGCGGAGCCGGGCGAGAGCACCTTGGTGTAGGTCTTGCGCACCGGCAGCCGCAGCCGGGCCCTGTGGTGCGGCCGGCGCGCGACGCCGAGCGCGGTGGCCACGAACCGGGTCCGCAGCGTGACGGGCGCGTCGGTGTGCCGTACCGGTGTGATGCCGAGCCGGTCCCCGATCACCGCGGCCGCCTGCTCGGGGGTGAGCTCGAACAGCCGGCGCATCCGCAGCCTGCGGCCGTAGAGCCGGCTGTAGAAGGCCAGCGAGTCGCCGCGCATCGGGTAGCAGCGGAACTCGTCCTCGGTGACGCCGCCGACCGCGACCCGCGGGATGACGTGGGTGGCGTGCATGAAGGCGCCGCCGCCCCCGGAGACGACGTACTCGATGCGGCGGTCGTCGACGTCGACCGGGTAGTGCTGGTAGTTGTGGATGTCGCCGCCTATGGCGGCGACGAAGGTGTTACCGGGGTCGCGGACCACCTCGTCCACGGTGCCGCCGCCCTCTATCGCGCACGGGTGGTGCTCGCCGTCCACGTAGATCGGTGAGCCGGTGACCAGGATCTTGGGCCGGGGGCCCCGGGAGACCCGGCGCAGCCACTCGCCCTGCTGCCGGTCGATGTCGCCGAGCAGTCCGGTGTCTATGCCGATGATCCGCAGCGGCCCGGTGTCCAGCGCCCAGTACGGGCCCGGCTGTTCGGCGGCCTGTGCGGGGGCGGAACGCATCAGGCGGGCCCGGTCGAGGGCCGCGTCGTCGGGGGTGTCGGGGCTCTTCCACAGCAGCGAGCGCCACCAGCCGCGCGAGAACACCGCCGGGCGGGGGGACGCGCGCAGTTGCGGGGCGCGGCAGAAGACCCGCATGAAGCCGGTGAGGCCGTCGTACCAGTCGTGGTTGCCGGGTACGGCGTAGATCGGGGCCCGGTAGTCCCGGTACGGGCGGTAGAACTTCGGGCCGTACTCGTTCGCGCTGCCCACGGGGTAGAGGACGTCGCTGGAGAGCACCGCGAACCGGGTGTCGGCGCCCACCGCCAACAGCCCCGGCACCACGGCGTACTGGGGGTCGTCGCCCTCGCCGGTGTCCGCGATGAGCAGGAAGGAGTACGTGTCCGGGTCGTCGCGCCGGATCAGCAGGTCCGGGTCGGCCCCGCCGTCCAGCCGGGCCTGCACCCACCGCTGCCGGTCGGTGCCGGTGGGGTCGCCGAACAGCGAGGCCAGCGTGCCGTTGCGGGCTTTCCACAAGGTCGCGGGGTTGAGCCAGGAAACCCGGGGGACGTCCGTGGGCATCAGTTCCCGGTAGGCGCCGGGTCGCGTGCCGCGCCAACCGGCGCCGGCCGCGGAATCACGTGAGGAGTCGGGCATCGGCGCACTGTAACAAGCGGGCCGGGGCCGGCTCAGCGGAACGCCGACGGTGCCGCTCCCGGGCCCGTGCGGTCGGTGGGCGGGCCGCCTGAGGCGGGCCGCGGCGTGGTTTCGGGTGCCGGCGCCGGCGGTGGGGGCGCCCGGCGTCCGCGGCTCCGGGGACAGTCGGCCGGTCACGGGACGCCGCGAGCCGGCAGGGCCGGCGCGTCAGCGGGGGCGGTGCCCGGCGGGAACTCGCACCGGCGGCCGGCAGGATACGGGGTATCCGGGGGGTTTCGGCGGGTTTCCCGCCGTGCGCCCGTCCTCCAGGGGCGAGTTACCCGGCTGCGGATGCGGCATCCGCGGACGCGGGCCCTTACGATCCGGCCATGCGTGATGTCACCAGGGGCCTGCGGCTGCTGTTCGAGGGGCAGCGGTGGGCGATACGGCACGGGCGGGACTGGCGGTTCGGGATGATCCCGGCGCTGATCACCTTCGTCGGCTACGCCGCCGCGCTCGTCGCGCTGGCGCTGTGGGCCGACGACCTGGCGGACTGGGCGACGCCCTTCGCCGACCACTGGGGGTCGCCGTGGGCGGCGGTCTTCCGCGGCCTGCTGACGGCGGTGCTGTTCGGCGGCGGGCTGCTGCTGGCGCTGGTCTCCTTCACCGCGGTGACGCTCCTGGTCGGGCAGCCGTTCTACGAGACCGTCGCCGAGCGGGTCGACCGGGCCGAGGGCGGCGCGCCGCAGACGCCGCGGCGGTCGCTGTGGCGGGAGCTGTGGGTCTCGGCGCGCGACGGCCTGCGGGTGCTGGTGTGGGTGGCGCTCTTCGCAGTGGCGCTCTTCGCCGCCGGTTTCGTTCCGGTGGCGGGGCAGACCGTGGTGCCGGTGATCGGCTTCTGCGTCTCGGCCTTCTTCCTCACCCTGGAGCTGGCCGGGGTGGCGATGCAGCGCCGGGAGATACCGCTGCGGGCCCAGATGCGGCTGCTGCGGGGACGGTTGTGGCTGGTGCTGGGCTTCGGGGTGCCGCTGGTGCTGGCGTTCCTGGTACCGCTGGTCGCGGTGCCGCTGATGCCGGGCGCGGTGGCGGGCGCGACGCTGCTGGCCCGGGAGCTGGCGCCGACGCCGGTGGCGGAGCGGCCGGCCTGGAGCCGCAAGCCGGAGGACCCGCAGAGCCCGCAGGAGGCGCGGGCGTAGCCGGGACCGCCACGCCGGCTCCCCGGGCACGGCACGGCGGCTGCGGCCCGGTGCGGAGAGCGCGGGCCTCGGCCGGCCCGCCCGGCGCCACGCCTCAGGCCGACCCGGCCCGCCGGTGCCTGCGCGTCCGCTGCGTCCGCCGCGTCGGCGGCTTCCGGAGGCGTCCCGCGGACCCGCGCCGACGCCTACGCGCCCCGGCGCGCGGTGACCGTGGTCAGCAGCCACACGGCGCCGAAGGCCGGCGCCGTCGGCCCGCGGAACCGGCCGCCGGACGTATGGACCGCCAGGGCCATCAGCGCCGCTGACAGCGCGGTGAGCGCGCGGGCGCCGGGCCCGGCCGCGGGCGGGGACAGGCAGCGGAACGGGCCGTTGCGGGCGGGCGGGGCGGGCCCGGTCAGTCGCGGGTGCGGCGCGGTCAGTCGCGGGTGCGGCGCGGTCAGTCGCGGGGTCGGACCCTGGCCACCACCGTGAACCGCCCGCCGTCGGGGTCGCGCAGTTCGGCGTACTCGCCGGCGCCGGTCGTACCGCTGTCGAGCAGGGTGCCGCCGAGAGCGCGGGCGGCACCGACGCAGGAGGGCACGTCCGCGACGGCGAACTGCACCTCCCAGTGCGGCCGGATCCGCGGGTCGGGGGCGGCCTCGACCGCGCCGGAGCTGAGGCGGGCGACGATCTCGCCGCGACTGCGCACGACGACCTCGTCGTTCTCGTACGCGACCAGGGCGCCGCCGGGCCTGCCGTCGGCCCACTCCAGGACGCCACCGTAGAAGATGGCCGCCTCGAAGGCGTCGCGGGTGCGCAGCCGCAGCACGACGGGGCCCTCGTCGTGCCAGGTCTCCCAGCCGTTGGGCAGCCGCCCGTCCCAGACGCCGAACACCGCGTTGTCGCGGTCGGCGGCCACCGCCGCCCGGCCGGAGGCGAAGGCGACCGGGCCGAGCGCGACGGTGGCGCTGCGCTCCCTGATGCGGCCGGCGGCCTGGTCGACCTGGTCGACGGCGAAGTACGGTGTCCAGCCCACCGCGATCTGCATGTCCGCGGCGACCGCGCCGATCCCGGCGACCGGTTTGCCGTCACTCAGCGCGACGGCGAAGTGGTCGCCGAGCGTGGTGGAGCGGAACTCCCAGCCGAGGACGCTGCCGTAGAACTTCTCGGCCGCCTGCAGGTCGCGGGCGGTGAGGCTGACCCAGCACGGCGCGCCCCGGCCCGCGTTCCAGGTCGCGCCGTGCGGCGTGTCCTCGGGCTCGGCCGGGGCGCCCTGGGCGCCGGTCACCGGTTGCTGGTCGGTCATCACGGGTACCGTCTCGTTTCGGTGTACGGCCGCGGGTTCTGGCCGGTGCGCCCTTCGCGTGCCCGGGACACGTGCGGTCATGCACGCGGGGCGAAGTTGATCCGCGTACTCCGCTGTGTGCCAGCGGGCGTACGCACAACGTTACCGCGCGGTCCGCGGCGCCGGCCCGGTGGGGCCGGGGTCCGCCGGGGCTTGCGGGGGCTCAGGCGCGTCGGGGCGGGTGTCGGGGCGGCGGACGGTCAGGCCGGTGCACTGCCAGCTCAGCTCGTCCACGCCTCGCTCGGGCGGCAGGTGGCCGTAGGCGCCCGCCGAGACGCTGATGCCGACCACCAGCCAGGCGCGCCAGCGCGGGCCCACGCCCAGTCCGTCGGCGAAGACCCGGGTGCCGTCCACGGACCACTGCACGCTGTCCTGGCCGAGGACGACCCGCAGCAGGAAGGGCCGGCCGGGGGTGATCGCGTCCTGGGCGTAGTGGCCGGCGCCGCGGACGTGGTTGGTGAGTTCGAGCAGTCCGGGGTTGTCGGGGTGGTACTCGAACAGGTCGACCTCGCCGTGCCCCGGCTGCGGGCGGCCCTCCGCGCGGTCGCGGCCCCAGGTCCACAGCGCGGGCCAGGCGCCGCGGGCGGCGTGGACCAGGCAGGTGGCGCTCACCTCGTCGCCCGGCAGCAGTTCGAAGCCGCCGGGCGCGTACTCGGTGGACACCAGGTCGACGTGCCACAGCCCGCCCCCGGCGCGGCGGGCCCGGAAGACGCCCGCCGCGCCGGGGGCGTAGAGCGGGCCGATCTGGTCGAGCTTGTTGTCGCCGGGGTTCCGGCCGCTCGGCGGATAGGCGGAGGTGCGGCCCACCGCCCAGGCGTCGGGGTCGTCGAACGGGGCGTCGAACACCACGGCGGGCGGCTGGTCGGTCATGTGCGCTCTCCCCGTCGCGGTCCTCGCCGTCGAGGGCCTGGACCCCAGTCAACGCCGGGACGGGCGCCCGGAACAGCGGCGTGCGGGGGTACGGGTAGGGCGCGGACCTGGGCTTTCACGCCGGTGGGCGGCCCGGGATGGGAAAGCGGCGTGCCGGTCAGCCGGCGGGAGTGGCCGGGGTGACGGTGGGGTTGTCGAACTGGTCGGTCCGGTAGCCGTCGGTGCCCAGCTCGATCACGCCGGTGCGGTACGCGGTGTCGGTGGCGTGCCCGTCGACGGCGCCGTCGACGGCCGCGGTGAGGGGCCCGCGGCGGCGGTGAGTGCGAGGTGGTGCCGAATGCCGGGCGCTCCCCACGCCAGGCCGTAACCCGACGGCGGGGTTGCGGGCCCTGGCCTGCTCCATCAGCCACCACTCGTAGCAGGTGCCGCAGTCGGCGACGCCGGCCGTGCGCTCGTGGCTGGACTCCGAACCGTCGGTGGAGTCGGTGTCGCCGCCGATCTCCACCTTGAGGATCTGCAGGTCGGCGCCGTAGCCGGGGGTGCAGAGGCAGTCGAAAATCTGCCGCTGCTGGGCGGCCGGACAGTCGGTGCGCAGGCGGGTGTTGCCGCCGCCCCCGCTGGTCGCGCCGACCGTGTCGAAGGTCCGGCCCCCGGCGGCGCCGTCGACGGCGATGGCCGTTCCGGCCGCGGCGCGGGCGGGTGCCCCGCCGGAGGCGGGGCACAGGGCGGCGATCACCGCGGGTGACCGCCACCGCGGCGGCGTACCGGAGGAATCGGGGCGGTGCGGCGATCGCCATCGGAACGTTCTTCCCCCACAGCCGGGACGCGTCCCCCGGGAAGGGCACACGACCGCACGCGCGGTACGGCGCACAGTGCACCGCGCGGCCACCGGAACCGTCAAGCCGTCCGCCCGCCGAGCCGTCCGGGCCCCTGGGGGGCCTCGGGACAGGGCCCGCCCCGGCTACCGGATATGGGTGGTGTCGGCCCGTAGGCGGGTAAACCGCCGGTAGCGAAGTCAGTCACTCGTTCCCACGGATCCGCCATGCCGCACTTCTTACCGGTCCTCGCACTCGTCATCGCCGCCTGGGCGGTCCTGTCCCTTCCCCTGGGCGTCCTCGTCGGACGCCGGCTGCGTCGGGCGCAGTCCGCCGCGCTGCCGGCCGGCTGTGCCCGCCGCGCCGAAGGGCCCGGACTCCCGGCGGCGGGCGGCGCCGAGGACACCGCAAGCGCGGAGTGCACCGCGCGCCCGTGCCGGGCGGTGGAGTCCGGGACCTGCCCGGTGCCCGGGGCGTCGTCCGGGCGGGGCCGACGGCGCTGAGCCGGCCGCCGCCGGAAATCCGGTTGGGCCCGGCGGGGCGCCGCATTTACGATCACGCGATGGGTTCCCGTGTCTTCCGGATCACCGTCCGCGGCTCCTTCGCCGGCCTCACCGCCGAGCAGCGCGCCGAGCTGCTGGCCGACGCGCCCCGGCACGACGTGCTGTTCGCCGCCTTCACCCCGGAGGGGCACCTGAGCTACGACCTGGCCGCCCGGCCCTTCTTCACCTTCCGCTTCCAGGACTCCGGTGACGACGAGGCGGACGTCCTGCCCGCCTCGCAGCAGGCCGAGGCCGCCGCGAAGGCGTGGCTGGACAGCCGGGGCTACGGCCACACCCCGCTGACCGCGCACGCCGAGGACCTCTCCCTGGCGCCGCCGGGCAAGCGGCAGCGGCGGGCGGCCCGCGGGTCCGGCTGACCGGCGGCGGCACACCAGACCGCGCGCCGCGCCGCGCGGGCGGGCGGCCCGGGGCGCCGGTAGCCTGCCAGGGCAGGCCACCGCCTCCGCTCAGGGAGACCAGGACATGCCGATCGGCCGGTTGGGGCTCGTCGTCCACGAGGGACGTCCCGCTGCGGTGGAGGGGGCCAGGACGGTACGGGCCTGGTCCGCCCGGCACGGCATCGGCTGTGTGCCGATCGACGTGTGGGGGGAGCGCAGGGGCCGGCTCAGCGTGGAGGAGGAGATCGCGGCGGCGGGCCGTCCCGATCTGATCGTCACCCTGGGGGGCGACGGTACGTTCCTGCGGGGCGCCCGGATCGCGGCGGAAAAGGACATCCAGGTGCTCGGGGTGGACCTCGGGCGGGTCGGCTTCCTCACCGAGATCGACGTCGCCGACGTGGAGCGGGCGCTGGACGCGGTGCAGGCGGGCGAGTCCGCCTGCGAGGAGCGGATGACGCTGACCATGCGGGCGTCCCGGCCGCTGGAGATGCCCAGCGGCATGGACACGCTGCTGCGGTACGGGCGCGGGCCGCTGCTGCCGGCGCCGGAGGTCCGGCCGCAGACCGCCGACGGTGACGGCTGGGGGGTGGCGCTGGACGTCACGGCGCTCAACGACATCGTGCTGGAGAAGCTGGCCAGGGACCGGCAGGTCAGCCTGGGGGTGTACATCTCCGGCCGGCTGCTGGCCTCGTACTCCGCGGACGGGGTGATCGTCGCCACGCCGACCGGTTCGACCGCGTACAGCTTCGCGGCCGGCGGTCCGGTGCTGTCGCCGCGGATGCGGGCGGTGGTGTTCACCCCGGTCGCCCCGCACATGACCTTCGACCGCACGGTGGTGACCGGCGCCGACGAGCCGGTGGCGCTGCGGGTGCTGCCGCACTCCGGGCAGGCGGCGGTCAGTGTGGACGGGCAGCTGCGCGGGGTGCTCGATCCCGGCGACTGGATCGCGGTGTTCGCCGCGCCGCGCCCGCTGCGGCTGGTACGGCTGCGGCCGGCCGACTTCTACGGGCGGCTGCGGGACCGGCTGCGGCTCACCGACGCCCCGGCCACGGCGGCCGACGGCGAGTCGGCGCCGTTCTTCCGTCCAACCAGCCCGGTTCCGGCCGATCTCGCGCACCTGCGCATCGCCCCTGCGGTCGGCCGGGACTGACGCCGCGCCGCCCCCGACGGCCGGGAGACGGGCGGCGCGGCCGGCAGCGGCCCGGCCGGGGTATCGGCCTTCGCGGCGCTGGGGCCTGTCCGACACCTCGTGTCGGACAGGCCCCAGCCGGTGGCGGACAACCCGCGGGCCGGGCCGGTCAGCCGGCGTAGTGTCCCTGTTGGCGCGGCGGTTCCGGCTGCCGGTAGGGGCCGCGCAGGCGGACCGGGCCGCGGGCCAGCCGGTGCGCGCCGACGGCCACGAGCACGGCCAGCAGCCCGCCGCCCCCGGTCCACAGCCAGCGCGGCGACCACCAGGTGCCCGACCAGCCGTCGGCGGGACGGACCTCGGGCGCGTTCTCGGAGACCACGGGAGCCACCGAGCCGTCCACCGCCTTGCCGCCCGCCGTACCGGACGAGGTGGCCCGCACCGCCGCCTGGACCGGCAGGCCCAGGTCGGTCTGCGGCAGGTCCAGGACGGTCAGCCGTACGTAGTAGGCGCCGCGCAGCGGGTCGTTGGCCCAGGGTTCGGCCCAGGACCGCACGGTCCGCAGCTTGCAGGCCAGCTCGACCGTCGTGGCGTCGGTGGCGGCGGTCCTGGTCTGCGAGCTGTTGCGGCACGGCTGGCGGCGGCGCAGCCCGTCGTAGACGTCCAGCTGCCAGGTGGACGCGCCCTGCCGTGCCGCGGTCGAGGGGAAGGTCACGGTGGCGGTGACCTTGACGTTCTGCCCGGTGTCCGCGGGGAACACCCAGTACAGGTAGTCGCCCGTCGAGGCGTCGGCGGTGGCCCGCACCCCCTGCTGGACGACCGTGGCGGTCAGGAAGTTGGTGCCCGCCGTGGTGGGCGGCGTGTCACCGGGGGCGGCGGTGCCGCTCGGGGTGGGGCTGTCGGACGGGGTGTCGGCGAGCGCGGGCCCGGCCAGCGCGGCCAGGGCCGTGCCGGCGAGCAGCGCGGCGGCGCCGAGGAGTTTGGCGGCACGCATCAGTCGGTCCTCCCGGTGTTGAGGCGCCAGCGGGCGATCCAGCCGGTCAGCAGTCCGGCCACCGCGCCGACCGCGGCGAGCAGGCCGATCAGCCACCAGCCGCGGCCGAGGCCGTAGAAGGCCACGTCGGAGGGCTGGTCGGGGCTGCGGGTGAGGTCGAGGGCGAGCTCGATCGGCAGCCCGGGGGTGGTCTTGACGCCGGGCGGCGCCGAGAAGGAGTTGCCGATCTGGAGGCAGACGGTCTCCGGCGCAATGGCGGCGTCCGCGTGCGGCTTGGGGTAGCGGATGCCGGCCGACACCGCGTCGGTGCGCCCGGTGCCGCCCTCGTCGTCGCGGACGAGCTCGCGTCCGCTCAGGGTGACGGCGCGCAGCAGCACGCCGTAGCCGGTGTTGACCGTGCGGTCGTCGAAGACGCTGACCGCGGCGCGCAGTTCCTGTCCGGACCTGACCTGGACCCGGTACCAGCGGTTCTGTGAGAAGGTCTCCCGGTCGGTGTAGACGCCCTCCTTGAGCAGCGGCGCGTCCGTGCAGCTCGCGCCGCCCTGGGTGGGCACCGGGGGGGCCGCGGTGGCGGTGCTGCGGTCGACGAGCTGTTTCACCTTACTGGTCAGCTGCTGGCGGTGCCGCACGGTGGTGTACGTGCCGCCGGTCGCCTCGGCGATGCAGCTGAGCTGGTTGCGGGTGGAGGAGTCGGGTATCAGGCCGAGGGTGTCGATGACGAGGTGGATGCCCTGGGCGGCGATGTCCCGGGCGACGTCGCACGGGTCGATGTCGCAGGTGTCCTCGCCGTCGGTGATCAGGACGAGCCGACGGGAGCCGTCACCGCCCCGGATGTCCTTGGCGGCGGCCGTCAGGGCGGGGCCGATGGGGGTCCAGCCGGTGGGTTGCAGGGTGGCGACGGCGGTCTTGGCCTCGGTCCGGTCGAGCGGGCCGACCGGGTAGAGCTGCCGGGTGTCCTTGCAGCCGGTCTTCCGGTTGTTGCCCGGGTAGTCGGCACCGAGGGTGCGGATGCCGAGCTGCACGCCCTCGGGGACGGAGTCCAGTACGTCGTCGAACGCCTGCTTGGCGGCCGACATCCGCGACTGGCCGTCGATGTCTCGGGCCTTCATGGAGCCGCTCACGTCGAGCACCAGCTCGACCTTGGGGGCGGGCGGCGGAGTGGTGGGCTCGTCCGCGACCGCGCTCGCGGGAAGCAGACCGCAGGCCAGGACGGCGAGCAGGCCGCAGCCCAGTCCCGCGGTCAGTACCTTTCTGGTGATCATCGCAGGATCGTATTGAAGCCTTGCCGAATCCCGAAGTCCGCTGGTCAGCGCGGGTGTTGGCACACCGCCCCGGCCGCGCGCGGCAGCCGGGACGGTGGTCAGATGAGACGACGAGACGCGATTCGCTACGACATGTGCCCCGCCGCCGGGCAGGCTACCTCGCGAGGACGACCGTGTGCGCCGCGGCGGCGCTCAGCGCACCGGTGCGCACGGTCAGTTGGCGGGCGGTGGCGTCGTAGCCCCAGTCGGTGCCGGCGGTCAGCCTGCGGCCGTCGACGGCGACCGAGCCGGGGGCCGTGGCGAGGTTGCGCAGCCGGACGGTCCAGCTGCGGCCGGTGACCTGGCCGGGGTAGCCGCCCTGGGCGGCGCCGATCCGCACGGTGGTGGCCGCGTTGTCGTAGCCGACGGCAGTGCGGGTGGACTGGCCGGTGGTGAAGGCGTTGGTGTCGCCGGCGTCCTCGTAGAGCGAGAAGGAGCCGTCGGCGCCGGCCCCGATGTCGACCGTCACCTGGTCCAGCGGGCGCTAAGCGGCGTTGTCGACCTGGTCGGTGCGGGTGGCCGGGATGCCGCCGCTGCGGATCAGCACCGGCATGGTGGACAGGTCGTCGGTGATCTGCACGGTCGCCGGGCCGGTGTAGCCGGCGTTGGTGAAGTAGTCGGTCCAGGTGCCCGGCGGGATCCAGACGCTGCTGGTCGCCGAGGTGCCGGCGGTGGTCACCGGGCGGACCAGCACGTCGTCGCCGTAAAGGTCCTCGCCGGCGTCGGCGTAGGCGGCGTCGGACTCGGGATAGTCGAGGTAGAGCGGGCGTACGACGGGCACGCCGGTGTCGTACGCCTGCCGGGCCAGGGAGTAGGTGTACGGGACGAGGGCCTCGCGCAGCTGGAGGAACTCGGTGGCGGAGGCGTTGGCCGGGGCGCCGTAGTTCCACGGCAGCCGGTCCCCGTGGTCGGAGTGCAGGCGGTCCACGGGCTGGAAGGTGCCGAGCTGGACCCAGCGGGCGTACAGGTCGTCGGCGAGGTGGCCGCCGTGGAAGCTGCCGATGTCGTCGCTGACGTTCGACATGCCGATGGCGGCCTCGGCGGCGGTGAACTGCGCCTCGTAGGCGAGCAAGTCCCAGGTGGCGGGGGTGTCACCGGTGAACTGCAGGGTGTTGCGGTGCTCGGCCCAGGGGCCGGCCGGGTAGGTGCCGCCGTAGTTCTGATAGGAGGCGCCCATCCGGGAGAAGGCGAAGCCGCGCACCCCGCGGGCGTCGTCGTGCTGCTTGTAGAGCTGGTTGATCCAGGCGTCCGGGGTCATGTTGGGCGCGCTGACCTGGCTGGCGTCGCAGCACCAGTCCAGCCACCGTTCGCGTACGCCCTGCTCCTCGAAGGAGGTGTGCAGGTCGAAGTAGGCCTCGGCCTGCTGGGGGTTGCTCCAGTCGAAGACGTAGTCGCCGTTGGACTGGGCGAGCCCGCCCGCGGCGGCGTTGGCGGCGGCGAGCTTGGGGTCGTTGCCGCCGATGGCGGCGTGGATGTTGAGAGCGACCTTCAGGCCCTGGGTCCTGGTCCCGTTCATGAAGCCGGCCGGGTCGGGGAAGAGGCCAGTGTTTTAGTTCCAGCCGTCCCAGGTGCTGGGCGACGTGTAGTCGGTGTCGATGACGAGGGCGCCCAGCGGCACGTGGTTGGAGCGGAAGGCGGGCAGCAGGGTGTCGCGGTAGTCGGCGTCGGTGTGGGCGGAGGAGGCGCCGCCCGGCTCGGCGGCTGGTACCGCCCGGGTAGGCGGCGCCGGGGTTGAGCAGGGCGAGGCTGTCGATCGTCCGCGGCGGCCGGTCCGGCGGGCAGCAGCGGTGACAGGGTGGCCGCCAGCAGCACGGCGGCCAGCGCGCCGGTCCGGGCGGCGCGGGAGGTGCGGGGGCGGCGGCGCGGCGGAACCGGTTATCCTTCGGCGCGGGCGGCGTCGGCGCTGCGCCGCGGTGGCGGCGGCCACAGTCTGGGCAAGGACATGTCATACCTCCGGGTGTGCGGGTGCCGTGGGGGTGACGCCAGCCACCGAGTGTGACGCAAGCGGCGGCTGATGTCCGTAGCGCGGACCGGTTTTTTTATCAGACACACCGTCAACTGCTGTTTCCCCGTCGGCTTTTTGCGAAAGCCCAGTGGTCCCGGACGCCTTGGAGGGTCGGGCGCGGGCTGGGGCGCGCCGCAGGCGGCGGGGGCGGCGTGGCGAGCGGACTGGGTGGCGCGCACGGCGCGTCCGGCACTGACTTTGCATTTTCTTTACAACCCGGCCGGGGGCCGCGTCGTCTCTCCTGCTGATTCCCGGTCCCGCCGCCCGGCCCGTTTCGAGCCAGGCGGCCGCCGGACGGACGAGGGAGCAGGACATGCGCAAGCGTTCAGCCGCCGTCGGAGCGGCGGCCGCCGTTGTCGCCGCGTGCACCGCCGTGCCCGCGGCGGCCGCCACCCCGGCCCGCGCGTCGGGCACGCCGATGTGCGCGACCTCGCAGCTGTCCGTCGCCCAGCAGGGCGGCGACGCCGGTGCCGGCAACCTCTACTTCTACCTGGTCTTCACCAACCGCAGCGGCGCCACCTGCCATGTGACCGGCTACCCGGGGGTGTCCATGCTGGACGCCGACGGCAAGCCGATAGGAGCGCCCGCGACCCGCGACCATCCCGGCTACAGCCCGGTGGTGCTCGCACCCGGCGCGTCCGCCAGCGACACCATCCACACCGTCAACCAGCAGGGCACCTGCCTGCCCGCCTCCGCGCAGCTGCGCGTCTACCCGCCGGGGAACACCGCCTCCGTGCTGGTGCCGGCGCGGATCACCGAGTGCTATGACACCTTCTCGGTCACCCCGCTCGCCGCGGGCCGGGAGGGCAACCCGTCCAACGTGCAGTCCGCGCCGACCGGCACGCCGACCGCCGCGGGCGCGCCCGCTCCCACGCCCACCCTCGCGCCGGCCACGGGCGGGCGGCAGGTGACCGCGGTGCCCGAGGGCGCCCCCGACACCGGCCTGGCCGGGTCGGCCTCCGGCGGGCACGGCGCCGCAGCGGTGGCGGCCGGCGTGGCGGCGGGCGTACTGGCCGCGGGCGGGCTCGGGGCGGCGGCGGTCCGCCGCCGCAGGTCCCAGGTCCGGGGCTGACCGTTGAGCCGCTCGCTCACCGTGGCCCGCGCCGGCGGGCGGACCGCCGTCCGCCCGCGCCACCCGGCCGCCACCGCCGTCGGTCTGGCCGCGGCCGGCCTCGCGCTCCTCTGCGGCTGCACGGGTACGGCCGCCGCGCCCGCCCGGCCTGCCTCCGGTGGCGGCGCGCTCCCGGCCGCCGCCGCCTCCGTACCAAGGAACTCCCCGGCGACCGCGCCGGCGGCGGGCGCGGAGCCGATGGGCCGCTCGGTCCCGGTGCGGCTGCGCGTCCCGGCCATCGGGGTGGACACCGCCGTGATGCCGCTCGGCCTGGCGGCCGACGGCACCGTCCAGGTGCCGCCGATCGCCGCGCACTCCCCGGCCGGCTGGTATGACGGCTCCCCGACCCCGGGGCAGACCGGCCCCTCGGTGATCCTCGGGCATGTCACGGTCGGCAGCCACGGGGACGGGGTGTTCGTGCGGCTCGGCCGGCTGCGGCGCGGCGACCGGGTCACGGTGGTCCGCCGGGACGGTACGGTGGCGGCGTTCGCCGTGGACTCGGTGCAGACCGTGCCGAAACCGCGCTTCCCCAGCGCCGCGGTGTACGGGAACGTGGACCACGCGGCGCTGCGTCTCATCACCTGCGGCGGCACCCGGGTGACCGGGGGCGGCGGCTACCCCGACAACGTGATCGTCTACGCGTCGCTGGTCGCGGGTCCGTGAGCCGGGAGCAGACGGCCGTGCGGCGGGCGGGCGCGGCCGGCGGCGCGGGCCCGGCGGGCGGTGTCCCCCGGGCAAGGAGTGAGGAGACAGCGGTCATCCGTTCCCAGGAGAGCACGGCCTCCGAGCTGTTCGAGACGGTCTACCCTCGGCTGGCGGGCTGGTGCCGGCGCCTGGTGGACGACGACGGGACCGCGCACGAGATCGCCTCGGAGGCGTTCACCCGGCTGTGGGCCCGCTGGACGAAGGTCGAGGAACCCACCGGCTTCCTCTACGTCACCGCGGCCAACCTGGTCCGCGACCACTGGCGCAGGACGGACCGCGAACGGCGGGCCCTGCGCCGGGTCAGGACGGAGGAGGCGGTCAAGCCGCAGCCGGGCTCCGCCGACCCGTCGGTGCGGATGCTCGTCCAGTCGCTCCCCGAGCGGCTGCGCGACCCCGCTCTGCTGTACTACTACGCCGACCTGCCGGTACGGGAGGTCGCCGTACTGCTGGGCCGTAACGAGGGAACGGTCAAGGCCGATCTGCACGCCGCCCGCGAACTACTGCGCGCCAAGCTCGGGGGACACCATGACCGGATTTCCTGACGACCATGCCGACCACCGGGACGGCCCCGACCACCCCGACGGCCCCCGCCACGGCCCGGCCCCCCAAAACGGGCCCGGCTCCCCCGGCGTCGGTGCCGGGGCCGGCTTCCCCGGCACCGACGGGCCGGCGGACCCGCCGGAGCCGCTGCTGCGGCCGCCGGCCGCCTTCCTCGCGGCGCCCCCGGGCGCCTTCGAGCGGATCCGCCGCAGGGCCGCGCGCCGCCGCCGGGTCAGGGCCGCGGTCGGCGGTACCGCCGCGGTGGCGGTGGTCGCGGGCGCGCTCTACGTGGCCGGTTCGCTGCACGCGGGGGGTGGTGACGAGGTGGTGGGCCCGCCCGCCAGCAGCGTGCGCAGCAGTTCCCCCCCGCCCTCCACCGCCGCCCCGGCCGCGCCGCCCGCCTCCGGCCCCACCGGCGCGCCCACCGCCCGGCCCGCGGCGCCGGGCACGCCGCCTGGTCCCCGGGCGAGCGCGGCCGGCGGGCTCACCGGCACGGCCACGGCCACCCCGACCCCCCCACCTGCCGCGACCACACCGCCGGCCACGCCGACGTGCACGGCGGCGCAGCTCACCGCGGCCCTGGGCGGCGGCGACGCCGGCGCGGGGAACCTCTACCGGTACCTGGTACTCACCAACCGCAGTGCGACGAGCTGTCATCTGACGGGCTTCCCCGGCGTGTCCATGCTGGACGCGGACGGCCGGCAGATCGGTGCGCCCGCCACCCGTGAACACGACGGCTACGCGCCGGTGGTGCTGGCGCCGGGCGGCTCGGCGAGCGACACCGTCCACACCGTCAACCGGCAGGGCACCTGCCTGCCGGCCTCCACTTGGCTGCGCGTCTATCCGCCGGGCAGCAAGGCGTCGCTCGACGTTCCCGGGCAGGTCGTCAACTGCGGCAACCTGTTCGCGATCACCCCGCTGATCGGCGGCACCACCGGCAACCCCCCGTCGTGAGCGGCGGACCGGCCGGCCGCGGCCGTCAGGCGGACGGCGCCGGACCGCCGGTGACGAGGGCGACGAGCGCCTTCTTGTCGGGCTTGCCGCTGGGCGCCACCGGCACCTCGCCGAGCACGGTGACGGCGGCCGGGACGGCGGCCTCGCCGAGTTCGGCGCGTACCGCGGCGCGCAGCGCGTCCCGGTCGGGGACGCGGCCGGCCGCCGGGACGACGAAGGCGTGGGCGGCCTACCCGGTCCGAAGGACCGTTTCCCGGCGCAGACCGATTCCTGGGAATCCACCAGCGTCCCCGATCTGTATGTCGCCGGCACTATCACCCAGGTCCGTGACTTCGAGCGGTCCACCAGCGGATTCATCCACGGTTTCCGGTACGGGGTGCGGGCGCTGCACCGCATTCTGGAGCAGCGCTACCACGGCGAGCCCTGGCCGCGCCGGGAGCTGCCCGCGACCCCCGAGGCGGTCGCCGACAAGCTCGTCGGGCGGGTCAACCGCACCTCCGCGCTCTGGCAGCTCTTCGGCTTCCTCTCCGACGCGGTGGCGGTCGGCGGCGACACCGTCGACTACTTCGAGGAGGTGCCGGTCGACCGTCCGCACCGGGCGATCACCGAAGGCACGTTCGGCGCCGTCGACCGCTATCTGGCCGTCACCCTCGAATACGGCGCCGACCACGACAGGGTGAATCTGTTCGACGTCGGCTGACGCGGGCGTCGACAACGGCGGTGGCGACGGCGGCACTGGCCAGTACCCCGTACTGGCTGCCGAAGGCGGTGGTCACGCTGCGGGTGAAGGTCTTCGCCCGGGTCAACGGCCCCGAGGGGGTCGTGGTCCCGAACGACCAGGTGGACGCCGACCGGTGCGCCGAGCTCTACGGGCATCCGGCGGCGGACGGCCGCAGCCGTGGCGCCGGGCTGTCGGACCTGTTCTGGTACTGGCTGGCCCCGGCGCCGAGGTGCATCAGGAGCGACGCGGTGCGGCGCCGACCGGCGGGAACGCGGCGGACGTGCGGGCCGGACGCCGCGCCGCGGGCGGGACTTCTCCGGCACGCGGTCCTGCGGGCGCGGGCCGGGGCCGGCCGTGTCGCGGGCCGCCCCCGCGCCGTGGGCGGCACCGGCCGGGGCGTCAGGGGCGGCCGGGGCGGTCAGGCGAAGTAGTGGCCCTGTTCGAGGTCGGCGAGCAGCCCCGGCCGGGTCGGTTCCCAGCCGAGGAGGTCGCGGGTGGCCTGAGCCGAGGCGGGGCCGTCGAACCCCCAGAAGCCGCCGAGGAACCCGAGGTACTGCCCGGCCTGCTCGGCGGGGACACTGACGACGGGGACCTCCAGCCGGGCCGCGAAGACCTCGGCGATCTCGCGGACGGGCACGCCTTCGTCGCCGACCGCGTGCAGCACCGAGCCGGCCGGCGCGGATTCCAGCGCGAGGCGGAACAGACGGGCGGCGTCGTCGCGGTGGACCGCGGGCCAGCGGTTGGCGCCGTCGCCGACGTAGGCCGCGGCGCCCTTCTGCCGGGCGAAGCCGATCGCGGTCACGATGAACCCGTTGTCGCCCTCACCGTGCGTGGCCGGCGGCAGCCGTACGACCGAGGAGCGGATGCCGCGGTCGGCGAACGCGAGCGTGAGGTGGGCGTTGGCCACCCGCCCGTCGGCGCCGCTGACCGGGACCCCGCGGTCCCCGGCGGGCGCGGCCAGCCCGTCGCGCTCGGTGGCCACGACCCCGGGCGCGAGTCCGAGCACGCCGAGGATGCCGGAGGCGATCACGAACGGCTTGCCGCTGCCGGCCAGCGCCTCGCCGAAGGTCTCGATCGCCGCGCGGTCGGCGGCGGTGGCGCCGGCGAAATCACCCGCGAAGGCGATGTCGTGCTTGAACGCCAGGTGGACGACCCCGTCGGAGGCGAGGGCGGCGGCGCGCAGGGTCTCCAGGTCGTCGAGCGAGCCGGCGAGCACCTGGACCCCCTGGGCTCGGAGCGCCTTGGCCGCGGCCTCGGACCGGGCGAGCCCGGTGACCTCGTGGCCGGCGGCGATCAGCTCGGGGACGAGCCCGCGGCCGATCCAGCCCGACGCTCCGGTGACGAAAACACGCATGGGAACCTCCAGGACGGACATGGGCGCCTGCCGGGCGGAGGTGCGGCGGCCGGCCCTTGATGTCAGCCGCTATTCTTTGTACGGTCGTACCAGAAATGTCAAGCCGAGGACCACCACGGGAGGCAGCGATGGCGGGGCGGCCCGTCGACCATCAGCGGCGGGCGGAGTTGCTCGACGCGGTGGTCGACTACACGGTCGAGCACGGGTTCTCCGAGGTGTCGTGGCGGCCGGTCGCCACTGCCCTCGGGGTGTCGACCACGACCCTGGTGCACCGCTTCGGCACCAAGGAGCAGATGCTGGCGGCCATCCTCGGGCGCCTGCGGGAGCGCATCGTCGCGGCCACCGGCGAGACGCTCGGCGAGCAGCCCGGCCTGGCGGCGGCGGCGCGTGCCGCGTGGACCCGGACCTCCGATCCGCGGCGGTGGGCGGAGTTCCGGCTGTTCTTCGCGGTCTACGGACGCGCCCTCCAGGCGCCGGAGCAGTTCGCGGGATTCCTGGAGCGGGTGGTGGCGGACTGGATGGGGAACCTGCTCGAGGCCCAGGGACCGGACACCGACCGGGCGACGGCGACACGCGGGGCCACCCTGGTGGTCGCCACGATCCGCGGACTGCTGCTCGACCTGCTCGCCACCGGCGACCGGGACCGGGTCCAGGACGCGGCCGAGAACTTCCTCGCCATGCTCGAACACCGGGCGTGAGACTCGAACACCCGACGGGAGAAGGGCCTGACCTGCGGCGCGAGCGGGCTCTTTGCCTGTGAGGCATGTTCGTTGCCTCACAGGCACGCAACCTGTTTCCATGGGCGCATGGACGCGACGCACACCGCGGCACCGGCTCTCGGCGAGGACCTCGTACTGGCCCCCCGGCTGCGGGAGCGCCGACTGGCGGGCGGGCTCACCCTGGAGTCCGCGGCCCACCGGCTCGGGCTCTCGGCGGCCCACCTGTCCCGGCTGGAGTCCGGGCTGCGCCAGCCCTCGCTGCCCGTACTGCTGGGCCTCGCCCGGCTGTACGGGACCACCGTCTCCGACCTGCTCGGGGAGACGACGGCCGAGCCCGACCCCGTCGTACGCGGCGACCGGATGCCCGCGGTGCCGGCCGGCGGCTGGACCTACCGGCGGGCCGGCGGCACCGGCCGGGCGATGCAGGCCCTGCGGGTGCACGTGCCGGCACGGGCGCAGCAGGCGCTTGTCCGGGTGCACCCCGGCGAGGAGTGGCTCTACGTCACCGCGGGCGAGCTGGAGCTGACCCTCGGCGAGCGCGTCCACCGGCTGGCCGCCGGGGACTCGGCGCACTTCGACTCGCTGGTGCCGCACCGGCTGGCCGCCGCCGGGTCCGCCGGGACCGACCTGCTCTTCGTCCACACCTTGATGCAGAGCGAGACCTCGACCCTGTGCATCGGGCCGCGGGAGACCACCGACAGCAGAGGAGACCGGCCATGACCGCCACCACCGGGATCGAGCCCACCGCTGTGCCCGCCGCACCCGGCGTGGCCCGGACCAGCAACGGCAGCGAGAAGCGCAAGGAGCGCGGGGTCGTCCTGCGGGTGCTGGTCTACGTCGTCGCGGCCCATCTGCTGGCCTTCTACCTGTGGCTGATGTTCGCGGTGATCGGCAAGCGGTGACCGGCGGAGGCCGGCCGGGCGGTCCCGGCGGGCACCGGCGCGGACGGCCGGCCTTCCCCGCGGGGAGGGCCGGCCGTCCGCCGTCGCCGGCCGCGCTCAGCGGTTGGCGGCGCCGTTGCCGGACAGCACCGGGATGTCGTCCGCGATGTGCGACAGCGGCTCGTCACCCTTGGACTGGGTGGAGTTCTCCGCGCACTGCTGGTTCTGCGGCGAGGCGAGCACGTTGACGTCCTGCACGGTGATCGGGATCAGACCGATCAGCGAACCGACGTTGGCCTTGATCGGGGCACCGAGGCACAGCTTGTTCAGGGAGCCCTGCACCAGGCCGATCTGCGGGCTGAGGCTCCCGCCGGTGACGGTGTTGCCGTACGCCTGGGTGGCACCGTTGCCGTTGACGGTGGTGGTCCCCTGATCGTTGCCGATGGCGGAGGCGGTGCCGGCACCGCCGGCGATCACGGCCGCGGCCAGACCACAGGCGGCCAGAGCACTACGGGTACGCATATGTCTCCTATCAATGACGAAAGTGCGAAGCGGGAGCAAAATACCGGCTCTACCCGCCGGAACCGCCCCGTTCACCCGAATATCGGTGAGTCGCGTGGCGCCGCCCGCCGACCGGGTCCCCCGCGGGAGTGAACGGCGGACATCGCCGCATACCGGCAGGTACCGGCGAAGATCGGCAGACGCGGACGAAGGCCACCGCACGGCGCGGACTCGGCGGACGGCGCGCCAGGACACAGCCTGACGTGATCGAATAGGCCGCACGCCGCAGGCACATGAAAGAAGGCACCGATGTCGCTGCCCCCCGACGCGTGGCACCCCGGCCTCCCCGGCCGGCGCCGCGCGCCGTACGCGCACCCGTACCGCCGCCCGGTCCCGCCCGCACCGGAGCGGTCCGCGCGGCCCGCGGGCGCCGAGGACGTCGGGGCCGCCCCCCGCACCGGTGTGGTACGGGCGTCGGGCGGGCACTGGACGGGAGCCGCCGTGCGGCTCGGGACGTCGAACCGGTAACGGAAGGTGAAGTCCGGACAGGCGGGTGACGGTGACGGCCCTAGCCTGGAAGACACGCGGGAAGGAGAAGTCACCGTGCTGCGACGAGTCCCCGACGGCCGGCGCCCCCCGCACCGCGCGGGCGGCCTCCTCGGCACGGCCATGGGCGCGGCAGCCCGGTCCGGGGAGCACGGGGTGCCGCTGCCGCTGACCGTGCTGCCGTACGCGGTGATGGCGCTGGTCGCCGTGGTGGACGGGGTGGCGGGCGCGAGCGTCGGCCTGCTGCCGCTGGTCTCGCTCGGGCCGGCCTTCGCCGGGCTGATCGGCACCTGGGTGCGTACCGCGGTGATCGGGGCGCTGGCGGTGGCCGTGGTGTGCGCGCTGGGCGTGGCGGACGGGCTGTTCGCCGAGCGGCGGGGTTTCGCCGCCATCGGCGCGGTGATCGGCGTCACCGTCGCGGGCGTGATCGCCGCGGTGACCCGGCAGCGGCGCGAGGCGGAGCTGGCCAGCGTACGGTCGATCGCCGAGGTCGCCCAGCGGGTGCTGCTGCGCCCGGTGCCGCGCAGCGCGGGGCACCTGCGGGCGGCCGTCTCGTACACCTCGGCGGTGGCCGAGGCGCGGATCGGCGGCGACCTGTACGAGGTGGTGGCCTCGCCCGCCGGGGTCCGGGTGATCATCGGCGATGTGCAGGGCAAGGGCCTGGAGGCGGTCGAGACGGCCGCGGTGGTGCTGGGCGCGTTCCGGGAGGCGGCGTACGACGAGAAGACCCTGGAGGGGGTCGGGGAGCGGGTGCAGCGCGCCGCCGACCGCACGGTCAGCGGGGGCGAGAAGTTCGTCACGGCGCTGATGGCCGAGATCAGCCCGCAGGACGGCACGACGCTGCTCAACTTCGGGCACCCGCCGCCGATGGTGGTCTCCCCCGACGGCACGGTGGTCTTCCCCGAGCCGCCGGTGTACTCGCTGCCGCTGGGCCTCGGCATGCGCCAGGCGGAGTCGGCGGTCCCCTTCGCGGTGTCGTTCCGACCGGGCGACCAGCTGCTGCTGTACACCGACGGCGTCACCGAGGCGCGGAACGCGGCCGGGGCGTTCTACCCGCTGGCCGGGCGCGCCCCGCTGCTGTCCGAGGCGGACCCGGAGCACGCGCTGGAGGTGCTGCGCGCGGATCTGATCCGGCATACCGAGGGCCCGCTGCACGACGACGCGGCGATGCTGCTGCTGCGCTACCGCGAACCGGCCATCCTGCCGGCCGACCGCGTCGTGGGCGCCACCATGGCCGATCTCTCGGGCGACGGCGGCGACGGCGACGAACCCGTGGCGGGGGCCGCCGCCTCCTGAGCCGCGGGCACGCGGCGCCGGGTCAGCGGCAGTCGGGATGGCCCCAGCCGTCGCCGTTCTTCGTGATCGGCTCGCCGGGCGCGTAGGCGCGTCCGCAGCGGCACCTGCCGGGGTACTTCGCCTTCAGCGTGCGGGGCGGCCCGGCGTTCTTGGCCGGCTTCCGGGAGGAGCCGGCCGGCCCGGCGGCGGACGCCGCGCCGGAGGTGCGGACCGGGCCGGACGCCCCCCCGCCGCCGGTGGCCGACGGCGGCGGCGGGGGTGAGCCGAGGCCGCTGCCCGCGGCCTGCTGGGTGACGGCGGCCTGGCTCGCGGCACGGTCGGCGAAGTCGTTGAGCCGGTCGCCGCCGACCTGGTGCGCGGGGACGTAGCGGAACTCGACCGGGCGGCCGGTGAGCAGCCCGTCGATCCTGACCACCAGGTCCTGGTTGGCGACGGGCTTGCCGGCCGAGGTCTTCCAGCCCTTGCGCTTCCAGCCGGGCAGCCAGGTGGTGACGGCCTTCATCGCGTACTGGGAGTCCATCCGGATCTCCAGCGGCGCCGCCGGGTCCGCGGCGGCCAGCAGCCGCTCCAGGGCGGTCAGCTCGGCGACGTTGTTGGTGGCGGTGCCCAGCGGCCCCGCCTCCCAGCGGACCGGCTCGCCCGACCCGTCGGCGATGACCCATGCCCAGCCGGCCGGTCCCGGATTGCCCTTGGATGCCCCGTCACACGCGGCGATGATGCGCTCGACCACCCCCCGATCATGCCAGTCCGCCGGGGTCCGCCCGTACCTCGCCCCCGGACGCCTCCCGCGGGCCGGGCGCGGGCGGCCCGGCTACGGCGTTCGCGCGTCCCGGACTGCGGGAGGCACGACGGGGACGGAGCATGGGGGTACGGCACGCGAACCGGACGAAAGGGCGTCGGATGGGCGGTGGAGGAGACGAGCCCGCGCCGGAGCAGGACAGATCCGGCCGGGACCCGGACCGGGGGCAGGACGCGCCGGCGCGGGACACCGGCCGGCAGGGACCGGACCGGCGTCCGCGGGAGGGGCGGCCGGACGCGTGGGCCCCGGACGGGGGTGCGCCCGGCCCGGGGACACCCCTCGCCGGGCAGCCGGACGCCTCGGACCAGGACCTGTCCGAACTGCGGCAGATCGACGCGCTGAACCGGCTCGACCCGGCACGGCCCGGCGGCGCGCCGCCCGAGTCCGGCGCCCGGCGCCGCGACCTCCAGGTGTTCGGCGCCGGGCACGATCTCGCCGGGGCCGACTCGCTGACCGACGTGCTGAAGGCGGTGGCGCGGCTGCGCGCGCCGGACTTCGACCTGGACGGCCTGGCGGTGTTCGCGGTGACAGGGAGGTTCCTGGACAGCGTGGGCCAGCACGGTTTCCGGCGCCCGGACACCCGTCGCACGGTGCGGATATCGCTGTCGACGCGGTACCCGGCCGTCGACGTCGTCAGGAGCGGGCAGCCGGTGTACCTGCCGACCGCCGCCGCGTACCGCGAGCGCTATCCGGCGGCCTGGCCGATGACCGCGCTCGTGGGCCGCACGGCCTGGGCGTTCCTGCCGCTGGTGACGGCCGGGCGGATCACCGGGGTGTGGCTGGCGGCCTTCCGAACGCCGGTGGGGTTCACCGCGCAGGAGAGGGCTCTGCTGATGGCGACCGCCCGGCTGCTGGCCCAGGCGCTGGAGCGCACCCGCACCGGTGAGGCGGAGCTGGCGCTGTCCCGGGGCCTGCGGCGCAGTATGGGCGCGGTGGATCCGGCGCTGCCGGGGCTGACCCTGGCCACGCGCTACGTGCCCACCGGCGGCGGGCTGGTGGTCGGCGGCGACTGGTACGACTGCATCAACCTGCCGACCGGGCGGCTGGGGCTGGTCGTCGGCGACGTGCAGGGCCACGACGTGCACGCGGCCGGGCTGATGGCCCAGCTGCGGACGGCGGTGCACGCCTACGCGGCCGAGGGGCACGGGCCGGACGCGGTGCTGTCGCGGACCTCGCGTTTTCTGACCGCCCTGGACGCGGACCGGTTCGCCACCTGCCTCTACGTCGACGCCGACCCGGCGACCGGTGTGCTGCAAATCGCCAGGGCCGGGCATCCGCACCCGGTGCTGCGGATGCCGGACGGCACGTGTGTGATCAAGCACATCCGCGGCGGGCTGCCGCTGGGGCTGATGCCCGACGCGGACGACTACCCGGTCAGCGTGGTGGAGCTGCGTCCCGAGGAGGTGATGCTGCTGTGCACCGACGGGCTGATCGAGACCGGCGGGTTCGACATGTACACGGGCTGGGTCCGGGTCAGGGACGCCCTGGTACCGGGTCCCGCGGACGACCTGGAGGCGATGGCCGACCGGCTGATCCAGGCGGTCGGCAGCCCGATGTCCGGGACCGACGACGCTCGGCTCCCGCCGCGCAACGAGGACGACATCGCGCTGCTCCTGCTGCGCCGGGACAGCGGGCCGCAGCCGGCCGCGGTGCCCGAGCGGCGGCTGGTGCTGGCGATCGAGCAGGACCAGGCGGAGGGGGTGGCCGAGGCCCGCACCGAGTTGCGGTCGCTGCTGCACGACTGGGCGCGGCCCGACCAGGTGGACACCGCGGTGCTGCTGTCGTCCGAGCTGCTGGGCAACGTCCTGATGCACACCGACCAGCCGGCCGCGCTGGTGGCGACCGTCACCGGGAAGCCGGGCCGGCGGACCCTGCGGGTGGAGGTGGCCGACAGCGGCGACGGGCTGCCGCACCAGCGGGCGCCCGGTGAGATGGCCTCGTCCGGGCGCGGTCTGGTGCTGCTGGACATCCTGTCCGACCAGTGGGGCGTACGGCCGAAGCCGGAGGGCAAGACGGTGTGGTTCGCGATGCAGGAGGCCGGGGACCCCGGCGAGGAGGGCTAGGGTCTGTCGGCGGGGCCGGGCGGGGACAGGGCGGCGGACGGGCGGCCGACGCGGCGGACGGCGGCCAGGAACTCGGCGTTGGTCGCGCCCTTGACCAGGTACTCCCTGGCGCCCGCGGACCGCATCGAGGCGACCGTGCCGGCGTCGGCGTACGCGGAGAAGGCCAGGATGCCGGTGTCGGGGGCGGTGTGGGCGATCCGGCGGGCGGTCTCGGGGCCGCCGCCGGGGAAGCGCACGTCCAGCACCACGACGTGCGGTCGCAGCAGGGTGACGAGCCGGACCGCGTCGTCGGTGTCGGCGGCCGAGCCGGCCGGTTCCAGGTCCGGCTGGGCCGCCAGGAGCTCGGTCAGGACGTCGCGGAGCAGGTCGTTGTCGTCGCAGACCAGCACGCGCAGCACGGCGGGGTCGGGCGGCCCGGTCACGACGGCTGTTCTGCGGCGGGCAGGCCGTCGGCCTCGGTCAGCGGACCGGTGGGGGCGGCCGGCAGGTCCGGCACCCAGAACTCCACCGTCGTGCCCGTGCCGGCCACACCCCGGATGGTCCACCAGCCGCCGGCCGTCTCGGCCCGCTCCCGCATCTCCATCACACCGAAGTGCGGGTGCACGGCGTGCGCCGCCAGGCCCTTGCCGTTGCCGTCGTCGATGACCCGGGTCAGCAGGCCGCCGTCGACGGAGTGGAGTTCCAGCCGTACGGTCGCGGCCCGCGCGTGCTTGCGGACGTTGAGCAGGGCCTCCTGGACGATGCGGAAGACGGTGATGGCGGTCTCCGGCGCCGGCTCGTGCCGCAGACCGTGGGTGAACTCCGAGGCCAGGCCCCAGCCGCCCACCACGTCCTCCAGGTGCAGGGCGAGCGACTCGACCAGGCCGTGCCGGTCGATGCCCGGCGGGTGCAGCCGGAAGGTGAGGTCGCGCAGCCGGGTGACGGCCTCGCGGACGGACGCGTCCAGCCGGGCGAGTTCGCGCGCGTAGGGCTCGGGGGCCTGGTCGGCGAGGAGCTGGAGCCGCATACCGACCGCGACCATCGACTGGATCGAGTCGTCGTGGACGTCCCAGGCGATCCGCCGGCGCTCCATCTCCTGCGCCTGCACCAGGTGGGCGAAGAGCCGGCGGCGGTCGCTGAGCTCCTGCTCGGCGGCACGGCGTTCGGTCATGTCGCGGGTGACCTTGCCGAAGCCGCGCAGCACACCGGACTCGTCGAAGAGGGCGGTGATCACCACATTGGCCCAGAAGCGGGTGCCGTCCTTGCGGATCCGCCAGCCCTCGTCCTCCAGCCGGCCCTCGGCCACGGCGATCTCCAGCTCCCGGTACGGCTTACGGGCGGCTATGTCCTCGGGCGGGTAGAAGACGGAGAAGTGCTTGCCGGTGATCTCCTCGGCCCGGTAGCCCTTGATCCGTTCGGCGCCCGCGTTCCAGCTGCTGATGTGCCCGCCGGGGTCGAGCATGAAGATGCCGTAGTCCAGCACGCTCTGGACCAGCAGCCTGAACGCGGTCTCGGAGGACATGGGGACGGGGTGGGCCGGGTCCGGCGGGGCCTCCCCGGGCGCCGCTTCCGGCGGGTGCGCCGGGGCCGGGTCCTTCGGGCCCGCGTCCTGCGGCGGGCGCGGGCTCTCCTGCGGCGGGCCTTCCTCCGGCGGGCGGGGGCCGCTCACCGCAGCAGTCCTTCGCGGCGGGCGGTGGTGACGGCCTCCAGTTGGGTACGCGCGTCCAGCTTCTCCAGGACCCGCTGGATGTGGTTGCGGGCGGTGTTGACCGCCACGCCGAGCCGCCGGCTGATCTCGGCGCTGCCGAGCCCCTCGCCGAGCAGGTCCAGCGTCTCGCGTTCGCGGGGGGTGAGGGTGGCGCCGCGGTCGGGGGCGCGGCCGGTGAGACGTTCGAGCACCGCGCCGAGCAGGCCCTTGCTGAAGGCGATCTCGCCGGCCGCCACCCGCCGTACCGCGTCCTGGAGCTCGTCGAGGTTGTCTGCCTTGAGGATCAGTCCGGCGCCGCCGGCCTCGGCGACCCTGGTGGCGACCGTGATGGTGCCCTCGCCGGCCAGTACCAGGACCCGGCAGTGCGGGGCGGCGGCCCTCAGTCCGACGATGCAGTCGATGCCGTCGCCGTCCGGCAGCCGCCGGTCGAGCAGCACCACGTCGGGGCGCAGCCGCGCGGTGTCGGCCAGCGCGGCGGCGATCGACGCGCTGCGGGCGACGACCCGCAGGTCGGCGGTGCGGTCCAGGGCCATCCGGATGGCCTCGGCCACCATGTCGTGGTCCTCGACCAGCACGATCCTGATGGACGCGGACGGCGGGATCTCGGGGGGTGGCATCAAAGGATCCTCGGTGGCAGGCGCTGGCCGGTGTGGGAGAGGAGGTCGTCCACGCCGGCCAGTCCGAACAGCCGGGTGAGCTGGGCGCGGACGCCCTCCAGTCGCAGCTCCACACCGGACTGGCGTGCCGCGGCCTCGGCCTCCAGTAGCACGTTGAGGCCGGCGCAGTCGCAGAACCGCAGATCCCACAGGTCGAGCACCAGCTGCTGCGGGCGCCGGGAGAAGCCCTCGGCGAGGGCGGTGCGCAGCGGCTGGGCGCCGTCGAGGTCGAGCTCGCCGACGAGGACGAGCGTCACCCGGGCAGCGGCACGCTCCGCCGTCACCTGGAGCGCCGGGGCGGTCATCACTTGGTCCCTGTCTCTGTCTGTACGGACGACACCAGAACAGACTAGTGCGTCTGCACTAGAAGGGGAACCTCTTCTTGCATCGGACCGGGTGGCGGCCCCGGCCCGGCCTACCGCGGGCGGGCGGTCAGGGCCCGTGTGTGCTCGCGCACCTGCTCCGGGCTGAGATAGGAGTCGGTGTGCTCGAAGTCGCGCAGGGCGCCCTGCGCGCCGGACAGGAACCCGGTGCGGACGAAGTCGTCGCCGGCCACCGCGTTGAGCACCCAGTTGGTGAGCACCCGGGTCCTGGCGACGTTGGTGCGCAGCGCCGACCAGTGGTAGCCGCGGGCGACCGCCTGGGCGGGCAGGCCGCGCAGCTCGATGCCGAACGGCTTGGACACCGCGTCCTTGCCGCCGAGGTCGACGACCAGGCCGAGGTCCTTGTGGGTGTAGGGGCGCAGCGGCTGCCGGCGCAGTGCGGCGATGACGTTGTCGGCGACCCTGCGGCCCTGGCGCATGGCGTGCTGCGCGGTGGGCGGGCAGACCGCGGCGTCCTCGCCCTTGGCCAGGTCGGGCACCGCCGCGGCGTCGCCGAGGGCGAACACCCCGTCCTGGCCCGGCAGGGTCATCTCGGCGGTGACGGCGAGCCGGCCGCGTACCGTCTCCGCGCCCAGGGTGGCGATCAGCGGGCTCGCCGCGACGCCCGCGGTCCAGATGAGGGTGCGGCAGGGCAGCACCCGGCCGTCGGTGAGGGTGACCTCCTCGGCGCCCGCCTTCTGGACGGAGACGCCGAGGGAGACCTCGACGCCGCGGTCCTGAAGGACCTTCAGCGCGCTGGCGCCCAGCTTGTCGCCGAGTTCGGGCATCAGCTTGGGGGCGATGTCGATCAGGTGCCACTTGATGAGCGCGGGGTCCAGCCGGGGGTAGCGTTTGACCGCGGTGCCGGTCAGCCGCTGGAGGCAGGCCGCGGTCTCGGTGCCCGCGTAGCCGCCGCCGACCACGACGAACTGCAGCCGGGAGGCGCGCTCGGCCTCGTCGTGGCTGGCATCGGCGAGGTCGAGCTGGGCGATCACGTGGTCGCGGACGAAGGCGGCCTCGGCAAGGGTCTTCATGCCGCGGGCGTTGTCGGCCAGGCCGGGGATGTCGAAGGTGCGGGTGACGCTGCCGGGCGCCAGCACGATGTGGTCGTAGCGTTCGTCGACGGTCTCGCCGGTGATCTTGCGGATCACGCAGACCTTGGCCGCGGTGTCCACGCCGACGGCGCCGCCGGGGATGATCCGGGTGCGGAACCTGCCGCTGCGGCGCAGCGAGACCGCGATCGACTGCGGGGTCA
Organism: Streptomyces sp. ITFR-21; assembly: GCF_031844685.1. Classification (NCBI taxonomy): domain Bacteria; kingdom Bacillati; phylum Actinomycetota; class Actinomycetes; order Kitasatosporales; family Streptomycetaceae; genus Actinacidiphila; species Actinacidiphila sp. ITFR-21. Next base: position 108,725 of record NZ_CP134605.1, read on the forward strand.
GCACGCCGGAGGCCACCTGTGGCAGCAGCGGCAGGTAGAGCTGATAGGAGAACGGCGTCACCAGCGCGACATCGGCCTCGGCGGAGCCGAGCCGGCGCTCCAGCCGCCGCACGCACTCCACTCCGGCGAATCCGGCGCCCACCACAAGGATCTTCGGTCGTGCCACGGTATCCGTCCCTTCTCGGCTCAGGCGGTCCTAGGCACACCTGCCCAGCCGGCGCGGCCTCGCACCTCCTGGCCCGTCCGGTGGCGGCCCGGTCCGCGGCCGGACGGCACCGGACCGGGACCCGGCCGGGTGGCGGACGCGCCCGGTCGGGGCCCGGCTGCCGGCACCCGGCCGATGCCTAGCGGATGTCGACCGGCCCGTCCGAGGACCTGTTGCCGCCGCGGTCCCGCCCGGCGGCGTCGCCGCGCAGGGCGACCTCGCCGGCCGCCTGCGCGCCCTCGCCGTTGCCGAGGTTCTTGCGGACCGAGTCCAGGATGGTCAGGCCCTGGCTGACCAGGCCCGCCGCGATCTCGCTGAGGCCGTCGGCGCCGTTGAGCACGTTGACGTTGGCGCCGGACAGGCCGGCCGCCGCCTCCTTGACGATCAGCGGCAGCTGGTCGATGAGCATCCGGTCCAGCGCGACCCGGTCGTGCGAGGCGGCGGCTTCCGCCTGGATGCGCATCCGCTCGGCCTCGGCGACGGCCAGCACCCGAATCCGCTCCGCCTCGGCCTCGGCCGGCTTGACGATCTCCGCGACGAGCTGCTGCTGGCGCAGTTCGGCGGCGCGCAGCGCCAGTTCGGTCTGAGCGGCGAGCACCTCCTGCTGGGCGTGCGCCTGGGCCAGTGGGCCGGCCTGCGCGGACTGCGCCTGCGCCCGGTCCACCTCGGCGTTGTACTGGGCCTGGACGACCGCGGTCTGCCGGGCGTACTCGGCCTGGTTGCGGGCCGCGGCCTGCTGGGCCTCGGCGGACGCCTGGGTGGCCTGGGCCTGCGCGATCTGCGCCTGCCGCTGGATGGCCGCCTTGTGCGGCGCGGACATCGCGTCGATGTAGCCGGTGGCGCCGTCGTCGATGGACTGGATCTGCAGCGAGTCGACGGTGAGCCCGATCTTGCCCATCTCCGTCTTGGAGGTCTCCAGCACCTCGGTGGCGAGCTTCTGCCGCTCGGTGACGATCTCCTCCACCGTCATCGAGCCGATAATGGACCGCAGGTGGCCGGCGAAGATCCGGCCGGTGAGCACCGACATCTGGTCCTGGTCGGACAGGAACCGCTGCCCGGCGTTGACGATGCTCTCGTGGTCGTTGCCGACCTTGAACGCGATGACGGCCGTGACACTCAGCGCGATGCCCTGCTTGGTGACGCAGGTCTCCGAGACCTCGGCCTCGCACATGGCGAGGGTCAGGAAGCGGGTCTTGCGGAACACCGGGGGCACGAACTTGCCGTGCCCGGTCACGACCCGGAACGGCGCACCCCCAAGACCTCGTCGGCCGCCCGAGATCAGCATCGCCTCATCGGGTGCGGGAACGCGATAACCGAACATCCTCTGTCTCCTTCGTAGCGCGGCTCAGCCGGCCGGCGCTTCCAGGGGGTCGGCCCACTCGATGACGTCCACCTGCCGGGTGCCGCGGGAATCCACCACGAGCACCGTCGAGCCCCTGGGCAGGGGATCCTCGGACCAGGCGAGGAACGCCTCGGACCCGCCCCGGACCCGGACCAGGACCTCTCCCGGTCCGGCGCTCCCCCGGGTGGCGATGAGCAGTTCCCCGGTGCAGCCGATCACAGCGTCGTCCCGCGCCATCGACGGCCGCCCCCTCGTCGTCGTGCTGAACTCCTCGACGTGACCATCCTCCCACCTGGAATCGTTCCGCGGTCGGCGGCGGTCCTTACGGAATACGCCGGCCGCACGCCGGCGGTTCCCGCCGCCCGGCAATCGTGGTGGACCGGCCGCGGCGCGGACCGGGCGGGGCGGCGGCGCGGGCGGCGGGAGCGGATCCGGCCGGTGACCGGGCGCGTGTCCGCCGCCGGCTCGTGCCAAGGTGTGGGCAGGCATCGTAGTGGTGGGAGGCTGGATGTTCCGGGGCCTTACTGCGTCCTTGACGAGTCGGACCGAGCACGACCGTACGACCGCGGCCTCGGCGTGGGCGTACATCCGCACCGAGACCGGCAGCGCGGCCGTGCTGCTGGCCGCGACGGTGGCGGCGCTGATCTGGGTGAACGTGGCGCCCGACAGCTACGAGACGCTGTGGCACACCCGCCTGTCGGTGCGGCTGGGCGGCCACGGGGTCGACCTGGACCTGCGCGACTGGGTGAACAGCGGCCTGATGACGCTGTTCTTCCTGGTGGTCGGGCTGGAGGCGCGCCGCGAGTTCGACATGGGTGAGCTGCGCGACCGGCGCCGCATCCCGCTGCCGCTGCTGGCCGGGATCTGCGGCATGGTGGTGCCGGTGGCGATCTACCTGGCGGTGAACGCCGGCCGCTCCTCGGCGCACGGCTGGGGCACCGCGATGTCCACCGACACCGCGTTCGCGCTGGGCATGCTGACGCTGCTCGGCTCGCGGTTCCCGCGCCGGCTGCACACCTTCATCCTGACCGTCGCGGTGGTGGACGACTTCGTGGCGCTGGCGGTGATCGCGGTGGCGTACAGCGATCACATCTCCTGGACGGCGCTGCTGATCGGTGTGGGCGTGCTGGCGGTCGCGGCGGTCGTGCGCGGCTACGGGGTGCGGCGCGGCCTGGTGTACGGGGTGCTGGGAGTCACGGCGTGGGTGGCGTTCCTGCACTCCGGGGTGGACCCGCTGGTGGTCGGCCTGCTCCTCGGCCTGATGTCGTACGCGTATCCGGCGTCCCGGGACGCGCTGGAGCGGGCCACCGGCCTGTTCCGGTCCTTCCGGGAGCAGCCAACCGCCGAGTTGGAGCGGGAGGCCCGGCTCGGCATCGCCTCGGCGCTGTCGCCCAACGACCGGTTGCAGCGGCTGTGGCACCCGTGGAGCAGCTACGTGATCGTGCCGCTGTTCGCGCTGGCCAACGCCGGGATCCAGATCAGCGGTCCGCTGCTGAGGGAAGCCTTCACCTCGCCGATCACGCTGGGCATCCTGCTCGGCTACGGGCTGGGCAAGCCGATCGGCATCTTCGGGGCGTCGGCGCTCAGTACCCGGCTGAGCCGGGGCCGGATGCGGCCGCCGGTGGGCTGGGGGGCGGTGCTGGGCGGCGGTTCCATCGCGGGCATCGGCTTCACCGTGTCGCTGCTGATCGCCACCCTCGCCTTCCACGGCCGGCAGCTGGACCAGGCGAAGATCGGGGTGCTGAGCGCGGTCGTCTTCGCCATGCTGGCCACCACGGCGATCGCGCTGGTGGCGGCGCGGCTGCCCGAGGAGCGGCGGGCGCGGGCGATGCTGGGCACCGCGCAGTCGGTGGTGGACCTGGCCGACCCGGTGGACTCCGGGCGCGACCACGTGCGCGGGCCGATGGACGCGCCGGTCACCGTGGTGGAGTACGGCGACTTCGAGTGCCCCTACTGCGGGCAGGCCGAGGACGTGGTCCGCGAGCTGCTCGCCGACTTCGGCGACGTGCGGTACGTGTGGCGGCACCTGCCGCTGCCCGATGTGCACCCGCACGCCCAACTGGCGGCCGAGGCGTCGGAGGCGGCCTCGCTCCAGGGCCGGTTCTGGGACATGCACGACAGGCTGTTCGAGAACCAGGAGGCGCTGAACGTCAAGGATCTTCTGCGGTACGCCGCCGAGATCGGGCTGGACGTGGACGCCTTCCGGGCGGCGCTGAGGTCGCGGGCGGGCCGGCCGGAGGTGGCGCGGGACCTGGAGTCGGCCGACGAGAGCGGGGTGTCGGGCACCCCGACGTTCTTCGTCAACGGCCGCCGCCACCACGGCGCCTACGACATCGCGAGCCTGTCGGCGTCGGTGATGGCGGCGCGCGACCGGGTGCTGCTGGTGGAGGGCGGCCGGCGGCGGGCATGACGCCCGGGGCACGCCGCGGCGGGCGGAGCCGGTCCACCGGGGCCGGGTCCGCCCGCCGCGGGCGCCGTCAGCTGGTCGGGGGGCGGATGACGCGGGGTACCGCGGGAGCCTGCTGGCCGCCGCTGGCCACCATCCGGATCTCGCCCTCCGCGTTGATCTCGGCGCGGACGATACCGGTCTCGTCCTCGTAGATCGGCGCGCCGCTCGCGCCCGACTGCTGCGTGCGATGGACGGTGACACGGTCGTGCCCGGCCGCCGGCTCCTCGAAGAGGAGTTCGTAGGTTTCCGGGTATTCCATGCGTACCTCCCGACAGGCGGTGCGGGATCCTGGTGCCCCGCCGCCCGTTCCGCCGGCCTTTCACCGGACCTGTCCATGATGCCCCGGCCCGGCCGATGCCGCCTATCCGGAGCAGTGGTCACCCGCCGTGAGCACGCGGAACAGGCCGCGGCCGGCCCGGCGGGCCCGGTTGCGTACGCCACGGCGGGCCGCCCCGCCGGCCGGGCGGTGGGAGACCGAGGTCATACCGGGTAGCCCGGCCGACTTGGCCCGCGGGGCAGACGGGCGGGGTGGCGCTGTGGTTCGATGGCCGCATGACGCCACTCGTGATGCGCCGCCACGTGGACTACGTGCGGGTCACGAACATGGCCTGTCCCGTCGCGCGCTGACCGCGCGCCCCCGGCGTCCGCCTTCCCCGGCCGCCGGACGCATCGCCCGGCCACTCCCCCTGAGGGGTGCGGGCCCGCCCCCGCCGCAGGACGCCGGCCGGTCGCGTGCCCGGCGCCCCGCGTGGCCGGGTGCGGGCCCGCGATGCCGCACCTTCACCGACCCCGTCCAGGCCCCCCCGGAGGGTCCTGGCAGCTGTGCCGACCGAGCCGCACAGCCTCACCGCATGCCACTGAGGGAGCACCACCATGAGCCAGCCCACCGACTCCGTGACCGCGGGGCACACCCCGGACCAGACCCCGGCGGACGACCTGCCCGACTGGTCGTTCGAGACCCAGCAGGTGCACGCCGGCGCGCAGCCCGACCCGGCGACCGGGGCACGGGCGGTGCCGATCTACCAGACGACGTCCTTCGTGTTCCGCGACACCCGGCACGCCGCCGACCTGTTCTCGCTGGCCGAGCCCGGCAACATCTACACCCGCATCCACAACCCGACGCAGGACGTGTTCGAGCAGCGGATCGCCGCGCTGGAGGGCGGGGTCGCCGCCGTGGCGGTGGCCTCGGGGCAGGCCGCGGAGACGCTGGCGCTGCTGACGCTGGCCGGCGCGGGGGACCACATCGTGTCGAGCGCGTCGCTGTACGGCGGCACGTACAACCTGTTCCGCCACACGCTGCCCAAGTTCGGCCTCGAGGTGTCCTTCGTCGACGACCCGGACGACATCGAGGCGTGGCGGGCCGCGGTCCGGCCGAACACCAAGGCGTTCTTCGCCGAGACGCTCGGCAACCCGCGCGGCAACGTTCTCGACGTACGGGCGGTGGCCGACGCGGCGCACGCCGCCGGAGTGCCGCTGATCGTGGACAACACGGTGCCCACGCCGTTCCTGCTGCGGCCGATCGAGCACGGCGCGGACGTCGTGGTGCACTCGGCGACGAAGTTCCTCGGCGGCCACGGCACGACCATCGGCGGCGTGGTGGTGGACGGCGGCACCTTCGACTTCGGGGCGCACGCCGAGCGCTTCGCGGACTTCACCGCCCCGGACCCCAGTTACCACGGACTCCAGTACTGGCCGGCGCTGGGGCCCGGCGCGTTCGCCGTCAAGCTGCGGGTGCAGCTGCTGCGCGACCTCGGCCCGGCGCTGTCCCCGCACTCGGCGTTCCTGCTGCTCCAGGGGGTGGAGACGCTGTCGCTGCGGCTGGAGCGGCACTCCGCCAACGCGCTGGCGCTCGCGCAGTGGCTCCAGGAGCGGGACGAGGTGTCGGTGGTGCACTACCCGGGGCTGGCGTCGAGCCGCTGGCACGAGGCCGCGCAGCGCTATCTGCCGCGCGGTTCGGGTGCCGTGCTGGCCTTCGAGCTGCGCGACGGGGCCGAGGCCGGCAGGAATTTCGTGGACGCCGTGCGGCTCTTCAGTCACTTGGCTAACATCGGCGACGTGCGCAGTCTGATCATCCACCCGGCATCGACCACTCACAGCCAGCTCGACGCGGAGCAGCTCGCCGCGACCGGCACCTCGCCGGGGCTGGTGCGGCTGTCGGTCGGCATCGAGAACCTGGACGACCTCAAGGCCGACCTGGAGGCGGGTTTCCGCTCGGCGAAGGCCGCGTCCTGAGCATGTCCGCCGATACGACCGCGGGTTCCTCCCTGCTGCCGGCCACCGGGGCCTGGCAGCAGGGGGACCCGCCGGGCCGCCGCCGCTGGTTCGAGCAGCGGCGGCCCCTGCGGCTGGAGGCCGGCGGCGAACTGCCCGGCGTCCGGTTGGCGTACGAAACCTGGGGCCGGCTCGCCGCCGACGGCTCCAACGCGGTACTGGTGCTGCACGCGCTGACCGGCGACAGCCATGTCTCGGGTCCCGCGGAGCCGGGGCATCCGTCGGCGGGCTGGTGGGACGGGCTGATCGGTCCGGGCCGGGCGCTGGACACCGACCGCTGGTTCGTGGTGGCGCCGAACGTGCTGGGCGGCTGTCAGGGCAGTACCGGGCCCGCGGAGTACCGTCCCGACGGGCGGCGCTGGGGCGGTTCGTTCCCGTTCCTGACCCAGCGCGACCAGGTGGCGGCCGAGGCGGAGCTGGCGGGCGGGCTCGGCATCGACCGCTGGGCGGTGGTGGTCGGCGGCTCGATGGGCGGGATGCGGGCCCTGGAGTGGGCGATCGGCCACCCGGAGCGGACCGGGGCGCTCTTACTGCTGGCGTCCACCGCCGCCGCCAGCGCCGAGCAGATCGCCTGGGCCACGGCGCAGGTGCACGCCATAAAGGCCGACCCCAACTGGCGCGGCGGCGACTACCACGACGCCGGCCCGGGCGGCGGACCGCACGGCGGTCTGGGGCTCGCCCGCCGGCTGGCCCACATCACCTACCGCAGCGAGGGCGAGCTGCGGGCCCGCTTCGGCCGCGACCCGCAGGGCGCGGAGGACCCCTGGCGGGGCGGCCGCTACGCGGTGCAGTCCTATCTCGACCACCACGCCGGCAAGCTGGTACGGCGGTTCGACGCGGCCAGTTACGTCGTCCTCAGCGAGGCGATGAACGCCCACGACGTGGGCCGCGGCCGGGGCGGCGTGCGGGCCGCCCTGCGCGGTGTCACCGTCCCCACCGTGGTGGCCGGCGTCGACTCCGACCGGCTCTACCCCCTGTCGCAGCAGGCCGAGTTGGCGGCGGGCATCCCGGGCGCGGACGGGCTGCGGGTGGTCGAGTCGCCGTACGGCCACGACGGTTTCCTGCTTGAGGTGGAGCAGGTGGCGGCGCTGGTACGGGAGTTGGTGGGCTGACGGGGCGGCACCGGTCCACCGGGCGCCGTGTGGGGTGGCCGCCGGGGTGGGAGGCGCCCGACCGGTCAGCCGTGCGCCCGGAGCCAGGCCGCGGCCTCGGCCGGGTCGGTGACGGCCGGCGTCCCGGCGGCCGGCGGGGGCCGGCGGACGATCAGCACCGGCAGCGCGGCCTCGCGGGCCGCGGTGAGTTTGGCGGCGGTGGCCGGGCTGCCGCTGTCTTTGGTGACGAGTACGTCGACGCGGTGCCGGGCCAGCAGCGCGCGTTCGCCCGCGAGGGTGAACGGGCCCCGGGACAGCAGGAGTTCGAGGTCGCGGGGCAGTGGCGGCGCCGGAGGCCCGACCATGCGCGCCACCAGGTGCAGGTCCAGCCCGGCGAAGGCGGCCAGCCCCTGGCGGCCGATGGTGAGGAACGCCCGGCTGCCGAGCGCGGGCAGCAGTTCGGCGGCCTCGGCCACGGTGGCGGCCCAGTGCCAGCGGTCGCCGGGGCCCGCGGTCCAGCCGGGCCCGCGCAGCGCGAGCAGCGGGACGCCCGCCGACGCCGCCGCGTCGGCGGCGTTCCGGCTGATGTCCGCGGCGAACGGGTGGGTGGCGTCGACCACGGCGTCGATCCGCTGCTCCCGCAGCCACCCGGCCAGGCCCGCCGCTCCCCCGAAGCCGCCGGTACGGGTCCGGCCGGCCGGCAGCCGCGGCGCGGCGGTGCGCCCGGCCAGCGAACTGGTCACCTCCAGCGCAGGGTCGGCGGCCAGGTCGGCCGCCAGGGTGCGGGCCTGCGCGGTGCCGCCGAGGATCAGCACCCGCCGCATCAGCGCCCGCCGGTCGGGCGGCCGCCGGTCCTGCGCAGCAGATAGGTGTCCATGATCCAGCCCTTGCGGGCCCGCGCCTCGGCCCGGACGGTACGGATCCGGTCGGCCAGCGTCTCGTCCAGCGGTCCGGCCAGCAGGATCTCGTCGGGGGTGCCGAGGTAGGCGCCCCAGTGGATGTGCAGGTGCTGCCCGGTGAACCGGCCGAACGCCTGCCGCGCGTCGAGCATCACCACCACGTCGTCGACGCCGTCGGGCAGCCCCTCCTCGGCGAGCCGGCGCCCGGTGGTGATCTGCAACGGGCGCCCGACCCGGTTGAGGCCGGTACGGTGCCGGGCGGCGAGCAGGGCGACACTGCTGATGCCCGGCACCACCGTCCAGCCGAACTCCTCGGTGCCGCGGGCGTGCACCTCCTCCAGGATGCCGAGTGTGCTGTCGTAGAGCGCCGGGTCCCCCCAGACCAGGAAGGCCCCGCAGGCCCCCGCGGGCAGTTCCTCGGCGATCAGCCGCTGGTAGACGTCGGCGCGGCGGCGCCGCCAGTCGTCGACGGCGGGCGCGTATCCCTGCGCGGGCGCGGCGCGGTCCCGCTCGGGGTCGGGGACGGTGACCACGCGGTGCGGCCGGATCGCGTGCCGCTGGAGGATCAGCTCGCGCAGGGCCACCAGGTCGGCCTTGTCCGCCCCCTTGTCCAGCAGGAAGAACACGTCGGTACGGCCGAGGGCGCCCAGCGCCTCCAAGGTGAGGTGTTCGGGGTCGCCCGCGCCGATGCCGATGACGTAGATCTGTTTCACGACGGGGAGTCTGGCACACGGCCGGCGGCCGGCCGCCGGTCAAGGGCGCAGTCCCCGCACAGCGCGCCCCGGCCGCCGGGAGCGGCCCGGTAGATCAGGCAGCAGCTGCGGCGGCGGAAGATCCCGTCGGCGGTGGTGCCCTCTCCCGCCAGCGGCGGCCTGCCCAGCAGCAGAGCGGTGAACCGGCCGGTGGCGGCCGCCTGTTCGGGCCGGCTGCGGGTGAGCGCCGCGGCGGCGCCGCCCACCGCCGAGGCGGTGTTGCCGCGCAGGATGTGCCGGGAGACACCGAACACGCCGAAGGCGGCGCCCAGTTCCTCCAGCGGTCCGGCCAGCAGGCCGGCCGCCAGCCGGTCGGCGAGGGCTTCAGGGGTACGGCACGGCCCGCCGAGGGCGCGCGGCGGCAGCGACAGCGGCACGGGGCCGCCGAGCACCGGCCGCCAGCGGACCTCCTCCAGGGTGAACAGCAGCGGACGGCCGTGGAGCACGGCGGCGGCCAGCGCGGGCGACACCAGCCGGGCGGCGAGCCCGAGGTGGGCGACGGAGGCGGCGACACGCGGTTCGACGGCGTCGGCCGGCCGGCCCCCGGCGGCGGCCAGCCACCGGCGTACCGCGCCGACCCGCTCGGCCAGCAGGGGCGCGGACAGCGGCTGCCAGCCGGGACCGCGGCCGCCGTCGGCCGCCAGCGCGAAGAAGGGGCCGAGCGCGGTGATCTCCGCGATCACCGCGCCCGGCTCCCGCGCTCCGGACGCGCTCATACGGGGACCGGGGCCGGCTCCCGCGAGGTGGCGGCGCCCGGACGGGGGTGCAGGAGGCGTTCGGCCAGGGGTGCGAAGACCAGGCCGATGGCCGACCAGAGCAGCAGCTGGGCGGCCACGGAGTACAAGCGGAAGGAGTAGAGCACGTCGGCCGGGAAGCCCGGATAGACGACGGTGCCGTCGGGGCCCCGCAGCGGGAGCGGTGTCTCGGTGGCGTGGTCGCCGAAGTGCTGCCTGTTGTAGCCGAGATGGCCGAGCGAGGGCAGGATCAGCATGACGGCGCCGATCGCGACGGCGAAGGCGGCGCCGGCCAGCAGGACGGCGTTCCCGTTGCCGAACCGCGCCTGGAGGCGCCTGCCGAGCCAGCAGGCGCCGGCCAGAAACGCCACCGAGCACACCACCATGACCAGGTAGAGGCCGCTGCGGGCCTTGATGGTCTCCTCGTGCCCGATCGCGGGCGGGTTGGCCGGGTACTTCAGGAACGGCACCAGGTACACGCCGAGGAAGCCGCCGGCCGCCACGGTCAGCGCCAGGCCGCGGGCGCGCAGCCCGCCGACCCGGCCGAGGCAGACGGCGTAGGCGACGGCGAACAGCGCGCCCATCGCCATGCCGAAGACGATCGTTCCGACGCCGATGCCGACGTCGGCCTGGATCGTGCGGCTGAACAGGTCGGGCCCGGCGGCCTCGGGCGGGAGACCGGCCGCCTTGTCGAGCGCGGCCTGGGCGGCGTCCCGGCCGCTCTCGTAGTCGATCGCCCTGCCGATCTGCGGTTCGGCGAAGATCCGGGCGAAGAGGAAGGCGAGCAGCCCGCCGGCTGCGCCGGCCAGCAGGCCGCGCAGGATGAGTTTCTTTTCCATGTCGGGTCGTCCGTACGTCGGGTGACGGGGTGCCGGGCGTCAGTGGCAGGGGAAGCCGAGGAAGTGACGCGCGTCGTGGACGAACTCGTGGATGTGCATGTCCTTGCCGAACACCGAGACGGCGCCCTGGTCGACACCGATGAAGTAGTAGGCGGCGAGCGCCAGGAGCGAGGTGCCGACGAGCCAGAGCACGGCTCTGGAGACCGGCAGGACGACCGGCGTGACAGCCGGGCGGGGAGCGGAAACGGTGCTCAAGGCAAGCCCTCCTTGGGGGATCGTGCGTCCCTGTTCCATGGGCGTCGTGACGGGTGGGTGTCTGACTCCCCTGCCGTCCTCGGACAGCGGGCTCACAGTGGCGCGACCGTGCTGGATTCCCACCAGCTTCCCCACATCATCACTACGGCAAGGAGCGTAGGCGGGGCGTCCGCCGTGCGTCAATCAGGACGAAGGCAGCTCTGCCGGGCGTTCCGGACGGCCGTGACCGGGGCCGCGTGCCCGGCCCGCGCCGCCGGGCCGGGCACGCGGCCCCGCGGACGCGCGGTGCGCCCGTCCGCGGGGCCGGACGGTCCGGGCGGGCGCGACCGCGTGTGCGCGGGGCGGTCGCCGCGGTCGCGCCTCCGTTCCTGGTGGGAGTGGCCGGCAACAAGTCCTGGCGCCCTATTGCAAATGGATCGCAACTAGTAGCCTGCTGCGAGTAGCCGCCCACACCGCCCGCTCCACGGAGGACGCAGCCATGACCACCACCACCGAGGCCCCGGCCGGTGCCGGGTCCCGCCGGCGCCGGATGTCGATGTCCCGGGCGGAGTGGACGCGCCTGGGCGGTATGGCCGTGTTCATCGTGGCGCTGCACGTCGTCGGCTGGTTCACGCTGGTCGCGATCGTCGCTCCCGAGCACTACAGCCTGGGTACGAAGTCCTTCGGGATCGGTATCGGGGTGACCGCCTACACCCTCGGCATGCGGCACGCCTTCGACGCCGACCACATCGCCGCCATCGACAACACCACCCGCAAGCTGATGGGCGAGGGCAAGCGCCCGCTGTCGGTCGGCTTCTGGTTCTCCCTCGGCCACTCCAGCATCGTCTTCGGCCTCGCCTTCCTCCTCTCGCTGGGCGTGCGGGAGCTGGCCGACCCGGTGGAGGACGACGACTCGCAGCTGCACAGCGTCACCGGCTGGATCGGCACCACGGTCTCCGGCACGTTCCTGTACGTCATCGCGTTCATCAACCTGGTGATCCTGGCCGGGATCTGGAAGGTCTTCCGGCGGATGCGCCAGGGCCACTTCGACGAGGCGGCGTTGGAGGAGCAGCTCAACAACCGGGGCCTCATGAACCGCGTCCTCGGCCGCCTCATGAAGTCGATCACCAAGCCGTGGCAGATGTACCCGCTGGGCCTGCTCTTCGGCCTGGGCTTCGACACCGCGACCGAGATCGCGCTGCTGGTGCTGGCCGGCTCCGGCGCAGCCTCCGGCCTGCCCTGGTACGCGATCCTGTGCCTGCCGGTCCTGTTCGCCGCCGGGATGTGCCTGCTGGACACCATCGACGGCTCGTTCATGAACTTCGCCTACGAGTGGGCCTTCTCCAAGCCGGTCCGCAAGGTCTACTACAACCTCACCATCACCGGCCTGTCCGTCGCCGTCGCCCTCATCATCGGCACCGTCGAACTCCTCGGCCTCATCGCCGACAAGGCCGGCCTGCACGGCCTCTTCTGGAACTGGGTCGGCGGCCTTGACCTCAACATCATCGGCTACGTCATCGTCGGCCTCTTCTTCCTCACCTGGGCCACCGCCCTCGCCGTCTGGAAACTCGGCAACATCGAGGAGAAATGGTCGGCGGGACTGCGCCCGGCGGAGCAGCGGGACCCGGCGCTCTGAGCGGAGGGGACGGTCCGCCCCGGTCGGCGGCCGCCCCCTCCGGAGCGCGGAGGCGTCAGGCGGCCGGCCGGGTGCCGATCACCACCGTCGCGCCGCGGTCCTCGTCGGTGGCCAGCCGTGGCTCCAGGCCGCCCGCGCGGACGATCCGCACCGCGCGGCCGGCCTGCCGGCCACTGGTCTCGGAAAGCAGCGAACCGCCGGGCGCGAGCCAGTACCGGGCCTCGGCGGCGACCCGGCGGAGCACGTCGAGGCCGTCGGGGCCGCCGTCGAGGGCGATCCGCGCCTCGTGGTCGCGGGCCTCGGCGGGCAGCAGGCCGACCGCGCCGGTCGGTACGTACGGGACGTTGGCGGCGAGGACGTCCACCCGGCCGCGCAGCCGCGGCGGCAGCGGTGCGAAGAGGTCGCCCTGGTGGACGTGGCCGCCGGCCGGTGCCACGTTGCGGCGGGCGCAGCGTACGGCGGCCGGGTCGAGGTCGGCGGCGTGCAGGTCCACGCCGCCCAGGGCCGCGGCGATCGCGGCGCCGACGGCGCCCGAGCCGCAGCACAGGTCGACCACGACCGCGCCGGCGCGGCCGAGCGCGACCGCCTCGCCGACCAGGAACTCGGTCCGCCGCCGGGGTACGAAGACACCGGGGTCGACGGCGATCCGCCGGCCGGCGAACTCGGCCCAGCCGACGACGTGTTCCAGCGGCAGGCCGCCGGCCCGGCGTTCCACCATGCCGCGCAGTTCGCCGGCGTCGCGGGCGGCGGCCGTCAGCAGCCGCGCCTCGTCCTCGGCGAAGACGCAGCCGGCCGCCCGGAGCAGCCGGACCACCTCGGACTCCGGCAGCGGTGGCGGCGCGGACACCGTGGACGGCTCGGGCGGCGCGGCCTCGGGCGGCGGTGCGGCGGATGAGGCGGGATCTGGGGAGGAGGTGCGGGAAGAGTCCTGCATGAGAGCCTTTCGGGGAGCCCGGGGCACTCCCCGGCGCCGCGCGGCGGGCTGTCAGGCCACGCGGCCGTACGGCGGGAGCGCCCGTCCTGAACTGGCGGTGATCGGTCCCACCTCCTCGGCTCGCGGTCGCGCGGTGTGCCCGCGCGGGCCCAACCTACCGCACCCGGCGCCGCCGCCGGAGGGCGTCGCCCCGGTCCCGGCCGGAGGGGCAGGCCGTCTCGCGGAGGTACGGGAAGGGCTCGGGGCGGGCGCCGAGCGGCGCCCGGACCCGTTCCCGGCAGGCGGTGCAGGTGCGGGTGCGGGCGACGGTGAGGAGGGGCCGGCCGGCGCGGCCCGCAGGCGGCAAAGGCGTCGCAGGTACCAGCGGGAAGCGGGGCTTTCGGCCGTGGGCGCCGGCCCGCTGAACGGCTCGGGAGGCGCTCGGGGAGGCCGGGCGGGCGACCGGTCCGCGCCGCACCGCGCGCGGGGCGGAACGGCGCGGCGCGGACCGCCCCCGTGACGGTCCCCCGTGACGGCCATCGGACCGCCGCCACGGTGATCGTCCTCCTGAGCGGTGCCGGTGCGGTGCCATCGCGGTGCCATCGGCGGACGGCGGGTGCGGCCGGCCGGGTTGCGAAGGATCCGTGTGCATGGCGGCCGGTCCGGAAAGCGCTGGCTATGCTCGGCAGCCGCAGGACGCGGGAGCCACCAGGGGGAGCGCTCGGATGGGGGAACAGCCGGCGGGGTCCGCGGACGACCGCACCGGCCGGGCCGGCACGGTCGGCTACCGGCTGCTGGGCGCGGTCGGCGCGTGGCGCGACGGCCGGGAGGTCGACCTCGGGCCGCACAAGCAGCGGGCGGTGCTGGCCACGCTGCTGCTGCGGGCCGGCCAGGTGGTGCCGACGCGCGACATCCTGCACGCGGTGTGGGACGACGAGCCGCCGGCCGACGGTCCGAACGTGGTCAGCAAGTACGTCGGCAGGCTCCGCCGGCGGCTCGGCGGCGGCGACGCGCTGCCGTGGGCGGGTTACGGCTACTGCGTCCCGGCGGGTCCGGCCGCCCTCGACCTGGCCGCGTTCGAGGAACGGACCGCGCGGGCCCGGGTCCACCGCGCGGCCGGCGACCTGGAGTCCGCCTCGCGGGAGTTGGAGCGGGCGGACGCGCTGTGGACCGGCCCGGCGCTGACCGGGCTGGACAGCCCGTTCTTCGACACGGAGCGGGACCGGCTCGGCGAACTGCGGCTGGCCGCCGTCGAGGAGCACGCCGACATCGACCTGCGGCTGGGCCGGCACCGGCGGTGGGCGGCAGAACTCGCCCGGCAGGTCGCCGCGCACCCGCTGCGGGAACGGTTCGCCGAGCAGCTGATGCTCGCCCTGTACCGGTGCGGCCGGCAGGCCGACGCGCTGAGCGTGTACCGGATGCTGCGCGGCCGGCTCACGGCCGAGCTGGGGGTCGAGCCGGGCCCGCGGGTGGCCCGGCTGCACCAGGCGATCCTGCGGGCGGAACCGGGCCTGGACACCGGGGCCGAACCGGAGCCGGAGCCGGACGCCGGCCGGGCGGTGACGCGGCCGGTCCCGGAACCGGAGCCGCCCGCCCCGCGGCCGCACCAGCTGCCGGCCGCCATCGGCGACTTCACCGGCCGCGCCGCCGAACTCGGCGAGCTGCGCGACTGGTTGCACGGTCCGCCGGCCGAGGGCGGCCGGGCCCGGGTGGCGATCGTCACCGGTCCCGGCGGCGTCGGCAAGACCAGCCTGGCCCTCCAGGCCGCGCACCTGAGCCGCGCGATCTACCCGGACGGCCAGTTGTACGTGGAGAGCGCGCCGGACACGGAGGCGGCCGACGTCTGCGCGCGGCTGCTGCGGGCCCTGGGGGTGGGCGGCGCGGCCATCCCGGAACCGGCCGAACGCGCCGCGCTCTACCGGACGTTGACCTCCGGGAAGCGGCTGCTGCTGGTCTTCGACGACGTGGCATCCGAGCAGCAGGTGGCTTCCCTGGTGCCGGCGGACGGCCGGTCGGCGGTGCTGATCACCTCCCGCAGCGCGCTGTCCGGGATGCCGGCGACGACCCGGCTGGAGCTGGGCATGATGCCGGCGCGCGAGGCGTACGAGCTGCTGGACACCGTGATCGGCGCCGAACGGCTGTCCAGGGAGCCGGAGATGGCCGAGGAGCTGGTCCGGCTCTGCGGGCGGCTGCCGCTGGCACTGCGGATCGCCGCAGCCCGGGTGGCCGCCAATCCGCACTGGACGATCGCCCGCCTGGTGCGCCGGCTCGCCGACGAGCGCCGGCGGCTGGACGAGCTGCGCCACCGCGACCTGGAGGTGCGGGCCAGTCTCAACCTGAGCTACCAGGTGCTTCCGCAGCGGGCCCGGCTGCTGCTGACCCGGGCCGGCCTGCTGGCGGTGCCGGACATCGCCGAGTGGGGCGCCGCGGCGCTGCTGGACTGCTCGATCGCCGAGGCGCAGGACGTGCTGGACCAGCTGGTCGCGGCCCGCATGATGGAGGCCGGCGGGCCGGGGCCGGATGGCTCGCCGCGCTACCGGCTGCACGACCTGGTCCGGCTGTTCGCCCAGGAGCAGGCTGAGCGGGATCTCGCGGCGGCCGAGCGCGAGGCGGTGCTCGACCGTGCGCTGGGCGCCTGGCTGCGGCTGGCCGAGCAGGCCGACGCGGCGCTGCCGCACGGCTCGTTCAGCCGGCCGGCCGGGCCGACGCCCCGGTACGCGGCCGCGCCGGGCGTCGAACAGGCGCTGCTCGCCGACCCGTTACGGTGGTTCGACCGGGAGCACGGGGCGCTGGAGACGCTGATCGGGCAGGCCGCCGCCACCGGCCGCGCGGGCGCCGCCTGGGAACTGACCGGTTCGCTGATGGCCTACTACGAGGTACGGGCGCACTGCACGGAGTGGAACGACACCCACCGCCGGGCGCTGGCCGCCGTGCAGGCCGCCGGTGACCGGCTCGGCACCGCGGTGGTGCTGCGGGGGCTCGGCGAGCTGCACACCCTGCAGGACCGGTCGGCCGCCGCCGTGGACTGCTTCACCCGGGCCCGCGCCCTGTTCGCCGAGCTGGGCCAGACCCACGGGGTGGCGGTCTGCGACAGCGGGCTCGGCCACCAGTACCGGGTCGGCGGGCGGTACGAGGAGGCGCTGCAAGCGTTCGGCGCCGCGGCCCGTGCCTCCGCCGCGGCCGGCTATCCCCGTACCGAGGCGTACGCCCGGCACTGCTCGGGCGTGGCCCACCTGGAGCGCGGTGAGCTCGACCGCGCCGAGCGGGCGTTCGGCGCCGCGCTGGCGCTGTCGGCGGCCTCCGGCTACCGGCGCGGCGAGGCGCAGACCGAGCGGGGCCTGGGCCTGCTGGCGGGCGCCCGCGGCGACCACGAGGCGGCCGAGCGGCACTTCCAGCGGGCGCTGGCCGTCTCCACCGAACTCGGCGAGCCGGCCGGCACGGCGCACGTGCTGCAGATGCTGGCCGACGCCCGGATGCGGCGGGGCCGGCTGGACTCCGTCCGCGAGCCGCTGCGCCGCGCGCTGCGCATCTACCGCGCCACCGGAGAGCCGTTCGGCCAGGCGCTGGTCCTGCAGACCCTGGCCGAGCACCAGCGGCGGCTGGGCCGCCCGGCCGACGCGCTGGAGCCGGCCACCGCGTCCGTACGGCTGTGGTCCGCCCAGTGCGCGCCGCTGTGGCACGCGCGGGCCCTGCGGGTCCTGGGCGACGTGCACGCCGATCTGGCCGACCCGGCCGCCGCGCGGGACGCCCGTGAGCGGGCCCTGGCGATCCTGGCCGGGCTGGGTGTGCCCGAGCACGCGGAGGTCGCGGAGCTGCTGGCGGACACCGCCGCCGACGTGTGACGGGGGCGGCGCGGGGGTGGCGGCGCGGGATCAGTCCGCGCCGCCGCAGGGCCAGGCAGACCGCGGCCGCCCCACCGCCAGGGCCGCGGGCAGCCGCGACCAGGAGGTGCCGGCGACGGGGGCCCGGGCGGCGAGGAAGACGACGGGGCAGGCCGCGGCGGCGATCAGCGCGGGCCCGCGGGGGCGCGGACCGGGCGGCGCGCTCACAGCGGCCGTCCACGCGTCGGTGACCAGGAGGCAGGCGAGCAGCAGCGCGGTGACGCGGGCGGCGAGCCAGACCGGTGGGGCGGTCAGGGCGGCGATGACGACCGCCGCGGCGGCCAGCAGGGTGGAGCGCCGGCGCAGCGCGACCGCCGGCCAGCGCAGCGCGCTCTTCAACGGGCGCTCGTCGGTCATCGGCGCGGCCGCCCACGCGGCGCCGGCCACCACGACGACCGCCGCCTTGGCGGCGCCGGTCGAGTGCAGGGCGGCGGGCGGGTCGCAGGCGGCGACGGCCAGGGTTGTGCCCAGGCAGCGGGCGGCCAGCAGGTCTCCACGGCGGCGCTCATCGGCTTCCCTTCTGGATGCGGTGCGCAGCAGCGGGACGAGCGGCAGGTCCAGGGGTTCGCCCGGCCGGTGGGTGACGACGGCGATGCCCCGTTCGGTCAGCGCGAACCGCATGGCGTCGCGGTCGGCCCGCCACAGCCGCAGGGCGAGTTCCGCGGTGGTGTCGCCCGGTTCGACGGTGGGCGCGCCGGTGGCGGTCTCGACGACGACCAGCGGGTTGGCGCGCCCGCGGATCCGGTGCAGCACCTTGAGGACGCGCTGGTCGGAGAGTGGGGTGCACACATACACCAGGGCGCCTTCGGGCAGCGCCTGCGGCGGCAGCGGCCCGAGTCGCGACCGCCGCGACGACGAGCGCGTACCGCACGGCGTCGGACAGCCGCTGCTCGACGGGGGTCCAGTTCCCGGTCGTAGCCGATCCGCCGCCGGTACCGGCCGCTCAGCGCCGGCAGGCCGGCGGCGAAGGCCAGTGCCAGCGGGATGACGACGACGGAGTTGCCGCCGAGCGGGCCGCTGCCCCGGCCGAGCCCGCCGCCGGGGCGCAGCAGCAGCGCGCCCGCCGCGACACCGGCGGTGACCATCAGCGCCAGCGCCGCCTGCGCGGCGCCCACTCCCCCGTGTGTTCCGCGATCCCGTCCCGCCGCCCCGCCCTTCCTCAGCGACGATCAGCCGCGCATACGAGCCCGTCCATGGCAGCAGCGCCTCCGGCGGGGGCGCTGCTGCCCCCGGCTGCGGGCGGCGGCACATTGAGCTACCAAGGAAGGGACTGTTGTGCTCGGGATTGTCTTCGGGGGCGTCGCCGGAAGGGTCCGCCATGCCGTCCACGCACCAACCGCTCACTCCCGCCGTGCTCGCCGAACTGCGCAGGCCGCGCAAGTACCCCGCGGTGTCCGTGCTGCTGCCCACCCACCGGCGGGAGCCGGACAACGCGCAGGACTCCGTACGGCTGCGCAACCTGCTGGAGGAGGCCAAGGAGGCGGTGCACGGCGACCCGGAAGTCGCCAGGGCCGACCGGATCGACGTGATCGGGCAGCTGGACCAGGCGCTGGCCGAGGTGGACCTGCGGTACGCCGAGGACGGGCTGGCGATCTTCGCGGCGCCCGGCGAGCACCAGGTCTGGTCGCTGTGCCGGTCGGTGCCGGCCCGGGTACTGCTGGCGCAGACCTTCCTGACCCGCAGCCTGGTGGCCGCGCACGCCGCCAACCAGCCGTACTGGGTGCTCGCCCTCGACTCGCGGGCGGCCACGCTGTGGAGCGGCGGCCGGCAGCACACCCCCGAGCAGGCCGCGGGCGCGTTCCCGGTCCGGCGACCGGAGGTCGACTTCGACGCCGAGCGGCAGGAGCGGGTCGGCGACGTGCCGGGCACCTTCGACGACGAGGAGACCCGGCACTTCCTGAGGGAGGTCATCGAGGCGGTCGGTGCCGTGCAGGCCGCCGATCCGCGCCCGCTGTACGCCGTCGGCGAGACGGAGGTGCTGGCCGCGCTGGACCGCGCCGGTCCGGTGGTGGCCGAGGCGGTGGCGCGGGTGGCGCAGGGCGGTCTGGCCGAAGGGCCGGCCGAGGCGCTGGGCCGGGCGGTCCGCGAGGCCGACCGGGTCCGGGACGAGGAGGCGGTCGCCGGCGTGCTGGACGACCTGGACCGGGCCAGGGGGCGCAAGTCGTTCGCGGGCGGCGTGGACGAGGTGTGGCAGTCGGTGGCCGAGGGCCGGGTCGGCCTGGTCGCCATCGAGGACGGCTACCGTACGACCGTCCGCGACGACGGCGAGCACCTGGTGCCGGCGGGGTCCGACGAGCGGGGCGCGCGGGACGACATCGTGGACGAGATCGCCGAGCAGGCACTGGACACCGGGGCGCGGGTGCGGTTCGTGCCCGACGACGCGCTGGCCGACGTCGGGCGGATCGCGGCGGTGCTGCGCTACTGAGCGGGCCGCCGGCGCCCGGCGCGGGCACGGGCCGGCCGTGGGGCGTCAGGGGATCCGGGGAGCGCCGGGAGGACCTGCCGGGTCCGCGCTCACGCGTGGTGCCCGCCGGAGAAGGGCGCGGGCACCACGCGGCGTCAGCAGCCGGCCGCCGCTCGTACCGCGGCCGGGCGCGGCGCGCCCACCGCGTGCGGCGCGCGGTTGCGGACGAACGCCCGCACGTGGCGCAGCATCCGGTACTCGTAGCGCGGGCCGCGGCGCACCTGGAGCAGTGAGGCGTCGGCCAGCTCGGCGAGCAGGCACACCGCCTCGGTGCAGCTGAACTCCGGTTCCAGTGCCCCGGGTTCGAGTCCGTCGCTGGTCAGCGGCTCGGGACTGTCGCTGATCCGGACCAGGAACTGCCGCTGGCGCGGGCTGAGCATCCCCCAGCTCCACTCCAGGCTGCCGCGCATGGACCGCTGGTGCGGCAGCGCGGACACGTCCGGGACCCCGAGCAGTTCCAGCACGTGGTCGGGCCGGAACAGCGCGGACACCGGGATGCTGCGCAGCCAGTACGCGGCGAACTCGATGAGCCGCGGTACGCAGTCCAGCTCGCGGCACAGCTCACGCACCCGCTCCGGTGACCCGGCCAGGTCGTCGGTGAGCGAACTGCACGCCAGCCGGAGGGACATGAGCTGCACGGCACTTTCCACCGTCAGCGGCCCGGTCTCCCAGATGCGGGCCTCGGCCAGGACCGGGGGCCGCCGGGTGGTGACGACGATCCGCAGGTCGGGCCAGGCGCCGCGCAGCTGCTCCACCAGCAGGGCGGTGGTCTGCGGCAGGTGCTCGGCGGTGTCGAGCACCAGCAGGCCCGGTCCGGCGCCGGGCGGCTGCCGCTCGTCGCCGAGCAGCTCGGCGACCGCCCGTCCGGCGGCGGCCAGGGCGCCGGGTCCGTCGCCGCCGAGCGTGCCGAAGACCGGCGCGGCCGCGGCGCCGCCCCCGAAGCCTCCCGCGCCGCCGTTGGCGGCGGTGGCCGCGGCGACCCGGCCGAGCTGGGCCACCGCGATGCCGCCGGGGAACTCCGCGGCGGTCCGCTCCGCCACGGCCAGCGCGAGCCGCGACTTGCCGATGCCGCCGGGCCCGGTGAGCACCGTCACCGGGTGGCCGGTGACGATCTCGCAGAGCTCGTCCACTTCGCGTTCCCGCCCGACCAGCGTGGTCCTGGGCGCCCGCGGCCCGCGCCACCTGGCCGGGGTCCGCGCCACCACCCGGGGTCCGCCCGCGGGCTCCGCCGCCGCGCGCGGGAGCGGGCCCGGCCCGCCGGCGCGGCCTGGATCACCGGCCGACCGCGCCGCGCCGCCGCCCGCGCGGACCCCGGTACCGGACGCCGGGGGCCCGCCGGCACCCCGCAGCTCCGGGTCGAGCACGGAGAACAGCAGGTCGAGGGAGCTGCGGCGGGGGCTCTGCACCCGGCCGCGCTCCAGGTTCCGTATGGTGCGTACGCTGATCCCGGAGCGTTCGGAGAGTTCCTCCTGGGTCCAGCCGCGCTGCGTTCGTAAGGCGAGCAGCAAATCATTCCTCATACCGGCTCCCCGTTGAGGAGCCGGCCGACGCCGACTGTTCTGTCCGCGGGTCTGGACCTGTGAGACCGCGGTCCGGCTTTCTCTGACACCTTTGATGCCCCCTGGTAGCTCGCATGCCTGTCGGCATTTGCGCTCGTCGTCGGACGTGCGCCGAAGGCGAACTGCGAAGGGTCCCCGTCCCCCGCGTCGCACGGCTGCCGGCCGTCTGCATCATGGCACGCGGGATCAAGCGCGGACGAGTGGCGCCGCGCAACCGGTTTCCCCTCCGCATCCCCGTCCGCGGGGGCCGGACTCGAACGCCTGACCTGTGCTGATCACAGTGCATCCGGCTATGGCAACAGCCAGTACACCGCCTCCACTTGGCGAATATTTTACTGTCATGACACATCCGGGCGGCCGGTGCCGCCCGGATGCCGCCCGGCATCCGTCCGACCGCCGCCGCGGCGGCGGGCCTCAGTAGCGCGCCACCGAGGTGCTGCCGCCCGACGTGCCGATCGCGATGTGCGGCGCCGCGCCGGGCTTGAGCCAGCCGATGATCCGGTTCATCGCGTCGGCCGGCACCGAGACGCAGCCGGCCGTCGCGCCGCTGCCGTTGACGTGCAGGAAGATCCCGGCGCCGCGGCCCTTGACCGGCTTGGCGTAGTTGAAGTCGATGACCACGGCGTGCGCGTACTGGGTGGGGTAGGCGGCGAGCCGCTCCGACTCGCCCGCCCGGCAGTCCTCGGGCAGCGGGCTCACCCAGCGGTTGTACGAGGTCGACCGGACGTCCTCGCACCACCAGGAGGTGGGGGTGACCCGGCGGTAGGCCACCGTGGTGCCGCCGGGCGCCGCGGCGTTTCCGAAGGCGAACGGCAGCCCGTACAGACCGGTCGGCGTGGTGTCGGTGCTCTGCTTGCGGACGGTGCCTTCGACCAGCCCCTTCGCGCCGAAGCGGGCGGGGGCGGTGCCGACGTTCTTCCAGGCGCCGCCGGTCTTCTCCCACTGGACGAGGGTGCCGGTGGTGGAGCTCGGCGTCGGCGCGGTGACGGTGAGCAGCTGGGTGCCGCCGCCGGTGTCGTGCATGATCCGCGGCAGGGGGATCTGGACCCGCGGGGCGGTGACGGCCGCCGCGCCGCCCGCGCTCACGGCGAGGGTCGCCGTCACGGCGGCGGCAGCGGTCAGGGCGACAGGGGTGCGGGCACGCACGGGACCTCCGGGTCGGGCGGGACGAGAGCTCTTACCGGAGTCTGCCACCGGCCGCCGCGCCACGGGTCCGGAACCGGTCCGGGCCGGGGCGGTTCAACCCGCTGCCGACAGGTCGGCCACCCAGTCGTTGGAGCGGATGAAGGTCCCCTTGGGGTACTCGAACGCGGTCTCGCCCAGCAGGGTGAAACCGGCCTTGCGGCACACGGCGTTGGAGGCCGCGTGGCCGACCGAGGGGAAGGCGTGCAGGTGCGCGCGGTCGCCCGCCCGCCGGGCCTGCGCCATGACCGCCCGGGCGGCGGCCGCGGCTATGCCCCGGCCCTGGAATCCGGGCAGGATGCCCCAGCCGGTTTCGTAGACGTCCTCGCCGCGCCAGTGGCGCGGCCAGAAGCCGATCGAGCCGGCGACCTCGCCCCCCGGGGACAGGCGGACGGTGTACATCCGGCCGCGGTCGCCGTCCAGGCCCAGGTAGCGCAGATGGCGGGCCGCGAGCTGCTGCCCGCTCTCGGGACCGCCGAGGTGTTCGGTCATCTCAGGAGCGTTGGTCCTGGTCAGCACCCAGAAGTCGGCCTGCGACCAGGGCCGCAGCGCCACGCCGACAGGTGCCCTTGCCCGTGCGTTCGTCATGGTCGCCAAACTACGCCGGGGGTCCGACAACGGCGCGCGGCGCGGACCGGTGGACCGGGCCGGGTCCGGGCGCGAGGCCCGGCGCGGGACCCGGACAGGAGCCGGACACAAAGGAGCCCCGGCCGGGACGGGGGGACCAGGCCGGGGCAGCTCGCGGGGGAGAGACGCGTGCGTTTCTCCGTCGGCGTTAGTTTAACACTCAATGAGCATAGTCGAAGCCACTCGGCGTCGTGGAACCGCGTGTCTGCGGGGCCGCCGGGAGGGCGGCGGGTCCCACCGGCGCCGCGGCGCCGAGCAGGTCGCAGAACTTGCGCCCGTCGACCGGCAGGTCCCGGCGCCAGGCCATCGCCACGACCGGGGCGAGCAGCAGCAGGCCGGCGCTGAGCGAGCTGGTGACCGACAGCCGGACCAGGGTGCCGTCGGCGTGCGGGAGCAGGTCGAAGGCGTACAGCGGCACCTGGGTGCCCAGCGGGCACCACATCCGCTGGCCGCGGAAGGCTATCCGCCGGCACGGCTCGTAGTCCGCGCAGACCAGCCGGTGCCTGCGGCGCCGGCCCGGATACCGGTAGCAGTAGACCGCGTCCACGCCGGGCGGCACGAACGCCGCCTCGACCGAGGACACTCCCGAACTCCACAGGGCGAGATTGCGGGCGTCGGCGAGAAAGTCGAACACCTCGGTGGCCGGCCTGGGCACGAACACGTTCGTGGAAACGCTCGGCATCGCAAACCTCCCCGGTAGCGGCGTGGGCGGCTGAGCACGCGAGGCGCGGACCGGGACCGACGGTGCGGGCGCCGGGCGGAAAAGCCGCCTGTTTCACTCCTCTTCGGAAAGCGTGCCTCGCAAACAGGCCCATGTCGTGGCAATAGGCCCGTTCGGGTGATAACGCGGCGCGCTCGGGGATGGGAGGCCCCCGTGGCTGTCGATAGCCTGTGCCGCGTGGCAGAACAGCAGGTTCCCGCGCACTTCGAACGCGGCACTGACGGCCCCAAGGTCATCGTCGCCGGGCTCGACGGCTCCGACTCGTCCTGGCGCGCCGCCGCGTACGCGTCGGGTCTGGCACGCCGCCAGCACGCGCTCCTGGCGCTGGTGTACGTGCAGCCCTATCTGCCGGGCGGAGCGGCGCTCGGCGTCCCGGTGTCGCAGGCGGACACCGGGGTCGCCGAGCAGCTGCTGGCAGAGATAAGGGACGCCGTGGAGCGGGTGGGGGACGACTTCCACGTGCGCTGGGAGTTCCACACCTTCCGCGGAGACCCCTACAGCGGCCTGGCGACGGCCGCCGACCGGCTGACCGCCGACGCCGTGGTGGTGGGTGCCTCGGAGCGGGCCGGGCACCGGCTGGTGGGTTCGGTGGCCGTCCGGCTGGTGAAGGCCGGCCGGTGGCCGGTCACGGTCGTGCCGTGACCACCGGTGCGTACTTGTAGCCGACGCGGCGCACCGTCACGATGCTGCCCCGGTGGGCGGCACCGAGCTTGCGCCGCAGCCGGGCGACGTGCACGTCCACGGTGCGGCCGTCGCCGACATGGCCGTAGCCCCACACCGTGGTGACCAGCTGGTCCCGGGAGTGCACCCGGTGCGGGTGGGCGACCAGGTGGGCGAGCAGCTCGAACTCCAGGTAGGTGAGGTCGAGCTGGCGGCCGTCCACGACGGCGGTACGGCGGTCGCTGTCGATCCTGACCGGGGTGTCCACCGCTTCCTCCACGGGCTGCTGCGGTACGCCGGCACCGTCCGGGCCCGGTTCGGCCGGGACCAGCACCAGATAGCCGACCATCGGGGCGCCGCCGGCCACCGCGGGCAGCACATGGCCCGGGGCCGGCATCCAGGTGGCGCCGGGGGGCAGGAAGTCGGGCGCCGGAGGCGCCTCGTCGGGACGGACCGCGCGCAGCCGCTGCCGGCCGGCCGGGGCCGGGACAGCGGTGGCGGCAGCGGTGAGGGACTGGAACGGGGAGACGTTCGACATGGGTTCGGCTCTTTCGCGCGAAGGGTCATGGGTGACTTATTGCGCGGGACCGGGATGCTGACGTACGGCGGCTTCGGCCGCAGGGCAGGTCAGCGTATGACGCGGGTCCGCGCGGGGATCGCGCGGCAACACCAGCGGTCGAAGTGGTGCTCCTGCCGGGACGGCCAGAAGGGCTCCAGGTCGTGTCGACCTGTCCCGGTGTCGGTCATGCTGGCCATGTTCCTATTGAACCAGACCGTGGGCGTGCGGCGTTAGGCAAAAGAACGCAGCGAGACGTGTGCGACGTCACTCGAACAGCCGCCACCGCGGGACACTGCGGCGGCGGCGGCCGTTGCGCGGGGCTTTGCGGGCTTTCACCCCGGTGCGTCCCCGCGGGCCCGGCGGTCACCCGCCGCGCGGGGCGGTCCGCAGCCGGGTCTAGGGTGGTCGAGCGGACCAGAAGGAGCTCCCATGCCGATCCACCACCTGCTGAACATCGCGGTGAACGAGTCCCCCGGCCCCGGCCCGGTGATGCGCAGCATCATCGTGGTCGCGGTGGTCGGCGGCGTCCTGCTGGCGTGGTTCGTGCTGCGCGGCTACCGCGACAACGACTGAACCGCCCGGTTCATCTCCCCTCTTTCCCGTCTTCCCCGCCGCGCCTGCACCCGCGGGGATCCGGGCGACGGGACCCGGGGTCCGTCACCCGGATCCGCGTGGACGGCGGGGCGGGGTCCGGTGCGTTGCGACCGCACGGCGGAGGAGGGGGCGGCGTGGTGCGCCGCCGGCCGGCGGGAACGCGGCGGATCCGCGGGCCGGGGCCCGCGACGCCGCGGAGATCCGCCCGGCAGGGCCTAAGGGCACTTCTCGCCGAACCTGACGGCGGTGAACCGCACCGGCTGCCCGTGCAGCGGGGTGCCGGGGGCCGGCGCCTGGGTGCAGACCCGCCAGTTGGACGCGAGCAGGATGACGCGGTGGCCCGCCGCGTCGGACGAGCTGACGGACGTGTCCGAGGGCAGGCTGCGGGTGGCGGTGTTGAGCGCCCTGCCCCTGAAGTCGGGCATCAGCCTGCCCGCCTTGGCCGGCGGCGCCTGGTCGGCGGCGCCTGGTCGGCGGCGGGGCAGGTCTCGTCGAGCTTGACCGTGCCGAAGTCGAGCTTGGTGTCGGTGGACGCCCGGGTGCCGGCGGCGGGCTTCTGCGAGCAGACCTTCCAGTCCTGGTCGATGATCTGGTGACGGGCCCGGCCGGCGGAGTCGTGGCTGGTGAGCCGGCGGAAGCCGGCCGACTCGGCAACGTCCTGGGCGCTCTGCAGGCCCTTCCCGACGAGATCGGGCACCGGTTTGACGACGGCGTGTCCGGCGCCCCCCGAACCGGTGGTGTCCGGGTCGCAGGCGGTGAGGATGGCCGCGGCGGCGAGCAGGACGACGGCGGTGGCGGCGCGGGTGCGGATGGCGCGGGTGCGGGTACGCATGCGGTCCTCCCCTTGCTTCGGGCTTCGGGTCCGGTGGTTCGAGCCTGACAGCCCGGAGGGCCGAGGGGGGCCGGTGTGCCGGGTTCGTTACGGAGTGCGGGGCCCCGCGCGACGCGGTGCGCGAACCGCCGTGCCCGGCGGGGCGCCGTCCCAGGCCCCGCTTCCGGAGCTTCGCTTCCAGGGCCCCGCGCCTGCGGCGCCGGCCGGTTCCGCGGCCCGGCCCGCTCCGGGTCCCCGCGATCCGCCCGGTCCGCCCCCTGTCCGGTCCGCTCGGGTCCCGCCCCCGCCCCGGGACCTGAGCGGGGGTCAGCGGATGGGCAGCCCGGACAGGGCGCGGGCGATGACCAGCCGCTGGATCTCGCTGGTGCCCTCGAAGATGGTGTAGATGGCACTGTCGCGGTGCATGCGCTCGACCGGGTAGTCGCGGGTGTAGCCGTTGCCGCCGAGGATCTGGATCGCCTGGGCGGTGACCGTCTTGGCGGTCTCGCTGGCGAAGAGCTTGGACATCGAGCCCTCGGCGGAGGTGAAGGGCCGGCCGGCGGTCGCCATCCAGGAGGCGCGCCACACCAGCAGCCGGGCGGCGTCGATCCGGGTGCGCATGTCGGCGAGCTGGAAGGCGATGCCCTGGTTGTCGATGACGGGGCGGCCGAACTGCTCGCGGCCGACCGCGTATTCGAGGGCGTACTCGTAGGCGGCCCGCGCGGTGCCCACGGCCATGGCGCCGACGGCCGGCCGGGACGCCTCGAAGGTGGCCATGGCCGCGTTCCTCACCCGTCCCGCGGACTCGCCGCCGCCCGTCGCGGCCCGCTCGCGGGCCCGGGCCAGTCGCTCGTCGAGCTTGTCCTTGCCGCCGAGCAGGCACGAGCCGGGGACACGGACGTCCTCCAGCACCACCTCGGCGGTGTGCGAGGCGCGGATGCCGTGCTTCTTGAACTTCTGCCCCTGGGACAGGCCCGGGGTGCCCGGGGGCACGATGAAGGAGGCGTGGCCCTTGGAGCCGAGCTCGGGGTCCACCACGGCGACCACCACGTGGACGTTGGCGATGCCGCCGTTGGTGGCCCAGGTCTTGGTGCCGTTGAGCACCCACTCGCCGGCGGCCTCGTCGTACACCGCCCGGGTGCGCATCGCGGCCACGTCGGAGCCGGCGTCCGGTTCCGAGGAGCAGAAGGCGGCCACCTTCACGTCGTGCGCGTCACCGTACATCTGCGGCACCCAGGTGCCGATCTGCTCCTCGGTGCCGTTGGCGAGCACGCCGACGGCCGCCAGCCCGGTGCCGACGATGGACAGCGCTATCCCGGCGTCGCCCCAGAACAGCTCCTCCATGGTCATCGGGATGCCGAGGCCGGTGGGGTCGAAGAACTGCTGGGCGTAGAAGTCCAGGGAGTACAGGCCTATCGCGGCCGCCTCCTGGATGATGGGCCACGGCGTCTCCTCGCGCTCGTCCCACTCGGCGGCGGCCGGGCGCATCACGTCGGCGGCGAAGCCGTGGATCCACGCGCGCACGGACTGCTGGTCGTCGTTGAGTTCGAGCGTGAAGTCGCCCATCGTCCCCTCCACGTGCCGGTTACTAGCGGTAACCGCAGTCTGTTACCCTCTGGTAAGGAATGTCAACTCCGGTCCCGCGAGCCACCGCACGGGTCCGGAGTGTTACGTTGCGCAGACCACCGGCAATCGAACAACAGGGAGGCGAGGGTGGAGACCGGCCAGCGGCAGGACCAGCGCACGGCCACCGAGCGACGGCGCCAGGAGTTGCTCGAAGCCGCCGACCGCGTGGTGCTGCGGGACGGCCCGGAGGCGTCGATGAACGCCATCGCCGCGGAGGCGGGCATCACCAAGCCCATCCTCTACCGGCACTTCGGCGACAAGAGCGGCCTGTACCGGGCGCTGGCCAAGCGCCACACCGACGCCCTGCTGGCCACCCTGCGCGCCGCCCTGGACTCCCCCGGTGACCGGCGGGACCGGGTCGAGGCCACCCTGCACGCCTACCTGTCCGCGATCGAGACCCGCCCGCAGGTCTACCGCTTCCTGATGCACCCGGCCGAAACCCCCGCCGCCGACGGTGAGAAGGGCTTCGACGTCGGCCGCCACTCGGTCCCGCTGCTGCGCCGGATGGGCGAGGACCTGGCCGAGGTGATCGACGAGCGGCTCGACCTCGGCCCGGACAGCCGCATGGTGGCCAGGGCCTGGGGCCACGGCATCGTCGGCATGATGTACGCGGCCGGCGACTGGTGGCTGAGCGAGCGCCCGGTCTCCCGCGACCAGTTGGTGCGCAGCCTGGCGGACCTGCTGTGGGGGCGGCTGGCGGCGGCCGGCGACCGGGCCGGCAGCCCCGGCCTGTAAGGCGCCACGGGAACGGCCTGCGGGAACGGCCGCCGGGAGCCCGGCCGGTGGACCGGTGGGAGCCCCGCGGGAGCGCGGGTCAGCCGCCGGGGCCGGCCGGCAGGGCGCCGGTGCGGGCCGCCCGGCGGACCGCCCACCGCGCCCGCGCCCGGCGCGGCCCGCGCAGCCGGTCGGTGAAGACCGTCCCCTCCAGGTGGTCGCACTCGTGCTGCAGGCAGCGGGCGAAGAACCCGGTGCCGGCCACCGCCACCGGCCCGCCCCACATGTCGAAGCCCTCCACCACGGCCTCGTCGTGGCGGCGGGTGCCGCACTCGACGCCGGGCAGCGACAGGCAGCCCTCGGCGCCGGTGACCTCGACGCCGCCGGTCCGGACCGGCCGGGGGTTGACCAGGTGCCCGAGGTGGCGGCGGTCCTCGTCGTCGGGGCAGTCGTAGACGAAGACCCGCAGGGGCACCCCGATCTGGTTGGCGGCCAGCCCCACCCCGCCGGCCGCGTACATGGTGGCGAACATGTCCTCCACCAGCCGCGCGAGTCCGCCGTCGAAGGCGGTGACCTCGGCGCACGGCGTGTGCAGCCCGGGTTCGCCGAACAGCCGCAGCCGGTGGACGGTACCGGTGCTGCCGGGGATGGCGCCGTATCGCATGGCGGACAGCGTAGAGGTCCCGCGGCGGCGCGGTGCGGCCCGGGTGCGGGGAGTCGATAGGCTGGGCCGGAACCGGAAGTTGTCGGCCGCCGCAGCGGCGAGCAGGGTGGCGGACCGGCCGCCGCGAGCACAGCGGCGCGGCCGGAGCCGATCCGGAGTCGAGGAGGAGCAGGAACGATGGCAGGCAACTCGGAGCCGCTCACGCCGCGGGCCAAGCTGGCCGTGACGGCGGGCAGGGCCGCGGCAGCGGTGTCGCGCGCGGCGGGCAAGGGCAGCGGGTCGGTGATCGGCGGCAAGGTCGCGCTGCGGTTCGACCCCGATCTGCTGGCCAGACTCGCCCGGCACCTGGACGTGGTGCTGGTCTCGGCCACCAACGGCAAGACCACCACCACCCGGCTGCTCGCCGAGGCGCTGCGCGCCAACGGCCCGGTGGTCTCCAACGCGCTGGGCGCCAACATGCCGGCCGGCATCACCTCCGCGCTGGCCGGCGGTTCCGACGCCCGCTACGGCGTGATCGAGGTCGACGAGAAGTACCTGGCCGGCGTGGCCAGGGACGTCGCCCCCAAGGCGATCGCGCTGCTCAACCTGTCCCGCGACCAGCTGGACCGGGCGGCGGAGACCCGGATGCTCGCCGAGAAGTGGCGCGAGGGGCTGGCCGGCTCCGAGGCGATCATCATCGCCAACGCCGACGACCCGCTGATCACCTGGGCGGCCTCGTCCAGCCCCACCGTCGTGTGGGTGGCGGCCGGCCAGGAGTGGAAGGACGACGCCTGGTCGTGCCCGTCGTGCGGTGGCGTGCTCCAGCGCCCGTCCGAGAACTGGTTCTGCGCGGAGTGCGGCTTCCGCCGGCCGACCCCGACCTGGGCGCTGTCCGGCGACCACGTCATCGACCCGTACGGCGTGGCCTGGCCGATCCACCTCCAGCTGCCGGGCCGGGCCAACAAGTCCAACGCGGCGGTGTCCGCGGCGGCCGCCGCCGCGTTCGGCGTGGACCCCAAGGTCGCGCTGGAGCGGATGTACAAGGTGCAGGCGGTCGCCGGCCGCTACGACGTGGTGTCGTACCGGCAGCGCGAGATGCGGCTGCTGCTGGCGAAGAACCCGGCCGGCTGGCTGGAGACGTTCTCGCTGATCGACCGCCCGCCGACGCCGGTGATCCTGTCGGTGAACGCGCGCGGCGCGGACGGCACCGACACGTCCTGGCTGTGGGATGTGGACTACACCCGGCTGGCCGGGCACCCGATCCAGGTGATCGGGGACCGCAAGATGGACCTGGCGGTGCGCCTGGAGGTGGCCGGGCTCCAGTTCCAGGTCTGCGCCGACCTGGACGAGGCGGTACGGTCCGCGCCGCCCGGCCGGATCGAGACGATCGCCAACTACACGGCCTTCCAGGACCTGCGCCGCCGGGTCGGGAACTGACCCGCCGAGCTCCCGAGGAGAAGCACCTATGAGTGAGTCCAGCCTGCGCGTGGTGTGGGTCTACCCCGACCTGCTGAGCACCTACGGCGACCAGGGCAACGCGCTGGTGGTGGAGCGGCGGGCGCTGCAGCGCCGGGTACCGGTCACCCGGGTCGACGTCCGCTCCGACCAGCCGATCCCGACCTCCGGGGACATCTACCTGATCGGCGGCGGCGAGGACCGCCCGCAGCGGCTGGCGGCCGAGCGGCTGCGCCGCGACGGCGGGCTGAGCCGGGCGGTCGCCAACGGCGCGATCGTCTTCTCGGTCTGTGCCGGCTACCAGATCCTGGGCCATGAGTTCATCAACGACCTCGGCCGCCCGGAGCCGGGTCTCGGACTGCTGGACGTGGTGAGCACCCGCGGCGAGGGCGAGCGGTGCGTCGGCGACGTGCTGGCCGATATCGACCCCCGGCTGAACCTGCCGCAGCTGACCGGTTTCGAGAACCACCAGGGCGTCACCCACCTCGGTCCGACCGCCCGCCCGTTCGCCCGGCTGCGGGTCGGCAAGGGCAACGGCACCGGCGACGGCACCGAGGGCGCCTTCAACGACACCGTCTTCGGCACGTACATGCACGGGCCGGTGATGGCCAGGAATCCGCAGATCGCGGACCTGCTGATCAAGCTCGCACTCGATGTCAACGCGCTGCCGCCGGTCGACGACCAGTGGTACGAGGCGCTGCGCAGCGAGCGGATCGCGGCGGCGGTCCAGCCGGCCTGAGCGGGTCCGGCGGGCGTCGCCCCGGCGGCGCCTTCGTCACGCTGCGCAACGGACCCCCGGCGTTCGGGTAGTCGTCAGGTGGCCGCAGTCCGGTCGGCGTGGAGGCATGACAGCGGGGATCGCTAAACTCGGTCCGATCCATCCGGACGACGGAGTCCGGCCGTCCCGGTCGAGTTTCGGGGAGTAGCGAGCGATGCGTATTGGTGTGCTGACCAGCGGCGGCGACTGCCCCGGGCTGAACGCCGTCATCCGGTCCGTCGTGCACCGCGCCGTGGTGGACCACAGCGACGAGGTCATCGGCTTCCACGACGGGTGGAAGGGGCTGTTGGAAGCCGACTACCGCAAGCTCGACCTGGACGCGGTGAGCGGCATCCTGGCCCGTGGGGGCACCATACTCGGCTCCTCGCGGGTACAGCCGGCCCATCTGCGCGACGGCGTGGAGCGGGCCAGGGGCCATGTCCGGGACCTGGGCCTGGACGCGATCATCCCGATCGGCGGCGAGGGCACCCTCAAGGCGGCGCGGCTGCTGTCGGACGCGGGCCTGCCGATCGTGGGCGTGCCCAAGACCATCGACAACGACATCTCCTCCACCGATGTCACCTTCGGTTTCGACACCGCCGTCGGTGTGGCCACCGACGCGCTCGACCGGCTGAAGACCACCGCGGAGTCGCACCAGCGGGTGCTGATCGTGGAGGTCATGGGCCGGCACACCGGGTGGATCGCGCTGCACTCGGGTATGGCGGCCGGCGCGCACGCCATCCTGGTGCCCGAGCGGCCGTTCGACGTGGCGGAGCTGGCCAGGGTGGTCGGCGAGCGCTTCGAGGCCGGCAAGAAGTTCGCCATCGTGGTGGTCTCCGAGGGCGCCAAGCCGCGTCCTGGCACCATGGACTTCGCCTCCGGCACCACCGACGTCTACGGCCACGAGCGGTTCAGCGGCGTCGCCACCCAGCTGTCGGTGGAGCTGGAGGAGCGGCTCGGCAAGGAGGCCCGGCCGGTGATCCTCGGCCACGTGCAGCGCGGCGGCACGCCGACCGCGTACGACCGGGTGCTCGCCACCCGCTTCGGCTGGCACGCGGTGGAGGCGGTGCACGGCGGCCGGTTCGGCATGATGACGGCGCTGCGCGGCACCGACATCCACCTGGTACCGCTCGCCGAGGCCGTGGAGCACCTCAAGACCGTGCCGGCCGAGCGCTACACCGAGGCCGGGTGCGTGCTCTGACCGCCTCCCGGCGCGCTGGTCCGGCCCCGCCCGGGTCGCCGGGCGGGGCCGGTTCTAGTCTGGTGCGGGCACCACGGTCGAAGGAGTGACGGATGGAACACGGCGGACACGGTATGCACATGGACCTGCCGCCGTTCACCCTCGGCCGGGGGCTGGCCTTCAGCGCCGGCGATCCGTTCTTCCTGACCGGCTGCCTGGTGCTGCTGGCGCTGTACGGGTGGGGGGTGCTGCGGCTGCGGCTGCGCGGCGACCACTGGTCGCCGGGCCGTACTGCGGCGTTCGCCACCGGGGTGCTGACGGTCGGTGCGACGATGTGCACCAGGCTCAACGACTACGGCATGGTGCTGTTCAGCGTGCACATGGTGCAGCACATGATCCTCAGCATGCTCTCGCCGATCCTGCTGCTGCTCGGCGCCCCGGTGACACTGGCGCTGCGGGCGCTGCCGGCCGCCGGGCGCGGGCGCCTCGGGCCGCGTGAGCTGCTGGTGAGACTGCTGCACAGCCGGTTCGTGCGGTACGCGACCCATCCGGCGTTCACCATCCCGCTGTTCGTGGCGAGCCTGTACGGGCTGTACTTCACCCCGCTGTTCGACACGCTGATGGCCACCGGGGCCGGGCACATCGCGATGATGGTGCACTTCCTCGCCGTCGGCCTGGTCTTCTTCTGGCCGATCATGGGCGTTGATCCCGGACCGCACCGGCCGGGCTACGTCATGCGGATGCTGGAGCTGTTCGCGGGGATGCCGTTCCA
The DNA here is from genome assembly GCF_031844685.1 of Streptomyces sp. ITFR-21. Classification (NCBI taxonomy): domain Bacteria; kingdom Bacillati; phylum Actinomycetota; class Actinomycetes; order Kitasatosporales; family Streptomycetaceae; genus Actinacidiphila; species Actinacidiphila sp. ITFR-21. Next base: position 142,295 of record NZ_CP134605.1, read on the forward strand.
CGCGTTCTTCGGGATCGCGCTGATGATGGCGAGCGAGCCGATGGTCACCACGTTCGCGCATCCCGCGGCGTCGCTGGGGGTCGACCCGCTGGACGACCAGACGTCGGCCGGCGGTATCGCCTGGGCGTTCAGCGAGGTCCCGTCGGTCATCGTGCTGGTGGCGCTGCTCTTCCAGTGGTACATGTCCGAGCAGCGGCAGGCCCGCCGCTCGGACCGGGCCGCGGACCGGGACGGCGACGCGGAACTCGTCGCGTACAACGCGTACCTGGCGTCGCTGGACGCGCGCGGCCGCGGCTGACGGCAGCGCGCGGGCGGTCCGCCGGGCGAGCGGGTACGGACCGCGGACGCGGCGTCCGCCGGGCCGCCGCCGGCCCGCCCTGGTCGCGGCGGGCACGGGGGCACTACTCTGCCGGGGCGCCGGAGCACCGGGGTCGCGCAGCCGGGCGTGCCAGGGACCGGCCGGGGAGGTGGTCGCCGTGTTCTACCAGGTGCTGAAGTACGTGGTGCTGGGGCCGTTGCTGCGGCTGTTGTTCCGGCCGCGGATCGAGGGCCTGGAGAACGTGCCGGAGCACGGCGGCGCGATCATCGCGGGCAACCACCTCTCGTTCGCCGACCACTTCGTGATGCCGGCGATCCTGCCGCGGCGGATCACCTTCCTGGCGAAGGCCGAGTACTTCAACGGGCCCGGTGTCAGAGGCCGGCTGACCGCCGCCTTCTTCCGCGGCATCGGCCAGATCCCGGTGGACCGCTCCGGCGGCAAGGGCGGCTCCGCCGTCGACGCGGCCCTCGCGGTGCTGGGCCGCGGCGAGTTGCTGGGCATCTACCCGGAGGGCACCAGGTCGCCCGACGGTCGGCTCTACCGGGGCCGTACGGGAGTCGCGGCGATGGCGCTGCGGGCGGGGACGCCGGTGATCCCGTGCGCGATGCTGGGGACCTTCGAACTCCAGCCGCCCGGCCGGACCCTGCCCCGGATGGGCCGGGTGACCATCCGCTTCGGCCGCCCGCTGGACTTCACCCGGTTCGCCGGCATGGAGGGGCAGCGGTACGCGGTGCGGTCGGTGACCGACGAGATCATGTACGAGATCATGGCGCTGTCCGGGCAGGAGTACGTCGACCGGTACGCCGGCGAGGTCAAGGCCGGGCAGCCGCGGCAAACCCGGGGCCGGCCGCGCCGCGGCTCCTCCTGAGCGCCGGACGACCCCCGGCGCCGGGCTGCGGACCGCCCCCGCCTGGGGTCGCTCGTCCGGTTGCTCGTTCGGGGCGCTCGTTCGGAGGCGCGGGTGAGGTGTCAGGGGGCGGGCGCGGGCGCCGCGTGCGGACCGCACACCACGTCGTGGCCGTCGAGCGCGCCGGTCAGCAGATAGTCGTCGACCCGGCTGTTGACGCAGGGGTTGACCAGCCCGGTGACGCCGTGCGATCCGGCGTCCCGTTCGGTGACCAGCCGTGATCCGGCGAGCCTGCGGTGGAGTTCGAGCGCGCCGCCGTACGGGGTCGCCGCGTCGTCGGTGCTCTGCACGATCAGCACGGCCGGCAGTCCGCGCCGCGACCGTACGTCCACCGGGGTGCCCTGCGGCACCGGCCAGGTGGCGCAGGGCAGGTTCAGCCACGCGTTGGACCAGGTGAGGAAGGGGAACTCGGCGGCGAGCGCGGTGCTGTCGCGGTCCCACTGCGGCCAACTCGTCGGCCACTGGGCGTCGTTGCACTCGACCTCGGTGTAGACGGCGTTGCCGTTCTCCGCCGCGGTGTTGCCCGCGGTGTCGGCGGGGCGCGGTCCCGCCGCGTCCACCAGGGCCTTGGTGTCGCCGGCCCGGTAGCGGCTCCACACGCTCGCGACGGCGGTCCAGGCCGAGTCGTAGTAGGGCGCGTTCTGGAAGTAGCCGAGGAGTTCGGCCGGGCCGACGACGCCGCCGACGGGACGGGCCTTCGCGGCGGCGCGCAGGCGCTCCCAGTTCGCCTGCACCTCGGCCCGGGTGCCGCCGAGGTGGTAGGCGGTGTCGTACCGGGCCACCCAGTCCTCCCAGTCCTGCCAGCGGGACTGGAAGGCGATGTCCTGGTCGAGGTTGTTCCGGTACCAGACCCGGTCCCGGGCGGGGTTGACCACGCTGTCCACGATCATCCGGCGCACGTGCGCGGGGAACAGGCTTGCGTAGACCGCGCCCAGGTAGCTGCCGTAGGAGACGCCGAGGTAGGTGAGCCGGCGCTCGCCGAGGGCCGCGCGGACGACGTCGAGGTCGCGTGCGGTGTCGGCGGTGGTCATCCGGGCCAGCACGGCCGCGCCGGTGCGCCGCAGGCAGCCCTCGGCGTACGCGGCGACGCGTTGCCGCCCGGCCTGCTTGTCGGCCTCGCCGCCCGGCACCGGATCGGGCTTGGGCGCGGCGGCGAACTCCCGCGGGTCCTGGCAGGAGACCGGCGCCGAGTGGCCGACGCCGCGCGGGTCGAAACCCACGAAGTCGTAGGCCCTGGCGGTCTTGGTCCACAGGGCCGCGCCGGTGGTGGCGCGCAGCGGGAAGCGCAGCCCCGAACCGCCGGGGCCGCCGGGGTTGTAGACCAGCGCGCCCTGCCGTTCCGCGGGGGTGCCGGTGCTCGGCGCGCGGTCCACCGCGAGCCGCACGGTGTCGCCGAACGGCTCGGCGTAGTCCACCGGCACGGTGACCCAGCCGCAGCGCACGGGCGCGGCCAGGCCCCAGCCGGCCGGGCAGTCCGCCCAGTCGACGCCGCGCCGCCGGGCGTCGCGGGCGGCGATCAGCTGGCCGACGGCCTCCGGGACGGTGCCGGGGACGGGTGCCGCGGCCGGCGGCGGTCCCGCGGTCGCCGCCGGGGCGGCGGCGAGGGCGGTCGCGAGCAGGGCTGCGGTGGAGACGAGCACGAGCGCGTGTCCCACAGTCGGTCGCACAGGCCGGACCTCCCGCTGAAGAACCGTGCCGGGCGGCCACGGTGATCACAGTGCTGAGGTGCGGATACGTTCCCCGGTGGGCCGGGCGTGAACAGCGCAGCCGGGTGATTCCCGGTCGGGCCGCCGGGCGCGGACGAGGTCGCCCGCGCCCGCCGCGGTCCGGGCGGGCCGCGGTCCGGGCGGGCCGCGTCGGCGGCGGGCCGGGCGGGGAGTCCGGCGGCGGCGCGGCCGGCCGCGCCGGTCAGCGGTTGCGGGCCGCGGCCAGCCCCTGGTCCAGCAGCCGGCGCAGCCGCAGGCCGTCGGCGGCGACCGCGGTCACCAGCAGCGCGGGGCCGGCCAGCGGGGTCAGCGCGGCCCGGCCGTCGGCCGGATCGGCGGTGAGGACCAGGGGTTTGGCCGGGGGCGACCCCAGGTCCGGGTCGACCAGCAGGACCTGGCCGACCGCCCGGTACGGGCCGAGGACGGCGGGCCCGGACCAGGCGGGCGCTGCCGGGCCGAAGACGAGTTCCTGGTCGAGCAGCGGGCGGCCCGCGCGGCGGACGGTGAGCCGGGTGGCCAGGTCGCCCGGGGGTTCGGCGTGCCGGCCCAGTATCTGCTCATCGCGCAGCACCAGCCGGGCGGTCGCGGCGAGTTCGACCAGGGTCGTCATCCGCAGCGAGCTCCCGCGGGCCGAGATCAGCGGCTCCGGCAGCCACGTGAGCGCCGCGTCGTCGCCGACGGTCAACCGGATGTCGTACGCCGCCGGTTCGCCGTCCAGGGCGGGCAGCGCGAGGGTCGCGGCGGCCGCTCCGACCACCAGCCGCGCGCCGCGGTCGACCTCGGCCTCGACCCGCAGCCGGTCGCCGCCCAGCGGCGCGCTCATCGCCCCGACCAGGATCACCGTGCCGCCCCGGGAGCGGCGCAGGGCGAGCGGACCCTCGCCGGCGAGCAGCGGCAGCGCGGTGCCGCCCCGCCCGTCGGCGACGGCCCTGATCCGGGCGACGGCGCTGACGCCGCGTGCGGTCGCCCCGCGTGCCGTCACGTCGCCGCCAGCGGCGCCCAGGCGGCGAGCCGCTCGGCGATCCAGGCGGCGATCGGGGCGATGCCGTCCGGCCCGGCGACCGAGGTGAAGACCACCGGCAGCTCCCCGCGCTGGGCGGCGGCGTCCCGGGCCATCCGGCCCAGGTCGGCGCCGACGTAGGGGGCGAGGTCGGTCTTGTTGACCACCAGCAGGTCGGCGGTGGTCACCCCGGGGCCGCCCTTGCGCGGGATGTCGTCGCCGCCGGCCACGTCGATGACGAAGATCTGCGCGTCCACCAGCCCCTTGGAGAAGGTCGCCGTCAGGTTGTCGCCCCCCGACTCGACCAGGACCAGGTCGAGCGGGCCGACCTGCTCCTCCAGGTCCTCGACCGCCTCCAGGTTGGCCGAGATGTCGTCCCTGATCGCGGTGTGCGGGCACGCCCCGGTCTCCACGGCGACGATCCGCTCGGCGGGCAGCACGGCGTTGCGCAGCAGGAAGTCGGCGTCCTCGCGGGTGTAGATGTCGTTGGTCACCACCCCGATGGCGACCTCGTCGCGCAGCGTGCGGCACAGTGCCGCCACGGTCGCCGTCTTGCCGGAGCCCACGGGGCCGCCGAGGCCGATCCGCAGCGCCCGGCGCCGCCCGTCCGTACCCGTTTCCGGGGCGGAGTGCGCGTACCGCTCGGGGAAGATCTGGGGGTGGTCGAGATGCATGGCGGGCTCCCTTGGGATGAGGGGTGCGAGGCGGTGGCGGCCGGCTTCAGGAGGCGAACAGTCTGACCGGCCAGGTCGCGTGGTGTTCGGCGGCGATGTCGAGCAGCGGGGCCGACACGGCGGGCAGCGCGGCCGGGCCCTCGGTCATGGCGCGGGCGGCCGCGGCGCGGGCGGCGGCGGCGACCTCGTCCATCTCGGGGGCCAGGTGCGCCAGGACGGCGGCGGCGTGGAACGGGTCGAGGCCGAGCAGGCGGACGGCGGCGGTGGCGGGCGCGCTGCCGGACTCGTAGACGGCGGCGTGCGCGGCGTCCAGGGGCTGGAGGCCGGCCGCGCGGGCGGTGAGGCCGAGGACGACGGGGTGGTGGGCGCCGCGGGGCCGGTCGGCGGCGACGCGGTCGAGCGCGGGGCCGGGCCAGGCGGCGCGGGCGGCGCGCAGCAGCTGGCGGCCCAGCCGCCGGGAGACCGCCCGCAGGGCCGGCGCGGGGGTGCGGGCGTCGGCCGCCTCGTCCAGCGCGAGCGGGTCGAGTCCGGTGGTCGCCGCCGCGGCCAGTGCGGCGGCGACCAGTCCGGTGGTGTGCAGCCGGCCGCGGCAGAACTCCGCGAGCGTGGCCGCGTCGTGGACCCGGCCGTCGGCGACCGCCGCCTCCGCGCCGCCGGAGTGCGCGTGGCCGCCGGCCGGAAAGCGGCCGTCGGCGAGCAGCAGCAGGGCGGAACGGGCGGCGGGCGGCGTCATCGGGTCCTCGGATCCATCGGCCCTCAGAAGAGGAAGTACCGCTGGGCCATGGGCAGTTCGGGGGCGGGCGCGGGCTCCACCACCTCGCCGTCGATCCGGACGGTGAAGGTGTCGGGCTCCACCTCAACCACCGGCAGCGCGTCGTTCTCCCGCATGTCCGCCTTGGTGAGCGCCCGGGTGTTGCGGGTCGCGACGAAGTTTTTTCCGAGTCCGAGCCGTTCGGGCAGCCCGTCCTCAAGTGCCGCCTCGGTGACGAAGTTGACCGAGTTCAGCGCGGGGGCGGCGCCGACCCCGCCGAACATCGGCCGGGGAAGCATGGGCTGCGGGGTCGGGATGGAGGCGTTGGCGTCGCCCACCTGCGCGTACGCGATCTGGCCGCCTTTGATGACCAGTTGCGGTTTCACGCCGAAGAACGCGGGCTCCCAGAGCACCAGGTCGGCCAGCTTGCCCGCCTCGACGGAGCCGATCTCGGCGTCGAGTCCCTGTGCCACCGCGGGATTGATGGTGTATTTGGCGACGTAGCGCCGGGCCCGGTGGTTGTCGGCCGGGCCGTCGCCCGGCAGTGCCCCGCGCCGGCGCTTCATGACGTGCGCGGTCTGCCAGGTGCGCAGCGCGACCTCGCCGATCCGGCCCATGGCCTGCGAGTCGGAGCTGATGATGCTGATCGCGCCGAGGTCGTGCAGGACGTCCTCGGCGGCGATGGTGGACGGCCGGATGCGCGACTCGGCGAAGGCCAGGTCCTCCGGGACCGCCGGGTTGAGGTGGTGGCAGACCATCAGCATGTCGAGATGCTCCTCGACGGTGTTGACGGTGTGCGGCCGGGTCGGGTTGGTGGACGAGGGCAGGACGTGCGGCTGGGAGACGACGGTGATGATGTCGGGCGCGTGCCCGCCTCCCGCGCCTTCGGTGTGGTAGGCGTGGATGCCTCGGCCGGCGATGGCCGCGAGAGTGTCCTCGACGAACCCGGCCTCGTTCAGTGTGTCGGTGTGGATGGCGAGTTGGGCGCCGGTCCGCTCGCACACCGTCAGGCACGCGTCGATCGCCGCCGGGGTGGCTCCCCAGTCCTCGTGGATCTTGAAGCCGACCGCGCCGGCCTTCAGCTGGTCGTACATGGACCGCTCGCTGACGGTGTTGCCCTTGCCGAGCAGCCCGACGTTGACCGGGTACGCCTCCAGGCCGGCGAACATCCGGGCCAGGTGCCAGCCGCCGGGGGTGACGGTGGTGGCCTTGGTGCCTTCGGCGGGGCCGGTGCCGCCGCCGACGACGGTGGTGACGCCGGTGGCCAGTGCCTGGGTCATCAAGGTGGGCGAGATGAAGTGCACGTGGGCGTCGATCGTCCCGGCGGTGAGGATCCTGCCGTTGCCGGCGATCACCTCGGTCTCGGGGCCGATGACGAGGTCGGGGTGCACCCCGTCCATCGTCTCGGGGTTGCCGGCCTTGCCGAGGGCGGCGATCCGGCCGTCCCTGATGCCGACGTCCGCCTTGACCACGCCCCAGTGGTCGAGCACGACGGCTCCGGTGATCACCGTGTCGGGGGCGCCCTCGGCCCTGGTGGTGCGCCCCTGGCCCATGGACTCGCGGATCACCTTGCCGCCGCCGAACACCGCCTCGTCCCCGGCCAGGCCCGGTCCGCCGGACAGGTCGCGCTCGACCTCGATCAGCAGGTCGGTGTCGGCGAGCCGGATCCGGTCGCCCGTGGTGGGGCCGAAAAGGTCGGCGTATACGGCCCGGGAGAGTTCAGGCACGCTCGGCTCCGTTCCCGGCGGGGTCCGCCGTGTCGTCGCCGCCGGGGGCCGCGTCGAGCGGGCCGGCGATCCGGCCGCGCAGCCCCGCGACGATCCGCTGTCCGGCGACGGGCACCAGTTCGACCTCGGCGGGGATGCCGGGCTCGAAGCGTACGGCGGTGCCGGCCGCGATGTTCAGCCGCAGGCCGTGGGCCGCCGCGCGGTCGAAGCTCAGGCCCGGGTTGGCCTCGGCGAAGTGGTAGTGCGAGCCGACCTGGATCGGCCGGTCCGCGGCGTTGAGCACGGCCAGCCGGGTGACCGGGCGGCCGGCGTTCAGCGGCACCGGGTCCGGCGCGTGCAGGATCTCTCCGGGAATCACGGCGGCTCCCCTCAGACGATCGGCTGGTGGACGGTGACGAGCTTGGTGCCGTCCGGGAAGGTGGCCTCGACCTGTACGTCGGGGATCATCTCCGGGATGCCCTCCATGACGTCCTCCCGGGTCAGCACGGTCCGGCCGGACGCCATGAGTTCGGCCACGGTCCGGCCGTCGCGGGCGCCCTCCAGGAGGTGGGCGGTGATCAGGGCGACCGCCTCCGGGTGGTTGAGCCGCAGCCCGCGGGCGCGCCGCCGGGCCGCCACGTCGGCGGCCACATGGATGAGCAGCCGTTCCTGCTCATGGGGGGTCAACCGCACAGCTCTACCTCACAGTCGTCCGGGTTCCGCGAGATTAGTTCGACGGCGTTTCGACGGGGTTAACGGTTGTTACGGGCAGCCGTCACGGGCCGCGGCCGGGCGGTACGCGGGCCGGTTCCGCGCCCCGGCCGGCCCCGGAACCGCCCGGACGGCCCTGGTCAGCGCGCGTCGGGACCGCGCCGCTCGGCGGCGATGCCGAACCGCCGGCGTTCGCCCGTGGCGGACGCCCGGGAGCCGACGGTGGACACCGTGCTGATCACCCGCTCCTCCGGCCGTTCGTCGAGATCGCGCAGTCGTTGCAGGTCGGCGGCCGAGACCAGGGCGACGAGCGGCTTGCCGTGGCGGGTCAGCACCACCTGTTCACCGCCGTAGACCACGCGGTTGATGAGCTCGGCGAGCTCGGCCCGCGCTTGTGTCACCGGGACGTCATGGGTCATGCTCCCCATCATATCGAGATGTACGTCCTGTACATTTTATGCAGAGGGACGTATCGGAAACGCCGGAGGTGCCTGCCATGTCCTATCCCACCGCCCGCTATGTGCTGCCGGAGTTCACCGAGCGCAGCAGCAACGGGGTGCGCACCACGGACCCCTACTCCAAGCTGCTCCAGGAGCGGATCGTCTTCCTGGGCACGCAGATCGACGACACCTCGGCGAACGACGTGATGGCCCAGCTCATCCACCTGGAGAGCGCCGCCCCCGACCAGGACATCAGCCTGTACGTCAACTCCCCCGGCGGCTCCTTCTCGGCGATGACCGCGATCTACGACACCATGCAGTTCGTGTCCTGCGACGTGGCGACGGTGTGCATCGGCCAGGCGGCCTCCGCCGCAGCGGTGCTGCTGGCCGCCGGCCGGCCGGGCAAGCGGATGGCCACCCCGGGCGCCCGGATCCTGATCCACCAGCCGTCCCTGGGCGAGGCGGTCCGGGGCCCGGTCTCCGACCTGGAGATCCAGGCCGCGGAGATGCTGCGCACCCGCGAACAACTGGAGACGCTACTGGCCCGGCACACCGGCCAGGACCGCGCGCGGATCCGGACCGATATCGAGCGGGACAAGGTCTTCGACGCCGAGTCCGCCGTGGCGTACGGGCTCGTCGACCGGCTGACCACCAGCCGCAAGGCCGACGCGGCCCCGCACACCCCGCGGTGAACCGCGGTGGTCCCGGAACTGCCGCCGCTGCCCGCCCTGACCCGCTCCGAGGGCGAACTGGTCGACCGCTATCTGGAGATGGTGGACCTGCTGGGCCGGATCAACCCGTCTCGCGCCACTGACACCTATTCGGCGCTGCGCGCGGCCCAGGCGCTGGTCGGCAGGGCGGTGGCGCTCAAGGAGGCGCTCACCGTGATGCACATGCGCGGGGAGACCGAACTGCACCACGTCACCCTCGGCCGGGCACTGCGGGTGCTGGACGGCGAGCGCCGCTCCGGGCACGTCACGGTGGCGCCTGACCCGGCCGCCCCGCCGCCGGAGCGCTGAGCCGCCCGGTCCGGCCCCGGACCGCCGCCCGACCGGTCACGCGCCGACTCCGGTCCGGCCGCGGTCCGGCCGCGGTCCGGTGACCGTGCGTCACAGACTCGTCCGCCGCGGCCGCGCGGGCGGCTCAGCCCATTGGTCTAGCCGGTTACCCGCCGCCGGAAGCCGGCGCGGTTACGCGGACCGGCCGGGCACCGGTCGGCGCCGGGACCGTCAGGGCAGGTCAGCAGCCGGGCACCGATCAACACAAAAGGAACATGCGGGGCTATGCTCCCATTCAGCGTTATAGTGATGAACATCACAAAGAGCGTTTCTGTCACTGCGCGGACACTCCAGGTGCGTAACCATCCGTGGTGACGACAAGCCCCCGCCACCGTGACGGGGCGGTCTGCGTGGACGCCCAATCCTGCCGCCGCGCGGATGCCAGGTCGACACGAGTGCAGCGGCAGGAGCGGAGGACCCGGCACGACGGGGCCGGCCCGGCAGCAGTTCCGGGCCACTCCTTGGGGTGAAGCCGCCGCGCGCGGCCGGGCATCTTCGCCTGCCCGAACCCGACAGGTCATCCTTCGCAGGCTGACGACGAAGGGTTGCGCATGACCGCGCTCCACCGTGTGCCCCCGGCCGCCCCCGGCGCCGCGGCCGCCCCTCCCGCGCCGATCGCCCCCGACGCTCCGCCCGCCCCGGCTCCGCCGCTCTCCCGGCCGGCGGCGCACCGGCCCCGGACCGCCGCGGGCGGCGGCCCGGCGGAGCCCACCGCCCCTCGCCGGGCCGCCGCCCGGATGTCGGCCCGGCTGTCCCGGCTCGGGGCGGCCTCCGTGCTCACCGCTGCGGCGGTCGCCGTACCGTCGCTGCTGCCGGGAGCCGCGCCGCGGGCGCAGGCCGCGGCAACGGCCGCCAAGGCCCTCAACGTGGCCGCTTCGAAGAAGGGCTCGCCTTACCAGTGGGGCGCGTCCGGCCCCTACCGCTTCGACTGCTCCGGGCTGACGCTGTACTCGTTCAAGCAGGCGGGCAAGAAGATCCCGCGCACCGCGGCCGCCCAGTACAACAGCACCCGGCACATCACTGCCGGCTCGCGGAAGGCCGGTGACCTGGTGTTCTTCCACTCCGGCTCGTCCGTCTCCTCGGTCTACCACGTCGGGATCTACGCGGGCGGCGGCAACATCTGGCACGCGCCCAAGACCGGCGCGAAGGTCCGGCTGGAGCGGATCTGGACCGGCGGCGTCTGGTACGGCCGGGTGCGGTGAGGTTGGCGGTGGTACGGCCGGGTGCGGTGAGCACGGTGGGCACGCGTCGGCTCCGGCGGCAGCGGCACGCCTCCGCCCCGGGCCGGGCCCAGGTGCCGATCCTGGTCGTTGTCCTGGTCCCGGGCGGGCCGTCCGCCGGGCGGCGGGTCAGCGCACCGGGACCGCCCACGGGAGGGTGATCCACACCGTCTTGCCGCCGTCGCCGGTCGGGGTGACGCGCAGCCCGCCGCCCGATTCCGCGGCCAGCAGCCGGACGATCACCAGGCCGCGGCCGTTGTCCTGCTGCGCCGCCGTGGGCAGCCGCCGCGGCCACCGCGGGTGGCTGTCGGTGACGCCGATGTGGAGCTGCTCGCCGCGTTCGAGCCGGATGTCCATGGTGAAGGTCGGCGACTGTCCGGAAGTGTGCAGGACCGCGTTGGTGGCGAGCTCGGAGACGATCAGCCGTACCGTGTCGGCGGCCGGGTCGTCGGGCGGCAGCCCCCACTCCAGCAGCTGCCTGCTCACGCAGCGCCGGGCCGCCGTCACCGACGCGGCTTCGCTGGGCAGGGTGACCGAGGTTTCCTGGAGATCTGCCATGACGGCGCCGTTCCCTTTCCTCCCGTGACCCGGCTCCGGTACGCGCGCCGGGTACCGGGACCCGGTTCCGGACCGCGGTCCGGACGCTGCCGCTTCGCACGGGAGTGCACCCATCGTGACGCCATTGCGGGCGTTCCACATCACCTTGCATATATCTGTCGCTCAAATCGGTGAACTCTGCCACGTGGATCCGCTTTCGGTCGGCACACTGTCGTAACGGCAGCTGCTCCACGGGCGTCGCACACTTCAGAAGGAGCGAGACAGCATGGAACGGGTCCCCGCCGTACGGCGACGCAGACTTGGTGAGGAGTTACGCCGATTGCGCGACCGCGCCGGGCTCACCAGTGGTGAAGCGGCCAGGCTGGCCGGATGGCACCAGTCGAAAGTCAGCCGGATCGAGACCGGCCGCAGCAGTGTCCGCGCCGAGGACGTGACGGTGCTCCTGGACGTCTACGCGGTCCGTGATCCGGCTCTGCGGGACCTGCTCGGCACCTTGGCCGACCGGGGCTTCCAGCGGGGTTGGTGGCACGACTTCCGCGATGTGCTGCCGGTGGAGTACCGCGACTTCATCAGTCTGGAGACGGGCGCCAGCCGGGCCCGCTCGATGGAGAACACCGTGGTCCCGGGCCTGCTGCAGACCGCGGACTACGCCCGCGCGCTGACCGCGGACGTGATGCCGCAGCTGAGCCGGCGGGAGCTGGACGCCCTGGTCGACGTACGGCTGGCCCGGCAGGCGGTGCTGTACCAGGAGCGGCCGCTGGAGCTGTGGGCGGTGCTCGACGAGGCGGTGCTGCGGCGCGGGGTCGGCGGGCGGGCGGTGATGGCGGGTCAGCTGCGCAGGCTGGCGGAGGCGGCGGAGCTTCCGCAGGTCCGGCTGCATGTGCTGCCCTTCGCGGCCGGCGGGCACACGGGAGTGACAAATTCTTTCGTCATCTTCTCATTTCCGCGCAGTGCCGATCTGGACGTGGTTGTTGTCGACCATTTGACGAGTAGTCTCTACGTCGATCAGAAAGAGCACATCGAGGCATACGCAGCCGCGTTCACCCGATTGCACACGCGGGCTCTTCCCGGCGATGAGTCGGCGGCCATGATCGCACGGATCCATGCGGAGTTGTCGGGTTAGTTCGCAACAGCCGAACGAGCCGGGTCGGCCGCGCCGACCGGAAAATGGGAGACCTCATGACGACGCGGGCCCGTTATCCTTCCTCCGCCGCCGCGCTTTCCGGCCTGGCCTGGCGGCGCAGCAGCCACAGTACGGCCGCGAACAACTGCGTGGAGACGGCCAGGCTGGCGGCGGGAGAACTGGCGGTGCGCGACTCCAAGGACCCGCTGGGCCCGGCCCTGCTCTTCCCGCCCGGCGCCTGGACCGACTTCGTACGGGCGCTGACCGGCGACGGCCTCGGACCGGTCTGACCGGCCGGGCGCCGCCTCAGCCGCGCGGTGCGGTCCGGACCACCACGTCCACCGCGCCGGCCACCTGGGCGTCCCGACCGGTCTGACCGGCCGGGCGCCGCCTCAGCCGCGCGGTGCGGCCCGGACCACCACGTCCACCGCGCCGGCCACCTGGGCGTCCGTCAGGTCGCAGCGGGCGGTCAGCCGCAGCCGGGAGACCCCGTCGGGCACCGACGGCGGGCGGAAGCAGCCGACCGCGAGCCCCTCGGCCCGGCAGGCCGCCGCCCAGCCGAACGCGGCCTCCGGCGAGGGTGCCCGCACCGACACCACGCAGGCGTCCGGCGCGGTCGCGTCCAGGCCCGCGCCGGTCAGCAGCCGGTGGAAGTCCCGGGCGACCGCCCGCGAGCGGGCCGGGCGCTCGGGCTCGCGGCGCAGCAGCCGCAGCGCGCCGAGCGCGGCGCCGGCGGCGGCCGGGGCCAGGCCGGTGTCAAAGATGAAGGTGCGGGCCGCGTTCACCAGGTGTTCGACGACGGCCGCCGGGCCCAGCACCACGCCCCCCTGGGCGCCCAGCGCCTTGGACAGCGTGGCGGTGCACACCACGTCGGGTGCCCCGGCCAGGCCCGCCGCGTGCGCCGCCCCGCGCCCGGCCCGGCCGAGCACGCCGAGGCCGTGGGCGTCGTCGACGAGCAGCGCGGCGCCGTAGTTGCGGCAGGCCGCGGCGAGCGCGGGCAGCGGGGCGGCGTCGCCGTCGACCGAGAACACCGAGTCGCTGACCACCACCGCGCGCCCCCCGTGCCCGGCCAGCGCCTTGCGGACCGCGTCGGGGTCGGCGTGCGGCACCACCTCGGTGGTGGCGCGCGAGAGCCGGCAGCCGTCGATCAGGGAGGCGTGATTGGCGGCGTCGGAGACCAGCAGGGTGCCGGGACCGGTGAGCGCGGTGACCGCGGCGAGGTTGGCGGCGTAGCCGGAGGCGAACACCAGGGCCGCCTCGAAGCCGGTGAAGTCGGCGAGTTCCGCCTCCAGTTCGGCGTGCAGCGCGGTGCTGCCGGTGACCAGCCGGGAGCCGGTGGCGCCCGCGCCCCAGCGCAGGCAGGCGTCCGCGCCGGCCCGGGTGACCTCGGGGTGCCGAGCCAGGCCGAGGTAGTCGTTGCCCGCGAGGTCCAGCAGCGGCGAGTCGGCCGGCCGGTGCCGCAGTTCCCGGCGCAGTCCGGCCGCGCGGCGGATCCGGTCCTGGTCGGCGATCCAGCCGAACGGACCGGCGGGCCCGGCCTGCTGCGTACCGTCGGCGCTGCCCACGCTGTGCACGGCGGTCCCCCTATGCGCGGTTCGGTCGATGGTCACCTGCAACGTACTGGCTTCGGGACGTGCACAGGGTGTGGTGATGCACACACCCGGGGCCATCGGAGTTGTCCGGTCCGTCCTTGGCCGCGGGGGCCCTCGTAGGCGAGGATCGCCCTATGGATCTCCTGACCGCACTGGTGGACAAGGGGCTGCGCCGCGAGCTGCCCACGCGGGACGAGGCACTGGCCGTCCTGGCGACCTCCGACGACGAACTGCTCGATGTGGTGGCCGCGGCGGGCCGGGTCCGCCGCCAGTGGTTCGGCCGCCGGGTCAAGCTCAACTACCTGGTGAACCTCAAGTCCGGGCTGTGCCCCGAGGACTGCTCGTACTGCTCGCAGCGCCTCGGCTCGCAGGCCGACATCCTCAAGTACTCCTGGCTGAAGCCCGACCAGGCCGTGGACGCCGCCCGCGCCGGAGTGGCCGGCGGCGCCAAGCGGGTCTGCCTGGTGGCCAGCGGGCGCGGTCCCACCGACCGCGACGTGGACCGGGTGTCGCAGACCATCGAGGCGATCAAGGGGCAGCACGAGGACGTCGAGGTGTGCGCGTGCCTCGGCCTGCTCTCCGACGGCCAGGCCGAACGGCTGCGGGCGGCCGGCGCGGACGCCTACAACCACAACCTCAACACCTCCGAGAGCACCTACGGGGACATCACCACCACCCACACCTACGCCGACCGGGTGGACACCGTGCACCGCGCCCAGGCGGCCGGCCTGTCGGCGTGCTCCGGGCTGATCGCGGGCATGGGCGAGAGCGACGAGGACCTGGTGGACGTGGTGTTCGGGCTGCGCGCGCTCGACCCGGACTCGGTGCCGGTGAACTTCCTGATCCCGTTCGAGGGCACCCCGCTGGCCAAGGAGTGGAACCTCACCCCGCAGCGCTGCCTGCGGATCCTGGCGATGGTGCGGTTCGTCTGCCCGGACGTCGAGGTACGGCTGGCCGGCGGGCGCGAGGTGCACCTGCGGACGATGCAGCCGCTGGCCCTTCAGCTGGCCAACTCGATCTTCCTGGGCGACTACCTGACCAGCGAGGGGCAGGCCGGCCAGGCCGACCTCGACATGATCGCCGACGCGGGCTTCGAGGTGGAGGGCGCCCAGACCCGTACGCTGCCGGACCACAGGGAACTCCCGGCCGCCGGGCTGTGCGGGACCCACGGGTCCGACGGGGCCGGCCGCGGTACGGACGAGGCGGGCTGCGGCGGGCACGCGGGCGGCGCCTGCGGGTCGCACCGGCCGGGGGTGGCCGCGGCGGCGGGGGTGTCGGCGCCGGGCGGTGTGCGGACGGATCTGGTCGCGGTACGGCGGCGGGGCGCGGGGACGGATCTGCCGCCCAATGCCTGACGCGCCGGGCGCTCCGCTGGCGCCGGACGTGCTGCTCGGCCTGGACCGGGAGCACGTCTGGCACCCTTACGGTCCGATGCCGGGCCGTCAGGAACCGCTGGTCGTGGCGTCCGCGGCGGGAGTGCGGCTGCGGCTGGCCGCGCCCGCCGAGGGGCGCACCGAGCTGGTCGACGGCATGTCGTCGTGGTGGTCGGCGATCCACGGCTACCGGCACCCGGCGCTGGACGAGGCGGTGCGGGCGCAGTTGTCGCGGATGAGCCATGTGATGTTCGGCGGGCTCACCCACGAGCCGGCGGTCCGGCTGGCCGCCCGGCTGGTGGAGATCACGCCGGAGCCGCTGCGGCACGTCTTCCTCGCCGACTCCGGTTCGGTGTCGGTCGAGGTCGCGGTCAAGATGTGCCTGCAGTACTGGCGTTCGCTCGGCAGGCCGACCAAGCGGCGGCTGCTGACCTGGCGCGGCGGCTACCACGGCGACACCTGGCAGCCGATGTCCGTGTGCGACCCGGACGGCGGTATGCACCATCTGTGGTCCGGGGTGCTCCAGCGGCAGGTCTTCGCGGACGCGCCGCCGCCGGGCTTCGACGCCCCGGTGGACCCGGTGTACGCGGCGGGGCTGCGCGAGCTGGTCGGGCGGCACGCCGACGAGCTGGCCGCGGTGATCGTGGAGCCGGTGGTGCAGGGCGCGGGCGGCATGTCCTTCCACTCCCCCGGGTATTTGCGGGTGCTGCGGGAAGCGTGCGACGAGTACGGCGTGCTGCTGGTCCTGGACGAGATCGCCACCGGCTTCGGCCGCACCGGGCGGCTCTTCGCCGCCGAGCACGCCGGTGTGTCGCCCGACGTGATGTGCGTCGGCAAGGCGCTCACCGGGGGCTACCTGTCGATGGCCGCGGCGCTGTGCACCTCGCGGGTGGCCGAGGGGATCTCCCGGGGCGATGTGCCGGTGCTGGCCCACGGCCCGACCTTCATGGGCAACCCGCTGGCGGCGGCGGTCGCCTGCGCGTCCGTCGACCTGCTGCTGGACCAGGACTGGGCGCGGGAGGTCAAGCGGGTGGAGGCCGGGCTGCGGGAGGGGCTGGCCGGGGCCGCCGCCCTCCCGGGCGTCCGCGACGTCCGCGTGCTCGGGGCGATCGGGGTGGTCCAGCTCGACCACGAGGTGGACATGGCCGCCGCGACCCGGGCGGCGGTACGGGCCGGGGTCTGGCTGCGGCCGTTCCGCGACCTGGTGTACGCGATGCCGCCCTACGTCACCGGCGACGAGGACGTGGCGCGGATCTGCGCGGCGCTGCGGGACGCGGCGGCGGCGGGCTGAACCACCTTGTCCCGCGGGTGATCCGGCGGCTTCCGGCGCCGTCTCGCACACGGCGGCGCGCCGCCGTGTGCGGGCGCCCGCCGCCGGGGCCGTATCGTCGGCCGGGAACTGTCGAGGAAAGGAACTGGGCCATGGCCATCGTGGTCGTCACCGGGACGGGTACCGAGGTGGGGAAGACGGTGGCGACGGCCGCCGTGGCCGCCGCGTCGCTGGCCCAGGGGCTGAGCGTGGCGGTGCTGAAGCCCGCGCAGACGGGGGTGGGCGACGGCGAGCCCGGGGACGCCGCGGAGGTGGCGCGGCTGGCCGGCGAGGTGACGGCGGTGGAACTGGCCCGGTATCCCGAGCCGTTGGCGCCGGCGACCGCCGCACGGCGGGCCGGCCTGGAGGCGGTCGGGCCGCAGGAGATCGCGGAGGCGGCGGCCAAGCTGGCGGCGGTGCACGACGTGGTGCTGGTGGAGGGCGCGGGCGGGCTGCTGGTGCGCTACGACCAGCGGGGCTCGACGCTGGCCGACGCGGCGGCGCTGCTGCGTGCCCGGGTCCTGCTGGTCGCCCCGGCCGGGCTCGGCACCCTCAACGCGACGGCGCTCACCGCGGAAGCGCTCCAGGCCCGGAGGATCGGCTGCCTCGGGGTGATCATCGGCAGCTGGCGGGCCGAGCCGGAGCTCGCCGAGCGCTGCAACCTCGCCGACCTCCCCGAGGCGGCCGGCGCCCCTTTGCTCGGCGCCCTGCCGGAGGCCGCGGGCGCGCTGTCCCCCGAGGCGTTCCGAACCGCCGCCCCCAACTGGCTGGCGCCCCAGCTCGGCGGCGGCTGGCACGCCGCCGCCTTCGTCAAGGCCTACGCCCCGCCGCCTTTCCGGGCGGCCTCCGGCGTCGCGTAGGGGGGCGGCCAGGCGCCCGCGGACCGTCCGGGCGCGGACCGCGGGGCGGCGGGCATCCGGCCCGGGGGCGCCAACCCCGGACAGCGCCGGCTCCCGGCCCGGGAGGCTCACACGGTCCAGGCGCGCAGTTCCGCGGCGATCCGGTCCAGGTCCGCGGCACCGTCCTTGACCAGCCGGGCCAGCTCCCTGACCCGCTCCGGGGTGGTGGTGACCTTGAGGCCGCCGGCCACCAGGTAGGCGTAGGCGACGGCGGTCGCGAAGAGGGCGTTGGAGCGTTCCAGCGCGGGCACGTGCACCAGCAGTTGGAGCAGCGCCGCGGCGCGGGTGTGCTCGTCGGGGTAGACGGGCCGGCCGAAGATCTCGGCGTGGTGTCTGCTGACCGCGGCGACGAGCGCGCCCCAGTCGGTGACCTGCGGGTCGCCGGGGGTGTTGTGCTCGGCGACCATCAGCAGCCAGGCGAGGTCGATCCGCAGGGTCAACGGGAGCCTTCGCTCCGGCCGCCGAACTCCTCGTCGAAGACCTGTTCGTAGCGCTGCATGAAGTCCGCCGCGGCCTGCACGAACGCCCGGCCGCTCTCCCCCTCGTCCTGCTGGACGAGTTCCTCGATGTAGCGGTTCACGCTGATGCCGCGCTGTGAGGCCCGCTCCCGCGCCGTCTCGGCGGTGGCTTCGTCCACCCGAACGTTCAACTGGGTCTTCGCCATAAGGCCACGCTAGCGCCGCGGCGCTAGTAGCGGCAAGGGTGCCGCCTGGCGGCGGGGAATCCCCGAAGCGGCGGACGGCGGGGGTGACCGGCCGCCGGTACGGGTGAACCGGACGGCCTTCGTATACGGCCTGCCGCGCCGGTGGGGCGACCACGGTGCCGGCCTTCCGGCGGGCGACCGCCGCCGGGACCGGTGTCGGGACCGGTGTCGGGACCGGTGTCAGCGGCGAGGCGGCGGGCGTCGCCCTGCCGGTCGGGCGCGATCCGCAGGTCCCGCGACCGGGTCCGGGTCCGGGTCCGGGTCCGGGTCTGCCCAGTCGTACCCGCTGCCCGGGTGCAATCGGCGCGACGCCGTGCGTTACCCGGGTACCTGGCCGATCATGGGACCGAGGTGTCCGGATGACCGAAGTGCTGCTCCTGGTGGTGGCCCTGCTGCTCACCTTCGCCTGTGGCGTGTTCGTGGCCGCCGAGTTCTCCCTGACCACCGTCGAGCGCGGAGAGCTGGAACGCGCGGCGCGCGAGGGCGAGCGGGGGGCCGCGGCGGCACTGGCCGGTGTCCGCACCCTGACCGTCCAGCTGTCCGGCGCCCAGCTCGGTATCACCGCGACCGGGCTGGTCATCGGCATGCTGGCCGAGCCGTCGGTCGGCAAACTGCTGCGTGGCCCGCTGCGGGGCGCCGGTCTGCCCGCCTCCGGGGCGTCCTCGCTCGGCCTGGTGCTGGGCACCGCCGTCTCCACCGTGGTGCTGATGGTGATCGGCGAGCTGATCCCGAAGAACTGGGCGATCTCCCGGCCGCTGCCGGTGGTGAAGGCGGTCGGCGGGCCGCAGGGGCGGTTCACCGCCGCCTTCGGGCCGCTGATCCGGCATCTGGACGGCACCGCCAACCGGGTGCTGCGCCGGATGGGCCTGGAGCCCACCGAGGAACTGGCCTCGACCCGCGGGCCGCAGGAGCTGGTGGCGCTCGCCCGGTACTCCGCGAAGGAGGGCGCGCTGGAGGCGGACACCGCCGAGCTGTTCGTCCGCACCCTGAGTCTGGCCGACCTCACCGCCGAGAACGTGATGACGCCCCGGGTCCAGGTCACCGCCCTGGAGGTGCGGACCACCGCCGAGGACGTGGCGAACGCCACCCGCGCCACCGGCCTGTCCCGCTTCCCGGTCTACCGCGACACCCTCGACGCGGTGGTCGGCACCGTGCACATCAAGGACGTGCTCGCCGTACCGGCTGGCCGCAGACGGCAGCTGCCGGTGACGGAACTGCTGCGCGAGCCGCTGCTGGTGCCGGAGTCGCTGACCGTGGACCGGCTGCTCGACCGGCTGTCCGGGCGGCAGACGATGGCGGTGGTGATCGACGAGTACGGCGGTACGGCGGGCGTGGTGACGCTGGAGGACATCGTGGAGGAGGTGGTCGGCGAGGTCCGCGACGAGCACGATCCGCAGGAGGTGCCCGTGCTGCTCTTCCTGCGCGAGGACACCGGGGGCCACCGGGTCTACGACGCCGACGGGGCCACCAGGACCGAGGACCAGCTGGGGCGGATCGGGCTGCGCGTACCGGAGGGGCCGTACGAGACGCTGGCCGGCCTGGTGGCGCAGCGGCTCGGCCGGATCCCCCGGGAGGGGGACGTGGTGGAGCTGGGCGGTTGGCGGATCGAGGTCACCGAGGCGGTGGGGCGGCGGGCGGCGCGGGCCCGGCTGGTGTCGCCGCCGCGGGCCGCGGCGGGCGCGGGGCCGGGCCGGTGACCGCCGTCCAGCTGATCGTCGGGCTGCTCACCGTGGTGGTGAACGCCTTCTTCGTCGGCGCGGAGTTCGCGATGATCTCGGTGCGCCGCAGCCAGGTCGAGCCGCTCGCCGAGGCCGGGAGCCGGCGGGCCCGCCGGGTGGTGTGGGGGCTGGAGCACCTGTCGCCGCTGCTGGCCGCGGCGCAGCTGGGCATCACCGCCTGCACCCTGGTACTGGGCATCGTGGCGGAGCCCGCCATCGCGCACCTGCTGGAGCCGCTCTTCCACGCCGCGCACGTGCCGCACGGCGTGGTGCACCCGGTGTCCTTCGTGATCGCGCTGGCCGTGGCCACGTATCTGCACATGCTGTTCGGCGAGATGGTGCCGAAGAACGTCGCGCTGGCCGAGCCGGTACGGACCGCGCTGCTGCTGGGGCCGCCGCTGGTGGGACTGACCCGGGCGCTACGGCCGGCCGTCTTCGGGGTCAACACGCTGGCCAACGGGGGGCTGCGGCTGCTGCGGGTCGAGCCCAGGTCCGAGGTGGAGGCGGCGTTCTCCGACGACGAGCTGTCCCGGATGGTGGTCGACGCCGGCGCCGCCGGGCTGCTGGACGAGCGGGCCGCCGAGCGGCTGCGGGACGCGCTGGAGCTGGGCCGGCGGCCGGTCGGCGGGATCGTGCTGCCGGCCGCGCGGGTGGTGCGGGCGCAGCTCGGCATCACCGCGGAGGGCCTGGAGGCGCTGGGCGCCCGCTCCGGCTTCTCCCGCTTCCCGGTCGCCGACGCGGACGGCCGGGTACTGGGCTATCTGCACGTGAAGGACGCGCTGGACGCCGAACCGCGCGACGCGCCCTTCCCCCGGTCCGCGCTGCGCCCCATCACCCGGGTGGTGGCCGCGACGCCGCTGGACGACGTGCTCACCGCGATGCGCGCGGGCCGCGCCCACCTGGCGGCGGTGGTGGACGACGAGGGGCGCGGGGTGGGGCTGGTGACGATGGAGGACGTGCTCAAGGAGCTGGTCGGGCAGGTCCGGCCGTAGCCCGCCCGCCCCGGGCCGGGCGGGGGCCCGGCGCCGCGCCCGGCCGCGTACCGCGCTCGGCCTCCGCAGGGCCCGCGGCCCCGTACCGCCCCGCTACCGTCCCCGGCCCGCGGGTCCGGCCGGAGGCCGTGCGCCCGGCTGCCGGCGCCGCTTTCCGTACCGACCGAGCGGTCGCATAGGATCGCCGCGCCATGCAGACGCCAGTCACGTACTCCAGTTTCGTCGCGGTCGGCGACTCCTTCACCGAGGGCATGTCCGACCTGCTGCCCGACGGCACCTACCGGGGGTGGGCCGACCTGCTCGCGGCCCGGCTCGCGGCCCGCGACCCCGGCTTCCGGTACGCCAACCTCGCGGTGCGGGGCAAGCTGATCCGGCAGATAGCCGACGACCAGGTCGACACCGCCGCCGCCATGGGCGCGGACCTGATCACCCTGGTCGGCGGCCTCAACGACACGCTGCGGCCCGCGTGCGACGTGGACGAGGTGTGCGCGCTGCTGGAAAGCTCCGTGGAGCGGCTGGCGCCGGCCTGCAAACAGCTGGTCCTGATGCGCAGCCCGATCCGGCGCGGCCCGGTCGCCACCCGGTTCCTGCCGCGGATGGAGCAGCTGTTCGGCTTCGTCGGGGAACTGGCCGAGCGGCACGGCGCGCTGGTGGTGGACCTGTACGGGGCGCAGGTGCTCGGCGACGCGCGGATGTGGGCCGACGACCGCCTCCACCTGACCGCCGAGGGCCACGAGCGCGTCGCGGAGGCGGTGTGGCAGGCACTGGGCCTGCCCGCCGAGGCGCAGTGGACGCTGGACCTGCCGCCCGCCTTGCCGGCCCGGTGGGCCGCCCGGCGCCGCGCCGACCTGCGGTTCACCCGCGACCACCTGATGCCGTGGATAGGCCGCCGCCTCACCGGCCGCTCCTCCGGCGACGGCCGCCCGCCCAAGCGTCCGGAACTGCGGCCCTACCACGACCAGTAGAATCTCCGCACGTGACTGCCAAGCCTCGTATCCCCAATGTCCTCGCCGGCCGCTACGCCTCCGCGGAGCTGGCCGCCCTGTGGTCCCCCGAGCAGAAGGTGTTGCTGGAGCGGCGGCTGTGGCTGGCCGTGCTGCGGGCGCAGCAGGACCTCGGCGTCGAGGTGCCGCGGGAAGCGGTCACGGACTACGAGCGGGTGCTGGAGCAGGTCGACCTGGCGTCGATCGCCGAGCGCGAGAAGGTCACCCGGCACGACGTCAAGGCCCGGATCGAGGAGTTCAACGCGCTCGCCGGGCACGAGCAGATCCACAAGGGCATGACGTCCCGGGACCTGACCGAGAACGTCGAGCAGCTGCAGATCCGGCTGTCGCTCGAACACGTCAGGGACCGTACGGTCGCGGTGCTCGCCCGGCTCGGGCAGCTGGCCGCGCAGTACGCGGAGCTGGTGCTGGCCGGCCGCTCGCACAACGTCGCGGCGCAGGCCACGACGCTGGGCAAGCGGTTCGCGACGACCGCCGACGAGCTGCTGGTGGCCTTCGAGCGGCTGGAGGACCTGATCGGCCGCTATCCGCTGCGCGGCGTCAAGGGCCCGGTCGGCACCGCGCAGGACATGCTGGACCTGCTGGGCGGCGACAGCGGCCGGCTCGCCGAGCTGGAGCACCGGATCGCCGATCACCTGGGCTTCACACGGGCGTTCACCTCGGTCGGGCAGGTCTACCCGCGCTCGCTGGACTACGACGCGGTGACCGCGCTGGTGCAGCTCGCCGCGGCGCCGTCCTCGATGGCGAAGACGATCCGGCTGATGGCCGGGCACGAGCTGGTCACCGAGGGCTTCAAGCCGGGCCAGGTCGGCTCCTCAGCGATGCCGCACAAGATGAACACCCGCTCCTGCGAGCGGGTCAACGGGCTGATGGTGGTCCTGCGCGGCTACGCCTCGATGACCGGCGAGCTGGCCGGCGACCAGTGGAACGAGGGCGACGTGTCGTGCTCGGTGGTACGCCGGGTGGCGCTGCCCGACGCGTTCTTCGCCTTCGACGGGCTGCTGGAGACCTTCCTGACGGTGCTCGACGAGTTCGGCGCCTTCCCCGCGGTGGTCGCCCGCGAGCTGGACCGCTACCTGCCGTTCCTGGCCACCACGAAGGTGCTGATGGGCGCGGTACGGGCCGGGGTCGGCCGGGAGGCCGCGCACGAGGCGATCAAGGAGAACGCGGTGGCGTCCGCGCTCGCGATGCGCGAGCAGGGCACCGAGCGCAACGGGCTGCTGGACCGGCTCGCCGCCGACGGCCGCATCCCGCTGGACCGGGCGGCGCTCGACGCGCTGATGGCCGACCGGCTGTCCTTCACCGGAGCCGCCGCCGGGCAGGTCACCGAGGTGGTGCGGCGGATCGAGGACGTCATTAAGGCGCACCCGCAGGCCGCCGGCTACCGTCCGGGGGCGATCCTCTGACCCCCGGACAGCTGGCCGCGGCCCGCGAGCGGACGCTGGCCGACGTCATCGGGCCGGACCTGCGGGTGCTGTTCTGCGGCATCAATCCGGGCCTGATGTCGGCCTGGACCGGGTACCACTTCGCCCGGCCCGGCAACCGCTTCTGGCCCGCGCTGCACGCCTCCGGTTTCACCGCGCGCCGGTTCGCGCCCGCCGAGCAGGGGCGGATGCCGGAACTCGGGCTCGGCATCACCAACGTGGCCGGCCGGGCCACCGCCCGCGCCGACGAGCTGACCGCGGCCGAGCTGCGGGCCGGCGGCCAGCTGCTCAGCGCGAAGGTGACCGCGTACCGCCCGCGGTGGCTGGCGGTGCTGGGCGTGACCGCGTACCGGGTCGCGTTCGACGACAGGGCGGCCCGGGTGGGGCCGCAGGAGCGGACCGTCGGCGACACCCGGATATGGGTGCTGCCGAGCCCCAGCGGGCTGAACGCGCACTGGTCGCCGGCCGCGCTCGGCGCCGAGTTCGGCCGGCTGCGCGAGGCCGTCCAGGAGCTGCCCGCCAGCTGACGGCGGGGCCGCGGCGCGGTCCGTGTCCGGCGGAGCGTTTGCCAGGCCGACGGCTCAGGGCGGGCCGCGGCACGTCGGCGGACCGCCTGCGGCGATGTCACGCAACCGGAACTTGGCCGTACTCGCCGCGCGGCCCTGCGCCGGGTACGATCCGCCACACACAGGTACAGGCTGGGAGGACATACCTTGGGGCGACTCACCGGCGGGGACCCGTCCCTGCTCCGGCGGATCAATTCCGCAGTCGTCCTCCATGCGCTCCGCGGGGCGCAGACCCCGACCCTGACCGAACTGGTGCACAGCACCGGTCTGTCACGGCCGACCGTCGAGGGCGTCATCGAGGGACTGGCGGAGTCCGATCTGGTGGTCGAGGTCGCCCCGGAGCCGGGTGACGCCCGCAAGCAGGGCCGGCCGGCCCGCAGGTTCCGCTTCTACGCCGAGGCCGGGCACCTGCTCGGCATCGAGATCGGTGCGCACCAGATCCGGGTGGTGCTGTCGGATCTCGGCGGCCAGGTACTGGGGACGCACTGGCGCGAGGTCGACGAGTCCGCGTCCGCCGACGACCGGCTGGAGCGGGTCCGGGTCACCGTAGCGGAGCTGCTGCGCAAGGCCGGGGTGGCCCGCAGCACGTTGTGGGCGGTCGGTGTGGGCAGCCCCGGCATCGTGGAGTCGCAGGGCGAGGTACGGCTGGGTACCGCGCTGCCGGGCTGGACCGGGCTGCCGCTGGGCGAGCGGTTGCAGCGCTCCTTCCGATGTCCGGTCCTCGTGGAGAACGACGCGAACGTGGCCGCGGTGGCCGAGCACTGGAAAGGCGCCGCGGTCGGCACCGACGACGTGGTGTTCGTGCTGGCCGGGCTGAGCCCGGGCGCGGGCTCACTGATCGGCGGGCGGCTGCACCGCGGTTTCGGCGGCGCGGCGGGCGAGATCGGCGCCCTGCACCTGCTGGGCCGCGAGGTCACCCCCGAACATCTGCTGTCCACCACCGGCACGCCGCTGCACCCGCTGGACGAACCCGCAGTGGAGCGGGTGTTCGCACTGGCCAAGAAGGGTGACGCGCAGGCGAAGGACGCGGTGGAGCGCTACCTGCGGCGGCTGGTGCACGACGTGGCGGCGCTGGTGCTGGCGATCGACCCCGAGCTGGTGGTGATCGGCGGCTGGGCGGCCGGCCTGGACGGCGTACTGGAGCCGCTGCGCTCGGAACTGGCCCGCTACTGCCTGCGGACGCCGAACGTGGTGCTGTCCGCGCTGGGTCAGGAGGCCATCGCCACGGGCGCGCTGCGGCTGGCGCTGGACCACGTGGAGGAGCAGCTGTTCGCGGTGGAGCAGACCTCACTGGCCCGCCAGCACTGAGCGCGCGGGGAGGGCGGACGCGCCGCGGCCCGCCTGCCGGTGGGCAGGCGGGGGCCGCGGCGGCGGGGTACGGCGGGTCAGGACGCCTCGCGGCGCTCCGCCGGCTGGTGGTGGGTGACCTCGAGCGCGCCTGAGTCGCCGAAGGTGAGCCGGCAGGTGTCGGCGCGGTAGGTGGCCACCGACGCGGCGGCGACCCGGCCGTCGGCGTGGTAGCGGGTGGTGACGACGAGCACGGGCGCGCCGGGCAGCCGGTCGAGCTGCCGGGCGTCCTCCGCGCGGGCCGAGCCGAGTTCGACCGCGCGGTCCTCGCCCTCCAGCCGCAGGGCGTGCAGCTCACGCAGCACCGCCGGGGCGTGGGTGGCGGGTGTGAGCAGCCCGGACAGGTTCGGCACCGAGGCCGGCGGTACGTAGAGCAGCTCGGTGGCGACGGGCTGGCCCTGCGTCACCCGCTCGCGGCGGATGGTGTGCACGGCGTCGTCAGGACCGGTGCCGAGCAGCGCGGCGACCGACGCGGGGGCGACGGCCTCGACGCAGCCGACGGTGTTCCAGGCGTCGCGGCCGGCACCCGGCCACACGTTGGCCGAGGGGCCGACGGCGATGCCCATCCGGGGCGGTGCCACGGTGGTGCCGACGCCGCGCCGACGCTGCAGGCGGCCTTCCAGCTCCAGTTGTTCGAGCGCCTGGCGCAGGGTGGCCCGGGCGACGCCGAAACGGGCGGCCAGGTCACGTTCGTTCGGCAGGATCTCACCGACCTCGAACTCGGAGTCGAGCGCGTCGTTGAGCACCGTCTTGAGGTGCCAGTACTTGGGCTCCTGTACCGCTTCGAGCTGCGTGGTCCCCACCCTGTCCTCGCATTCACCGGGGCCGCCTCCGGCCGGTCGGGCCGGGTCGGGCGGCTTGTTAAGCCTTGTTTCGGAACCTGTGTTTATTAAAGGTCCTTGCACTACTAGGACGATAGAGCCGGTCCGCGAACCTGGTCAAGACCAATACTCGAATACGCCCATGCCCACCGGAACCGGATACATGAGACGTTCATGCGCTGTTGATGATGTGCCGGGACGGCGTTCGTGATTCCTGTGGGGAGACGGCGGGGGCGCGAACGGCCGACGGCGGGCGCCGGAGCCGGCCCCGTGGGATCCGAACCGGCCCGGACCCGGCGGGGCCGCCCGGACCACGTCGCGGGCCCGCCACCGCGGTTCCGGCGGCGTACGGGCGGAGGGCCGCCGCTGGGGCGGGCCGGGCGCCGCCCGCCCGGCCGCGGGAGGAGGGGATCCGCGGTGGGCGGGCGGCCGTGGGCGCCTCGACCGGGACGGGGGCGCCCGGTCGAGGCTGCTGGCCGGACCGGTGCTCGCACCAGCCCGTACTGAGACAACTCCCCCCATCCCACCGGAGTTCCCGCCTCCCGCCCGGATTTCCGCCCGGTCGCCGGGCGGTTGCGTCGCGGCGGCCGCCGCCGGGCCGGGACCGGCCGCGCGTACGCCCGCGTCCGCCGGATGCCGCCGACCGCACCCGGACGGGAGCGACGGCACTCCTGCCGGCGCACCGCCGACCGCGGATCCGCCCCCGGGCCGGGCCCCTGCCCGCCGAACAGCCGCCCGCCGGCGGGGCCCGCCGGCGCTCCGCCGAAGCGGGCCGACCACCTCGCCGCCGCCTCGTGCCCACCCCTGCGCCCAGGCGGTTTTGCGGCGATGTTCAATTCCTCTTCCCACCGCTCCGCCCGATCTCACGGAATATCCGTAATGCGGTTTTCCGGGAATGAATCCACCATGGGATCCTCCTTGCGTGCCGCCCCGCCCGGGGCTAATTTGATGCCCCATCGAACGGACGGCGTCCGCGGTCCGGAGGCATATCCCGCGGGGGTCTCCGGGACGGCCGGACCCTTCGGCGGCACACGAACCACTGGTCTGTGCGCAGGGAATCCGGGCAACGGCCCCTGCTCCGTGTCCGACGTTGAGGAGTTGGTGTGCGCAGTCCGCTGTCGTCGTCGACGAGCCCCCGGGACCGGGTGTCCCGTCCGCAGCGCGCGGGCGGGCTCCGCAGGTCCGCGCTCGCCACCGCCCTCGGCGCCGCGGCCCTGGTCCTGGCGCTGCCCTCCACCGCGGACGCCAGTGTCCTGCGGCTCCTGCCGCAGAACGCCGACGGCCTGGAGCAGTCCTTCTCCCCCGCCTACGACTACGACACGGACGGCTGCTACGCCACCGCCGCGATCGGCGCCGACGGCACGGTCAACCCCGGCCTGAAGCTGGGCGGCGACGTCAACGGCCACTGCCACGACTACGCCCAACTGGCCAACGCCAACACGTACTCCCGGGAGAAGTGCGACAACGGCTGGTGCGCGGTGGTCTACGCGAGCTACTTCGAGAAGGACCAGGCCACCCTGGGCCCGGCGGCCATCGGGCACACCCACGACTGGGAACACGTCGTGGTGTGGATCAGCGGCAACCAGGTCCGGTACGTCTCGGTGTCGCAGCACTCCGGCTACCAGGTGGCCGCCGCCTCGTCGGTGCGCTTCGACGGAACGCACCCGAAGATCGTCTACCACAAGGACGGCGTCTCCACCCACGACTTCCGCTTCGCGAACACCAACGACGAACCGCCGGAGAACGCCACCGGCGGCTGGTTCTTCCCGCGTCTCGTCGGCTGGGAGGGCTACCCGCCCGGTTTTCGCGACAAGCTGATGAACGCCGATTTCGGCGAGGCCACGATCAAAATCAAGGACGGCGACTTCGCGTACGCCCTCGCCCACTCCATGCCGGCCGGAATTCCGTTCGATCCCAACGCCTGACGGTTTCCGACGGATCCCGCCCGGCCCCTGCCGCAATCCGCCGGGATCCGCCGGAGTGCGCCCGCCGCCCCGGCCCGCGCGACCGCGGTCGGCACCGCCGCTCCCCCGGACGCGTTACGCGCAGGCAACGCGCCGGGGAGGCCGAAGTGGCGTGTTTGCGTCGAAGTGGCCGGAAAAGCCCGCCCTGGTGGGCGATAAAGCCGTAGAAAAGATGAGTTAGCGGGGAAGATCAGCCCTTTACCGTCTGGTCATGGCACGTTCGTGATCGCGCAACACGGCTTGGGCATGGTGGCTGTATG
Organism: Streptomyces sp. ITFR-21; assembly: GCF_031844685.1. NCBI lineage: Bacteria > Bacillati > Actinomycetota > Actinomycetes > Kitasatosporales > Streptomycetaceae > Actinacidiphila > Actinacidiphila sp. ITFR-21. Next base: position 170,440 of record NZ_CP134605.1, read on the forward strand.
CGTCACACGACCCGAGCCCAGACCGGACCGCGGCACCGCGGCCGGGGCCGCGACCTCGCCGAACTGGCCGCGCTCTTCGGCGCGACGGCCGCAGCCGACCTCGTGGCGGACCCGGTGAACGGCGGCCCGGCCGGCGGAGTGCTGCTGGCGGCCTCGGCCGTGGGCCTGCTCGCCGCGGCGGGGTGCCACATCTGGTGGAACCGCCGGCACCGGCCTCCTCCGCCGCCGGCACCGGCGGTGGAGGAGGCCGGGGCCACCGACGCCGGGACCACGCTGTGGCGGCTGCGGACGACCGTCCGGGACACACCCGGCAGCCTGGGGAGCGTGTGCACCGCGCTGGCCCGCGGCCGGGTCGACATCGTCACCCTCCAGACGCATCCGCTGGCCGAGGGGACGGTGGACGAGTTCCTGCTGCGGGCGCCGGCCGCGCTGTCGGCCGCGGCGCTGGCGCTGACCGTCGAGGAGGCGGGCGGCAGCGACACCTGGCTGGAGCGGGCGGACGCCCACGACCTGGTGGACGCGCCGACCCGGCTCCTGGCCCTGGCCACCAGGACGGCGCTGGACCCGGCCGAACTGCCGCTCGCGCTGCGCCAGCTGTTCGGGCGGTGCACGATCACCTCGATACCCGAGGAGTCCGCCGGGGCCCACCGCCCCGGCGCGGCCGGGGAGCCGGACGCGGCGGCGCCGACCGTGATGCGGCTGCCGGACCCGTCCGGCGGCACGGTCGTCGTGCGCCGCGACCATCTGCCCTTCACTCCGACGGAGTTCGCCAGAGGCCGGGCCCTGGTGGAGCTGGACGCGCGACTGGGAGTACGGATGCCGGCCCGCCGGGACGTCCTCACCCTGCCCGAGGGCGACGAGATCAGCATGCGCCGGGCGGGCCCGGCCGACCACGCGGCGGCGCTGGCGATGCACGGCCGCTGCTCCCCCGCCACGCTGGCCGCCCGGTACCACGGCCCGGTCGCCGACGCCGACCGCTATCTGGAGCATCTGCTGAGCCCCCGCTTCGGCCGGACGATCGCGGTGGAGACGGCCTCCGGACGGCTGGTGGCGCTCGGCCACCTGCTGTGGGACGGCGAGGAGAGCGAGGTCGCGCTGCTCGTCGAGGACGACTGGCAGCGGCGCGGCATCGGCGCCGCCCTGCTGCGGCGGCTGGTCGAACTCGCCGCCGAGGCGGGCCGGGGCAGCGTGTACGCGGTGACGCAGTCGGGCAACACCGCCATGGTGGCGGCCATGCGCGAGCTGGGTCTGCCGCTGGACTACCTGGTGGAGGACGGCACCTTGGTGGTCACCGCCGCCCTGCCGTCGGCGGCGGGCGCCGATCCGTCGGCGGCCGAGCTGCCCTGGGTGAGCGGCCGCCGCCCCTGACCGGGCGGCGGACGGTCCGGTCGGAGGGGGAGGCACGGGGCCGGCCGGGGAGGCGTCAGGCACCAAGATTCTTCTACCGGTGACGCGGACGCCGTCGGCGTACGAGGATGGCGGTATGTCCACTCTCAGCGGCAGTGCCCTGCCCCGCCAGATCGCCGACGCCCACGTCGACGGTCTCCTCGAACTCAACCCGATCCTCGGCACGTACCTCGGCGCTCCCGGCAGCGGGCACCGGCTGCCCGACTACTCCCCGGCGGGCGCCGACGCCCTGGCCGCCCTCGCGCGGACCACGCTGGAGCGGCTGACGGCGGCCGAGGCCCGGCCGGGCGCGCAGAGCGACGCCGAGCGGCGCTGTGCCCGGCTGCTGCGGGAGCGGCTGACCGCGGAGCTGGCGGTGCACGAGGCCGCCGAGCACCTGCGGGCGGTGAGCAACATGAGCTCGCCCGCGCACAGCGTGCGCGAGGTGTTCACGCTGATGCCCACCGAGACGCCGGAGGACTACGCCGACCTCGCGGCCCGGCTGCGGGCGGTGCCGGCCGCGCTCGACGGCTACCGCGCCTCCCTCACCGAGGGGCTGGCCCGCGGTCTGCGGGCCGGACCGCGCCAGGTGGAGACCGTCATCGGGCAGTTCACCGAGTGGGTCGGGGACGGCGGCGCGGGCAGCTGGTTCGCCGGGCTGACCGCGGCGGGCCCGAAGGAGCTGCGGGACGAGCTGGACGCGGCGGCCGCCGAGGCCACCGGCGCGTACACCGCGCTGCGCGACTGGTTCCGGGACGGCTACGCCCCGGCGGTCGCGGGCGCCCCGGACACGGTGGGCCGCGAGCGGTACGCCCGCTGGTCTCGGCTGTGGAACGGCACGGATCTGGACCTGGACGAGGCGTACGCGTACGGCTGGTCGGAATTCCACCGGCTGCGCGCCGAGATGGTGGCCGAGGCCGGCAAGATCCTGCCGGACGCCACCCCGTGGGAGGTGCTCGAGCACCTGGAGCAGCACGGACAGGCCATCGAGGGCGTCGACGAGGTGCGCGACTGGCTGCAGGGCCTGATGGACGAGGCGATCGCGGCGCTGGACGGCACCCACTTCGAACTCGCCGACCGGGTCCGGCGGGTGGAGTCCCGGATCGCCCCGCCCGGCGGCGCGGCGGCCCCGTACTACACCGGCCCGTCGGAGGACTTCAGCCGGCCGGGGCGGACCTGGCTGCCCACCATGGGCAAGACCCGCTTCCCGCTCTTCGACCTGGTGTCCACCTGGTACCACGAAGGGGTACCAGGCCACCATCTGCAGATCGCGCAGTGGGCGCACGTGGCGGAGAACCTGTCGCGCTACCAGGCGACGGTCGGCATGGTCAGCGCCAACGCCGAGGGCTGGGCGCTGTACGCGGAGCGGCTGATGGACGAACTGGGCTTCCTCACCGACCCCGAGCGGCGGCTCGGCTACCTCGACGCCCAGATGATGCGGGCCAACCGGATCATCGTGGACATCGGCATGCACCTGGAGCTGGAGATCCCGGCGGACTCGCCGTTCCACCCGGGCGAGCGCTGGACGCCGGCGCTGGCCCGGGAGTTCTTCGGCAACCACAGCGGCCGGGCCGCCGACTTCGTGGACAGCGAGCTGATCCGCTACCTCGGCATCCCCGGCCAGGCCATCGGCTACAAGCTCGGCGAGCGCGCCTGGCTGACCGGCCGGGCCGCCGCCCGCGCGGCCCACGGCGACGCCTTCGACGCGAAGTCCTGGCACATGGCCGCGCTGTCACTGGGCTCGCTCGGCCTGGACGACCTGGTGGCGGAGATCTCCGCGCTCTGAGATCGCCGCGCTCCGACACCCGCGCGCCGGGGCCGCCCGCTCCCGGGGCGGCCCCGCCGTCCGCCCGCGCCGCCGTCCGATGGGCCTCCGGGCGGGCCCGGCGAAAGCGGGAGCCGCTGCCGCGGTCGGCCGTTACGCTGCTGCTCTCCGGCCGGGCCGCGGCAGCGGCCCGCCGGGACCCCCGACTGCGACAAGGCGGTACCGCTGGATGACCCTGCACGCTTCGCACGACGACGGACGCCTGGTGCTGACCCAGGGCAGGCTGACCCTGCGCGAACAGCTCCCGGTGGACGCCTCCCAGCTGGCCGACGGCAAGCCCGCCTCGCTGGTGTGGATCGACGGCGTGCCCGGCGAGGGCACGGTGGGCGCCGCCACGATGACGGTCGCGACCGCCGGGGCCGGCGTCTACCGGCCGGGCTGGGGGCTGTTCGCGATCACCCGGACCGAGGACGGGACCGCGGTCGGCGGCGCCGGCTTCCACGGCCCGCCGGACCGGGGCGCGGTGGAGATCGGCTACGACCTGTCGGAGTCGGCCCGCGGCGCCGGGTGGGCGACGGACGCCGCCCGCGCGCTGTGCCAGTGGGCGCTGGCGCAGCCGAACGTGATGGTGGTCCTGGCCACCACCGAGCCGCGCAACAGCGCCTCGCAGGCGGTGCTGGAACGGGTCGGCTTCGTGCGGGTCGCGGACCGCGGCGAGCTCTGGGCGTACGAGCTCAGCTCGATCCCGGTCTGACGCCGCGGGCGGGGGCCGGCCGCCGGCGCGGGGGAGGTCAGCCGCGGGCGCCCGCGGCCGTACGCAGCCGTACGGTGGAGCCGTTGCGGTTTTTCAGGACGCTCAGCTGGGCCGGGATGCGGTGCCGCAGGTCGGCGACGTGGCTGACGATACCGACCGCCCGGTCGCGTTCCCGCAGGCCGTCGAGTACGTCCAGCACCTCGTCGAGGGTCTGGTCGTCCAGGCTGCCGAAGCCCTCGTCGATGAAGAGGGTGTCGAGCCGGGTGCCGCCGGACTCGTCGGTGACCACGTCGGCCAGGCCCAGCGCGAGGGCCAGCGAGGCGAAGAAGGTCTCGCCGCCGGAGAGCGTCGCGGTGTCGCGTTCGGTGCCGGTCCAGGCGTCCACCACCATCAGGCCGAGGCCGGACTTGGTACGGCCGCTGCCGCGTGCGTCGCTGTGGACGAGGGTGTAGCGGCCCGCGGACATCCGCTGGAGGCGTACGCCCGCGGCGGCGGCGACCTGTTCGAGCCGGGCGGCCAGTACGTAGGTCTCCAGCTCCATCCGGAACCGGTTCTCCGCGCTGCCGGCCGAGGCGAGGTCGGCCAGGTGCGCGATCCGGTCGAACTCCGCGCGGGCCGGACCGAGTCCGCGGACCCGGGCGGTGGTGTGCGCCGACAGCCGGTCCAGGGTGCGGCAGCGGTCGGCGGCAGCGGACTCGGCGGCCGAGGCGGTCCGCAGCCGGTCGGTGGCGGCGGCCAGCGCGGCCCGCGCGGCGACGGGGTCGGCCGGGGGGCGCCGGGCGGCGGCGGCCGGTTCGGGGGCGGCGAGGTCGGCGGCGACGGCGGCCTCCTGCCGGGTCCACTCCTCGACCCGGCGCTCGGCCCGCCACAGCTGTTCCTCGGGCAGCAGGCCCGCCTCGGCCTCGGCGGGCGAGGCGAACCCGGCGCGGGCGGCGGCTTCGGCGAGGGCGGTCTCGGCCTCGGCGAGCCGGGCGGCGCTCTCGGCGCGGTCCCGGGCGGCGTCCGCGGCGCGGTCCAGCAGCACGATCCGCTCGGTCAGCCGGGCCCGGCGGGCGTCGACGCTCGGGTGGCCGCCGCGGGCCCGGGTCAGCTCGGCGGTCAACCGCTCGTACTGCCCGTCCAGTTCCTCCCGCCGCGAGGCGCGGGCGGCGGTCGCGCTCAGCGCGGCGTTGCGCTGTTCGGCGCGGCGGTCGCGCTCCTCCTCGGCGCGGGCCAGGGCCCGCTGCGCCTCGGAGACGTCCGCGGCCTCGCGGGCGGCCCGCGCGTGTTCCGCCGCCAGTTCGGCGCAGGCGGCGGCGAGCCGGGCGGCCGACTCCTCGCCCGCGGTCGCGACGGCCGCCGCCAGCGCGGCGTCGAGCCGGGTGTGCTCGGCGCGGACGGCGTCGTGGGCGGCGGCGGCCCGGTGGTACGCGCTCTCGGCGGCCTCCTCGTCGGCGCGGGTGACCTGCCCGCCCGCGGGCCTGGCGGGCGCGGGGTGCTCGGGGGAGCCGCAGACCCGGCAGGGCGCGCCCGGTACGAGCTGTCCGGCCAGTTCGGCGGCGATCCCGTCGATCCGGGCCTCGCGCAGGTCGTGCCACCGCTCCCGCGCCTCGGCGGCGACGTCCCGTGCCCGCCGTGCGGCGTCCGCGGCCCGGTCCCGTTCGGCGGCCAGCCGGTCCCGTTCGGCGGCCGCCGCGTGGCGGCGCCGGGCGGTCTCCTCCCGGGCGGCGAGTGCCCCGGCGCGGGCGCCGGCCTCGATGCCCCTCGCGACGCCCGCCCGCAGCCGGTCCCGTTCGGCCGGCCACGCCTCCAGCCAGGTGTCCGCCTCCCGCAGGATCTCGTCGTCGGCGCGCTCGTCCCGTTCCAGTTCGGCGCGCCGCCCGTCGAGTTCCCGGGCCCGCGCCTCCAGCTCTACCGCCAGGGCCAGGCCGCCCAGCTCCTCCCGGACCTCCCCGGCCCGGCGGGCGAGTGCCTCGCCGGCGGCGGACGGGGACCGGGTGCCGGGGATCCGGCCGTCGTCGTACGGGGCGGGCGCGCCGCGGACCGCGGACCGGCCGGCGGCGGACGGGGGGCGCGGGGCGCCGGACGGTGCCGGGGCCCCGGGGGAAGAGTCCGCGGTACGGGCCTGCGGGAGCCGGCCGGCGGCCGGCGGCTCGCCCGCCGCGGCCAGTTCGGCGTACAGCGTGCGCTCGACGGCCGCCGACTCCGCGTCCTGGGTCGCGGCCTTGTCGCGCAGGGCGAGGGCGGGCTCGACCGCCCGGGCCCGGTGGGCCCTGGCCAGCAGGGCGCGGGCGGCGTCGCGGGCGGGGCGGTCCGACTCGGCCGCGGCGGCGCGGCGGCGGGCCTCGGCGTGGCGGCTCTGGAGGGCGTGGAGGTCGCGGGCGGCGTTGGAGGAAATCTCGGCGGCGTGGTGGGCCGCTTCGGCGTCCGCCAGGGCGGTTCCGGCGATCGCCGCGGCCTCGCGGGCGTCGCAGCGCAGCACGGCGGCCCACGCGAGCAGGTCCGGGCCGGGGCCGGCGTCCTGGGCGGAACCGGCGGCCTCGCTCAGCCGGGCGGCGAGGTCGCGCAGTTCCGCGTCGCCGCGGGCGACCCGCTGGGCGGCCTCCTGCTTGCGGTCGCGCAGCCACTTCTCCACCCCGCGGAAGCGGCGGGTGTCGAAAAGCCTGCCGAGCAGCGCGGCCCGGTCGGTGGCGCCTGCCCGCAGGAAGGTCGCGAACTCGCCCTGCGGCAGCAGCACGACCTGGCAGAACTGCTCGCAGGTCATCCCGACCAGCTGCCCGATCTCCTCGCCGACCTCCTGGTGGGACCGGGACAGCCCCTGCCACTGCCCGCCGGTGTGCTCGCGCAGCAGCGTGACCGCCCTGTCCACCGTGGTACCGGTGCCGCGCCTCTTCGCCCGGAGCTGTTCGGGCTGCCGCGTGATCTCCAGCCGCCGCCCGCCGAGGGTGAGTTCGAGGACCACCTTGGTGGCGGTGCCGGCCGCCGCGTGGTCGCTGCGCAGCCGGGTCGTGGGCCGGACGCCGGGCACCTGGCCGTAGAGCGCGTAGCAGACGGCGTCCAGCACCGAGGTCTTGCCGGCTCCGGTCGGGCCGTGCAGCAGGAAGAGTCCGGCGGCGGAGAGTTCGTCGAAGTCGACCTGCTGGGTGCCGGCGAAGGGCCCGAAGGCGGTGAGTTCGAGTCGGTGCAGCCGCATTGCGTCAGTCGCCTTCCGTCCGTGCCGTCTCGGCCCGCACCGCGTCGAACGCCTGCTCCAGCACGGCGCGTTCGCCGGGGTCCGGCGCCCGGCCGCGTACGTGCGCCACGAAGTCCTCGGCGATCTGCCGGTCGGTCCTGCCGCGCAGCCGCCGGGCGTACGACGCGGCGGGGTTTCCGGCGCCGGGGTCGGGCTCGAAGGCGAGGCTGAGGATGTGCGGGAAGCGTTCGGCGAGGGCGGCCATGGGTTCGTGCGGGCGGTCGGGGTCGGTGAGGGTGGCTTCCACCCAGGCGCCGGTGTGGCGGTCGAGCGCGGGGTCGCCGAGCAGGTCGTCCAGCCGGCCGCGCAGCCGGGCCAGCGGCCTGGGCACGGGTGTGTCGAGGCGCTCGGCCGCCACCTCGCCGGCCGGGCCGAGGGTGACCAGCCACATGCTCTTGCGGTGGTGCTCCTCGGAGAAGGAGTACGCGAGCGGGGAGCCGGAGTAGCGGATCCGCTCGCTCACGGTCTGGCAGCCGTGCAGATGGCCGAGCGCCGCGTAGTGCACCGCGTCGAAGACCGCGGCGGGCACCGCCTGGACCCCGCCGGCGGTGATGTCCCGTTCGCTGGCGGAGGGTTGGCCGCCGGTGACGAAGGCGTGGGCGAGCACGACCGACCGGGTGCCGGCCGGGCGGGCGGCGAGGTCGGCTCGGACCCGGTCCATGGCGGCGCCGAGCACCGCGGCGTGGTCGGCCCGCTCCGCGCCGAACTCCTGGCGGACCAGGGCCGGTTCGAGGTAGGGCAGCCCGTAGACGGCGACGTCGCCGTACTCGTCGGCCAGCAGCACCGGCCGGTCGCAGGTCGCGGGGTCGGTGCGCAGGTGGATGCCCGCCCGGCCCATCAGCCCGGCGCCGACGCCGAGCCGCCGGGCGGAGTCGTGGTTGCCGGAGATCATCACGGTGGGCACGCCCAGTTCGGCGAGCCGGTGCAGTGCCCCGTCGAAGAGTTCGACGGCGGACAGCGGCGGCACGGCCCGGTCGTAGACGTCCCCGGCCACCAGTACGGCGTCCACGCGTTCGGCGGCCGCGGTGGCCACCAGGTGGTCGAGGAAGGCCCGTTGTGCGTCGAGCAGGCTCACCCGGTGGAAGGACCGCCCCAGGTGCCAGTCCGACGTGTGCAGGAAGCGCATGATCTCCAGAGACTAGCGGCACCGGTACCGGCCGGGACGGGTAACCGCGATCATCCGGCGTCCGGTCGGACGTCCACGTAGGCGCTGCCCTCGACCGCGCAGCCGGCCGCGCCCGAGGTGGTGTCGGCGAGCCAGGAGCGGAAGGCGGGCACCTCGGTCTCCGGGACGCCGAGGTGGAAGGTCACCTCGGCGCCGTAGGAGACCTCGCGTACGGTACGGCCCGCCGCCCGCAGGTCGTTCTCCAGCCGGCCGGCCCGCTGGTGGTCGGCGGTGACGGTGACGAGGGCGAGCAGGCGGCGCTCGACGGTGCCGATCAGGTCCAGTGCGGCGGAGACGGCGCCGCCGTAGGCGCGGGCGAGGCCGCCGGCGCCGAGTTGGACGCCGCCGTAGTAGCGGGTGACGACGGCCGCGGTGTCCCGCACCTCGCGGCCGAGGAGCACCTGCAGCATGGGGGTGCCGGCGGTGCCGCCGGGCTCGCCGTCGTCGCTCGCCCGGTGCAGGCGCCCGTCGGGGCCGATGACGTAGGCGAAGCAGTTGTGGGTGGCCGCCGGGTGCGCCCTGCGGATCCGGCGTACGAACTCCCGCGCGGCCTCCTCGCTGTCGGCGGGGGCGAGCGCGCACAGGAAGCGGGAGCGCTTGATCTCGCTCTCGTGGACGCCCTCGCGTGCCACCGTCAGATACCGGTCGATCACGCGTTCAGCCTATCCGGCGGGCGGTGGCGGGAATGGTGGCGGGCGCCGCCGGGTTCGACCAGGCAGGACGACCGGACGTGGGAGCGGCAGGAGGACGACGTGTACGGCGACGCGGCGACGGTGCAGAGGATCCTGACCGGAACGGGTGACACCTGGGCGGTGGTGGGCCTGTCGAACAACACCGCGCGGGCGGCGTACGGCGTCGCCGCGGTGCTCCGGCGGTTCGGCAAGCGGGTGGTGCCGGTCCACCCGAAAGCCGAGGCGGTGCACGGTGAGCAGGGGTACGCCTCGCTCGCCGACATCCCGTTCCCGGTGGACGTGGTGGACGTGTTCGTCAACTCCGAGCTGGCGGGCGCGGTCGCCGACGAGGCGGTGGCGGCCGGCGCGAAGGCGGTGTGGTTCCAGCTCGGCGTGGTGGACGAGGACGCGTACGGGCGGACCCGGGCGGCCGGTCTGGAGATGGTGATGGACCGGTGCCCCGCGATCGAGATCCCCCGGCTCGGCTGACCCGGCGCCGGATCCCGCGGTCGGCTGCCTGCCGTACCGGCCGGCCCCGGGATCCGCCCGGGGCCCGCCGGCGTGCCGCCCGCGTGCCCTCGCGGACGCGGCGGACGGCTCAGACGCCCAGGCCGGTCAGGACGACCGCGCCGGGCAGGCCGGCGAGGGTCCTGCCGGGGACGATGAGCTTGCCGCGGCGGGCACCGCTGCCGATCACCACGTGGGCGGTGTCCGCCACCGCCGCGTCGATCAGCAGCGGCCAGTGCGGCGGCAGCCCCACCGGGGTGATGCCGCCGTACTCCATGCCGGTCCCGCCGACCGCGAGGTCCATGGTGGCGAAGGACGCCTTGCGGGCGCCGAGGTGGCGGCGGACCAGTCCGTTGACGTCCACCCGGGTGGTGGACAGCACCACGCAGGCTGCCAGTGTCACGTCCTGGCCGCGCTTGGCCGCGACGACCACGCAGTTCGCGGACCTCTCCAGCAGCTCCGGGCCGTAGGCGGCCACGAAGTCGGCGGTGTCGGCCTTGGCGGGGTCGGTGTCCACGTGGACCATCTCGGGGGTCACCGCGGCGGCCACCGGCGGCGGCAGCAGCTCCCGGCGTTCGGTGGCGGGTTGGGCGTCCTCGAAGGTCCCGATCGGTGCGCGCATACGGCGAACCTAACAAACCGCGGCGGCGGGTCCGCTCAGGTCTGCGCCCGCTCGCCGTCCGACTCCCCCAGCGCCAGCAGCTGCTGCGGTGTGACGCCCTCGGGGACCGGAACCGGCGGCGGGGTGCGCAGCGGCGGCTGCCAGCCGCTGCCGGGCTCCCAGCGGCGGACGATCCGGGCGGGCGCGCCGGCGACCACCGCGAAGTCGGGCACCTCGCCGCGCACCACCGCACCGGCCGCCACCACGACGTTGCGGCCGAGGCGGGCACCGGGCAGGATCACGCAGCCGGAGCCGAGCCAGCTGCCGGTGCCGATCTCGACGGGCGCGGTGCGCGGCCACTGCTTGCCGACGGGCTGCTCGGTGTCGTCGTAGGAGTGGTTGTCGCTGGTGACGTAGACGTAGGGGCCGCAGTACACGTCGTCGCCGAAGACCACCGGGGCGGAGGCCACCACGTGGCTGCCGCGGCCGAGCACGACGCCGTTGCCGAACCGCAGCACCGGGTCCGGGCCGAGGTCGAGCCCGGGCATCATGCCCGCCGTCAAGGTGACCTGCTCGCCGATGACGCAGTGGTCGCCGAGGTGGATCCACCGCTCGCCGAAGACCGTGCCCTGCGGGAAGGCGAGCCGGGTGCCGACGCCGATCCGGCCGAAGCGCAGGGGCCCGGGGCGGGCGGCGGTGACCGCGCCCGCGTTCTGCGCCCACCGCCAGCCGCGGTGCACAAGGCGCGAGACCGTACGCCGCCGCCAGGCCGCGGCACCCCTGGCCGGGGAGAAGAACACGTTCTCATTCTCGGGCACGGGCCCACCGTATACGGTGCCGGTGGACGGCAGGCGGAACGGTGTGAGGACGGTGGGCCATGGCGGATCGGGCGGACGGCGCGGTAGGGCGGGGGCCGGCCGGCGGGCTGGTCGCCGCCGTCGCGGGGCGTAAGCCGCGGATCGACCGGGACGCGTACACCGCCCACGGGTCGGTGGTGCTGGGCGACGTGACGCTCGCGGCCGGGTCGAGCGTCTGGTACCACGCGGTGCTGCGCGGCGACTGCGCGCCCGTCAGCCTCGGCGCGGGCTCCAACGTCCAGGACAACTGCACGGTGCACGCCGACCCCGGCTACCCGGCGGCGATCGGCGCCGGGGTGACCGTCGGGCACAACACGGTGCTGCACGGCTGCGAGATCGAGGACGGGGTACTGGTCGGGATGGGCGCGACCGTGCTGAACGGCGCCAGGATCGGTACGGGGTCGCTGGTCGCGGCGGCTGCGCTGGTCCCGCAGGGGATGCTGGTGCCGCCGGGCTCGCTGGTCGCGGGGGTGCCCGCGACGGTGCGCAGGGAGCTGACGCGGGCGGAGCGGGCGGCGATCCGGCTGAACGCCGAGCACTACGTGTCGCTGGCCGGGCTGCACCGGGAGGCGCTGGGGTAGGCGCGCCAGGGGCCGCGGGCGGGGGTGTGCGGGAGGCAGGGGGCTGGGGCACCGGGAGGCGGGCGCCGGATCCCCGGGGAGGCGGTGCCCGCGGAGGCCGGGGCGGGTGCCGGAAGACCCCGTCGGGAGGCCGGCGGGCCGCTACTCGCCGGCCTGGGCCGCCGCGACCTCGGGTGTCTCGGCGGCGGCCTCCATGTCAGCCTGCGCCTTGGCCGCGCGCCGCCTGACGTAGAGCATGGACGCGAGACCGAAGAGGACGGCGATGCCCAGGCCGACGTAGCCGAAGCGCTTGAGCCAGGGTTCGGCGACGACGCCCACGTAGTAGACGACGGCGGTTATACCGCCTGCCCAGACGATGCCGCCGAGCGCGTTGGCGAGCAGGAACTTGCCGTAGGGCATCTTCAGCACGCCGGCCAGCGGCCCGGCGAAGATCCGCAGCAGCGCCACGAAACGCCCGAAGAAGACCGCCCACACGCCCCAGCGCTGGAACGAGCGCTGGGCGGTGGCCACATGGCCCGGTGAGAAGTGCTTGGGGAACCGTCTGCCGAGCCGGTCCAGCAGCGGCTGACCGCCCTTGTGCCCGATGGAGTACCCGACGGAGTCGCCGGCGACCGCGCCGACGATGGCGCTGGCGCCCACCAGCCAGGGACTCACGTGGCCCTGGGAGGACAGCAGCGCGGCGGTCATCAGCACGATCTCGCCGGGCAGCGGGATACCGAGGCTCTCCACGCCGACCACCAGGAACACCATCAGGCAGACGGCCACCGGCGGGATCCCGTCGAGCCAGTCCTGGACGTGCACAGCCGGTCTCCTCCCACCACACAGCGTTTGCGGCGCGACACGGCCTTGCGGCGCGACACACCGGTCCGGGCGCGCGCACGTGTCGGCGCCCACCGTGGAAGCCTAGCCGACCGGGCGGACGGACCCGTCCGGTCAGCGGCGCGGCTCCGGCCGGTCAAGGCCGGTCAGCGGGGATGGGCGGGCCGGGCGGGGCCCGGCGGGGCGGCCCGCCGGCGGCCGCCGGCCGGTCAGCCGGTGGGGCGCAACGTCCAGACGACGGTCATCCGGGCGGTCTCGGCGCCGTCGGCGCGGCTGACGGAGACCTCGACGGGGAACTCCGGGCGGACACCGGCGTCCAGCTCCGCAACCACCTCGGCGGCGGGGCGGCCGAGCCGCGCGGTGGCGGTGACCGGGCCCATGGCGAGCTTGGTGTAGGCGATCTCGGCGCGGACGGCGAGCGGGACCGCCCGGCCGAGCTGCTCGCCGAAGGCGGCGAGCACGACGGCGCCGGACGCGGACTCGGCGAGGGTGAACACCGCCCCGGCGTGCGGACCGCCGACATGGTTGTGGAAGTCCGGTCGGTCGGGCAGCAGGACCACGGCGCGCTCGGCGGTGGTCTCGGTGAACTCCAGGTCCAGGGTGCGGGCCATCGGAACGGTGGCCGTCATCATCTCGCCTATGGAGGGCCCGGCGGCGGGCAGGGTCGGTGCCATGGCTGGATGTTACCAGCTGGTAGCGACGTTCGGTACGGACCCGCGGGACCGGTGAACGGCTGCCGCCTCCGTCCCCCGCCCTGCCCCGCCTCCATCCCCGCTCCCGCCCCTGCCCCTGCCCCTGCCCCTGCCCCTGCCCGGGGGTTAATCGTTTGCGGCGGGCGGGCCGCTCCTGGAGAGTCCCCGGGTGACGAGCCACGATCCGGCCTCCCGACCGCCCGGCCGCCCGCGCCCCTGGCGGCGCGCCCTGCCGCCGTGGGCCGGGCGGAACTTCCGGCTCCTGGTGGGCGCGTCCTTCGTCACCAACCTCGGCGGCTCGGGTGCCGTGATCGCCGCCGCGTACGCGGTCATCGACCAGGGCGGCGGCGCCACGGACGTCGGCCTGGTGGCGGCGGCCAGGACCCTGGTGCTGGTGGTCTTCCTGCTGATCGGCGGGGCGGTGGCCGACCGGGTGCCGCGGCAGCGGGTGATGGTCGTCGCCAACTGCGCCAACGCCGCCTCGCAGGGCCTGTTCGCGCTGCTGGTACTGACCGGGCGCCCCGCGCTGTGGCAGATGGCGTTACTGACCGCGACCGGCGGCGCGGCGCAGGCGTTCTTCGCACCGGCCTCCGAGGGCATGGTGCTGTCCGCCGTGGAGAGCGGGCACGCGGCCAAGGCGTTCTCCGTCTTCCGGCTGTCGATGAACGGCGCGACCATCGGCGGTACGGCGCTGGGCGGCGCGCTGGTGGCGGGGGTCGGCCCCGGCTGGGTGCTCGCGGTGGACGCGACCGGTTTCGCGGTGGCGGCGGGGCTGCGCTCCCGGCTCGATGTGGCCGCCACCCGGCGTCCGAAGGCGCCCGCCGGCATCCTGCACGAGTTGCGCGCGGGCTGGCGGGAGGTCGTCTCGCGGTCCTGGCTGTGGGGCATCGTCGGGCAGTTCGCGGTGGTCAACGGCGCGGTCGGCGCTTGCGAGGCGGTCTACGGTCCGCTGGTGGCCCGCGAGCACATGGGCGGCGCCGGGCCGTGGGGGCTGGCCCTGGCTGCGAGCGGGATCGGCACGGTGGCGGGCGGGCTGCTGATGATGCGCTGGCGGCCCCGGCGCATCCTGCTGGCCGGCACGCTCGGCGTCTTCCCGCTGGCGCTGCCGCCCGCCGCGCTGGCGCTGGCGCCCTCGCTGTGGACGCTGGTGCCGGTGATGTTCGCCGCGGGCGCCGCCATCGAGGTGTTCGCGGTCGGCTGGATGCTCGCGCTGCACCAGGAGATCGCGGAGGAGATGATGTCCCGGGTGTCGGCGTACGACTGGTTCGGCTCGGTGGCGATGACGCCGGTGGCGATGGCCGCGGCCGGCCCGGCGGCGCACGCCTTCGGCCGGACCCGCACGCTGTGGGGGTCGGCGGTACTGGTGCTGCTGCTGACCGGCGCGGTGCTGGCCCTGCCCGCGGTACGCCGCCTGGAGCGCCGTACGGTCGCGCGCCCGGTCCCGGCCGCGACGGTGGCCGCGACGGCCCCCGCGTCCGCCGGTCAGGACGTCGCCGGCGCGGCGCCGCTGTCCTAGCCGGGGTGTCCCGGCCGGGATGTCCCGCCCGCTGTCGGGGCCGGTGTCCTGACCGGCGGTCGCCGTCGGCGGTCCTGGTGGCTGTCGGGCCGATCTCCGCGGTGCAGCGGGCCCCGGCCCGCACACCCGCCGCGTTCCCGCCGCTCGACGACACACCACGCCGCCTCCCTCCTGCGCCGCGCAGCCGCAACGCACCGGATCCCGCCGCCGCCCCGGCGGATCCCGGCGCCAGGCCCTAGCCGACGGTGAACGCCCCGTCCGGCGGTTCGGGTGACGGGACCGCGCGGGCGTCGTGGACGGGGGTACGGGTCAGATCGCGCAGGGGGTGGCCGGTCACCACCCGGGCCGGGAAGACGTCGCCGGCGCAGCGCCGGACCAGTTCCTCCAGCGGGAGCGGGCGCCGGGTGGCGGCGAGTACCGCGTTGCCGAAGCGGCGCCCCCGCAGCACCGCGGGCTCGGCCAGCAGGCACAGTTCCGCGTCCGGACCGAACGCCTCGCGGACGGTGGCGAGTTGAGAGCCGAGGAAGGCGAAGGGGTCGGCGTCGGCGAGGTTCGCGACATAGACGCCGTCCGGGCGCAGCACCCGTACCGCCTCGCGCAGGAACTCCACGGTGGTCAGGTGCGCGGGGACCCGGGAGCCGCCGAAGACGTCGGTGACGACGACGTCCGCGCTGCCGCCGGGGGCGGCCGTCAGCCATTCCCGGGCGTCGGCGGTGTGCACGGCGATGCCCGGCTCCCGCGACGGCAACCGCTCGGCGACGAGGGCGGCCAGCGCGCGGTCGGCCTCCACGACCTGCTGCCGCGATCCCGGCCGGGTGACCGCCAGCCGGCGCGGCAGCGTCAGCGCGCCGCCGCCGAGGTGCACGGCGTCCACCGGCGTGTCGAAGCAGGACTCCACGACGTAGGCGACACGCCGGACGTACTCGAACTCCAGATGCGCCGGCTCGTCGAGGTCCACATACGACTGCGGCGCCCCGTCCACGGTCAGCAGCCAGGCCCGCGGCCGGTCCAGATCGGGCAGCAACTTGGCGGTGCCGAAGTCGACGGCCCTGGTGACGGGCAGGGGTTCCTGGCTCATCCGCCGATTCTCCCAGTCGCCGCGGCGCCCTCCGGGCGGGGTCCACCGGACGCGCCGAGGACGGCCGGGCGGGGCGCCGGGCACGGACCGTCAGACACCGGACCACCGGGCGGGCGGGCCCGTCGGCCGGCGAGCCACCGGGCGCGGCGGGCCGGGCCGGGCAGCGGCGCACCGCACCGCGGCGGGCCGGACAGCGGCGCTTCGCGGCGGGCCGCGGCAAGGGCTTCGTCAGCGGGACTTCACCCGTCGGTGACATCCGGGAATCACCGGGGTGAGGGAACTTGTTCCGGCAATGAACTTAGCCCCCCGGGGCACCACACCGTCCCCCGCACCGCGAAGGAACTCCCATGCCCCTGGCCATACTCGCCCTGGCGGTCAGCGCGTTTGGCATCGGCACCACCGAGTTCGTGATGATGGGCCTGCTGCCCAACGTCGCGAACGACCTCGGCACGTCCGTGCCGACCGCGGGCTATCTCGTCTCCGCGTACGCGCTCGGCGTGGTGGTGGGCGCCCCCCTGCTCACCGCGCTCGGCTCCCGCATCCCCCGCAAGCGGATGCTCCTGCTGCTGATGGGCCTGTTCACGGTGGGCAACCTGGCGTCCGCCGTCGCCCCCGGCTACGCCACCCTGCTCGCCGGACGCTTCCTGGCCGGGCTGCCGCACGGCGCGTTCTTCGGCGTCGGTGCGGTGGTGGCGTCCCGCATGGTGGCGGAGGACCGCAGGGCGCGGGCGGTCGCCGCGATGTTCCTCGGCCTGACCATCGCCAACATCGTCGGTGTGCCGGCGGCCACCGCGCTCGGCCAGCACCTGGGCTGGCGTGCCACGTTCCTGGTCGTCTCGGTGGTCGGCCTGCTGGCCCTCGCCTCGCTCGCGCTGCTCATCCCGCGGCTGCCGGAGGAGGAACACGCGGGGGTGGGCTCGGAGATCCGGGCACTGCGCGAGCCGCAGGTGCTGCTCGGGCTGCTCACCGCGGTGTTCGGCTTCGCGGGGGTGTTCGCCGTCTACAGCTACCTCGCCTCGATGATGACCGAGGTCACCGGCTTCGCGGACTCCACCGTCACCTGGCTGCTGGCCCTCTTCGGCATCGGCATGACACTGGGCGCGCTCGTCGCCGGCCCCCTCACCGACCGGGCGCTGCGGCCCACCCTCTACGGCTCCCTGAGCGTGCTCGCCGTCGTGCTGGTCCTGTTCCCCCACGCGGTCCACTCCAAGGCCGCGGCCCCGGTGGCGGTGCTGGTCCTCGGCGCGGTGGGGTTCCTGACCACGACTCCGCTGCAGATGCTGGTCATGAACAAGGCCCGCCGGGCGCCCACCCTGGCCTCCGCCTCCAACCACTCCGCCTTCAACCTGGCGAACGCGGGCGGTGCCTGGCTGGGCGGCGCGGCCATCGCCGCGGGCTGGGGCTGGACCTCGCCCGCGCTGGTCGGCGCGGTCCTGGCGGTGGCCGGCCTCGGTATCGCGGTCACCGCCGGCGTCCTCGACCGCCGCTCCCCGCAGGGCGCGTCACCCGTCGTCGCCGCGGGAGGCCCCCGGCGGAGCGAGGTGTCGGGCGGGGTGGGGATGTAGGCGGCGCCGTTCGCCGGAGCAGGCGGCAGGCGGCAGGCGGCAGGCGGCAGGCGGCAGACCCTACGGCCGGGGCCGCGGCGGGCGCGCACGTCCGCTCCGGCGGCTCAGGCGCTCAGGTGGGGCGCCGGGCAGTGCGGCGCGGGCGGGCCGCACCGGCGTTACGGGTGATGAACGAGCCGTCGGGGACCGGCGGCGGCGCCCCCGCGGGCCGCGCCGACGCCGTTCGCCGGGGCCGCCGTCCGCTTCGGCTCGGCTACGCTCGGCGGGTGGCCGACCGATCCGTCCCTGGCTCCGTCCCTGACTCCATGCCCGCCGCGGGTTCCGCCCGCGCATCCGGTCCCGTCCGCGGACCGGCGGGCCGGTGGTGGCGGGGGCCGGTCCCACCGTGGGTGCGGTTCGGGCTGCTGGTGGTGGTGTTGGCGGCGGCGGTCGCCCTCGCACTCGCACTGGAACCGCAGCGGCTGCTGACGCGCGGCTGGCCGCTGCGGACGTCCTCCGGACCTACCGCCGTGGCACTCTTCGCCCTCGGCTACGGGCTCGCCACCGTCGCCTTCGTCCCCAGACCGCTGCTGAACGCCGCCGCCGGGGCCCTCTACGGCATCCACGCCGGACTGCCCGCGGCGATAGCCGGCACCGTGCTCGGCGCCGGACTGGCCTTCCTGCTCGGCCGCTTCCTCGGCCGCGACGCCCTGCGGCCCCTGCTCCGCGGGCGGCTGGTCCTGTCCCTGGACCGGCAGTTGAGCCATCACGGCTTCCGCAGCACGCTGGCACTGCGGCTCTTTCCCGGAGTGCCGTTCGCGGCGGCCAACTACGCCGCGGCGATCTCCCGTATCCGGCTGCTGCCCTTCCTCACCGCCACCGCGGCGGGCAGCGTGGCCAACACCGCCGCCTACGTGGTCGCCGGCAGCCGCGCCGCCTCCCCCACCTCGCCGGTCTTCCTGCTGGCGCTGGCCTTCCTCGGCCTGACCGCCGTAGCCGCGGCGGCCGTCGCGCGCCGCGGCCGTACCCGTGAGTCCGGTGTCAGCGCCCCAGAGGGTCCGGCCACTCCGCCAGCGGAATCCGCTTGATCTCCCAGACCTCCCCGACGGTGTCCCACTCGTCCCGGCCCAGTCGCGCCAGCGGCCGCAGCTTGCGTACCTCGGGGTGTCCGTCCACCATGACGGCCTCCGAAACCGCCGCATGTACCACCCGCCCGAGCACGATCGTGGAGTCCCCCAGCCGTACCGTGCTGTGCAGTTCGCACTCCAGCGCCACCGGTGAGGCCGCCACCCGTGGCGGCTTGACCCGCAGGCTCGGCTCCCGGGCGATCCCCACCGCGTCGAACTCGCTCACCCCGTGGGGAAAGTCCGTCGCGGTCGCGTTGATCTGCTCGAACAGGTGCTCGGGTGCGAGGTTCACCACGAACTGCCCCGTGTCCTCGATGTTCCGCACCGAGTCCTTCCGCCCGACCGATGTGAACTGCACGATCGGCGGACTGACGCAGGACACCGTGAAGAAGCTGTGCGGGGCGAGGTTGTCAGAAGAGCCGTCCCGGCTGGTCGTCGACACCCAGGCGATCGGCCGGGGTACCACCACCGAAGTGAGAAGCCGGTAGAAGGCGTTCCGTTCCATCCGGCTCGGGTCGAAGTCGATACGCATGACCCACAGTATCCACACCGGGGCCACCGACCCCCACGGCGGATCGCGGCACCGCCGACCCCTTGGCCCTCCGGAATCACCCGGTACCCGACGGCACGGGCACCCGAGCCCGGCTGCGCCGGAGCCGGCCGGCGAAGGCCCACCGCGGGAGCGACACCCCGGCCTTCAAGAAGCGGCGAGACCGTCGGCCCTGACGGCACCATCGACCGGACCGTCGCCCGCCCCGAGTTCCGCCGGCTCCTGGCCGACCTGGCCGCAGACGTTATCGACGGGGTCGTCCATTCGGTCGACGAAGACCAGCCGATCTCCTGCTCCGGCTCCCGCAGCCCGCCTCCTCGGCCTTCCCCGTACCGCGCGGCGGCCATTGTCAACACCGGCCGGCCACGGCTGGGCCAACTCCTGACCAGGCAAGCCAGACGACGCCGCGAGATACCCGTGAACAGCCGATGTGCCAAGACAACCCATTGACCATGAACGCCACAAGCGGATCATGCCACCCACCAGCGGCAACACTTCACCCGCTATCACGCACCAACCCGTTACAAGGGCAATCCCAGGCCACTCAGCAGAGCCCCGACCTGAGGGGCGATGCCGTACACCGCACCGATCACAATGCCGATCACGCTGTCGACCAAACCGCCGACGATGGGCAGGCCCATAGAGATCACTCCTTCACCCGTGCATCGAAAATGCCACGTGAGGCAACTCTCGGCACTCTAACACCGTTTCGCCACACATGCCACGATATGCGAATTAGTAACACTAAGTACCTCATGCATTCTTTATCCGCTTCGAGTCGTAGGTGGCGTGGGCCGTATAAACAACCACTCCCCTGACAGCCACACGACCCGAGACATCGCAGCCAGTGTGAGCGCGGCGCCCGGGCCGCGTTCCCCCGCTCCGACGGCGGTGCGGTGCGGTAAAGCGGCGTAGCGGTCCGGCTTCGCGGTCAGGCGGGCGTAGGACATCGTGTCGCGTGTCGCCAGCCGCAACCGGGCGCGTCAGCAACACCTCGCCGCGGATCTCCGCCACCCGCCAGCCGCGCCCCGCGGTCCCCCCATGCGGACCCCGGAGAGAAGAAGCCCTGCTTCTCCGCGCGTTCGAGGCCGGGAGAAGAGGTGTCGCAGTCCTGCGGAGCTCTGGACAAGGGGTCTGAACAACAGCGGTGCCTGCCGTCGGCGGATGGGGTCCGGGGCTTGCCGCAGGGCCCGCGACAGCCGTTCGGCCAGGCTCGTCAGAGCCGCGCGGTGTCGTGGGTCCGCGGCGCCGTCAACGACGCGGCGTCTTCGAGCACGGCCCGGTGGATTCCTCGATCAGTCGCGGGCCTGGCGGACAGGATCGGCGGGAACGGGCTGCACGGCCGTCACCGACGGCGACGGGGGCGACCCCTGCTCCATGGGCGGAACCTCCGCGCCCGGGTCCTCCAGGCAGCCGCGGTCCGGTGGCACCGGAGTCGGGCCTGCCACGGGGCGCACCGGTTGCTGGGCGTCCTCGCCCTGGTGAGGTCGGTCTACTGTCCTCCAGCCGGTTCGCCGGGGTCTGTGGGGGTGTCGGGCAGGGATGCGCCGGCGGCGGTCCGGGGAAAGGTGGAAAAGGGGGGGAGGTGGGTGGCGGGGAGCGCGGTGCGTGTGCCGGAGGCGTCGCTGGTGAAGGGGATGACGCCGGTTCCGCCGGGGAATTCGCCGGTCACGTAGTAGTCCGTACGGAACCCCAGGGCCGCCTGGGCGCTAAGAACGCTGCCATCGGCGCGGACCGGCACGAGTTCGTGGCGCTCCATCCACAGGCAGCCAGTGCTGTGCGGCGGAATGACGAGCCCGCGTGTCTTTTTCTGCTCGGACAGCACCGCGACGTTGCGCCGGGTTTCATATCCCACTTCAAGCGAGGCGGAGACCGAGGCGGTGACGGTCGTGCTGGCACCCACCCCGAACGGTTTGGCGGACGCCTCCACACCGACCGACGTGCCCACGGTGATGCCCGTGGTCACGCTGAAGGAGGTACCCGCCTCATGGGTGACACCGGTGGTGATCTCTTCCGCCTCCGTCTGGGCCACCGTTCCGGCCCGGTTGTCACGGAAGAGGACGAGATCGAAGTTCCGGTGGCGGCGGATCCGATAGAACGGCGAGTTGTCGATCCGCCAGTCCACGCTGCGATTGGGGTCGTCGACCATGAAGTAGGGCACCGTCACGGTGCGGTCGGTCACCCTCGTCTGCGCCGGCGGCCGGCTGTGCGACGTCAGAACCGGGATCCCGGGGCCGGGGCCGCGTTCCACCGCGGCGGGCAGGTCCAGGATCCAGGTCGTGGGCGTCGGATTGGGCCGCCCCGCGGTACTCACGACGGTGAAGGCACCCACGGGCAGGAACAGGCGTTCGTCGAGGTCCCCGTCCGGGTACGGCGGAGGCACCACCGACCACAACCGCACCCCGGCGCTCTCCCACAACAGCCCGCCGGCTTCGCCCTGCCGCACATAGGCACGCCCGTTGTGCACCTGCTTGACACAGGCCACCCAACTCCCGGGCTGCTCCAGACTGGCTATGTCGCCCAGAGCGACGTACCCCGGCGGAGGGACCGGCCGCCAGATCGAGGCAGGCCTGTCAGGATTTGCGGTCGGGAGGCCACCTAGCCTCTGCCATCCAGCGGGCGGCCGTAACAGGTCCCGACCGGCGGAGACGTCTCGCAGCAGTACCGCCATCCGCTGTTGCAAACTCCCGCCCCCGTACTGGGCCGCCACGGGGTGGAAGTCGCCATGGCCTACACCCATGATGATGGCCGTGTACAGGGACGTGGGATTGATGAAGGGACTCCACCTCGTCGCGACTTCTCTGGTGATCCCGACTTCCAGATCGCCATAGCGCTGAATGATCACACACACTCCTCCAGGACGGAGAACGCATACCAACCGGGTCTCCCCCGGACCCTACGGCCCCGTTCTCATCTCGAAGAGGGACAAACAGGCCAACAATACAGTTGGGCCGCAAGACCCGCAGACCGTCGGAAACGACGGCAATCCGGTCCGATCCCGTGCAGGTGCCGCGCAACTGCCACCAGCCGCACCACACTGCCCCGGCAGCCACCCGCCGCAACTCCGCGGCCACGGCCTACGGCAGCGACCGCGGGACAACGCCTGCCGGGCGCAGCAGGGCAGGCGTTCCCCCGTGAAATCGAGCGGGGAATCGAACCAAGCCGGAGGGTGAGCGCCGACCAGGGCCAAGAGCACGGCATGGGGCAGCCGGCTGCGCTGCCGCGGGCCGGCGGCCCGCCGGTCAACGTCGCGCTCACGGACGGGCGGCACCCTGTTCGCCGTGGCGAAGTCCCGCTGCCGGAGCCCGACAGCTCTCGGCGGTACGGCCTGCAGATCCACCTGCCCGGCCGGGGCACCGGGCACGTCGGGCGTGCGGCTTGAACGCAACCGGTTCGGAGCCGTATCCGCTTCTCCGGCGGACCGACATATGCCTGGTGCGCCGCCCTCCGGTTCCCCCGGAGCGGCCGGCCCTCCGCCGCCGTCCCGCCTCGTCCGGCTCCGACGGTGAGCGCAAGCAGCCGCCGGACGCGGCATGCCCCGGCCGCGCCGGGTCCGCGGATCTGGGCACGGAGTGGAATTGCACCGCGCGAATGGCGTCGTACGCCCCCTCGCATCCGTCTGAGCGACCGCAAGGGGGGTAGGCCGAGGCATGTCCCCCCTCCGCCTCGCACCGGACCCGGCCGTCTTCACCGACGGCGAACGCCTCGACCCGGACCGCTGACCGTTCGGACTTCCCACCCCCGCCACGTGTCAGACGTGCACCGCCTTCGGCGGCAATCGCCACACGTGCCCAGGCGGGCACTCCGGCATGGCCAAGCCGTTCCCGCCATCCTCGCCGCGACCGGCAGCCTCCACAGCCGCCCCGCTTTCCTTTCACCCCGAGGCCGGCCCCTTCCCCACCCGCAGCCTGCTCCCGGCCGGCGTACTCCGATCCAGCGGGGGACGGGAACGATGACAGCCCCCGGCCACTCCCACGGCACCTTTGATCCAGCCCCTGGAGGGGATATGGCCTTACCACCCGAGAGGTATCAGTACCCCTCGTTCCGGATGCCGGTCTTTCCCCGGTTCACACCCGCCCGGCGCCGCCCGGGCCTCGAAACACTGGAACAGCGCTGCGTGGGCCGCCTCGCCGCGTACCTGCGTGACGCCTTCGAGGACCAGGAAAAGCTGGAGGCGTTCCTGGAGCACCGCACCAGCCTGTGGAACCTGCTCGTCTACGCCGACACCCGCGAGGACCGGGTCGAGCTGATCTGCGCCTGGATCGACGTCCTGTTCTGCATCGACGACGTCTTCGTCCAGGCCGCGCCGGCCCGGCTGCGTGAGCTGGGCCTCTACGAACTGTCCGCGGTCATCGACGGCAGACAGCCCGCTTTCGACACCGCCTTCACCCGCGCCTTCCGG
Source organism: Streptomyces sp. ITFR-21 (assembly GCF_031844685.1). NCBI lineage: Bacteria > Bacillati > Actinomycetota > Actinomycetes > Kitasatosporales > Streptomycetaceae > Actinacidiphila > Actinacidiphila sp. ITFR-21. Next base: position 193,666 of record NZ_CP134605.1, read on the forward strand.
CAGCTGCGCGAGAACACCCTGCCCCTGGCACCCGCGGGGACCTGGCAACGCTGCGCGCGAAACCTGCACGAGTTCCTGGACGCCTGCACCATCGAACGTGACCTCGCCCAGGACCTGACGGCACTGGACCTGCCCACCTACGAGAAGTACCGCACCTCCTCGGTCGGAGAGTGCTGCTTCCCCCTGCTCGAGCTGGGCCTCGGCATCGACCTGAGCGGCCCTCTGGAGAAGCTCTCCGAACTGAGGCGTCTCAACGTCCTGGTCGCACGCCACTGGATCGGCGTCAACGACATCTTCTCCTACCGCAAGGAGCTCTACAGCGGCGACACCATGAACGAGATCCAGCTCGCACTCGGCGACAACGGCGGCGACCTCCAGGCGGCCGTCGACCGCGTCGCCGCGACCGTCCACCGCGTGGAAGCCGAATTCGACCGCCTCACCACCACACTGCGCGCCGGTGCGCCGAGCCAGGACAGCAGCCTCCGCACCTACTTGGACGCCCTGGAGACCATGATCGCCGGAAACCTCGAGTGGTCCTACCTCACCCCCCGCTACAACGGCCGGGGCCACACGTGGAACGGCCTGACCGACGCCACCGTCGTCCTCACCCCCGACCGCACCCTGTACCTGCCCCGCTGAGCAAGGAACCGGTCGGCCCGTCCGGGAACAGCAGCCGCGGCCGACCGCGTGACGGCGGCGCGCCGCCGGAGGACAGGCGGCGCCCCTCGCTGTTCGCCGGTCTCGCCGGCCAAGCGGAAGCCGGGTGGGACCGGTGGCGCGGCGGTGTCTTCGTATCGGACGCCGCGCGCCCTTTCGGAAGCGCGCTGAGAGCCGCTGCCAGGGCCCCTCCTGACGCGCCAGGAGGGTTATCGCCCGGGGGCGGTCCGTCTCGCCTGCGAGGGTTGTGAGGCGTCGGTGAGGTCGGCGCCGGTGGCGGCGTCCCGCCGGGAGTGGCCGGTGCCGTGCCAGTCCAGGCACATGACCGTCGCGTCGTCTTCCAGGTGGCCATGGCCGGCGTCGACGATCGCCCCGACGAGGGCGCGGGCGGCCTCGCGTGGGTGCAGGGCGCGGGTGGCGACGATCAGGTCCGCCAGGTCCAGGCTCCTGGCGTTGCGCTCCAGCATGCCGTCCGTCAGCATCACCAGCCGGTCACCCGGCCGCAGGTCCAGTGGCTGCACCCGGTAGGTGTGCATGGGCCGGACACCGAACGGCAGATCGACCTTGGGAGCGATCTCCCGCACCCGGCCGTCCCGCATGCGCAGCGGCCAGGGGTGGCCGGCGTTGACGAACTCGGTGCTGCCGTCGAGCAGGCTGATCCGCAGCAGCTGGCCGGTGACGTAACCCCCGCGACCGTGCTCCCGCATGGCCTGGTCGGCTTCGAGAGCTTGCTCCTGAAGGCTCGCGCCGGCCCGCCGCGCCCGGCGCAGGGCCCCGACGACGAGGGTGGCCAGGAGCGCGGCGTCGACGTCGTGGCCCATGGCGTCGGTGACGGACAGCTGGAAGGTGTCCCGGTCGATCACGTAGTCGAAGGTGTCGCCCCCGACGTGGTCGGCGGGCTCCAGTGCCCCGGCGACCGCGAACTGCGCGGCCTCGCAGGCCAGCGACGCCGGCAGCAGCCGGTGCTGGATCTCCGCGGCCAGGTTCAGCGGGGTGGTGCGCCGGCCCCACTGGTACACGTCGGTGAAGGACCGGTTCGCGATGACGACGTAGGCCAGCGCGTGCGCGCTCTCGCCGATCTCCCGCATCGCCTCCGCGTCCGGCACCGCGGACAGGAAAAGCTCCAGGAGCCCTATGGCGTCCCCGCGATTGGTCACCGGGGCGACGATCCGCACCGGCGTCCCCCCGCCGCCGTCCTCGATGGCCGGTTTCTGGGTGCGGATCACGTCGTCGTACACGGTGCCCCGCACGATGACGCGTCGGGCCGGCTCACCGGTGTCGACACTGCCCGCAGCTCCCAGCCGCACGACCGAAGCACCGGAGAAGTCGGTGATCAGGAAGGATACCGACACGGCTCCGAGTCGCTCCCTGAGTACGCCTGCGATCACGTCGACGGACTCCACGGGTGCCGCGGACTCCGCCGCCTCCAATATCCTTGCCAGGGTCGCCCCGTCCCGGCGGCTACCGCCCCCGGGACGGTGGCGGGCCCGCCCGCTGCTTCCGTTCGGGCCCGTTGCGGTCACTGCGACTCCTCACGGTTCAATGGCGTCGGGGCCGTGTCCGGCAGCACGGAGACCGGCGCCCGGCCAGGCGTCGGAGAGGCCCATCTTGCACCACGGGGCGGCCGCGGCACGTACCGGCCCCCGCGGCCGCCGCGGTCCGCCTGCTTTCTCGGACTGTGTGTGGCGCTGTCCTGCTGCGTATGCGCCCCGGCCTTCCGCGGAATCGGATGCCGGTCAGCTGACGACTTGGAGTCTTCGGCGCTCACGCGCACCTATGACGGGAGTCAGCCCGTATCGCGGCAAGCGGCCCGGCCGGAGGACCCGGTCAGGCGGTGGCCCGATCGCCCGGCCCGGAAGAGCGCAGCCCCTCGTTGATGCGCCGGGCCTCTTCGAGCTGGTCTTCGAGGATCACGATGCGGCAGGCGGCCTCGACGGACATGCCGCGGTCGACGAGTTCGCGGGCGCGGGCGGCGATGCGCAGCTGGTAGCGGGAGTAACGGCGGTGGCCGCCCTGCGAGCGGAGCGGGGTGATGAGGCGGGCCTCGCCGATGGCGCGCAGGAAGCCCTGGGTGGTGCCGAGTAGTTCGGCGGCCCGGCCCATGGTGTAGGCGGGGTAGTCGTCGTCGTCGAGCCGGCCGTGCACGTCGTCTGCTGTCATCTCGCCTCTCTGCGGAACACGCGTGGAGGGGCCCTGGTGCCGTACCCGGCAACCAGGGCCCCGAAGGAACTGCTACACCATCTGCCGGCCTTCGTCATGCGCCGGCCTACTGTGTCCGCACCGCCACCGGGGGGGGTGGCAGCAGGTGCGGGGATCGCGATTGCTTGACCGAAGACCACCTCACTAACGATGTCCTGCGGTACCCGGGCTCAAGGCATCCACCCGGGCGATCCCGATGGCGCGGGGCTCCTCCGTTCTTCCCTCTGGGCCATCTGCTGACCAAACGTGAACTGCGCACTGCTTGTACTACCGGTGGTGCGAACTGCTGGTGGCCTGCAACAGCGCCACTCTCCGGCAGCCAGCCCCGTCGCCCGTCCTGCGTCTGCTCTGGCTTGGAACCCCACTGCCGGACTTCCCGGTACGCGCGCCCGCAGCCGACGCCTTTACCGAGGTGCTGCTCGCTGAACGTCACTGCCAGCCACTGCGGTCCTGCTCACGGCGGCCCCTGATGACTGCGGGCCACCCGGTCCGGCCGTCAGTCCCGTCGCCGTCCTGCAACCACTCTGGCTTCGGAACTCCACCGCCGCACCGTCCTGCGCACTGCGACTTCGCGTACTACCGCCTGGCAGTTCATCTCTGCCAGGCCCTGCTGATCTCTGCTACGAGAGAAACCATAGTCACGCCACCACTGAATGTCTACTCCAACGAGCACAGATTTTTCAGTGCCCGCGGTAGAGGTAACCGGCGCCGAACCCGAGAGACACTCCTCCCCGGAAAACCCGGCCCTCCTCCCTCCCGAGGCGGCCCGGAGTTCGCGCAGCCTGGCAGGGCCTCTGGCGGACCCCTTGCCGTCAGCGCAGCGGCCGGACCGGTGTCCGGGTGGCTGCGGTCCGCAGTGCCGGCGCGCGCGGCCGGGCGCGTGCCGTGAGCGTGGCGCTGTCGGAGAGCGGGGATGGGCGCGGTTCCGCGACGACCTCACCGGAGCCCGGCCGGCCGCCTCCCGGCTGGCGCGCCGGCATCGGGCCGGCCCCCAACGGGAGGCCGTGACGATCGCGACCGCCGTGATCAGCCGGGCGAACGCCCGTAAGCCCGAGGACACCGCAGCCCACCCCCGCCCCGGCACCGCCGCTCGGAGCAGACTCCCGTACCACCGCCTCCCCCAACGGACCGCGGCCCGTTCGAGCCACCACCCCAGCCGAAACCCCACGTACCCGCCGGAGCACCCTGTTCCCGCGGATCTCCGGCCGCGGACGGGATCTCCCACCTTCCCGGGACAGGTACGACCGGTCGACGGCCTTGATCAGACCGAAGCCGGAAAACGAGGGCCGGTGTCCGGGGACGGCCGCCTTGCCCGCGCCGGGCGGGCGGAGATCGCGTCGGCGGTCGCGGCGGGGAGTCCGCCCCCGGTAGACAGCACCCGCGTCGCCCGGGGCGCGGCATCGCGCAGGCTCCGCGGTCCGGTGGGCGGGGCGGGGATGCCCGTGACCCCCACCGGACGCCGCGACAGCCGTTAGGTCAGGCCGCTGCGGCGTCGTCGTGGTCGGTCGACACCGACAGGTCCTCCCAGGTCCGCTGCTCGGCGGCGACGTGCTCGATCTTGTGCGCGCTCGCGTCGAAGGAGTCCCTGCCCAACTGGACGGGCGGCGGCGGCTGTCCGGAGGATGCGATCCGTACGATCGCGCCCGCGGCCTTCATCGGGCCGCCGGGCTGGGCGTGGTTGACGTCCGTCGCCGTCCTCCGCATCGCGCCCGCGGTGCCGGCGTAGTCCTCGATCGTGGTCGCCTCGGTGTGCAGGCTCGGGGCGTCGAGGAAGTCGGTGCGGAAGTAACCGGGCTCGACGAGGGTCACCGCGATCCCGAGCGGCGCGACCTCCCGGGCGCGGGCCTCGGAGAATCCCTCGGTCGCGAACTTGGTGGAGTTGTAGACGCCCCAGCGAGGGGAGCCGACGAAGCCGCCGATCGACGAGATGTTCACGATCCGGCCCGACCGCTGCGCACGCAGCGTCGGCAGCACGGCGCGAAGTACGTTCAGCGTGCCGAACACGTCGGTGTCGTAGACGGCGCGGGCCGCCGCGTCCGTGGCCTCCTCGACGGCGCCGAGCAGACCACGGCCGGCGTTGTTCACGACGACGTCGATACGCCCGAACCCCCTGGAGGGCGGTCTCGACCGCGGAAGCCGCCTGGGACTGGTCGGTCACGTCGAGGGCGACGGCCAGGAGGCGTTCGCCGGCGTCCGGGAACCGGTCGGTGGGGCGGCGTGGTCGCCCGGATCCGGGGCGAGCGCCCGGTCGTGAGCCGCCGCTGCGCGCCGAAGCGCGTCGGGCGCCTCCGGATGGGTCGCCTCGAACCGCACGGTCAGCCCGGCCGACTCCGGCCAGTCGTACCCGCTCACTCACGGTGTACCGCTGGTCCCGGCGGCGTCGGCCACGACCGCCTCGCGGCCTCTTCCGCCTCCGGCCACCGGCCCGCCTGACCACCCGCCGGAGGGTCTCCGGGCGCGGACCGTACGGACGGGTGCGCGGGCGAGCTCCGGCCCGGTGGGGCGCTGCCCGGATCCATGGAGCCGCTGACACCGCCGGCCCCGGTTCCTCACCGCTCCGACGGTCCCCCGCCACGGGTCGGCGGCCGGGGGCGGCAGACGCGGAGTACCAGGTCCTCCCAGCTGTCCGCCATGCGCCGCTCGATCTCCGAGGCGGCGTGGCCCAGGTCCGCGGCCGACAGGTAGAGCAGGAACGGCCCGTCGAGTGCGGCGCTGAGCTGGACGGCGAGGACGTCGAGGTTCGCGGGACCGATGTCCATCCGGCCCAGCAGCATCCGCAGGTGGATCTGGTTCAGCGGTGTCTGCGCGCCGGCCGGCACCTGCTGGCGCCCGTCCAACGCGGCCCGGGCGATCTCGCGGTGCTCCATCAGGTACGCGGCCCTGGCACGGCCGTAGGCCACCAGCCGTTCCACCGGACCGGCTCCGGGGCCCAGCGGCGGCGGACCGGACAGCACCCGCTCCTGGAAGACGCGCTCGTCCTCGTCGAGCAGCGCGCGGAAGATCCCCGCCCGGGTGCTGAAGCGGCGGAAGACGGTGCCCTTGCCCAGGCCGGAGCGCTCGGCCAGCGCGTCCATCGTCAGCCGGTCCGCTCCGAGGGCGGCCAGCATCTCGCGTGCCGTGGCCAGCAGTATCCGCCGGTTGCGGGCCGCGTCCGCGCGCTCGGGGCGCGGTGTCTGCTCTGGCGCCATCCCGTCCACGGAGAGCACACTACCGTGAGAGCCATAACCGGGGTAAAGTCCGTTTAGGTGGTGCCGGGCCCCGTCCCAGTTCGTCCCCGCCACGCCCCCGCCGCAGATCCGCGCACCTCCCGGCGGGACCGCCTGAGGGGCCCGGCCGCCCCACCACCTCAAACACCACCTCGGGAAGGACACATCCGCCATGTCGGACCACACCGTCGAGGCCACCGGCCCCGCCGCCGTCGGGCACTGGACCCTCGACCCCGCCCACTCGCACGTCTCCATCACCAGCAAGGCACTGTGGGGCCTGATGCCGGTCAAGGGCGTCTTCACCCGGCTGAGCGGCTCCGGCGACGTGGCGGCCGACGGCACGGCCGCGGGCACCCTGACGATCGCCGCCGCCTCCATCGACACCCGGAACGCCAAACGGGACGATCACCTGCGCGGCGCCGACTTCTTCGACACCGCCGTCCACCCGGACATCGTCTTCACCGCCCACCGGCTCGTGCCGGGTGCCGGCGGAGAGGTCCGCGCCACCGGCACCCTGTCGGTCGCCGGCGTGGAACACCCCCTGGAGTTCACCGCGACCGCGGAGCACGCCGGGGACACCGTCACCCTCACCGCCCGCACCACCGTGGACCGTGGGGACTTCGGACTCACCTGGAACAACCTCGGCATGCTGGTGGGCCGGACCCGTGTGACCGTGACCGCGCGCTTCACCCGGGCCGCGGCCTGACCGCCGTCGGTCCGCCGCCTGTCCCGTCTCCTCCGCCGCGCCGACCCCCAGCGAAAGGTGCTCCCCCGTGACCGACCAGACCACCGTGCCGGACTCCCTGCCCATCGACGAGGCCTTCGCCCGCCCGGCCTCGTCCGAGAGCCTCACCGCGGCGGCCGACGCGCTGCGCGCCAACGGCTTCACCGTCCACATCGCCGACACCGCCGCCCACGCCCGCGCCCTCGTCGCCGGCCTGGTTCCCGAGGACCGCACGGTCCTCACCGCGACGAGCGAGACGCTGCGGGAGTCGGGCATCGCCGCGGACATCGACACGTCGGGCCGCTACCGGAGCCTGCGTGCCGAGCAGGCCGGATGGGACCAGGCCGCCCGCTTCGACGAGGTCCGCGTCACGCGCTCGACCCCGGACCTGGTCGTCGGCAGTGTGCACGCCGTCACCGAGGACGGTCGCCTGGTGACCGCCTCCGCCTCCGGAAGCCAGCTGGCGCCCTACGTCTTCGGCGCCGCCCAAGCAGTGTTCGTCGTCGGCGCCCAGAAGGTGGTCGCGGACCTCGCCACCGCGCTGCGCCGGGTGGAGACGTACTCCTATCCCAGGGAGGACGTCCGTGCGCGGTCCGCGTACGGGCAGCGCAGTGTGCTCGCCAAGATCCTCGTCACCGGCCGCGAGATCTTCCCCGGACGCAGCACCGTCGTCCTCGTCCGCGAACCGATCGGATTCTGACCGCCATGGTGCGAGCAGTCGTGGCGACCGCCTGGAGCGGAGCCGACACCGTCTCCGTACAGGACGTGCCCTCCCGGCCGGCGGGCCCCGACGAGGTCGTGGTCGCGGTGCGCGCGACCGCGATCAGTCCGTTCGACCTCAAACGCGCCCGCGGGGTGTTCGGACGGGACACCGCGCTGCTGCCGCTCCGGCTCGGCAACGAGGCCGCCGGCGTGGTCACCGCCGCGGGATCCCGGGCCGCCGGCTTCGACGGACTGCCGGTGCGGGTGGGCGAGGAGGTCTTCGGCCACTGGCTGCCGGGTGCCCAGGCGGGCGAACTCACCTTGCCCGCCGGGGTGCTGCTCCACAAGCCCCCGGCCCTCGGCTTCGCCGAGGCCGCCGCTCTGCTCGGCAGCGCGACCACCGCGGCCCACGCGCTCGACGCCGTCGCCGTGGGCGCCGGGGACACCGTGCTCGTCCACGGCGCCGCCGGCTCGGTCGGCAACATGACCGCGCGGCTCGCCCTGCTGCGCGGAGCCGCCGTGGTCGGCACCGCCGCGCCCGGCCGCCACGGGCGGCTGCGCGCCGAGGGCGTCGAACCGGTCTCCTACGGCGAAGGACTGGCCGAACGGGTGCGGGCGGCCGCCCCCGGCGGGGTGACCGCGGCCGTGGACACGGTGGGTACGGCGGAAGCGCTGGACGTCTCCTTCGCGCTCGTCCCGGACCCGGCGCGGGTCGTCACCATGGTCGACGCGCGCACGGCAGCCGACCGCGGCGGGCAGGCGATCGGCCCGGGTCCGGAGACCGAACGCGTCCGCACCGCCGCCCGCCTCGACCTCACCCGACTCGCCGCCAGGGGCGATCTCCCGGTCCCCGTCGCCCACCTCTTCGCCCTGGAGGACGCCCGCTCCGCCTACCGGACCCTCGCCGCCGGACACGCCGGAGGCAAGATCGTCCTCATCCCCTGACGAGCTCGTGGGACGGGCGACGCCGTCGACGGCGACACGCCGCCGTCGAGTGCGCGACACGGGCACCTCCGGGGCGGGCCGTCAGCCGTCGCAGGGGGTCGAGGTGCCCGCCTCCGCAGTGGTCGGCAGACCGACGCCGCCGCGGAGGAGGCCCACGACGCGCCCTGCGCCCACTCCGCGCCTGCCGCCGGCGACGGGTCCTGGCGGACGCTCGAAGTCGGCGTGCGGTGGGAGGGGTTCGCGTTCGTGCTGACCGCCGAGGAGATCACGGACCACTTCACGGGCGGGCCGAGGTGTCCTGACGTTGCAGCAGCACGGCGACCCGGACGTCACGGATCCGGGTGAGGTGGTCCCGCATGAGGTCGCGGGCCGTCGTGCGGTCGCGGCCGAGGACGGCGCGGACGATCGCGGCGTGCTCCTTGAGCGTGATCGAGACGATCTCGCGCTCGTTGGTCTGCTGGTGCACCGAGTACAACTGGATGCGGGTGTCAAGGACCGTGAGCAGTTCGCTGATCGTGCCGTTGTGACCGGCGGCGCGGATCGTGACGTGCCACGTACCGCTCGCCTCGTGGAGTTCGTCGACATCGGCCATCTGGGAGATGCGCTGTTCGAGAGCCTTGAGGAGCGCGGCGTCCATGGGCGTGTGCCGCTCCGCGGCCAGGGCGGCGATCTCGCTCTCCAGGGTGATCCTGGCCTCGTAGACGTCGAGCAGTTCCTCGGGGCTGCTGCGGCGGACTCGGAAGCCCCGGGGCAGCCGTTCCAGAAGGCCCTCCTGCGCCAGCCGGCTGAGCGCCTCCCGGATCGGGGTCCGCGAGACGGCGAGCCGCGAGGTGAGCCTGGTCTCCAGGAGGACGTCGTCGGGCGCGAACTCCCCGTTCAAGATCGCGTGTCGGATCTCGGAGTAGGGGTTCTTTCCGGCCGCGTCGGCGAGTGGTTCAGCGGCATCAGCGTCCGCCCCGAGAACTCTGGTGCCCATGGCGTTCATCATGCCACGAGTAGCCCCACCCGCTCCTGTAGTCGCAAAGCGGCGCCTCCTCCCGCCGCACGTACGAGGTACGCGGTGAGTTGCCGGAAAGTCTTGCAGTGCATACGTGGAAGGCTTTAACGTATACGCATGGTCAACGTGAGGGAGGTAGCGATGAGCGTCGACGCGACAGCGCGGCGGGCGATCAGCCCGATGCTCACCGTCCGCCTGACGATCGACCTCATGCGCTCCGCCGACTACTGCTGTCGTCGCGTCTGATCGTGATCGCCTTCGTGCTCTGAGCCACCGCGAGCCGAACCGCTGATCGGTCTGCCTCCCCGTGCCCGCTTCGCCCGCGGGCAGCACCGCGGACGCTGCCCTCTTTCTTCTCCCCGGTCATTCCTGCCTCGACGACGTCGACGGACGAGACTTCCGCCGACCTCGGACAGGCCGCCGGACGCGCGCCGAGGACAGGCCGCCAGACGCGCGCCGAGCCCCGCTGCCCGCTCCGCGGCGGGACCGGGGCCGCCGCGCGCTCCCCCCTCACGGCGTGGAGCCGACACCTGCCGCATCGGGTCAGCAGGCGTACCCCGCCCGCTTCCGTATCGACGCCCGCCGCCAACGGCGGGCTGCCTTCCGAGGAACCAACCGTGCCTTCACCCCTCGCCCCTCCCGACGGTGGCAGCATCCGGCTGCGTACACGTCGCGCCCCTGTCCCGCCGCTCTACGTCGCACAGCGACTCGCCCAAGGCGCGGTCACCGTCGTCGCCGTCGTGGCAGTCGTCTTCCTCCTCCTCCATCTGACCGGCAATCCGGCCCGCGTGGTCTCGCCGCCGGACGCCACACAGGACGAGATCGACCGGATCGCCCACGCCTACGGCTTCGACCAGCCGATCGCGAAGCAGTTCGTGCTGTTCTTCGGCAAGGCGTTCACCGGCCGCTTCCCCGACTCCGTCACCTACGGCACCTCGTCGCTCGGTGTCGTACGGGACGCGATCGGCCCCACTCTGCTGCTCGCGGGCTCGGCCTTCGTGCTCGGAAACCTCGTCGGCCTGGTGATCGGCTATCTCTCCGCCGAGGCGCGGTGGCGGCCGCTGCGCCGCGTCCCGATCGTCCTGGCGCTGGTCGGGCAGTCGGTGCCCGCCTTCTACCTCGGCCTGCTCGCGGTCCTGCTGCTCGCCGTCCGGCTCGGCTGGTTCCCGACCGCGGGCTACGGCTCGTTCAGCGCGGCGGTGCTGCCGACCCTCGTCCTGACGGCCAGCATCGTGCCCGGCATCACCCGGATCTACCGGGCGCAGATCCTCGAGGTCCGCGACGACGACCACGTGGTCACCGCCGTCGCCAAGGGCATCCCCCCGCTTCAGGTGAGGCTCCGTCACATCGCGCTGAACGCCCTCGGTCCGGCGGTCGCGCTGATCGGGCTCCAGCTCGGCGGCGTGGTCGCCGGCGCGGTGACCGTGGAGGTCATCTTCAACTGGCCGGGAATGGGACAGCTGTTGGTCAGCTCGATCAACGGCCGCGACTACGCCGTCGCCCTGACCGCCGTCCTGTTCATCGCCGTCGGGTTCGTCGTCGCCACCCTGCTCGCCGACCTGGCCGCCGTGCTGGTCGACCCCTTCGGCCACCGGAGGCGGTGACCGATGACCGATACCGCCCTCGCCGACGCCGACGCCGCACTCGCCGAACGGGAACCGGCGCGCGTCCCCGGCACACACCGGCTGCCGACCAAGGCGCTCCTGACCGCCGGCCCCTTCGTGATCGTGCTGCTGCTCGCCGTCGTCGTGCCCCTCCTGGCACCGCAGTCCCCGTACAAGCAGCACCTGGACGCCATCTCGCTCCCGCCGGACAGCGGCCACTGGCTGGGCACGGACAGCCTCGGCCGCGACGTCCTCAGCCGGGTCCTGTACGGCGGGCGTCCCCCGGCGCTCATCGGGATCGCGGCCGTCGCGGTGGCGCTGACCGTCGGCGTCCTGCTCGGCCTGGCAGCGGGCTACCGCGGCGGCCCGGTCGACGCCGTGCTGAGCCGGGTGGCCGACATGCAGCTGTCGGTGCCCGGCGTGGTCCTGGCGATCTTCATCCTCACCTTCCTCGGCGGCGGGCTGCACAACGTGATCGTGGTCATCGCCCTGGAGTCGTGGCCGCTGCACTACCGGGTGGTCCGCACCCTGACGATCGCCACCCGCAACCGCGCGTACGTCGAAGCGGCCCGGACCGCGGGGCTGGGCCAACTCACCATCCTCCGGCGGCACATCCTGCCCGCGGTCCTGCCGAGCCTGGCCGTCACCGCCACGTCCAACTTCGTGACGGCCGTGCTCACCGAGGCGAGCCTGAGCTTCCTCGGACTCGGCGTACAGCCGCCGACACCCGACTGGGGCTTCATGATCAGCGACGGCCGCACCCTCATCGTCTCGGCCTGGTGGATCTCGGTGTTCCCCGGGATCGGACTCTTCCTGCTGCTGCTCGCCGTCCAGCTCTACGGCGACGGGCTCGCCAAGTCCCTCTCCCTCCAAAGTCTTCGGCGGTGACTCGCGTTGAGCAATGACACGATTACGGACGGCACGGCCGCGGACAGCACGGCCGCGGACAGCCGTGCCCGCGGCCACCGCGCCACCGGCGAGGCCATCGTCGTCCGCGGACTGCGCCTCGACGTCCGCGGCGACCTCACCGGCGGGTCCCGCACCGTCGTCCACGACATCTCCTTCACCGTCCGGTCAGGCGCGTCCTTCGGGATCGTCGGCGAGTCCGGCTCGGGCAAGACGCTGACGACGCGAGCCCTCGCCGGCCTGCTGCCCTCCGCCGCGACGGTGAGCGGCGGCTCGATCCGGGTCCTCGGCGAGGAGTACGCCAACGCCACCGCGGACCGGTGGCGGGAGTTGCACCAGCGGTCGGTGGGCGTGGTCTTCCAGAACCCGATGACCTCGCTCAACCCGCGGATGACCGTCTTCGCGCAACTGCGCGAGGCGCTGCCGTCCGGGCGCCCGCGCGGCCGGGCCGACGACGCCCGGCGCGTCCTGGAACTGCTGGAATCGGTACGGGTCCCGGCCGCCCCGGCACGGCTGCGCCAGTACCCCCACGAACTGTCGGGCGGCATCGCGCAGCGGGTGGCGATCGCGATGTCACTCGCCCGGAACCCGTCCATCCTCATCGCCGACGAGCCGACCACCGCGCTGGACGCGACGACACAGACCCAAGTGCTCGACTTGCTCGACGAGTTGCGGACTTCCAACGCGCTCACCGTGGTGCTCGTCTCACACGATTTGGACGTCGTACGCGACAGATGCGACGACGTGGCCGTGATGCGTGGGGGCGAGATCGTGGAGAGCGGTACGACTGCAGCCGTCGCCACCGCGCCGGCGGCCCCGTACACCCGGGAACTGCTCGCCTCGACGCCCAGGGCGCTCGCCAGCCGGCGCGACCGGGACACCGCGGGACACCGTGACCTGGCGGGCAAGGACACACCGGTCCTGGAACTCACCGAGGTCAGCAAGTCCTTCGACCGGCCCCGGCGGCGCGGCGACCGCGCACAGGCCTGGGCGGTGGACGCGGTGTCGCTCGCGGTACGCCCTGGCGAGATCGTCGGCCTGGTGGGGGAATCGGGCTCGGGCAAGACGACCACCGCCCGGATCGCCGTCGGCCTGGTCGAACCCGACCGCGGCGGCGTCCGGTACGACGGCGCGCCGGTCCACGGCGGCAGCAGGGAGACGCGCGCCCGGTGGCGCGACAAGGTGCAGTTCGTCTTCCAGGACAGCTACTCGGCGCTCAACCCCCGGTACACGGTGGGCCAGTGCGTCCTCGAACCACTGCTCGGCGGCCGGCCGCCGAGCACGGACGAGGAACGGGAACGGGCCCGTCACGTCCTCGTGGAAGTCGGCCTCGACCCCGACTACACCGACCGGCGCCCGCACCAGCTCTCCGGCGGCGAGCGGCAGCGCGTCGGCATCGCACGGGCGCTCGTCAGGCAGCCGCGCCTCATCATCGCCGACGAGCCGGTCTCCGCGCTCGACGTGACCGTCCAGCGCAGGATTCTCGACCTCATCGTCGAACTGAACCGCAGGAGCGGCACGGCGTTCCTGGTGATCTCCCACGACCTGGGGGTCATCGGCTACCTGTGCGACCGCGTCGCGGTCATGCAGCACGGCCGGATCATCGAGCACGGCGCAGTGGACGAGGTGCTGCGCAACCCCCGGGCCGACTTCACCCGGCAGCTCACCCGCGGCCTGCGCCGGTCACCGGACGGACCCGGATCCGGCGCCATCCCCCCCGCGGTCGTGGACGTCACCTCATGACAAGCGACACGGAACCCCGTTCCAGCAGATTCCAGGAGCCCCGTCCCATGACCCCACTCCGCCGACTCCATCTCGGCATCAACGTCACCGGTGTCGGAGGACACAACGGCGCCTGGCGACGTCCGACGGTCGATCCCGCCTCCTCCTACACGGTCGAGTTCTTCTCACGGACCGCGCGGCTCGCCGAGCGCGGACTCTTCGACGCCTTCTTCCTCGCCGACGTCCCCCGGCTGGCCGGCGACTACGCCACCCAGCCGCCAGGACAGAGCTTCGACCCCGTCACCGTGCTCGGCGCGGTCGCACGTGACACCGAGCGGATCGGGCTGGTCGCCACCGTCTCCACCACCTGGCACCACCCGTACGAGCTGGCGCGGGCGCTCCTGACGCTGGACCGCGTCTCGCACGGACGCGCGGGCTGGAACATCGTCACCAACCACACGCCCGAGGTCGCGCTGAGCCACGGGCTCACCCGGATGCCGGACAAGGCCGCACGGTACGCGCGGGCCGACGAGTTCGTCGACCTCGTACTCCGGCTCTGGCGGACCTGGGCACCGGACGCCGTGATCGCGGACAAGGCCACCGGTGTGTTCGCCGACCCGGCGCGCGTCAGGACCGTCGACTTCACCGGCGAGCACTTCGCCGTCAAGGGCGGCTCCACGGTGCCGAGCTCACCGCAGGGCCACCCCGTGCTCGTCCAGGCCGGAGCCTCTCCCGAGGGCATCGAGCTGGCCACCCGCTACGCCGACGCGGTCTTCGCCGCGACCAGCGGGGCCGCGGTGGCCTCGGACTACGCGGCCAGACTGCGCGCCGCCGCCACCCGGGCGGGCCGGCGGCAGCCACCGGTGCTCGTGCTGCCCGGCGTCGCCCTCGGCCTCGCCTCGACCGACGCGGAGGCCGTCCGGCGGCGGGAGGAGCTGGACGCCCTGGGCGACATCACCAAGAAGGTGGCGTTCCTCGCCGGCCGCCTGGGCGTCGACCCGGAGGTGCTGGAACTCGACGCGCCCGTTCCGCTGCACCACGTGGACGTCGCGGCACAGGCCCAGCGCAACTCCGAGGGCTTCCTGATCTCCACCCTCGCCGCCGCCCGTTCCGGCCGCACCGTCCGCGAGATCATCGCCGGAGGCGCGGGGCACTACTCCCTCATCGGCTCCCCGGAGAAGGTCGCCGACACCTTCGAGAGATGGTTCAAGACCGGCGACATCGACGGATTCAACCTGATGTTCGACGTCGTGGACGAGGGCCTCCCGCTCTTCGTGGCCGAAGTCGTCCCCCTGCTCCAGGAACGCGGCCTGTTCAGAACCGCGTACGAGGGCACCACCCTCCGCAGCCACCTGGGCCTGCGCAACCCGGAGTGGCCCCGATGACCGCCCCGTCCGCCGGATCGCGGACCACGTCCACAGGATCGGCGCAGACTCCGGTGCCCCGCGGTCCTCGGGCCGAGGCCGCCGCCGGGTACGGCGCCGGATTCGCCGGCCGCGCCGGCGCGGTTTACGCAGCCCGTGCGACGCCGGTCGACGGCCACATCTCGGCGCTCCGGGAGCTGGCGGCGCGGCCGGCCGCGGACGCGGGCCGCGCCGAGGCCGTCACCGCGCTCGCCGACCGGCTCGTCCGTCTGCGGGCGGGCGCGGCGCTCGCCGACGTCGTACCGGTGCTGGCGTCGATCGCGAGCCTGGACGTCCCCGCGGCCCTCCGCGCGCTCGGCGGGCTGCGGCGGACGGAGCCGGCACGGCCGTCACCGCAGTGGCCCGAACTGCCCACGCTGCTCGACCGGTTGGGGGAAGCGGCCGTTCTCACGGGGATCGCTCTCGCCGCCTCCCGGGAGGCGGCGGCGGACTTCGGCCGGGCCCGCGGGGACATCGCGCCCGAGGACGGGCCGCTGGCCCTGGAGACACTGGGCCGCCAGGAAAGCCACTTCTGGGCGGCCGCCAGCACGCTGCGCCACGCGGCACAGCGGGTCGAGGAGGCGTACGGGCTTCCCGGCCGCCGCGCCGCCGCGCGCGCCTCGGTCGAGAGCGCGGCCGTCGTGGCGGCGGCCTCCCTCGACCGTTCACCCGCGGCCGGTGCCCTGGCGCCGCGGCCGACGGCCGCCGCCGGCCTGCTCGCCGACCTGCGCCGGCTGCGCACGCTAACCCCGGTGGCAACGGCACAGCGCGTGCTCGGCGCGGAGATCGCGCACGCCCGGCCGGCCGCTGACACGACGGAGCGCGTACCCCGTCCGGAGGGCAACCGGCCCGTGGCGTACGGCACGACCGCCTACGCCGACGTGCTGGACGAGATCGCCGAGCGGTCGCGGGGCCGGGAGGAACAGGCGGCGGGCTTCGCCGATCTGGTGGAACTGCTGCGCGGCTCCGGCCTGGGCGGCTTCCGCGTGCCGCGCGAGTACGGCGGCTCCGGCGGCACGCTGCCCGAGCTGCTGGCGATCGTCACCGACATCGCCGAGCGCAACCCCAGCCTCGCGCACGTCGTCCGTACCCACTTCGCGTTCGTCGAGGCGCGGCTGCGCTCCACCCGCTCGGCCGAGCGCGAGCGCTGGCTGCGCGAGGCGGCCTCCGGTGTGCTCTTCGCGAACCTCGCGGGCGAGCTGACGGCCACCGTCGTCGGTGCCGGAGCCCGGCACAGCACCGAGTTGGTCGACACCGCCGCAGGACCGCGCCTGCGGGGGCGCAAGTTCTACAGCACCGGCAGTCCCTACGTCGACCGGCTGGCCGTCTCCGCGAGCCACCGTGACGGCACCGTGCTCGCCGTCGTCCCGGTCACTCGGGCCGGCGTGCACCGGCTCGGTGACTGGGACGGGTTCGGGCAGGTGCTCACCGGCTCCGGGACCACCGAGTTCGCCGATGTCGAGGTGCGGCCGGGCGAGATCATCACCGGCGGGCCCGCCTCGGGGGAGGCGGTCCGGTACTTCGTGCTGGGCCAGATATACATCCTGGCCATCCAGACCGGCATCCTGCGGGCGGTCGTCACCGACGGCCGGAACCTGCTCCACAGGCGCACCCGGACCTTCTCCAACGCCGCGGCGTCCTCACCGGTCGACGACCCGCAACTGCACCGCGTCCTGGGCGGCATCGCGGTGTGGGCGGAGGCGGCCGAAGCGCTGGTCCAGTCCGCCGCCACGGCGCTGGACGAAGCGACAAACGCGCTTGTCTCCGGCGCGCACGACCCCTACCTGGCACGCGAGTTCGCCCTGCGGACGGCGAAGGCCAAGGTCGTTCTGGACGACGTGGGGCCACGCGCCGCCAACGCGATCTTCGACCTGGGCGGCGCCTCCGCGACCCGACGGCTCTACAACCTCGACCGCCACTGGCGGAACCTGCGCACCGTCTCCACCCACAATCCGGCCGCCACCAAGGCACGCGTCCTCGGCGAGTACCTCACCGACCCCGCCGTCGAGTTCCCGGCGCTGTGGTGACCGTCGCGCCCCCGCACCCCCGCCCACCGACCCGGCACGAATGAAGCCCACGACAGACCAGGAACCGGCATGACCTACCGACAGCTCGGCACCACCGGCGTCCGCGTCAGTCCACTGACGCTCGGCGCCCTGAACTTCGGCAAGAGGACGCCCCAGCAGTACGCGGACAGCAAGGCCGTGCTGCACGCCGCCCTCGACGCCGGCATCAACATCGTCGACACCTCGGACTCCTACCACGCCGGGGAGTCCGAGGAGGTCGTCGGCGAAGTGCTCCGGGAGCGGGGCCGTGACGACGTCATCGTGGCCACCAAGTTCAACCGGCCCAACGGCGACGACCCCAACCGGCGCGGCAACTCGCGCCGCTGGATCCTCCACGCCGTGGACGCCAGCCTCAAGCGCCTCGGCACCGACTGGATCGACCTGTACCAGGCCCACCGCCCCGACCCCGACACCGACATCGCCGAGACCGTCGACGTGCTCACCGACCTGGTGCGCGCCGGGAAGATCCGCTACTTCGGCACCTCCACCTTCCAGGCCCACGAACTGGTCGAGGCCCAGTGGGCGGCCGCGGACCGGCACCTGAACCGCCCGGTGACCGAACAGCCGCCGTACTCGATCCTGGTCCGCGGCATCGAGCGGGCGGTGCTGCCCGTCGCGCGCGAGCACCGCATCGCCGTCCTGCCGTGGAGTCCGCTCGCCGCCGGCTGGCTCTCGGGGAAGTATCCCGGCTCCGGGGGACCCGGGTGGTCCCGGCGGCTGGCCCGCCAACCGCACCGCGCCGACCCCTCCAACGCGGCCAACCAGGACAAGGCAGCCGCCGTAAGGGCCCTCACCCGGCTCGCCGACGAGGCCGGACTGTCGCTGGTCCACCTTTCGATCGCCTTCGTGCTCCAGCACCCGGCGGTCACCAGCGCGATCATCGGCCCGCGCGTCGTCGACCACCTCAAGGCCGCCCTTGGCGCGCCGCAGGCGGTGCTCGGCGCCGACGTGCTCGACCGGATCGACGCGATCGTGCCGCCCGGAACCACGGTCAACCCGACCGACGACGGGCATGTGCCGCCGTCGCTGACCGACCCCGCACTGCGCCGTCGCGGCGCCCCGTTGCCCGACTGACCCGCAGGACACGACCAGCCCCGTTCCGCACTGCCCAAGGAGCACCACCCGTGTCACGTCCCCGTTCCCGGTTCCGCCGCCTCATCCTCCCGCGCCGGACCGCCGTCGTCCTGATCGCACCGGCCCTCGCCGTGAGCATGGCCGCCTGCGGCGGCTCCGACACCGCCGGCCCGTCCGGCGGCAAGCAGCGCACCGTCGTCATCGCCGTGCCCGCCGACGTCACCAGCCTCGACCCCGGCCTGGCCTCGGGAAGCAAGAACAGCCTGACCCTGGTCCGGGAGTTCTACTCCTCACTGACCCAGTTCGACCGCACCGGCAAACTCGTCGGTGATCTCGCCACCTCCTGGAGCCAGGACGGTCCCAACGCCTGGACGTTCGAGCTGCGCCCCGGCGCGAGGTTCCAGGACGGCGAGGCACTCGACGCCCGTACCATCGCCTGGAACTTCGAACGGGCCAAGAAAGACGCCAAGCTCACCGCGGCCCAGCGCATCGTCTCCGCGGTCACCGGGGTCCAGGTCCTCTCGCCCACCGAAATCACCTTCACCACGGGCAAACAGACCTACCTCAACCTCCCCGGGCTGGTCAGCGGCTGGCTGTTCCTGCCGCAGAAGTGGGCCGCGACCCACGACCCCGACACCGAGGTCAACGCCTCCGGCCCCTACCGGCTGACCTCGTTCAAGCCCAACGGGTCGGTCGGGCTCACCGCCAACGCCACCTACTACGGCACCAGGCCGGCCCTGCAGAACGTCCGTTACCGCGTCTTCAGCGACCAGTCGTCGCTGATCTCCGGACTGCTCGGCGGCTCCATCGACGTCGTGCCCGGCCTCGACCCCAGCCAGCTCGAACAGATCAAGGCCACCGGCAAGTACACCGTCGGCGGTGTCCCCGGCCTGCGCATCCACTACCTGTCGATCAATGCGAGCAAGAAGCCGTGGAACGACGTCCGGGTGCGTGAGGCGGCCACCATCGCGATCGACCGCGCCACCATCACCAAGACGGTGCTCAAGGGCTACACCGTCCCCGCCAACCGGCAGCTGTTCTCGCCGACGTACAACGGCTACCAGAAGGACCTGACACCCTGGCCGTACGACCCGCAGAAGGCCAGGCGACTGCTGAAGGACGCCGGAGCGGTCGGCACCAAGCTGCAGATCTCGCTGGCCGCCTACCAGTACGCGGGCAGCCAGCGCACCTCCGAGGTCATCGCCGACGAGCTCAACGCCGTCGGGTTCGACGCCAAGGTGGAGGTGCTGCCGATCGCCCAGTGGAGCGACAAGAAGGCGACCGACGCGACCGCGGCGGCCCTGACGTACAACGGTGAGGCGTCACCGTCGAACTCCAGTGCCGAAGTCCTCACCCACTACGAGTCCTCGGTCATCTTCCCGACCTCCAACCTGCGTGGCCCGCAGGACAAGACGCTCGACGACGACATCGTCAGGGCGTGGACCGCCTCCACGCCCGACGAGCAGGCCACGTACGTCAAAGCGGCGACCGACCGGATCAACGACACCTTCCGGGCCATCGACCTGTGGCAGCAGCCCCAGACCTTCGCGGCGGCCAAGGATCTCGCCTACACCCCGCGCGCCGACGACCTCGACCTCGCCTACGAGATCGGCTGGGCCGAGTAGCCGACCCCGCACGGCCGTTCAGCGACCAGAACCTCCCGACACCTCCGGAGATCCCGATGCGACTGCTCGAACTCACCCCTCTCCTGCGCGGCCCTGAACCCGGCGCGGTCATCGACACCAGGCCGTGGAACTCCGCGGCCGCCCTGCGCTCCGCCGCCGCCGAGCGCGGCCACCGGCTGACCCGGCTGGAGCCGGGCCCGGCCGCCGCCGGGCCGATCACCGACGCACTCGCCGGCGTCGACGGCGTGCTCATCGCGCCGCAGTCGACACCGCAGCCCGACACCCCGACCGCCGGCCGCGACCTTGCGGCGGCCCTGCTGCCGCTGATACGGACCGCCGCCCCGGCCGCGCACCTCGTCCTGGTCAGCCACTTCCTGGTCGGCCACGGACGCAACCACCCCAACGGCAAGCCCGGTACCTGGGCGCTGCGCGACGTCGAGCACGCGCTGCGCGCCGGGCCCTCCGGCTGGACGATCCTGCGTCCCACCTGGCTCTCGCAGGACTCGCCCGGTTCGTACGCGGTGCGCCTGAGCCAGGACCCGCTCGCCGACGGCCTCGTCACCTCGGGCGACATCGCGGCCGTGGTACTGGCCGCTTTCGAGTCGCCGGCGGCCGCGCGCGGGCTGACCGCCGCGGTCCACAGCGTCCCGGCGGCACAGCCGGTCGCGGACACCGGCGGCCTCTTCGCCGGCCTGCTGCCCGACGCCGAGTCCGCGGGGGTCCGATGACCACCGCCCAGACGCTCACCGAGTCCCAGCACGCCTGGGAGTCCACGTTCCGGCACGACCGTCTCGGCCGGCCGCTGCCCCCGAAGTTCCACCGGCTGCTGTTCGTGAACGCCACCGCCACCCCCGGCGCGGCCGGTGCGGCACGACTCGAAGCGGTGCTGCGCCGGATCGACCGGCGCCACCCGTGGGGGCCCGACGGCCTGCTCTTCCTCGTCGGCTGGTCGCCCGGCTGGTTCGAGCGGCACACCGACCAGACCCCGCCGGTCAACCGCGCTGTGAAGATGGCGCGTTGGGAGGACCCCGTCATCGACGACTTCGACGGCTTCGTCCATCTCGCCAGCGACCGCGAGGAGATCGTCGAGGCGGTCGCGGCCGGACTGTTCTCCGACTCCGACCTCGACGTGCGGGAGCACCTCCGTCTGGCCGAGACCCGGACCGGCTTCGTGGGAGAGGGGCTGCCGCGCGAGCGCCTCGCCGAACTCGACATCCCCGAGCAGTCCCCGCTGCTGTTCGGCTTCCGCTCGGTGCTCAGGGGCAGCCAGGCTCCCGAGCCGAACATCACCATCGCCGACGGCCCGTACGCCGGCGGCACCACCGCCCATGTCAGCCGGATCGAGCTGAACGTCGCCCAGTGGCACGCCCGTTCGCGCGACGAGCAGAGCGCGCTGCTGTACGCGCCGACGGTCCGCGCCGCCGAAGCCGACGCCTTCCACGACGACGCCCGCAGCGACTACGACCGCGCCGACCAGACCGTCGCCGAACACGGCGTCATCGGCCACGCGCAGGCGGCCGCCCGCGCCCGTGTCGGCGACGTGCCACTGATCAACCGCCGGGACTTCGCGACACTCGACGACGGCGTCCCCGGCACACACTTCGTGTCCCTGCAAAGGGAGTTGCGGGACTTCAACAACACCCGCGCGATCATGAACGGCGCCGATGCCGCCGCCAGGAACGCCCGCGTCGGTGTGCGCCACCGCAACGGCATCAACGCCTTCATGAACGTCACCCGCAGGGCGACCTACCTCGTGCCGCCCCGGCCGCTGCGCTCCTTTCCTTTCGCGCGAGGTGCCCGATGACCGCCACCGCGCCGGCCGGCGCGTACCCCGTACTTTCCGGCCCCGCGCCGGACCGTCCCGTGTCAGCTGATCCCACGCTGCGGTCGGTGGCCGAAATCCTGGTGCCCGGCGCGGTACCGGCGCTCGACGGCGAAGCCGCCCTCCTGCGAGAGGCGCTCGACATCCTCCAACAGGCCCGGATCACCTCGCTCGTCGTCGACGCGGCGCACGGGTCCGCGGTACGCGGGCTGGAGCCCGACGCCGTGGCCGACGCGCTCGCGGCCCTGCACCCCGAGCTCGGCCGGCTCATCGGCGAGCACTTCGCCGTCGCCCGCCTCGCCCTCGACGCCCTCCGCCGGGACGCGCACGGCGGTGTCCGCCGACTGGTCGGGGACGTGGGCCGCGGCCTGCTGGCCGGCGCCGCCCCGGCCGCGCGGCTGGACTGGAGGGAGCCCGAGGGGAACGGCGACCTGCTGGCCACCGGTACGGTCGGGCCGCGCCCCGCCCCCGCGCACGTCGACGTGATCCTCGTCCCGCTGCCCGCCGCGGGTCCGGTGCGCCCGGTCGCCGCCGTGCCGACGTACCGGCAGGGGATCTCCACCGACGAGAGCGGGCTCGTACGGTTCGACGGCGTCACCGTCCTGCGCGAGGAGGTGCTCGGCCTCGACCGGGACGAGGTCGCGCGCGTGGTCGCGCCGTGGCACGGCGGCGGGCGATGAGCGCGGCGGGCGCGCGGGAGCCGGGGGCTGCACCTGAACGCCTTCCTCCAGTTCGTCGGGCACCACGAGGCCGCCTGGCGCGTCGGACGCGCCGGGCCGCACGCCGGCTGGGACGTCGCGCACTACCGGTACCTCGCCCGGGTCGCCGAGCGCGGGCGGATGGACGCGGTCTTCCTCGGCGACAGCCCGGCGGCGTACGGCTCGGACCACTCCGAGCTGGCCTACCGCCCGCTGGCCAGGCTCGATCCGACGATCCTGCTGTCCGATCTCGGGGCGAGCACCGCGAACGTCGGTCTCATCGCGACGGCGTCGACGACGTACGCCGAGCCGTACGAGCTGGCGCGGCGGCTCGCCAGCCTCGACCATGTGACCGGTGGCCGGTCGGGCTGGAACATCGTCACCACGTCGTCGGCCCACGCCGCGCGCAACTTCGGCCTGGACGCCCACCCGGACCACCCGACGCGCTACGACCGCGCGGCGGAGTTCCTGGAGGTCGCGCTCGCCCTGTGGGGAAGCTGGCCGGTCGACGCGGTCCTCGCCGACCGGGAGCGCGGCCGCTTCGCGGATGCCGACCGGATCCGTGCCATCGACCACGTCGGCGCGCGCTTCCGGGTCGCCGGGCCGCTCAATGTGCCCCGCCCCCCGCAGGGACACCCCGTCCTGGTGCAGGCGGGGTCCTCGCCCGACGGGATCGCCTTCGCCGCGCGGTACGCGGAGGCCGTCTTCACCGCCCGGCTGAACGCCGAGGACGCCAGGGCGTTCGCGGACCGCCTGCGCGCCGACGTCACCGCCGCCGGGCGCAACCCGCGCGGCGTCCTGGTCCTGCCGGGCCTGGTGCCGATCCTGGGCGGCACCGAGGCCGAGGCGCGCGACGCCAAGCGGCGGCTCGACGAGGCCGTGCTGCCCGGCTCCATCCTGCCGTCGCTCTCCCGGCTGCTGGGCATCCCGCTCACCGAGGCGGACCTCGGCCGGCCCCTTCTCCCCGGCGACCTTCCCGAAGGCGCCGGTGAACGGGGCAGCCGCTCCGCGCTCGTCCAGGAACTCCTCGGCGGCGCGCGGTTCACCGTCGGGGAACTGGTCGTCCGCTACGCGGCGGGCCGGGCACACCTGGAGGTGACCGGCACCCCGGAGCAGGTCGCCGACGTCATCGAGGACTGGTACGCGCGGGGTGCGGCGGACGGTTTCAACATCATGCCGCCGGTCTTCCCCGAAGGACTCGAGGACTTCGTCGACCACGTCATACCGATCCTGCAACGCCGCGGACTCTTCCGCACCGAATACGAGGGAACGACCTTGCGCGACCACTACGGGCTGCCGCTGCCCGAGCCCCACGACACCCGCCGGACGGCGCTGCGATGACGCGCCCACCGACCACGAGCACGGCCACCGGGACGGCCGCGACCCCGACCCCGGCCTCGGCTCCGGCCCCGGTTCCGGTCCCGGTTCCGGCCTCTGCCTCGGCCTCGGCCTCTGCCTCGGAACCGGGCCTCGCCCCGGCCGCGGGCCCCGCCCCCGCTCCGCCGGACATCGGCAAAGCCGTGCTCGACCCGCTCCTCGCCCGGATCGCCGAAGGTGCGGCCCGGCGCGACCGGGACCGTACCCACCCGTTCGCCGAGATCGCCGCGCTCAAGGCGGCCCGCGTCGGCGGCGTGCGCCTGCCCAGGTCGCTCGGCGGCGCGGGCTGGAGTCTGCGGTTGCTGCTGACCTTCGTGATCCGCCTCGGCGAGGCCGACCCCAACGTGGCGCACGCGCTGCGCAACCACTACGCGTTCGTCGACGGCCTGCTGCGCGATCCCGGCGCCGAGGCGGCCCGCCGCTGGCTGGGCGAGGCCGCGCGCGGCACCCTCTTCGGCAGCGCGGCGACCGAGCTGAGCAGCGGCAGGGTCGGCGCGCAGCAGTTCCGTACGACACTCACGCCCGACGGCTCCGGATACCGTCTCCACGGCACGAAGTACTACAGCACCGGCTCGCTCTACGCCGACTGGATCACCGTGCCCGCCGTCACCCCGGAGGGCGACGTCGTGACGGTCGTCGTCCCCGGCGACCGGACCGGCGTGCACCGCGACGACGACTGGGACGGCATCGGCCAGCGACTGACCGGAACCGGCACGACACGTCTGGAGCATGTCCGCGTCGAGGCCGACGAGGTGCTCTCGCGCCGCGCTGCCGACGCGCCCCGCACGCCGCACCGGGGCGCCCTGAGCCAGCTCTACCTGACCGCCGTCGTCGCCGGTGTCCTGCGCAGCATCGTCGCCGACGGCGCGGCCGTACTGCGCTCCCGCCGCCGGACCTTCGCGCACGCGCAGGCGGACAGCCCGGCCGACGACCCGCTGCTCCAGCTCACGATCGGGCAAATCGACAGCGCCGCGTACGCCGCGCAGGCCACCGTGCTCGCCGCCGCCGACGCGCTCGACGCCCATGCCGAGCACCCGAGCGAGGCGCTGGCCCACGAGGCGTCGCTGCACGCCTCCCGCGCCAAGGTCGTCGTGGACCGACTGGGCCTCCAGGCGGCCTCGGCGGTGTTCGACGCCGGCGGCGCTTCGGCGACCGCCCGCGGCGCGGGGCTCGACCGGCACTGGCGCAACATCCGCACCCTGGCCTCCCACAATCCGGTCGCCTACAAGGCGCAGGCGGTCGGGGACTACGTCGTCAACGGCACGCTCCTGCCGCCCAGCGGCTTCTTCTAGACACCGCCGGCCGCGGCGGACACGCCACGGGCCCGAGCCGCCGCGGCCGGAGGCGCCCGTCCGACGACTCCGCGCCCTCGCCCTCGCCACCGCCACCGCCACCGCCACCGCCACCGCCACCGGTGTGATGCCCCGCCAGTTCAGGAACCCGACCAGGAAGCGGTATGCCCATGTCCCGATCCACCCCGGCCCTGCGCGCGGCCGAAGCCGGTGAGCCGGTCCAGCAGCCTTTGTCCTCGCGGGAGTTGCGGCGTGTCTTCGGTGCCTTCCCGACCGGAGTGACCGCGATAGCCGCCCTGGTGGACGGCGCGCCGGTGGGCATGGTCGCCAACTCGTTCACCTCGGTCTCGCTGGACCCGCCGCTGCTGTCGGTCTGCGTGGCACACACCTCGACCACCTGGCCGGTGCTCGCCGCCCGCGCCCGCCTCGGCGTCACCGTGCTGGGTGCGGAACAGGAGCGCGCCTGCGCCCAGCTGGCCTCCCGCGGCGGCGACCGGTTCACCGGCCTCGGCTGGCACGCCACCGAGAACGGCGCGGTAATCCTCAACGGCGCGAGCGCCTGGTTCGACACCGGCGTCGAGCGGCACGTACCGGCCGGCGACCATGACATCGTCCTGCTGCGCGTCCACGCCCTGGACGCCGACCACTCGGTGCCGCCGCTGGTCTTCCACGCCAGCGGCTTTCGGCGGTTGGGGCAGCCCGAGGGAGGCCGGCGCTCGGTATGACCTGGGCTCGTTCCTCGTCTTCGGGGGCGCCGGAGCGGATCGGTCCCGGAGGTCCGCCCGGGACGGACTTCGCACAGCCCGCACAACCCGCACAGAAGGTGCGCGTCGGACGCGGCGGATCCGGCGATCAGCGCGGTGGGCGTACCGTTGCGCCCCGGCCCCGGGCAGCCGGGATCACAGTGCCGCGAACGGGGAGTCGCCGGAGGCGAGCGTCGTGTCGAGGGTGGACGGATGCAGGACGTGGTCGCGGACGAGGTAGGCGGCGCCGGCGATTCCGGCCCGGGACTTGTACTTGGTGGGCACGATCTGCAACTGCCGTGTGGCCAACGGCAAGGAGCGCTGGTAGATGACCTCGCGGACGCCGGCCATCAGGTGGTCGCCGACGGTGCTCAGCCGCCCGCCGAGGACGATGATGTCGGGATTGAGCAGGCTGGTCGCGTAGGCGACGGCTTCGCCGAGGATCCGGCCGGCGGTGCGCAGGGCGGCGACTGCGGCGCTGTCGCCGCCTTTCACCTGGTCGACGACATCGCGGGCGTCGTGGCCGTTGTTCTGGTGGCGGTCCCGCAGGTCGCGGGCGAGCGCCCAGCCGCCGACCAGGGACTCCAGGCACCCCCGGTTCCCGCACCGGCACTGCGGGTCGCCGAAACCGCTGAGGTGCGCATGGCCGATGTCGCCGGCCGCTCCCTGGGCCCCGCGGTTGACCCGGCCGCCCACGACCATCCCGCTGCCGACCCCGGTCCCCGCCTTGATGTAGAGCAGGTGCGACCGGTCGTGCCAGAACCGCCGGTGCTCGGCGAGCGTGAGCAGGTTGACGTCGTTGTCGATCAGGATCGGGACCTGCCAGGTCCGGCGCAGGTGGCCGCGGATGTCGTAGTCGTCCCAGCCGGACATGATCGACCAGCCGAGCACGCGGCCGGCCTCGTAGTCGACGGGCGCGGGCAGCCCGAAGCCGATGCCCGCCACCGGTTTGTCCCCGAGGTCCGCATGGCCGATCATGCCCCGCACCGTCGTCGTGATCTTGTCGAGCAGGACGTCGGGGCCCTCGCCGACCGCCAGTCGCTCGACGCGTTCGGCGAGGATGCCCGCGTTGAGGTCGGTGATCGCCACCCGCGTCCGCTCCTCCCCGATGTCGACGCTGATGATCAGCCCGGCGGCGTGGTTGAGTTGCAGCGCCCGGGACGGCCGGCCCCGCGAGGGCACGCTCTTGTCGCTCTCCTTGACCAGGCCGGCGGCGAACAGCGCGTCGAGACGCTGGCCGACGGTCGAGCGGGACAGCCCCGTGAGCTGGGCGATCGAGGTACGGGTCCGGGCCCGGCCGGTGGTGATCAGTTCCAGGATCCGTCCGGGGCCCTCGTCGGCCCGCCAGGGCAGCGGGCCGGCCGCGGTCGGACGCGTCGTATCGGTCATCTCGCTCCGCTCTCGGGACGTCGGGCTGCGATGTCGGACTGCACTGTAGTGAAGCAGGTATTTATGGCGACCACCATACATAAGATGGTTATTTCTGCTTGACAGTCGATGGAATGGTGCGCAACATCGACGTAATCACCCGGTCATGTCGACCCCCGAGGCGGATCTCACCCGCACCGCGGGCGCCGAGCTGACGGCCCTGCGTCCAGGAGGACCAATGAAGATCGTCCGACGTGCTCCCTCTCACGTGCGGCTCAAAGTCGCCGCCCTCACCGCGGCCTGTGCCGTCGTCGCCGTGGGATGCGGCAGCAGCGGCTCCGGCGGCGGCTCCGGCGGCTCCGCCACGCTCGGGATCGTCGAGCTGAACCTGAGCAACCCCTTCTTCAGCACCCTGGAGAAAGGCACCGAGGCCGCCGCGAAGGCCAAGGGCTGGAAGGTCATGAAGGCGGAGGCCAGAACCCCCGGGGACTCGGCGACACAGGTGACCGCGATCGAGAACATGATCGCCAACAAGGTGAAGGCGATCGTCGTCACCCCGGCCAACGCGACAGCGCTCAACGGCGTGCTGAAGCAGGCGAGGGACAAGGGCATCCTCGTGCTCACGGTCAACGCGGCCCTCGATCCGACCGACGCCGCGGACGCGACCTACGCCACCGACAACGTCGCCGCCGGACGGCTCATCGGCCGCTGGGCCAAGGCGTCGTCCCCGGCCGACCCGCACGTCGCGCTGCTGGACTTCGACCTCTCGGACCAGCCGTCCGCCGACCGCCACAAGGGATTCCTCGACGGCTACGGCATCACCCTCACGTCGCCCCTCGTGGCGGGCAGCGCGCTGACCCAGGGGACCGAGGACACCGGCCAGTCGCAGATGGAGAACCTGCTGTCGGCGCACTCCGACATCAACGTCGTCTACACCATCAACGAACCCACCGCGCACGGCGCCTACACCGCCATCAAGAACAAGGGCCTGGCCGCGAAGACCGTCCTGGTCTCGGTCGACGGGGCCTGCAGCGGCGTCGAGGACGTGAAGAACGGCGTGATCGGCGCCACCGCCATGCAGTTCCCCGACAAGATGGGCTCGATGGCGGTCGCCGCCGCCGCCGCGTACGTCAAGGACGGCACCAAGCCGAAGCCCGGTGTCATCGACTCCGGCACGGTCCTCATCACCGACCACCCCGTCCCGGGAGTCGCCTCACAGACCTCGGCGTGGGGCCTGAGCCACTGCTGGGGACCGCGGTGACGACGACACGTGACGCCGATGTCGCGGCCCTGGAAAAGGGCGTCGGTCCCCGCCGCGACGTCCGCGCCCTCGCGGCCCACCAGACCGCCGGGCCGCTCGCGGCCCTGGTCGTGGCGGTCATCGTGTTCGCCCTGTCCACGAGCACGTTCTTCAACTCCGAGAACCTGGCGCTGATCGCCCAGCAGTCCGTCGTGGTGGGCACCCTGGCGCTGGGCCAGACGCTGATCATCCTGACGTCGGGCATCGACCTGGCGAACGGCGCGATCCTGGTGCTCGGATCCGTCGTCATCGGAAAGACGGCCGTCCACAACGATCCGGTGCTGGCCGCCCTGATCGGCCTGGCGGTCTGTGTCGTGGTCGGCTCGGTCAACGGCGTCCTGGTGTCGCTGCTGAAGCTGCCACCCTTCATCGTCACCCTCGGCGTCATGTCGGTGGTCGCCGCCGCGTCCCGCCTCTACACCTCCTCGCAGAGCTATCCCATCGACTCCGACTTCCTGACGTTCCTGAACCGGGGGCCGACGGCAGGCGGGGTGACCATCACCTACGGAGTGATGCTGTGGGTCGTGCTCACCGCGGTCCTGGGATACGTGCTCAGCCAGACCTCGTGGGGCGTACGGGTCTACGCGGTGGGCGACAACCACAAGGCGGCGGAGCTGGCCGGCATCAAGGTCAAGCGGATCCTGCTGAGCGTGTACGTGGTCGCGGCGATCGTCTACTTCTTCGCCGCCTGGCAGGCCCTCGGCCGCACCCCGACCGCCGACCCCAGCGGATACACCAACGCCAACCTGGACAGCATCACGGCCGTCGTCATCGGCGGCACCAGCCTCTTCGGCGGCCGGGGCGGCGTCGTCGGGACGTTCATCGGCGCACTCATCGTGACCGTGCTGCAGAACGGACTCACCCAGGCGGGCATCGACTCGCTCTACCAGCAGGTCGCCACGGGCGTCCTGGTCGTCATCGCCGTCGGTGTCGACCACCTCGTGCGAAGGAGGCAGACTCGATGACCGGCTCCGACTCCGTGCCGAACGTGCTGGAGGCCCGCGGCCTCACCAAGCGGTACGGCCACGTGGTGGCCATGGACGGCTGCGACTTCGACCTGCGGCCGGCCGAGATCCTCGCCGTCATCGGCGACAACGGGGCGGGCAAGTCCACCCTGATCAAGTCGCTGACCGGAGCCGTCATCCCCGATGAGGGCACCATGCACCTCGACGGGGAGCCGGTCCGGTTCCGCAGTCCCCTCGACGCGCGCAAGGCGGGCATCGAGACCGTGTACCAGGAACTGGGCGTCGCACCGGCCCTTGACATCTCGCAGAACCTGTACCTCGGCCGCGAGCAGCGCCGCAAAGGGGTGCTCGGCACCGTCTTCCGAAAGCTGGACAAGGGCCGCATGCGCCACGCCTCGGCCCAGCACATGGTCGATCTGGGAATCCGTATCCAGTCCATCGGCCAGAAGGTCGAGACCCTGTCCGGCGGGCAGCGGCAAGCCGTGGCGGTGGCACGCGTCGCCGCGTGGGCGACCCGTGTGGTGGTCATGGACGAGCCGACGGCGGCCCTGGGCGTACGCGAGACGAACCAGGTCCTCGACCTGATCCTCCGCGTCCGGGACCGAGGGCTGCCGGTGGTCCTCATCAGCCACAACATGCCCAATGTGTTCCAGGTCGCGGACCGTATCCACATCCACCGGCTGGGGCGCCGCATCGCAGTGGTGGACCCCAAGAAGACGTCGATGGAGGAGGCCGTCGCGCTCATGACCGGTGCCAAGACGCCTGAACCGCCACCCCCCGCGGCACCGACGAAGGACGGGCAGCGATGAACCCCGAACCGACCGGCGGCATCGCGCGGGCGCGAGGGGCCGATCCCGCCGCCACCGCCGCCGCCACCACCGCCACCGTCTCCGTCGACGATCTGGTCGCCGCCGCCCGCGCGCTGGTCACCCCGGGCCACCGGAAAATACTCGGCATCACCGGCGCCCCCGGGTCGGGCAAGTC
Organism: Streptomyces sp. ITFR-21; assembly: GCF_031844685.1. Lineage (NCBI taxonomy): Bacteria > Bacillati > Actinomycetota > Actinomycetes > Kitasatosporales > Streptomycetaceae > Actinacidiphila > Actinacidiphila sp. ITFR-21. Next base: position 224,045 of record NZ_CP134605.1, read on the forward strand.
CACCCTCGGTGAGGCCATCGTGTCCGCGCTCGGCGGCCAGGCGGTACTGGTCGGACTCGACGGCTTCCACCTGGCCACCGCCGAACTGGACCGGCTCGGGCGCAAGGCCCGCAAGGGGGCCGCCGACACCTTCGACGCCGCCGGCTACGTCCACCTGCTGCGCCGGCTGCGCGCGCGGCGGGACGACACCGTCTACACCTCCTTCTTCGACCGGAGCCTGGAGGAGTCCATCGCCTGCGCGGTTCCCGTGCCGCGCGACGTGCCCCTGGTCGTCACCGAGGGCAACTACCTGCTGGTCCCCGACGACCCGTGGGGCCCCGTGCGCGGACTGCTCGACGAGTGCTGGTTCCTGGAGCCGGGCGAGGACGTCCGCTTCGACCGGCTCATCACCCGCCACATGTCCTACGGCCGCTCCGCCGAGGAGGCGTACGAACGCTCGCACGGCTCGGACCAGCGCAACGCGCGGCTCATCGAGAGCACCCGGCCCCACGCCGACCGGGTCCTCCGGGTGCGAGCCGTGGAACACCTGTCCCCACCCCTTGAGGAGAACACCGCATGAGCGTCCTGGACCAGTTCCGTCTCAACGGAAAGGTCGCCGTCGTCACCGGTGGAAACCGGGGCATCGGCAAGGCCATCGCGATCGCCCTGGCCGAGGCGGGCGCGTCGGTGGCCATCGCGGCCCGCGACGAGGAGCGCAACCGCGAAACCGTGGCCGAACTGGCGGCCAGCGGCGCCACCGCGATCTCCACCGCGACCGACGTCACCAGTCGCGACGCCCTCGTGGCCATGCGCGACGAGGTCACCGGACAGCTCGGCCCGATCGACATCCTGGTCAACAACGCCGGTGTGGGCATCCACGGCGAGTCCCTCGTCATCGACGACGCGAGCTGGGACCGGGTCATGGCCACCAACCTCAACGCGGTCTGGAAGGCCAGCCAGGTGGTCGGCCAATCCATGGTCGCGCGCGGCACCGGCTCCATCGTCAACGTCGGGTCGATGTCCGGCATGATCGTCAACCGCCCGCAGTGGCACGCCCCCTACGCGGTCTCCAAGGCCGGGGTCCACCACCTGACACGGTCCCTCGCGGCGGAGTGGGCGCCCAGATCGGTGCGGGTGAACGCGATCGCCCCCGGTTACACCAAGACCGAGATCTCCGACATCGACCTGCCCGAGTACAAGCACTACTGGATCGACGAGGTGCCGATGCAGCGCTACGCGCAGGCCTCCGAGATCGCCCCGGCCGCCTTGTACCTGGCCAGCCCCGCGTCGTCGTTCGTCACCGGCGAGGTCTTGGTGATCGACGGCGGCTACACCCTGTGGTGAGCCCGCTCCCGGCCGGCCACGACGACGACGCCGCCGCCGGAAACAGCCCGCAGGCTCATCCGCACGCACCACCTCGTCGAAGGAGCGCTCCGTGACGAGCACCGACATCCGCCCCGCACCCTTCGCATGGACCGACGACGACGCGCAGGCCGTCACCACCGCGCGCGTACTGGCCATGGACGCCGTGGAGGAGGCAGGACACGGCCATCCCGGCACCGCCGTCAGCCTCGCCCCGGCGGCCCACCTGATCTTCCAGCGCTTCCTGCGCCACGACCCCGCGGACCCGGCCTGGCCCGGACGCGACCGCTTCGTCCTGTCGTGCGGGCACTCCAGCCTCACCCTGTACATCCAGCTCCACCTCACGGGCTACCCGGTGTCGCTGGACGACCTGCGCGCCTACCGGAAGCGGGGGAGCCTCACCCCGGCGCACCCCGAGCGAGGGCTCACGCCGGGCGTGGAGACCACGACCGGGCCGCTCGGCCAGGGCATCGCCACCGCGGTGGGCATGGCGATGGGAGCCCGCCGCGAGCGCGGGCTGTTCGACCCCGGCGCACCGGCCGGCACCAGCCCCTTCGACCACCGCGTCTTCGTCCTGTGCTCCGACGGGGACATCCAGGAAGGCGTGAGTTCCGAAGCCGGTGCCTTCGCCGGCCACCAGCGGCTGGGCGGCCTCGTCGTGGTCTACGACGACAACCGCATCTCCATCGAGGGCAGCACCGACCTGGCGACGAGTGAGGACGTGGCCGCCCGCTACGCCGCGTACGGATGGCACGTCCAGCGTGTCGCACTGGCCGCCGACGGCGACATCGACCTGCCCGGGCTGTCCCGGGCGCTGGAGGAGGCGACGGCCGAGACGGACCGCCCGTCGATCATCCTGATGCGCAGCACCATCGCCTGGCCGGTTCCCGGCGCGCAGAACACCCCCGCGTCCCACGGCTCCGCGCTCGGCGCCGAGGCCGTCCGCGCGGCCAAGGCCGTGCTGGGAGCGGACCCCGACGCGACGTTCGACGTACCGGAGGAGGTCCGCGGGCGGACCACGGCGGCAGCGCGCGCGGCCGGGGCCCGCGCCCACCGCGCCTGGGACGAGCGTTTCGCGGCGTGGGCGGCCGGCCGTCCCGACGGGCTCGCCCTGTGGCGGCGGCTGGAGAGCGGGCGGATGCCCGCCGGCTTCGAGGACGCCCGACCGTCGTTCGGGGCCGGCACGCCCGTGGCCACCCGCAAGGCGTTCGGCCGGGCGCTGAAGACCGCGGCGGCGCGACTGCCGGAGCTGTGGGGCGGCTCGGCCGACCTGGGCGAGTCCAACCACACCACTGTCGACGCCACCTCCTCGTTCCTCCCCGCCTCGAACTCCCAGCCCGGTGCGGATCCGGCAGGCCGGACGATCCACTGGGGCATCCGCGAGCACTTCATGGCCGCGGCCATGAACGGCATCGCGCTCTCCGGCCGCAGCCGGCCCTACGGCGGCACGTTCCTGGTGTTCAGCGACTACATGCGCCCCGCCGTACGACTCGCCGCGCTCATGCGGCTTCCGGTCGTCTACGTCTGGACCCACGACTCCATCGGCCTCGGCGAGGACGGCCCCACCCACCAGCCGGTCGAACACCTCGCCTCGCTGCGGGCGATCCCCGGCCTGGACGTGGTACGGCCCGCCGACGCCAACGAGACGGCGCTCACCTTGTGGAAGGTCCTCACCGCGCCCGCGCGGCCCACCGGATTCAGCCTCAGCAGACAGGACCTGCCGGTGTTCCCGGACCACGGCGACGGCTACCGCACCGTCGCCGGCGCCGTCCGCGGCGGCTACATCCGCTACGAACCGCGCGCCCAGGACCCCGGCGCCGAGCCGGACGCGGTCATCATCGCCACCGGTTCCGAAGTCCACGTCGCGATCACCGCGGCACGCTCCCTCGCCGACGAAGCGATCCGCGCGCGAGTCGTCTCCATGCCCTGCCGCGAGTGGTTCGACGAACAGCCTTCGTCCTACCGGGACAGCGTCATCCCGCCGACCGTACGCGCCCGGGTCACGGTGGAGGCGGGGGTCAGTCAGGGCTGGCACGACCTGCTGGGCCTCGACGGCCGTGCGATCAGCGTCCAGACCTTCGGCGCGTCAGCCCCGGCCGGCGAACTCTTCGAACACTTCGGCATCACCCCGGAAGGCATCGCCACGGCAGTGCGGGCGGTGGTGCGCGAGGCCGCCCCGGGCCGGTGAGTGCAGGACGGGGTACAGGTCCCGGCCCGCTGCACGGGGAGCGGGCCGGGGCAGGCGTGCCGAGCACGGCGGGGTGATGCCGTCCGGACGGGGCGGCGCCACTCCGGCACCGTCGGTGAGGTGGTCCCCGGTCAGGCGACCGGGGTCCTCCATGACGGACGTCCTGCCCGGGGCGGAGGCCCCTGATCCCGGATGTCCGCCCGAGCGGATCAAGCCCCGGAGTGCCCGCCGGCGGATCAGGCCCCCGGCGCGTTCGCGGCCCGGACGCGACGCGACTCCGCCGATGCCGGCACGGTGACTCAGCCGGTACTCGGGAACCCGAGGTCGATGCCGCCGTGGTCCGGGCCGGGCCAGCGGGTGGTGACAGCCTTCTCACGGGTGAAGAAGTGGAAGCCCTGGGTGCCGTATGCCTTGGTGTCGCCGAAGGCGGAGGCCTTCCAGCCGCCGAAGGAGTGGTAGGCGACCGGCACGGGGATGGGCACGTTGACGCCGATCATTCCGACCTGGACCTCGTTCTGGAACCTGCGAGCGGCCCCGCCGTCGTTGGTGAAGATCGCGGTGCCGTTGCCGAAGGCTCCGGAGTTGATCAGGTCCACGCCCTCCTCGTACGATGCGACCCGCACCACCGACAGCACCGGCCCGAATATCTCCTCGGTATAGACCTTCGACGTGCTCGGGACACGGTCGATGAGGGTGGGACCGAGCCAGAAGCCGCCGGGGACGCCGTCGGGGACGACGGAGCGACCGTCGACCACCACCACGGCACCGTCCCGGTGGGCGAGGTCGATGAAGGACGCGACCTTGTCGCGGTGCTCCCGGGTGACCAGCGGTCCCATGTCGCAGCCGCGCCTGCCGTCTCCGGTCCGCAGGCCGGCCATGCGCTCGGTGATCTTCGCGACGAGAGTGTCGGCGACCGGCTCCACCGCCACCACCACCGAGACGGCCATGCACCGCTCGCCGGCGGAACCGAAGCCGGCGTTGACCGCGGCGTCGGCGACAAGGTCGAGATCGGCGTCGGGGAGCACCAGCATGTGGTTCTTCGCCCCGCCGAGGGCCTGGACACGCTTCCCGGCCCGAGCGGCGGCCTCGTAGATGTAGGAGGCGATCGGGGTGGAGCCGACGAACGAGACGGACGCGACGTCGGGGTGCTCAAGCAACGCGTCCACGGCGGTCTTGTCGCCGTGGACCACGTTGAAGACGCCGTCCGGCAGACCCGCTTCGGTGAGCAGGGCGGCGAGCCACATCGCGGCTGAGGGGTCCTTCTCGCTCGGCTTCAGGACAACGGTGTTCCCGGCGGCGAGCGCGACCGGGAAGAACCACATCGGCACCATGGCCGGGAAGTTGAAGGGGCTGATGACGGCGGTCACGCCGACCGGTTCGCGGAAGGAGTGGACGTCGACACCGCTGGAGACGTTGCGGGAGAACGCTCCCTTGAGGATTTCGGGGAAGCCCAGGGCGAATTCCAGGACTTCCTGGCCCCGGGCGATCTCGCCGAGTGCGTCGGAGAGCACCTTGCCGTGCTGGCCGGTGATGATCGCGGCCAGTTCGTCCTTACGGTCATTGAGCAGTTCGCGGAAGCGGAACAGGACCACCTGCCGACGGGCCATCGACAGGTCGCGCCAGGCCGGGAACGCGCGGGTCGCCGCCGCGACGGCCCGGTCCACGTGGCCCGGCGTCGCGAAGACGACCGACGCGGTCCGCACCCCGAGGGCGGGATCGTAGACCGGACCCAGACGGGCGTCGACGGGATCGAACGGCGAGCCGTCGATCCAGTGCGGAATGCGCTCAGGAGGTGCGGCGGTGGCGGACTCGGACATGGGCGGCCTTTCCAACAGGGGATTGAACGGCGGGATGATCGGGGGCCGGGCGGCGGTCAGTCCATGACGACGACGGCGCGGCCGGTGATCTCACCGCGGGCCAGCGCCTGGTACGCCTCGTTCGCGTCGTCGAGGGGGAAACGCCGGGTGACGAGACCGGCCGCGTCGAACCCGCCGTGGGCTGCGGCTTCGACGACAGCGGGCAGGTCCTCGCGGGTCCGGGCTCCGAATGAACCGGTCACGGTGTAGCCGCGGCGGACCAGCGGGGTGATCTCGATCTCGGCCTTCGCCTGGCCGGCGGCGATGCCGATCGCGACCATCCGGCCACCGTCGCCGAGCAGTCCGACGGCCTGGCTGAAGGTGGCCGGGTGGCCGAGCGCCTCGAAGGCGACGTCGACGCCGCCGCAGATCTCCTGGATCGCGGCACGGGCGTCGGTCGTCCGCGAGTTGACCACGTGCGTCGCACCCATCAGGCGGGCGGCAGCCAGCTTGTCCTCGTCGATGTCGACGGCGATCACCGGATCGGCACCGGCGGCTCTGGCCAGCTGCACCACCCCGGAGCCGACTCCGCCGACGGCCACCACGGCGACCGACTCGCCCGACCGGACCCGACCAGCGCGATGGACGGCACCGTACGCGGTGAAGGCGGCGCAGCCGAGGACGGCCGCTGTGACCGGCTCGATGCCGGGCTGGAGTCCGGCCAGGCCGGACAGCGGCACGACCGCGAACTCGGCGAGTCCACCCATCGAATACATGGCGAGGAACGAGCCGTCGGCCGTCGACAGCCGGCTCTCGCCGTCGTACAGCGTGCCGTGGAGCCGGTTCTGCGCGAAGAAGTTCTCGCACAGGTCGTCGCGGCCCCGCAGGCAGGACGCGCAGGTGGTGCACGGCATGATGAACGCCCCCACCACGTCGTCGCCCACGGCCAGTCCCCCGGGCCGGTCGGCCGGGGCTCCGAGCGCGACGACGCTTCCGCTGATCTCGTGGCCGAGCACCGCGGGGCGGGGGAAGCCGACCTCGCCCTTGATGACGTGCAGATCGGTGTGGCAGACCCCGCAGGAGCGGATCTTGACCAGAGCCTCCCCGGCACGCGGTCGGGGCACTGGGATGTGCTGGATCTCGAGCTCGGGCGCGTCGCCCACGAGAACGGCTGCCTTCATCTCGCTCGGCAGGGGAACGGCCGACAAGGGTCCTCCTCGGTGAGGGGTTATCACCGGCAAGGGTGCCCCTCACCTGAGAAGGCAGACAAGTACTGATCATGCACAGCGGATCTGCGTTTCTGCACAGTCCGGCGCGCGCCTGGCCGCGCCGGGCCTTCTCCAGCGCTCACGCCAGAGGAAGCAGCTCGCGCTGGTGTCCCGCGACATGGCGGTGCAGGGCGGTTCGGATGAGCTCCACGGCGTCGGGAGCGGGGCTGTCCCTGCGCAGGCTCAGGGAGTAGGCGAGGACGAAGCGGACCTCGGCAGGCAGCACGCGGCGCAGTTCCGGTTCCGGTTCCGCGAGGAAGGAGGGCAGCAGGCCGATGCCCGCACCGTCCCGGGTCGCCGCGAGTTGGGCGTGCACACTGGTGGAGGCGAACCCCACGCCCATCCCGGCGAAGCTGCGGGCCAGGTCGAGTTCGGCCACCGCCAGGTGTGAGTCGACGTAGAACACCAGGCGGTGGTTGGCCAGGTCGGCAGTGCTCCGAAGAGGTCCGTGCCGGCGGAGGTAATCGTGGCTGGTGTAGAGGCCGAGCTCGTAGCGGGTGAGCAGTTCGGAGGCGAGCCATCCCTGCCGGGGCTCTCCGATGCTGACCGACAGGTCGTATCCGGCTGCGCGCGGGCTCAGCGGTCGCGTCGACGTCACCAGCTCGACCGTGATGCCGGGATGTTCTCGCACGACCTCGGCGATCGCGGAGCAGGCCAAGGACGCGCCGAAACCGTCGGGCGCGGCGATGCGGACGGTGCCGCGGACGGTTCCTTCGACGCCCTGGACCGCGGCGCGCACGTCGTGGACGACGTCCTCCAGGCGGTTGGAGCGCTCGACGACGACACGGCCGAGTTCGGTCAGCACCCATCCGTCCGAGCCGTGCTCGATCAGGGTGACGCCCAAGCTGGATTCCAACCGCCGCAGCCGACGACGCACCGTGGTGTGGTCGATGCCGACGATCGCCGCTGCCGCGACCAGCTTGCCGGTGCGCGCGAGGGCGAGGAGCAGCCGCAGGTCGTCGGTGGAGATGTCGTCGCGGGAGGGCACAGGGCCATTGTGCGGTACGGGTGCGGCCCGCACGGTGCCCGGAGAACCGCGGGCCGGCCGGCGCGAACAGCGACACCCCGAGACGCCCACCCCCCTGAGACCACCACGCCGATGTCAACAACCGCTTCGGCGAGACGTATCCCGGACAAGTTGTCGCGGCGACCGGCCCGAGCACTCCGGGTCGGCGCGAGACCGTCCTGGGACCCGGCTTCCGCACCGGTCAGCGGACTGTTCATCCTCGGTCCGACCCGTTGACACGAGGTCTCGGCGAGTTTAACGTGACACTGCTTCCACATAGTAAGCAGAACATCCACACTATGAAGAAGTGTCGCATGGACCGGGCGCACTGCTCCTGACCTGGAGAAACCTGCGGTCGAAGACTCGCCGGGCGGGCCGGCGAGACCTCTGCGGCACATCCGCCATCCGGAGACATGTCTGGCTTGTTTCCGCCCGTGACCTCCCCGAGCACTCCGCAAACCGGAGCAGGAGGCCGGGCGCACCGGACGACCCGATGAGGCACGGCAGAAATCGATACTCGCCGACACACCCAGAAACGGGAGGCCAGCTGTGAGTTCGGCATTCGATGAACCAGCGCTCAGCGTTGAACACGTCGGCATGACCTATCGTCAGTCGGGCTCGGATTTCTCCGCGCTCGTCGACGTCTCCATGCGCGTGGAAGAGGGGGAATTCGTCTCCATCGTCGGACCGTCGGGATGCGGCAAGACAACTCTGCTCCGCATCATCGCGGGGCTCGTGGACCCGACCAGTGGAACGGTGTCGAACGGGCTCGGCCGCACCGGACGGACAGCGGCCGGTGCCTCGGCGAAAGGGGCAGGGAAGGCAGGTGCGCGAGGTTACCGAGGCGACGCCATGCGCTATGCGATGGTGTTTCAGTCCGCGCTCCTGCTACCCTGGCGATCGGCTCTCAAAAATGTTCTGCTGGCCACGGAACTCGGCACCGACCTTTCGCCGCAGGAAGCCGAAAGGCGCGCCCGGGAACTGCTCGGCCTGGTAGGTCTCGAATCATTCGCCGAATCGCTTCCGAAACAGCTCTCCGGGGGAATGCAACAGCGTGTCTCCATCGCCCGGGCGCTGATCACCGATCCCCCGCTCCTGCTCATGGACGAACCGTTCGGCGCCCTTGACGCCATGACCCGCGACACGATGGGCGTCGAGCTCTCACGTATTCAGAGCACGCTCGGCAATGCCGTCCTCTTCGTGACCCATTCCATCAGCGAGGCCGTCTTTCTGTCCGACCGGGTCGTGGTCATGGATTCCAAGCCCGGTCGTATCATCGGCGACGTCTCCGTGAAACTGGAACGGCCCCGTACCCTCGCCATGCAGCGGGAACCCGAATTCGCCCGTTCGGTGGCGACCATCCGCGAGAGTCTGGGCCTAGCGTTGGGAGCTAGCTGAGTGGCTACCTTGGTTTCTCGACAGGAGCAGCAGGAGAAGCGGGACCGGCCGGGAGGACGGCGGCCACGGCTACTCGTCAGGCACGGCAGGCGACTCGGAATCCTGGCGATACAACTGCTCGTCCTGGTGGTTTCGGTCATTGTCGCCGAGTTGGTGATCGAGGCACTCAAGGTCTCTCCCATCATCGTGCCCCGCCCGACGCAAATCCTCTCCGCATTCCGCACGCTCTGGGATCGGGACGCCATCCAGACCAATGGCCTGCATACGCTCTATGCGCTGGCCATCGGTTTGGTGATCGGCTGCCCTCTCGGCCTCGTCGTCGGCACCGCGGTGGCGCTGTCGAAATGGACGAACATCCTGGTGCGCCCCTACATCGTCGGCTTCCAGTCGCTCCCCAAAATCGCTTTGGCGCCGATCTTCGTCCTCTGGTTCGGGTTCAATCTCAAATCCGAGGTCATCCTCATCGCTATCGAGGCGTTCTTCCCGGTGTTCGTCAACACCATCGCCGGGATCGACTCGGTCGAGAAAAGCTACCTGGAGATGTTCCGCTCGCTGGGCGCCGGTCCCTTCAAGACCTTCGTCAAACTGCGCTTTCCCATGTCCCTGCCCTATCTGTTCGCCGGACTGCGACTGTCGGTCGTCTTCGGCCTGATCGGTGCGGTGGTCTCGGAATTCGTTGGACAGCGCGAGGGGCTGGGAAAGCTCATGACATCCCTCGACGCGGTCGTGGACACCGCCGGATCATTCGCCGTCCTCCTCGTGCTGGCAGCCATAGGGCTCGTGCTTCAGGCACTGGTAGGAGTGCTGGAGCGACGGCTGCTCCGCTGGCGCGACACCAGCACCAAGTGATCGCCGAAATCCTTTGACCCGACGCCCGGACCACCTGCCAGCCATGTCAATGACGAGATGGAGAAAAAAGTGGCGAGAAACAGAAAATTGATCCTCTCGGCCGGGATCTCCCTGCTGATGCTCGGCGCGGCCGCATGCGGCAGTTCGTCGACTCCCGCGTCGACGCCGTCGAAGGCCGTCGACATGAACGCCTGGGGCAAGGACTGCCCGACCACCTACAAGGTGACGGTCGGCGGAGCGGCGGCGACCATGCCGGTCTCCTACGCACCGCTCGTGGTCGCCCAGGAACTGGGCTACATGAAGGACTCCTGCGTCGACATGACCGACGTGAACCTGGTGCCGGGCAGTTCGTCGCCCCAGAAGCAGGTGGTCACCGGGGCGTCCGACGTCGGCATCCCGGACCCGGCCTTCATGATGGGGACGGACATCAACGAGGGCGTGCAGGCGTTCTTCACCTGGAACCAGAAGAACATCATCGAGGTCTCGACCATCGGCGGCACTCCGCTGACCGACCTCAAGCAGCTCGAAGGCAAGACGGTCGGGATCTTCGCCGAGGGGAGCACCGCCCAGCCCCTGGTCCAGGGGCTGGTCGCCGATGCCGGAGGCGATCCGGACAAGGTCAAGTTCCTGGTGATCGGCGAGGGCGCGCAGGCAGTCGCCGCCATCAACAAGCACGCGGTGGACGCGGTGGCGCTCTCCGACGCCTACATGACCGAGGTCAAGGAGCTGCTGAAGACGCCCCTCCAGCCGGTCGACATCGGCCAGGCCGCGAACTACCCCAGCAACGTGCTGTCGGCCAAGGGCAGCACGATCAAGAAGAACCCCAAGGAGATCGCCGGGATCGGGCGCGCCCTCGCCATGGGGATCGTGTTCTGCACCGAGAACCCGGAGGCCGCGGTGCGCATCCTGTGGAAGGCGTATCCGGACTCGGAACCGGCCACGGGCAGTTCCGCCGCCAATCTCAAGAACTTCGCCCTCTCGCTCAAGGCCCGCAGCGGCAAGTGGGCGCTGGACGCGCTGCCCGCGGGCCAGCAGCAGTACGGGTACTCCGACCCGGCGTACTACGGCGCCTACCGCGACTTCCTGATGAAGTCGGGACAGGTGAAGGCCGCGGTCCCGGTCAGCCAGTTGATCGACAACGACCTCGTCAAGTACTACAACGAGTTCGACGCGGCCACCATCCGGGAGCAGGCGAAGAATTGGAAGCCCTAGCAGACCGGCCCGGCAACTGGTCGCGCTGGCCCGGGGCGGCGTCCGCGGGCGCGCTGAACACCATCGGCCCGGAGCAGGTCGTGCGTGCGGCGGCCTGTGTGCGGCTGGGCCGCAGGGCGAGCCTCGGGATTCCGATCCGGCGGAACATGCCGCAGCCCGACGGGCACTTCCCGGCCCTGCACATGATGTTCCGGGACGGCGGGGACTTCGCGCTCGTCGGCAATGAGGCCACAGCCGGGGTCGAGTCGGCGACCGACTTCATCGGCCTGGAGATCCACGGGGCCGGCACCCACGTGGACGCCCTGTCGCACGTCTGGCGCGACGGGCAGCTCTTCGACGGGGTGAGCAGGGCGCAGGTGCGCAGCAGCGGCGCCCACCGCCTCGACATCGCCGGCGCACGCGGCATCGTCACGCGCGGTGTGCTGCTCGACGTGGAGCCCTACCTGGACGCGGCCGACGCTCCTGTCGGCCGGACCGAGCTGGAGCGTGCCGCGGCGGATGCCGGAGTGGACGTCGAAGCGGGCGACGCGGTGCTGCTGCGGACCGGCTGGCTGAGGCAGGTCCTGGACCGGCACCGCATTCCGGCCGAACTGCTGGGCGCGCAGCCGGGTCTGGACCTGGACGGCGCGCGTTGGCTGGCCGAACGCGACGTGGCGGTCGTCGGGGCCGACAACCAGGCGGTCGAGCGGCGTCCGGACTGCGTGCAGGACAGCGGGCCGGTCCCCGTCCACCAGCTTCTGATCCGGGAGTACGGAGTGCACCTGGTCGAGTGGCTGAACCTGGAGGAGCTCGGCACCGAGGGCGTGCACGAGTTCATGTTCGTCGCCGCACCGCTGCCGATCGTGGGCGGCACGGGAAGTCCCGTTGACCCCGTCGCGATCTGGTAGGCCGGCGCCGCGGCAACGCCACGACACCCCGGTGGGGACGGGCAGCAAGCAGTCGAGGAGGAGAACCGAATGAGCACGGCACTGGCGGACGTCCGCACCCTCGCGGACCTCATCGCCGAACGCGCCTCACTGGGCGACAAGGTCCTGGCCCGTATCCGGGGCCACGACCTCAGCTACGGCACGGCCGACCGGCGGTCGTCGCGATGGGCGGCGGGCTTCCGGCAGTTGGGGATCGGCCGGGCCGACGTGGTCGCCCAGTTCGGCTACAACTCCGTGGAGCATGTCCTGTCCTGGTTCGCCTGCGCGAAGACCGGAGCGATCTGGGCCCCGCTCAACGCCTCGCTGCAGAGCGGAGACCTCGCCTACTCGCTGCGGGAGGTCGGTCCCAAGATCATCCTTGTCGACGACGAACTGCTCCCCGTCTTCCTCCGCATGCTCCAGGACCGCGGCGACGAGTTCGCGGACCTCCGGGTGTTTTTGGTGGCGAGCACCCTGTCCGATCGGTCCGCGGCGCCCTACCCGTCGAGCGACACCCTCGACACGCTCTCGGACCAGGAGTGGGACCGGAACGCGGCCATCACCGCGGAGAGCCCCGCGTGCATCACCTTCACCGGCGGGAGCACCGGCCTGCCCAAGGGAGCGCTCGTCCCGCACGGCTACCTCCTGGCCGCCGCCCGGCGGTACGCCGCCGTCACCGGCGGCACGCCGTCGGACGTGCACTACGGCCCGGGCCACCTGTTCCACGTCGGCGGGCAGCAGAACGGGCTGCTGGGCCCCATGTACTGCGGTATGAGGACGCACTTCAACAGGTGGTTCAGCGCCTCGTCGTTCTGGACCGACGCCGCTGCCGCGGGCGCCACGATCACGAACACGGGCGTGGCGATCTCCTCCATTCTGCTGCAGCGGCCCCCGTCCGAGGCGGAGCGGGCGCACAGCTTCCGGCTCGGCATCGGCACCCTCGGCAGCTGGGACAACCCCGAGAAGTGGGCGCAGTTCGAGGAGCGCTTCGGCTTCCCGGTGCTCCAGGCGTACGGCCAGACCGAGACCGGTGTGCTGATCTCCTCAGAGACACCGGATGACCGCAGGCCGGGCTCATGCGGTCGGGCCGAGGGGATCAACGGGGTCGAGATCAAGATCGTCGACCCCCAGGGGTCCTTCTGCGCCGACGGGGACGAGGGCGAGATCGTGGTCCGACCGGCCGAACCCGCCTCGTTCATGCTCGGGTACTACGGGCACCCGGACGTCACGGCGGAACGGTGGCGCGGGCTGTGGCACCACACCGGGGATCTGGGCCGGATATCCGAGGGCTATCTCATCTACCTCGGGCGCATGGGCCACTTCATCAGGCGTGCCGGCGAGAACGTCTCGGTGGACGAGATCGAACGCCTGCTCACCGGTCACCCCCTGGTCGAGGACGCGGCGATCACCGCGGTCACGTCCTCCCTCGGCGATGAGGAGATACGGGCCTGGCTGGCGCTCAAGCCGGGCGCGGCCCTGTCGGCGGACGAGCTGCGCGCCTGGTGCGCGGACCGAGTCGCCTACTTCAAGGTCCCGAAATACGTGGAATTCATCCCGGAGATCCCACGCACGCTCACCAAGAGGGAGGTGGAACGCTTCCGCCTCGTTCCCACCGAGAGGACTGCCACGCCATGAGAACAGGTTTTGTGGTTCCGCACGTCGGCCACGCGGCCACGACGGACGCCCTGCGTCTGGTGGCGGCCGAGGCGGTCAACGCGGGTGCGGCGGCGCTGTGGGCCGGGGACCACTTCGCCCTGGCCGCGGAGCAGGAGACGCCCTACCCGTACGGCGGGACCGCCGGTCCGGCGGGCGGCCGGTACCGGGTTCCGACCGACCGGATCTTCCTGGAGGCGTTCACCACGCTCGGCTACCTCGCCGCGCTGCGCCCGGACTGCCCGCTGGGCACCAGCGTGGCGATCCTGCCCTATCGACCGCATCTGCACTGGGCCAAGCTGGTCGGCACCATCGCGTACCTGACCGAAGGGCGCTTCCGGTGGGGCGTCGGCGAGGGGTGGCTCAAGGAGGAGTTCGACGCCCTGCGGGTCGGTCCGTTCGCCGACCGGCGGCCGTGGACCGACGACGTGGTGCGGTTCGTCCGGGGGGTCTGGGACGAGGACCCCAGGTCGGCGAGCTACCACAGCGCGTACGCGGACATCAAGGCGATGTCCGTGGTTCCCAGCGGCCAGGAGTACCGCCCGGAGGTCTGGATCGGCGGGAACGGCCCGTCGGCGCTGCGCCGGGTGGCACGGCTCGGCGATACCTGGCATCCGCATGTACGAGGACTCCCGCCGGACGCGGTCGCGAACGGCCGGGAACGGATCGCGGAGCTGCGGCGCGAGGAATATCCCGACTCTCCCGGCCGGCTCCCTGCCCCGCCCGTCGCGTTGTTCTCCCCGCTGCGGATCACGGAGGACAGGCCCGCCGAGCCGCCCTGGACCGCCGGGCGCATCGACGGCCCCGCCTCGTACATCGCCGATGTGCTCCAGGAGTACGAGGCGGCCGGGGTCGAGGAGATCGTGCTGTCGATCGGCGGCAGCGCCAGGACACGGCTGACCACGGTCGAGACCATAGCGTCCGCACTGAGCTGACCGGCCCCGGCCGGTTCGCGGAGCGCCGAGGCCGAAGCACGCAGCGGGATCCCGTGACGGAAGAAGGAGGAAACGGTGAGAGCAGATGGCGACGCCGTCATTGCGGGGGTCGGGGAGACGGACTACTCCTGGGCCAGCCGTCGCACCCCGACCGGCCTGGCGGTGGAGGCCGTTCTGGCGGCTTGCCGTGACGCCGGCATCGACCCCCGGGACATCGACGGCATCATCAGCCACCCCTTCGCGGTGTCGCCGGAGGAGCTCATGTCCGCGATGGGGCTGCGCCGGTTGAACTACAACTGTGTGATCCACATGGGAGGCGCCGGTGCCGTGGCCGGCCTCCAGCACGCCGCTTTGGCCGTGACGTCCGGTACCGCCAGGAACGTACTGATGTTCCGAGCCCGGAACGGGGTCTCCGACGGCCGTATCCACCAGCGGCCGTCGCAGCAGCCGGCACAGCATTTCAGGACGCAGCTCGAGCACCCGTACGGCTGGAACACCCCGGCCCAGCGCTACTCGATGATCTGCCGGCGTTACATGCACGAACACGGCCTTTCCCGTGAGCAGCTGGGGTCGGTCGCGGTGAGCGCCAACCGGTACGCGCAGCGGAACCCGCGCGCGCAGACCTACGGCCGGCCGCTGTCCCTGGAGAAGTACCTCGCCGGACGGGTGATCGCCGATCCGTACACCCGCTACGACTGCTGTCTGGAGACCGACGGCGGATGCGCGATCATCGTCCGAGCCGGAGTGCGGGACACCGGCGGACGGCCCCAGGTCAGGATTCTGAGCGTCGGCGAAGGCCGGCCCGAATCGCCCGACGATCTCACCAACCGGCCCGATCTGCTGGGAATCGGCCTCGAACACGCCGCCAGGATTGCCTGGGACCGGGCGTCCCTCGGCCCGGAGGACATGGACGCCGCCATGATCTACGACTGCTTCACCTTCGAGGTCATCCACCAACTGGAAGCCGCCGGATTCACTCCGGTCGGCACTGCGGGCAGATTCTGCGAGCAGGGCGGCATCGACCCCGGTGGGCGGCTTCCGGTGAACACGCACGGAGGCCTGCTGGCCGAGGGGCACCTGTCGGGTCTGAGCCATGTGATCGAGGCCGCCCGCCAGTTGCGCGGCGAGTGCGGAGACCGCCAGCTCGACGGGGTCCGGCACGTCGCGGTCACCGGCTGGGGGGATCTCGGTGACGGCGCGCTCGCCGTCCTGGACCGCGTCGGAGCAACGTCATGACCCGGCCGCTGCCGGACCCCGGCTTCACCGAGTTCGCCGAGTTCTGGAGCGGCACTCTGCGCCACGAGCTGTCGGTGGAGCAGTGTGCGGACTGCGGGCTGCTGCGCTGGCCACCCCGACCGGTCTGCCGCCGGTGCCTGTCGGCTGCCTCCGGGTGGACGGTGGTTCCGCCGTACGGGCGGCTGTTCACCTGGACCGTGGTGATGCAGCAGACCATCCCCGGGCTCCCTCCGCCGTACGCGGTCGGCCTGGTGCAGATCGACGGCCTCCAGGAGGCTTCGACACTGCGGTTCCTGGGCCGGCTGGTCAATGTGGCGCCTGAGGAGCTGCGCATCGGCATGCCGGTCGAGGCCGTCTTCGAGGAGGCGGCCGAACAGGTGGTGCTCGTCAACTGGAGCCCCCGAGCAGATCGGCAGTCGAGCTAGCAGGCACCGGGCCCGGCGCCCGGTCGATTGTCCACATGGCGGCCCGGCTTCCCCGTAGCGTTGCGTTTCGCTTCGACCGCCGGGTCGAGGGAACGCACGGCCGGACGTCAACGACTAGGAAGTTAATCAGCGATGGGACAAGAGAGTTCGGAATCCACGGGACCACGTGGTTCGCAGTCGATCGAGCGCGCGCTGGCGATTTTGTTCACCTTCTCCTCGGACCATCCCTCCCGCTCCCTCAAAGAGATCTGTGAAATAACAGAACTGACGCTGCCGACCGCGCACCGTATGACGAAGGCGCTGCAGCACAACGGCTTTATCAGACAGGACCCGAACTCCGGGCTGTACAGCCTGGGGCCCTCGATCGCGCGACTGGCACGCGTGATGTTCCAGAGCGGTCGGACCAGCGAACTGCCCGCGATCAGCCGTCCCTACCTGCAGTCGCTCCGCGACGCGACCGGTGAGACGGCGGGCCTGCACATCGCTTCGCCGGAGGGACGCATCTGCGTGGCCGAGGTGGAAAGCCGTCACATGATGCGGATGAGCAGCGGCGTCGGCAGTACGTTCCCCTGGCATGCCGGTGCCAGCAGCAAGGTCCTGCTCGCCGGGATGAGCGAACCGGAACGCAAGTCCATCCTGGCCCCGCTCGACTGGCCGGCGCTCGCGCCGACCGCCGCGCACTCGTCCGAGGAGTTCCTGCACGAACTCGACGAGGTCCGTGCCAGGGGGTACGCCGTCAGCGTCGGCGAGACGATCCCGGGCGCCACCGCTGTGGCCGTGCCCGTCCGTGACCTCGACGGGCGGGTGGTGGCCGCGATCAACGTGACGGGGCCGGCCCTGCGATGGACCCGGGAGACGATGACCGAGGCCCTGCCGACCATCAAGGACGTCGCTCAGCAGATGGGCGCGCACCTCGGTCTGGAGGAGAGCTCCCCGAACCGCGGTCCGCGGCGCAAGTCCTCCTGAGGAAGTGAATCCCTTTGGCCCGGGCGGGTGGCCACACCGCCCGTCCGGGATTCCCCTCCGGGGATGTACAACGCGCATTGCCGCCAAGAGAATTCGGCTCGCATTCGAGAGCGGGACCGGGTGTGTGGTGCGGTGCTTCGCCCTGCCCAACCTGCCCCGGTCCCGGTGGTGTCGGCTCCGTCGGGAACTTGACAGGTTCTCCTTTTCAGGCAGACCATATATCATGTTGTAGAAGCACACTCCACTATGTGGAATCCCTGAGGTGACGGCCTCGCCCCGCCCACCGATTCGACTGTCCGCCACGGAAGGGAAGGGAAGCCATGCCGGAAGCAACACGGCCGCCCGCACTCCTCGAAGAGCTCGCGCACTTCGTGTCCGAGCTCTCCTCCGCGGATCTGCCGGAGCGCGTCCGCGAGCGGGCCAAGCTGATCCTTCAGCACAACATCGTCGTCGCACTCGCCGCTCGCGACGAGCGCGTCCCGGGACAGGACCGCACGCCCTGGCCGGCCGGACTGCCGGCCGCCCAAGCCGCCACCAGGCTGACCGACGGCCTGCCGGCGCCCGCCGAACGAGCCGTCGTCACCAACTCCCTGGCCATGGGCGCCCGCGCACAGCACGACGAACTCCCGGCTGCCATCAGCCACTTCGGCAGCACCGTGCTGCCACCGCTGCTGGCGGCCGCAGAGCAGCACAGGATCGACGGCGCCCAGGTGCTGACCGCCATGGTCGCCGGCTACGAAGTCGGCGCCAGGATCGGTGCCGCGTCCGTCCGCCAGATCTCACGCCGAGGGTTCCGTCCCACCGGCCTGTACGGGCCGCTCGCCGGAGCCGCCGCGGTGGGCAAGGCGATCGGGCTGGGACCGACGGCCCTCACCAGCGCTCTGGCGTTCGCCGCGAACACGTCGTCGGGCCTGACCCAGACATGGCTGCGGGGAAGCGACGAGTGGCGCTACCAGACCGCGTTCGCCGCGCGCAACGGGTACGTTGCCGCCTACCTGGCCGCGGAGGGAGTGTTCGGAGCCCCCGACACCCTGGAGGGCGCCAACGGATTCCACCGCGCCTTCGCGACCGCCGACATCGCCCCCGCCTCCGTGCTGGACGGGCTGGGAGAGCGCTGGGCGGTGGAGGACGTCCTGCTGAAGCCCTACCCGGTCTGCGCGTTCAACCAGGCCCCGGTCCAACAGGTCCTCGCGCTCAAGGCCGCGCGGCGGTTCCGGGCGTCCGACGTGGAGCGGGTGCGGGTCCGCATGAACGCGGACGACATCACCTACCCGGGGGTGGACACCACGGCGGCGGTGCGGACAAGGGCCGCGGCGCTGATGAGCCTGCGGACCTGCATCGCCCTGGCCCTGCTCCACGGCGACGTGACGATCGAGCATCTGGAGTCCCCCGACACCGCAGCGGTCCGCCGGCTCACGGCCAGGATCGACCTGCTTCCCGATCCGGCGGTGCCCACCCACGCAACGTCCGTCGACGTCACCCACGACGGAGTGACCGCGGACTCCGGAGCTCCGGCGACCACGGTCTACGACCGGTCGACCGGCCGGGCGCTGATGTCCCGGCTGCAACCGCTCACACGACTGGACGACGGCCGCCTGGCGCGGTTGGCGGAGAGCGTCCGCGGCCTGGAGGAACTCCCGGACATCGGGGCCGTCCTGGAATCGGCCAGGCCCGCCCGCGACGCACCGCCGTGAAGCGGCGGCCGGTTCCGATCCCGTCCTTCCCTTCCCCCCGAGAGGCTCGAGTGACTTTCCCTCCGAACGTGCGACAGGGCACGCTGGCCGTGGCCGGAACAAAGATCACCTACTATGATTCCGGCGCTCCTGGAACGGCCACGGGCCCGGCCGTCGTCCTGCTGCACGGAACAGGCGGCTCGGCGTACAACAACTTCTGGGCGCTGTTCCCCATGCTCGCGATGCGCCATCGCGTCATCGCCTTCGACTTCGTGGATCCGGAGGACCCGGCACAGGTCGCCGAGACGGCGCACTACACGGCCCAGGCCACCGCGGTGATCGAGCACCTGAGCCCGGACGAGCCGGTCAATCTCGTCGGCTATTCGTTCGGGGCCGTCATCGCGGCGGCACTGGGCGCGGAACGGGCCGATCTCGTCGAGAACCTCGTGCTCGTCGCCGGCTGGGCCAGGACGGACATCCAGCAACGACTGCGCAACGACATCTGGCAGAGCCTGCGCCTCGACCGGCATCCGGCGCTCCCGGGGTTCATGGTCCTCACCGCATACAGCGACGCCTACCTCGCGGCCAGGACCGAGACCGAGCTCGCGGAGATCGTCTCCCGCACCGCGTCAGGGCCGGACCGGCTGTCGAAGATGCTCTTCAACCGGGCCGTCGACATCTCCGAGCAGATTCCCCGGATCTCCTCCCCGACACTCGTCATCGGATGCGCACAGGATCAGATGGTCCCGGTCAGGCACGCCCGCATGCTCTTCGGCGGCATCCCTGACGCGCGCTACGCGGAGGTGGGCTCAGGCCACGCGGTCGTGCACGAACGCCCGGCGGAACTGTTCACCCTCATCGACGCCTTCGTGAAGGACCCCGCAAAGACCCGGGCCGGTGCAGTCCTGAGCACCGGCCACGCCTGAGCACCCCCATTCCGAGGAGCATCATGTCCATTCCCGAGACGACAACCTTCGCCGCACCGGAAAGCCGGGCGCCCATCAGTGAGACCGACGTCATCATCGTCGGAACGGGATTCTCCGGCCTGGGCATGGGCACCGCGCTGGCCCGGGCCGGACAGCACTCATTCGTCCTGCTGGAACGGGCCGACACCGTCGGCGGCACCTGGCGCGACAACACCTACCCGGGCGCCGCCTGCGACATCCAGTCACACCTGTACTCGTACTCGTTCCGCCCCAATCCGGACTGGTCGCGGGTCTACGCGGGCCAGCCCGAGATCCTCGCCTACCTGCAGAGAACGGCCGAGGAAGAAGGGCTGCTGCCGCTGATCCACTTCGACTCCGAGGTGCTGCACGCGTCATGGTCCGAGCAGCGCGGGCGCTGGATCGTCGAGACCCCGCACGGATTCCACGTCTCCAAGGCGGTGGTCACCGCCTCGGGCCACCTCTCCGACCCGGTCATGCCCTCCATACCGGGCATCGAGACCTTCGACGGTGACCTGTTCCACTCCGCACGCTGGGACCACTCCCGCGACTGGGCCGGCAAGCGCGTGGGGGTGATCGGCACCGGGGCCTCGGCCATCCAGATCGTTCCCGAACTCGCCAAGACGGCCGAGCACGTGACGGTCTTCCAGCGGTCGGCCCCCTATGTCATCCCGCGCAAGGACTACGTCTACAGCAGCGCGGAGAAGGGGATGTTCCGCCGGCTGCCGGCCACCGCGCAGGCGCTGCGCGACCAGTTGTTCTGGGACAACGAATCACGCTTCCCGCAGCGGCGCGGCGTCCCCGCGTTCATCGACCAGATCGCGGCCACCGCACGGCAGCACCTGGAGGCGCAGGTCGACGATCCGGTCCTGCGGGCGCGCCTGACGCCCGACTACGCCATCGGTTGCAAGCGCATCCTCATCTCGAACGACTACTACCCGACGCTGGCCCTGCCCCATGTCGATCTCGTCACCGAGGGCATCGCACGTATCGACGCCCAGGGCGTCCGGACCCAGGACGGGCGGCAGACCGAGCTCGACCTGCTGGTCGTGGCGACCGGGTTCGAGGCCACGGACCTGCCGATCGCCCATCGGATCGTCGGGCGGGACGCGGCGCTGCTCGCCGACCACTGGGCCGAGGGCGGACGGGCGTTCGCCTGCACCACGGTCTCCGGCTTCCCGAACCTCTTCGTCATGCTCGGCCCCAACACCGGCCTCGGCGCGGGGTCGATCATCTTCATGGTCGAGACCCAGATCGCGTACATCAAAGAGGCCCTGGACTTCGTGGTCGCCAACGACGTGACCCTGGAGCCGGATCCGGACGCGGAGCAGGCGTACGTCGCGGGCATCGACCAGCGCAGCCAGGGCACCGTCTGGCTGACCGGCGGATGCCGCAGCTGGTACGTGCATCCCCGCAGCGGCCGACTCGCCACTCTCTGGCCGGATTTCATGACCCAGTTCCGGGCCGAGAACGGCTCCTTCACCCCGGACGGATACCGCATCGAACAGGGTACCGCCCCGAGCCGGCTCCCGGCCTGACGCCGGCGGATGAGACACGGCGACGCGGCCCGCCACCATCGGAGGAGTTCCTCGTGATCGACGACGCATCAAACAAGCCCGCCGCCGACGTGGGCGTGGTGGGCGCAGGGCTCATGGGCCACGGCATCGCGCAGGTCTTCATGCTCGGCGGTTCGACCGTGCGCATCTGGGACCCCGACCCCGAGGTTCTCCGCGGGGTGCCGTCCCGGATCCAAGGCCACCTCGACCTCCTCGGCATCGAGGCACCGGTCCGGGTCGTGCTCGCCGACTCGCTCGCGGAGGCGGTCGCGGGCGCCGATCTCGTCGTCGAGGCGGTTCCGGAGAGTCTGCGCCTCAAGCAGGAGTTGATCGCCCGGCTCGACCGGCTCGCCCCCGACGCCGTGGTGACGACCAATACCTCCGTGCTGCGCATCTCCGAGATCGCAGCCGAGACCCGCCGTCCGGAACGCGTGGTCGGCGCGCACTGGTGGAACCCGCCCTACCTGGTCCCCGTCGTGGAGGTGGTACCCGGTCGGTTCACCTCGGCCGCCAACACGGCCCTGGTGAGCGGCTGGCTGCGGGCGGCCGGGAAGACCCCGGTCGAGGTCGGCGGCGACGTCCCGGGATTCATCGGCAACCGGATGCAGTTCGCCCTGCTGCGTGAGGCCGTGTCGATCGTGGAGCAGGGCATCTGCGACGCGGAAACCGTGGACCTGGTCGCCCGGACCACATTCGGCTCGCGCCTCGCAGCGGTGGGACCGCTGGAGAACGCCGACTTCATCGGCCTGGACCTGACCGCCTCGATCCTGGACTACCTGGCCCCCTCGCTGTCGGACGAGACGGAGGTCCCCGAGCTGATCCGCGACGCGGTGGACCGCGGACGGCTCGGCGCGAAGTCCGGCGGCGGCCTCCTCGACTGGCCCGAGGGCGCGCGGGAGAGGACGGAGAGGCGCCTGCTTGCCCACCTGGCCGAGTCCTTCCGCACCCAATCCGCCCGTGCGCAGTCCTCGTCCACCGGGGACCGGCCCGCGACCGACAAGGAGCACACCAGGTGAGCAAGGTGTACAAAAGTCCCGCTGACGCGATTGCCGACGTGCCGGCCGGCGCGTCCCTCGCGGTCGGCGGATTCGGCCTGTGCGGCATCCCGGCGGCCCTGATCACGGCGCTGCACCGGTCGGGCGTGGGCGACCTCAAGATCGTGTCGAACAACTGCGGAGTCGACGACTGGGGGCTCGGCGTGCTGCTCGCCGAGCGCCGGATCACCCGCATGACCTCCTCCTACGTCGGCGAGAACAAGGAGTTCGCCCGCCAGTACCTCGCCGGAGAACTGGAGGTCGAGCTGACCCCGCAGGGCACCCTCGCGGAGAGGCTGCGCGCCGGCGGAGCGGGCATCCCGGCCTTCTACACGCCCACCGGCATCGGGACCCTGGTCGCCGACGGCGGCATGCCGTGGCGCTACGCCCACGACGGCGGCGTCGCCGTGGCCTCGCCGCCCAAGGACATCCGTGCCTTCGCCGGCCGGGACTACGTCCTGGAGGAGGCGATCACCTGCGACTTCGGCCTGGTCCACGCCGCCAGAGGCGACAGCCTGGGGAACCTGATCTTCGCCAAAGCGGCCCGGAACTTCAATCCGCTGTGCGCGATGGCCGGCCGCATCGCCATCGCCGAGGTCGAAGAGCTCCTCGAGCCCGGAGAGTTGGACCCGGACGAGGTGCATCTGCCGGGCATCTACGTGCAGCGTGTGGTGCATGTCGGGGCGGACCCCGGCAAGCGCATCGAGAAGCGGACCGTCACCCCGCCCCGGAAGGCACACCGATGAGTCTCACCCGTGAGCAGATGGCTGCTCGGGCCGCCCTCGAAATCGCCGACGGCTCCTACGTGAACCTCGGCATCGGGCTGCCGACTCTCGTCCCGAACTGCCTTCCGCCCGGGATCAATGTGTCGCTGGAGAGCGAGAACGGTGTCCTCGGCGTGGGGCCCTACCCGGTGGAGGGCGAGGAGGACGCGGATCTCATCAACGCCGGGAAGGAGACCGTCACCGTCCTTCCCGGCGCGTCCTTCTTCGACTCCGCGCTGTCCTTCGGCATGATCCGGGGCGGCCACGTCGACACCGCGATTCTGGGCGCCCTGCAGGTGTCGGCCTCCGGCGACCTGGCCAACTGGACCGTTCCCGGCAAGATGATCAAGGGCATGGGCGGCGCCATGGACCTGGTGCACGGAGCCCGGCGGGTGATCGTCCTGATGGAGCACACCGCCCGCGACGGCAGCTGCAAGATCGTCCACCGCTGCACACTGCCCTACACCGGCAGAGGAGTCGTCGACCTCGTCATCACCGACCTCGGTGTCTTCGAGATCACCGGCCGGGGTATCGTGCTGCGCGAAATCGCCCCGGGAACCAGCCTCGACGAGGTGCGAGCCGCCACCGAGCCCGAGCTCATCCTCCCCACCGCCCTTCGGACCATCCGCACCGCGGCACTCCCCGGCCCCGCTTCGTGAGGCACCCGCCGGGAGCGGCGCCGAGCACGGCGTTCCGCAAGCCGGCGGGACCCGGCGGCTCCGCTGGGCCCGTCCGCCCCTGCACCCGGGGGAGAGCGCCTCGAAGCCGCCGATACCGACGTCGCGGATGACGTCACGGACCCGGACCGGTCCGGGCCGGTGAACGTCACCGTCGCACTCTTGCCCACGTCCATGCCCCGCGCGGGGCGACACCGTCTGGGCCCGCCGTCAGGTCCCTGACGGCCCGGAGCCCCGGCGCACATCCCCGGCGCCCCGGCGCCTGCTCGCACATCCCCTCCGACCGCTTCGCCCTGAAGGCAGGCGTCGACCGGCAGAACCAGGACATCGAGGACACCCGGCCCCGGCCCCGCCGGGGCCGGTTCGCGTTCGTGAGGAGTTCGCCGTTCAGCGGCTCAGCGCTCGCGGCCACCGGCGAAAGCACCCGGACCTGCGGTTTCATCGCGCCCATCCGACGGCAGCGTCCGACCCACCTGGTTTCCTCCCGCGGGAACTCCCCCTGCGCGCCCTCCGGTGAGAGGCCGTACCTCTGACGCGGTTCGCGGGCGATACGCGGAACGCGGTCATCACGTATCACCGGCGGTCCACCGTCAAGCGGTCCCGGGTCGGTCATGTGTCCGCCTTCTGATCAGACAATTCCCAATGCATCAGGGTATGTTCGCGTAACCATTCCCGTCTCGACAGTGTAAGTACGGGACGCGTGGAGCCGCGGTCAAGAGGTCGCGCGCGACAAGGACGAAGTGGCCGGTGCCGGCCGCTCCCGCACGGCAGCTCGTAAGGAGACTCCGATGTGTTCTGCTCTGCCGCCCGAGGACCGGGGCCGCTCCCCGTACACCGGGTGGACCCGAACACACTGGACCGCGCTCGCCGACCGGATGCTGACCGCGGTCGACCCCTACCGATCACCGGGGTACGCCTTCGTCGATCTGCCGGCGCCGACGAGCGGCAACCGTCGACCCGACGGTCCGGGCGGCCTGGAGGGCCTGGCCCGCACGTTCATCTTCGCGGGCTTCCGTGTCGCGGGTGAGCGTGGCGCCGACCCGTCCGGGTTGCTGGAGCGCTATGCGCGAGGACTCGCCACCGGCACCGACCCGCACGCCGCCGAGCGATGGCCGCGACCCCGCGGATCCGCGGAGCCCGGCAGCCGGGTCCGGGTGGCGGCGGCTGCCGCGACGATCGCGTTCGCCCTCCAACTCACCCGGCCCTGGCTCTGGGACCGGCTGGACGACCAGGTCAGGGAACGGACCGCGGACTGGCTCACCGCCGCGGTCGCGGCGCCGTACCCGCAGGCCGGCCGCGAATGGCTGCTGATGGTCACGGAGTCCTTCCTGCACCAGGCCACCGGGCACCCACCGGCGCAGAGGGTCAGGGAGAACCTGGCCGCACACGGATCGCCGCCGCGGTCCGGCGGCCGGTTCGGCAAGGGTCGGGATCGTGCATACGAGCACGGGACGGAGTGGGCGCCCCACCTGCACCCGCTACTATGGGCGCATTTGTTCGACACCACGGGAGCACTGTGCCCGCCCGCCCTCCGCAGGCGGTGGCAGCGGAATCTGTCGGCGCGCCTGGACGACGCCGTGCGGCTGATCAGCACGGACGGGACGCCCCTGCTGCAAGGACAGGGCCTGACCGACCCGTTGGCCGCCGCGGCACCGCTGTGGATCGGGGCGCTGACCGGCACCGGAGGGCTCGCCCCCGGCCTGGTGCGACGCGCGGCCAGCGGCATGCTGCGGCATGTCACGACGTTGGGCACCCTCGGACCGGGCGGGCCCAACGGAGCGCTGCCGCGCGGCCGAAGCCGCGGGTGGACCGACCTGCGGCACCCGGAGCCGGGCTCGCCGTACCGGGCGGCCACCGGGATGCTCGGCCTGCTGCTGCCCGCGGACCACCCGGTGTGGACCGAGCCGGAGCAGCCGCTGCCGATCGAGGAGGGCGACACCGCCCGCGTGATCGCCGCGCCCGGCTGGCTCGTCTCCGCCCGGCGGGCCGACGGGATCACGCTCGTGCTCAACCACGGCACCGACCAACCGGGCCCTGGCGACATCCACGCAGACGACCCCCGGTACTCGCGGCTCGGCTATTCCACCGCCACCGCGCCCCGGCCGGCCGGCCCGATGTGGCAGGGGCCGATCGACAACAGCGTCGCCGTCCTGGACCATGCCGGGCAGGCCACCCATCGCGGCGGCTTCAGAACGCTCTTTGCCCAAGAACTGCCGGGGGCCACGCTGGTGGCGGCCTCCCGCGGCCTCGTGCACTGGATACACCGGACGTACCAGGTGTACGACGCCGGCGGCATCGCGTTCAGTGGCGGTTTCCGCCCCGGCCCGGACGGTGCCGCGGGCGACCGCATGAGGGGGCGCCGCCTCACCGTGACCCCCGGTCCGCAGGTGACGGTGGCCTCAGCGGTCCGGGCCGGCGTCGAAGTGCGACTGGTGCGGCTGGACCTGCCGCCCGGGTCCGCCGCCGACCCGGCTGCGGCCTGGCGTGCGGTCCGGCTCGGCGGATGGCCGGTCGGCGCGACGACGCCGCCGCTGGTCCGCGACCGCCTGGCGCCCGGCCCGACCGCCGAGGCGGCCACTGCCCGACTGCGGTCGCGCGTGCACAGTCTGCGCGGCTTCGACCAGGGCGGCGTGGCCACCGGGGACGGTACTAACTCGCGCACCCGCTGGACGGCTACGCCCTGGCTCGCCGCGACGGGACCGGCTCCGATCGGTGAGGTCCTGGCCGCGGTGGTCACCTTGGACCGGAGTGTCGGGCCCCGGTCCGATCCCACGCTCTCGGTGCAAGCCGCGCCCGGTGGCGCGCACCGGGTCACCGTGGTGTGGCCGGACGGCGGGATGACGGTACTCACCGTTCCCGGCCCGGACTGAACGTCCCGGTGCGATGCCGCCGGCCCCGGCCCACCCGTCAGCGGGCGGCGGCCGGCGCCGTGCTGGCCCGCACCGTCAGCCGGGTGGGCACCAGAACGGTGCCCGGCTGCGACGTCTGCTCGGCGATCTGGCGCAGCACGCCCTCGACACAGCGGCGGCCGACCTCGGCGAAGTCCTGGTGCACGGTCGTCAGCGGCGGGACGAAGGAGGCGGCTTCGGGGATGTCGTCGAAGCCGACGACGCTGACGTCCTGGGGCACCCGTCGGCCGTGTTCGTGCAGCGCGCGCAGCAGTCCGAGCGCCATCTGGTCGTTGGCCGCGAAGACCGCGGTGCAGTCGGGTTCGCCGGCCAGCCGAAGCCCCGCCCGGTAGCCGGACTCGGCCGTCCAGTCACCGCGGACCGGCGGCGGCGCGGTGCGCCCGGCCGCCTCCAGCGCGTCCCGCCAGGCATGCTCGCGACGCTGCGCGGCGAAGGAACCCTCAGGTCCCGCCAGGTGCCACACGGTGCCGTGGCCGAGGTCGAGCAGGTGGCGTACGGCCAGGTGGGCACCACCGATCTGGTCGGTGTCGACGACGCTGTAGCGGTCACCCGCGTTGGAGTCGACGACCACGACCTGCACATGTGGTGGGAGCGAGATCGTCGCGGCGTCCAGCAGATGCACCTCCATGATCACGATGATCCCGTCGACGGCGAGTTCGCCCAGCCGGGTGAAGGCGCCACGCACTCCGGTCTGGGTCGGAACCGCGACCGGCTGGAGGGTGATCGCGTAGCCCTCCTGCGCCGCAGAGGACGCGATCGCCTCCAGAGTGCGCACGTTGCCGGTGGTGGACAGGCTGAACAGGATGACGCCGAGCGTACGGAACTCACCGCGCTTGAGCGCGCGGGCCGCGCTGTTCGGGCGGTAGCCGAGCTGCTTCATCGCGGCCAGCACCCGCTCACGGGTGTCGGTCACCACGCCCGGGTGCCCGTTCGCGACGCGGGAGACGGTCTGCGACGACACGCCCGCGAGCCGGGCGACATCGGCCATCGAGGCGCCCCGCCGCCTGCGCCCGGCCGCGGCGTGCTCAGTGCGCACCGGTGCGGGGACGACCCGGCTGTCCTCGGCTGTTTCCTCCACTCCGTGCCCCTCTCGCTTCCGCGTCCGACAGCCGGGGGGAACCTCGGCGTAACCCTTGACGCTCACCGACCTGCAATGTAAGCATCACGTTAATCAATGTTTGCGCAAACGTCCACGGTGTCCGGACTTCTCGAACCCGCTATGGTTACGCAATCATCCGTCCCGCAGCCCGACCGCAGCGGGGTCAGAACAACAAGGTCAGGGGATGGGTCATGGCTGTCGTTTCGCCCCCGTCAGCGGCGGGCCGCGCCGCGCCGCCACTCAGGCGCGGCGGCGGGCGGCGATGGATCGGCTGGGGCTTCGTGGCTCCCTTCCTGGTCGTCTTCGCCCTCGTCTTCCTGGCCCCGATCGCATATTCGCTCTACTTGAGCCTGTTCCGGGACCAGTTGATCGGCGGCAACCACTTCGTCGGCGCCGACAACTACCGGCAGGCGTTCCAGGACCACGAGTTCTGGTCCGGCGTCGGCCGGGTCGGCCTGTTCCTGGTGGTGCAGGTCCCGATCATGCTGGGCATCGCGCTGCTGGTCGCCCTGGCGCTGGACAGCGGCCGGCTCTACGGCCGGGACTTCTTCCGGATCTCAATCTTCCTGCCCTACGCCGTACCCGCCGTCGTGGCCACCTTGATGTGGGGCTTCATGTACGGCAGGCAGTTCGGCCTGGTGGCGAACATCGACGACCACTTCAACGTCAGCCTGCCCGACCCGCTCTCCCCCGGCCTGGTGCTCGCCAGCATCGGCAACATCGTCACCTGGGAGTTCGTCGGCTACAACATGCTGATCTTCTACGCGGCGCTGCGGGTGATCCCGCAGTCGCTCTACGAGGCCGCGGAGATCGACGGCGCCGGCCAGTGGCGGATCATCGCGGCCGTCAAGCTCCCGGCGATCCGCGGCGCGCTGGTCATCGCCACCGTCTTCTCCGTCATCGGCAGCTTCCAGCTGTTCAACGAGCCCAGCATCCTCAAGTCCCTGGCGCCCAACGCCATCACCACCTACTTCACCCCGAACCTCTACACGTACTCGCTGTCCTTTTCCGGGCAGCAGCACAACTACGCCGCGACGGTCGCGATCGTCATGGGGGTCGTCACGATGATCGTCGCCTACGTCGTGCAGCTGCGCGGCATGAGAAAGGAGGCGTGAACCCGTGGCCGCCAACGTCACCGACGTCACCGACAGCGCCCGCACCCTGCCTTCCCGGCGCCGGACTCACCCCGTGCCCCGGGCCCGGCGCCTCACGCGCCGCCACACCCCCGGCCGGCCGCGCCGCAGTGTCCTGCTCACGGTACTGACCAGCCTCGTGGTGATCTACACCCTGGTCCCACTGGCCTGGCTGTTCGTCAACGCGTGCAAGACCCAGCCGAGGCTGCTGGACTCCTTCGGCCTGTGGTTCAGCGGCCACTTCGCGCTGTGGGACAACGTCCGGCAGACCTTCACCTACGACGACCACATCTTCGTCCGCTGGCTGCTGAACACCCTGCTGTACGTGGTGGCCGGCGCGGGCGGGGCGACGTTCCTGGCGGTGCTGGGCGGCTACGGGCTGGCGAAGTTCGACTTCGCCGGCAAGCGGGCGGTGTTCGCGGTGGTGATCGGCGCGGTGGCGGTCCCCGGCGCGGCCCTGGCGGTGCCCACCTTCCTGATGTTCAGCAAGATGGGCCTGACCGACACCCCCTGGGCGGTGATCATCCCCTCCCTGATCTCGCCGTTCGGTCTGTACCTGATGTGGGTGTTCGCCACCGAGGCGATCCCCAACGAGCTGCTGGAGGCGGCCCGGGTGGACGGCTCGGGCGAGCTGCGCACCTTCCTCCGGATCAGCCTGCCGCTGCTGGCACCCGGCATCGTCACCGTGCTGCTCTTCACCGTGGTCGCGACCTGGAACAACTACTTCCTGCCGCTGATCATGATCAAGGACCCCAACTGGTACCCGCTGACCATCGGCCTCAACTCCTGGAACGCGCAAGCCCGCACCGTCGGCGGCGAGCCGGTCTTCAACCTCGTCATCACCGGGTCGCTGCTGACCATCGTGCCGCTGATCGCGGCCTTCCTTCTCCTCCAGCGCTACTGGCAGTCCGGACTGGCGGCCGGCAGCGTCAAGGAGTGATCACCGGCGCCGCCCGGCGCCGGCCCCCCCACGTCCCCCCTGCTGGTCCTTCCCCTGGCACACCCGAGCGGTGCGGCGGGGCCGGCTCCGCAGAACACCACGTACAACGGAGTGAAACGAGATGACGAACAAAGTGGTTCGCCGGTGGGCACAGGGTGTCGCGGTGCTCGCCGCCGCCGCCCTGGGGCTGACGGCATGCGGCTCGTCCGGGAGTGCCGACTCCGGCTCGGACGGCAAGACGTCCGGTGCGAACGCGGTCCGGTCGGCGCTGGCCAAGGGCGGCTCGATCACGGTGTGGGCGTGGGAGCCGACCCTCAAGCAGGTGGTCGCCGATTTCCAGACCGAGTATCCCAAGGTGCACGTCAAGCTGGTCAACGCCGGCACCGGCAACGACCAGTACACCGCGCTGCAGAACGCCGTCCAGGCCGGCAAGGGCGTCCCCGACGTCGCCCAGGTCGAGTACTACGCGCTCAGCCAGTTCGCCCTCGGCAAGTCCGTCGCCGACCTCAGTCCCTACGGCGCCAAGGACCTGGCCAAGACCTACTCCCCCGGCCCGTGGAACTCCGTGAACATCGACGGCGGCGTCTACGGCCTGCCGATGGACTCCGGCCCCATGGCGCTCTTCTACAACAAGAAGGTCTTCGACAAGTACAAGCTGCCCGTCCCCACCACCTGGGACCAGTACCTCGATGACGCCCGCAAGCTCCACCAGGCCGACCCCAAGGCGTACATCACCAGCGACACCG
Source organism: Streptomyces sp. ITFR-21 (assembly GCF_031844685.1). Taxonomy (NCBI): domain Bacteria; kingdom Bacillati; phylum Actinomycetota; class Actinomycetes; order Kitasatosporales; family Streptomycetaceae; genus Actinacidiphila; species Actinacidiphila sp. ITFR-21. The sequence goes on from NZ_CP134605.1 coordinate 254,698, forward strand.
GCGACGCCGGGATGACCACCAGTCTGATCTGGCAGGCCGGCGGCAAGCCGTACCAGGTCGACGGCACCAAGGTCTCCGTCGACTTCGGCAGCGACCCGGGCACCGCGACCTACACCAAGGTGTGGCAGCAACTGGTCTCCCAGCACCTGCTGTCCCCGGTCCCGGGCTGGAGCGACCAGTGGTACAAGGGGCTCGCCGACGGCACCATCGCCACCCTGACCACCGGCGCGTGGATGCCCGCCAACTTCACCTCCGGCGTCGCCTCCGCCTCCGGTGACTGGCGGGCCGCACCGCTGCCGCAGTGGCAGGCCGGCGCACAGGCCAGCGCGGAGAACGGCGGCAGCTCACTGGCGGTCATGCAGGCGAGCAGGGACAAGGAACTCGCCTACGCCTTCCTGCAGTACGCCGACCAGGGCGCCGGTGTGCAGACCCGGATCAAGGGCGGCGCCTTCCCGGCGACCACCGCGGACCTGGACTCCCCCGCGTTCCTCGACACCGCGTTCCCGTACTTCGGCGGCCAGCAGGCCAACAGGATCTTCTCGCAGTCCGCGAAGGACGTCGTGCCCGGCTGGTCCTACCTGCCGTATCAGGTCTATGCCAACTCGATCTTCAACGACACCGTCGGCAAGGCGTATGTCTCCGGCACCTCGCTGGCCGATGGGCTCAAGGCGTGGCAGGACCAGTCGGTCGCGTACGGCAAGCAGCAGGGCTTCAGCGTCGGCTGACGACTCCGCTGACCGCTCGCGTCCGGCCGGGACGCACCCGCTGCGCCCGAGCGGCGCACCCGGTGCGTCCCCCGCCCGACCCCTCCGAGCGGGCGGATGCCGCGGCCAGCCCGGCCCGCACCGTCTCCGACATCTGCGAGGAACCGACATGACCGTGGGGCAGCCCTCCCCCAGCAGACGCACCCTTCTGGCCTCCACGGCGGCCGCGGCCGCCATCACCGTGATCGGCGGACCGGCGCGGGCGAGCACGTCCGCCCGCCCCGTACTGCCACCTCCCCCGCACCGCGGCAACGCGACGGACATGGGCCTGACCCAGCAGAACGCCGCCTCGATGCAGTGGTACCTCAAGGCCCGGTTCGGCATGTTCCTGCACTGGGGCGGGTATTCCGGACCGGCGCAGGGCGAGTGGTACATGTACAACGCCGGCATCAGGCCGGACCCGTACCGCGCCCTGGTCACCCCGCCGGGCCCGAGCGCCTTCAGCCCGGACGCCTACCGCCCGGTCGACTGGGCCGTGCTCGCCGTCGAGGCGGGCATGCGCTACGCCGTACTGACCACCCGCCACCACGAGGGCCTGGCCCTCTTCCCCTCTGCGCATCCCGATGCGTGGTCCACCGCCCAGCTCCCGGGGGCACGTGGATACGTCCCCGGGTGGGGGCACGACTACGTCACCGACTTCGTCCGCGCCACCAGGGAACTGGGCCTGCGCACCGGTCTGTACTACTCCCCGATCAACTGGCGCTTCCCCGGCTACTACGACTGGACGGGCACGAACTGCCTGGGCAACCCGTTCGGCTACACCACCTCGCCGGCCAACAGGGACAACGCCCGGCATCTCAAGGAGCTGGTGTACGAGCAGGTACGCACCCTCACCACCGGCTACGGCGACCTCGACCTCCTGTGGTGGGACGGCGGCTGGATGGGCCAGCAGGGCACCGACGCCGACGGCGCCTTCTTCTGGGAGCCGGGCCACTACCGCGACCCGGCCAACGCCTGGCCGGTGGACCCCCGGTACGGGCAGCGCGAACCGTACAGCGGTCGGCCGCTCGGCCTGATGGGGATGGTGCGGCAGAACCAGCCGCAGATCCTCGCCACACCCCGTTCCGGCTGGATCGGCGACTACGCGGTGGAGGAAGGCGGTGCGCTGCCGACCGGACCGGTGCGTGCCCAGCCCACCGAGAAAACGTTCAGCATCGGCGGCACCTGGGGCTACAGCCGGGGCGCGGGCGTCATGGACTACGACTCCGTCATCTCCGTACTGGTCAACAGCTGGGTACGCGACATGAACGTGCTGCTGAACGTCGGACCCGACGGGCACGGCACCATCGTCGCGCCGATGGCGGACATCCTGCGCCGGGTCGGAGCCTTCCTGCGGCAGCACGGCGAAGCCGTCTACGGCACCCGCGGCGGGCCGTGGAACCCGGTGGACGGACAGGTCGGCTACACCTACTGCGGCGACACGGTCTACGCACACCTGCTGCCCGGCCTGCCGGGCACCGCGTTCACGCTGCCGTACGCGGACGGCGCACACGCAGCCGAAGTCCGCCAACTGGCCACCGGCAGGCGGCTGGACTTCACCGTCGGCACCGACGGGCGGGTCACCGTCACCGGCATCGACCGCGCCGCGGTTCCGCTGGACACGGTACTCGCCGTGCGCTTCACCGGCGGCTGAGCCGTGCCGCTGCAGGACCCGGCAGCAGGATGTCCGGTGCCTGCCGGCGGCCGCCCCGGTGACGGTGTGACAGCCGTCGCCGGTCGGGGTGAGAGTCCACGGCTGGTCGGCGGCCCCGGTGACGGTCTGCCCGACGATCGCCGTGCCGTCGGCAGTGCCGGCCCCGCCGGTGTCCGAGGCCAGGCCGCTGTCGCCGTTGACGACCTCGTAGGTTCCCGACAGGTTGGTCGCCGTGCCCGGCGTGATCTGGAGGCGGCCGCACTGGGCCCCCTAGCACCCGCCGGCGCCGTGAAACCATGCTTGCGCACCCATACTCTCCTGCGCTACCCGGCCGGACACCGCGCAACGCCTACAATCAGGCGATCGGCCGCCGGAGGCGCGGCCGGTCCGTGGGCAGCGAGGTGTGCGACCGCAGTGGAGAAGAACACGGAGACCGGCCCGGCCGACGGAGAGCCGCGCCCCCGCGCCGAGGGTCCTCGGCCGCAGCGCAAGCGGGGCGCGTCGATGGCGGATGTGGCACAGCTGGCCGGCGTGTCCTCGCAGACGGTCTCCCGCGTCTCCAACGGCTTTCCGGGGGTCGTGGAGTCGACCCGACAGCAGGTGCGGGCGGCGATGAAGGAGTTGGGCTACCGGCCCAACAGCGCGGCCCGCGCGCTGAAGCGAGGTGAGTTCCGCACCCTGGGCGTGATCTTGTTCAACATGTCCACCACAGGGAACATGCGCACCCTGGAAGCCGTCTCCCTGTCCGCCGCACAGGAGGGGTACGCCACCACGCTGATGCCGGTGACCGTGCCGTCACAGGACGAGGTGCGCGGCGCGTTCACCCGGCTCGGTGAGCTCGCCGTCGACGGCGTCGTCCTGCTGATGGAGGTGCATCTGCTCGACGCCGCGATGGTTTCACTGCCGCCGAACGCACAGGTCGTCGTGGTCGACTCCAACGCCGGGGACCGCTACTGCGTGGTCGACACCGATCAGGCCGGCGGCGCCAGGGCCGCGGTGCGGCACCTGCTCGGCCTCGGGCACAGGACGGTCTGGCACGTGGCGGGCCCGGAGGGTTCCTACTCGGCCGAGCGGCGGGTGGAGACCTGGCGCGAGACGCTGACCGAGGCCGGGTGCGGGATCCCGGAGCCGCTGCGCGGCGACTGGTCGGCGGAGTCCGGCTACCGCGCCGGCCGCCGGATCGCCGAGGACCCGGACTGCACGGCGGTCTTCGCCGCGAACGACCAGATGGCCCTGGGGGTACTGCGCGCGCTGCACGAACACGGACGCCGGGTACCCGAGGACATCAGCGTGGTCGGCTTCGACGACCTCCCGGAGTCCTCGTCCTTCATGCCGCCGCTGACCACGGTGCACCAGGACTTCTCCGAGGTCGGGCGGCGCTGCGTGGAGAGCGTACTGCGCCAGATCCGCAACGACACGGCGGAGAAGGGCACCACCCTCGTGCCGACCCGCCTGGTCGTCCGGAGCAGCACCGCACCGCCCATCGGACACCGCCCGTAGCCGCCGGCCCCCCGCCGGCGGTGTCCGTTCGCCCCCGCACCCCTGCGTCTTGACACATCAGAAGCGCCTAGTCAGACTCACTATACTTGATGGTTGCGTAAACATAGATCTTGAGTTCCCGCCTGACGTAGAGGACCACCACCCCATGCCCACTTTGCGTGTCGAACGAGACGGCTTCCGTCTCGACGGAGAGGCGTTCCGCATCATCTCCGGCGGCCTGCACTACTTCCGAGTGCATCCCGACCAGTGGCGGGACCGGCTGCGCAAGGCCCGGCTGCTGGGGCTGAACGCGGTGGACACCTACATACCGTGGAACCTCCACCAGCCGCGTCCGGACCACTGGCGGTGGGACGGCGGCCTCGACCTCACCGCCTTCCTCGACCTTGCCCGGGAGGAGGGCCTGCACGTGCTCCTGCGCCCGGGGCCGTACATCTGCGCCGAGTGGGAGGGCGGCGGCCTGCCGTCCTGGCTGCTGGCCGATCCCGACATCAGGCTGCGCAGCACCGACCCGCGCTACCTGGCCGCTGTGGACGACTACTTCGACGAACTCCTGCCCCGGGTGCTGCCGTATCTGGGCCCGCGGGGCGGGCCGGTGCTGGCCGTCCAGGTGGAGAACGAGTTCGGGGCCTTCAGCGACGGTTCCGAGGACGACACCGCCTACCTCACCCATCTGGTCACCGGGCTGCGCGAACGCGGTGTGGACGTACCGCTGTTCACCTGCGACCAGCCCTCCGACCTGACCCGCGGCAGCGTGCCCGGTGTGCTGAGCACCGCGAACTTCGGCTCCGGCGCGGCCACGCACCTGCCCGCGTTGCGGGCGCACCAGCCCGAGGGGCCGCTGATGTGCGCCGAGTTCTGGAACGGCTGGTTCGACCGCTGGGGCGGTGTGCACGTCGTACGCCCGGCGGCCGACGCCGCCGCCGAACTGGACACCATGCTGGCGGCGGGTGCGAGCGTCAACCTGTACATGTTCCACGGCGGCACCAACTTCGGCTTCACCAACGGCGCCAACGACAAGCACACCTACCGGCCCACGGTCACCTCCTACGACTACGACGCCCCGCTGGACGAAGCCGGCGACCCCACCGCGAAGTTCACCGCCTTCCGGGAGGTCATCGCCCGCTACGCGCCCGTCTCGGACGCGCCGCTGCCCGAACCGTCGAAGAAGCTGAACCTGCTGGGCGTCGAACTGACCGAGCAGGCGGCGCTGTTCGCCGATCTCGACCTGCTGGGCGCGGCCGAGTCCGCCGACCGGCCGCTGACCATGGAGGAGCTGGGCCAGGACTTCGGCTTCGTGCTCTACGAGACCCGGCTCGACACACCCGGCCGCACCCTGCTGCACGCTCCGGGCGTACGCGACCGCGCCCAGGTCTTCCTCGACGGCCAGCCGGTCGGCGTGCTGGAGCGTGAGAGCCATGAGCACACCCTCGCCTTCACCGTACCGGCGGGCGGCGCGGCCCTCACCCTGCTGGTGGAGAACCAGGGCCGGGTCAACTACGGCCGTGGCATCCACGACCGCAAGGGTCTGATCGGACCGGTCACCGTCAACGGCGCTCCCGCCACCGGCGGTTGGCGCAGCCGCCCGCTGCCGCTCGACGACCTCGGCGGCCTGCGCTTCGGCCCGGCCGCACCCGGCGTCGGACCGGCCTTCCACCGTGGCGCCTTTGAGGTGGCCGGACCCGCCGACACGTACCTGGACCTGTCAGGATGGACGAAGGGCTGCGCCTGGATCAACGGCTTCGCGCTGGGCCGCTACTGGTCCCGCGGCCCGCAACAGCGGCTGTACGTGCCCGGACCGGTGCTGCGCGCGGGTGCCAACGACGTCGTCCTGCTCGAACTGCACGCGGCCGCCCGGACCTCGGTGGACCTGCGGGACGCACCGGACCTCGGCCCCGCTGAGGAGTGAACCAGGGCGTGTCTGACGGGTATCGGTATCTGCCCGGCAGGGCGGGGACTGCGGCGTCCGGTGCGCGCGCTCGCAAGGCGGAGGGACGTCCTCGGCACAGGCCCCGCCCGGACCAACCCGGCGACACGGCGAGCACGCGCACCGGACGCCCCGGACCAGGCAGGATTCGTCGGACACGGCCCAGAAGCGACGGCGCCCGCCTGTCGCCGGCAGGCGGCACCCTGGCTTCGGCACCCATCGCCCGGCAGGGGGAAACTCCGTCTGCGAAGCAGGACAGGTGCGCAACCGTCCTGCTGGAGACCCTCCCCCTTGATCCGCCCGGCGTCCGCGGCACCCCGATTCCGAGGACGGCGCGATGAGCCGGCGACGACCAGCCGGGGAGCACTACCTCGACCCCTGCCCCCGGGAGTTCGAAGGCCGCGGGTCCCCGCGCAGCGCACCGCGCGGGCGGCACACCGGGAACGACCGGCCGAAGGCGGCGCGCGGTTCGGCCCGCGCTGCCATGTCCCGCTCCAGGCGGCGGCCCTCACGGACTCGCTGGAACCGGGCGAACACTCCTGCACCGCGGGACATGCCTACGTCGCCGGTGAGTTGACCACGGGCGACGAGGGCCCGCCCGTCCGCCGCGGGGGCCGGCGGCGGGACCGCCGGCTGAGGGCCGCTTCCCGCCGGGCGCCCGGCGGTCAGCCCGCGGGCTGGGTCGTGGTGGCGATCGCCGCGGTGTGACGGGCGGAGTCACGGAAGGTGGAGACCCCGAGACCGGCCAGGAAGCCCTCCAGCGCGAAGATCCCCGCACCGGGGCTGACCGGGTTGCCGATAAGCGTCGGCATCTCGGTGCGGGTGGCGTTGAAGGTGCGGTCGAAGGTGTGCTGTGCGGCCGTCTCCGCCGCCGCGGGCACCAGCCGGGGACCGGGCAGTTCGGTGACCCAGCCGCCCACCACGGTCACTGCGGGGTTGAGCATGTTGATCAGGTTGGCGATGCCCACTCCGCGGTACCGGGCGGTCTGCCGCAGCACCGCACCCGCGGTCTCGTCGCCGCGGGCCAGTCCCCCGGCGAGCGCGGCGACGGTGGCCGCCTGGTCCTCGGCCCGCAGCGGCCGGCTGTCCGGCACGTACTCCCGCAGCTGCTGCACGATGCCGCGCGCGCCCACGTACGCTTCCAGGCAGCCGCGGTTCCCGCACCGGCACGGTCGCCCGTCGATGACGACCGCCGCGTGGCCCCGTTCGCCGGCCGCGATGCCGGTGCCCCGGACCAGAGCGCCGCTGACCGCGAGCCCGGCGCCGGCTCCGGCACCGATGGTGAGCACCGCGAGGTCGAGTTCTCGTAGTGCGCGATGAGCACGTACTTCCGGGTGCTCGCGTTGTAGATGACCTTGATCCGCTCCAGGTGGTTGCCCGACGCGGTCGACAGGTCGGCGGCGGGCTTGCCGTCCAGGACAGGCTCCGGTGGAGCCGGCTCGGATCGACATCGCCACGCGGCGGGCCCTCGGTATCCGCGCGGCGGCCCGCCGTCCCCGCGGAGCCGGCCGGCCGGCGTCCGGGCGGTCGCACCGACGCGGCCCGGCGGCTGGACCACAATGGACGGGTGATCGCGATTTCCCCGCCACTGGCCGAGGAGGAACTGACATTGATCGAGCAGTACGGCATCCACAAAACCGGTTTCTGTGCGCAGTGCCGTGGCTGACGCCGCGCCCCGGGGCGCGCACGGGGTGGGGGCGGGGGTCGAGGACGGCCGGCCGTTCCGGCTCGCGTTCCTGCTGCACCTCGACAACGGCCAGGCGCCCGCTGCGGCGTACCGCGAGGCCGTCGACCTGTTCGTCGCGGCGGAGGAGCTGGGCTACGACTCCGGCTGGGTGATCCAGCGGCACTTCCGGCAGGGGAACGAGCACGTCTCGGCGCCGCTGGTGCTGCTCGCCGCCGTCGCCGAGCGCACCCGCCGCATCCGGCTGGGCACCGGCGTTCTGGTGCTGCCCCTGGAGGATCCGCTCAAGGTGGCCGAGGACGCCGCGCTGCTGGACGAGCTGAGCGGCGGGCGGCTCGAACTGGGCGTCGGCTCGGGACCCTTCCCCGGTGCGTGGGAGGCGTTCGGCAAGGATCCCGGCGCCCGGCACCGGCTCTTCGACGCCGCTGTCGACCGGCTGCACGACGTACTCGCCGGGGCCCCGGTCAACTCGCTCGGCGAGGTTCTCCACCCGCCCGCGCCCGGACTGCGGCAACGGGTGTGGCAGGCCACCACCAGCGACCCGGCGCTCGCCGTGGGGGCGGCCGTGCGCGCCGCGCGGGCCGGCGACGGCCTGCAGCTGTCCCGGTCGACCGGGTGGGCCCCGCAGCACAGCCGGGAGCGGCAGGCCGAGTTGGTCGCGGCGTACCGCGACGCGTGGTCCTCGGCGCAGGGCTTGCCGCGGATACAGGTGTCGCGGGCGGTCTACCCGGCCCCGGACCGCGCCGCCGCCGTCCGGGCCGTCGCCCCGGGGGTCCGCCGCTGGCAGTCGTGGTTCCCGGGCCGGGAGGACGGCGCGCGGCTGAGTGTCGAGGAGTACCTGGACCACGACCGGGCCCTGCTCGGCCCCGCGGAGCTGATCGCGGAACGGCTGGCCGCCGACCCGGCGCTGGCCGCCGGTACGGACCTGCTGGTCAGCTTCGTGCCCGGGGTACCGGAGTTCGCCGAGCACCTCAGGCTGCTGCGGTCCGCCGCCGAGGACGTCGCGCCGCTGCTCGGCTGGCGGCCGGCGGCGGAACGGACGACGGCGCCGGGGCGGCAGGCCCCGCCCGGCGCGGGCACCCCGGCCGCGGGCGGCCCCCGTTCGGACCCGCCGGGCGCCCCCGGCGCGGCCGGAAAGGAGCGCACCCCGTGACCCAGCCGCCCCCGGTCCCGTGCCCGACGGCGGCACGGCGTCCGGGTACCGCGGGGCGGACCGGCCACTGCGGTCCGCCCGCGTACCCCGGCGCCGAACGGCGTGGGCGGCCGCCGGCGCGACCGCGCCGCCGTCCCCGCAGCCCGCGCCGCCCCGCCGGCGGAACGCACCCCACCGGTCAGGGCCGTCCTGCCCGGCACCCCATCGGAGCCCTGACATGAGCCGACAGTTCCTCTGGTACATCCCCAACACGATCGAGCCCGGCCACCGCGGCGACGACACCAGGACCGGGTGGGGGACGCTCGACTTCTCCGCCGAACTGGCCCGCGCCGCCGAGGACCACGGCTGGGACGGCGCCCTCATCGGCACCGGGTGGGGCCGGCCCGACACCTTCACCGTGGCCACCGCGCTGGCGGCGCGCACCACCACCTTCCAGCCGCTGGTGGCGGTCAGGCCGGGCTACTGGCAGCCCGCGCAGTTCGCCGGCGCCGCCGCCACCTTGGACCAGCTCAGCCGGGGACGCCTGCTGGTCAACATCGTCAGCGGCCTGGACAACGCCGCCGCGTACGGCGACGGGGAGAGCGATCCGGCCCGCCGCTACGACCGCACCCGGGAGTTCCTCCAGCTCGTCCGCCGGCTGTGGACCGAGGAGAACGTCACGTACAAGGGCGAGTTCTTCGCCGTGGCGGACTCGACGGTGGGCCCGCGGCCGTACGGCGCCGAGAACGGCCGCACCCCGCGGCTCTACTTCGGCGGGGCCTCCGCGGCGGCCGAGCGGGTCTCGGCCGCCGAGGCCGATGTCCAGCTGTTCTGGGGCGAGCCGCTGGACGGCGTGGCCGAGCGGGTCGACCGGCTCAAGGCGCTCGCCGCGTCCGTCGGCCGCACCCACGCGCCGCTGGAGTTCGGTCTGCGGATCACAACCCTGGTCCGGGACACCACCGAGGAGGCGTGGCGCGACGCCGAGGAGAAGGTGGCCCGGATGGGGGGCCGCAGCGAGTCGACGATGGACAGCGGCCGGCGGCGGGCCGTCGGCCAGCAGCGGCTCTACGATCTCGCGCGGCGCGGCGAGGTACTGGACACCTGCCTTTACACCGCCCCCGGGCGGTTCGGCGGCGGCGGGGCGGCGACCACCTGGCTGGTCGGCTCTCCCGACGACGTGGCCGCGGCCCTGCGCAAGTACGGTGAGCTCGGCATCACCCACTTCATCCTGTCCGACACCCCGTACAAGCCGGAGGTGGCGCGGATCGGGGACCAGCTGCTGAGCCGCCTGCGGGAGCCGGACCCGGCCTGACCGCCGCTCCCCCGGCGCGACGGCACCCGGACCCCGCCGTCCCTGCCGGCGCGGGCGCCTGTCGCCGCGGGGTGCGCCGGCGGGCTCTCCCGCGGGCGGCCCCGGGGCCGGGGCCGCCGCGTGGCGGGTTCTGCGGCGGACCGCGCGGGGCGCCCGGCGCGGGGTCCGTTTCCTTCGGCCGGCGGACCCGTTGGTCGCTTCATGACGGTTCTGACCGAGCGGCTGGTGCCGGACGACCTGTGGCGGATGTTCCGCCGGGTGGTGCCGGCGACGGAGGTGCGGCGTCCGCGGGGCGGCGGACGCCGCCGCGCCGGCTACCTCGGCAGTTCGCGGCGGAACCACGCGTACGGTACGGCGGTGGAGTAGGCCCGGCCCTTGTCGCTGTCGGGCACCGCCGGATACAGATCGCCCCTGTCGTCGAGGAGTCCGTGTCCCGGGTAGAAGACGACGAGCGTGTCCGCGGCCTCCTGCGCCGCTTCGTGCACGGCGTCGAAGAAGACCGCGGGCGAGGAGGGTTCGAGCACCGTCCGGCAGTGCGATGCGGGCAGGCCCCATCCGTCCGGCGACGTCGGCACGTCCTTGAGGTCGGCCACGCTGGTCGCCACCGACGGCAGCGGATGGAGCGTCCGGTACCGGCTGGGGCCGATCAGGACCGCACGGGAGTCCTTCAGGTCCGGCAGACCCGGCAGCTCCGGCAGGTCCGTCACCACGCGGGCCCGTCCCGCTCTTCCCACCCCTCTTCCGGCGGCTCGGCCGGCCCGTCGTCCGGCGCGGCGGCCGGCGCGGGCAGCAGCCCGGCGGCAGCGGGCCGCGCACCGTGATCCTGGTGCCGTCCGGGTACTCGGACGTCACCGCCGGTCCGTGGCCCGGCCGGGTGCTGGGCCACTGCGCGAGCGCCGGGCCCTACGAGGCGACGCTGAAGCCGGAGTGGATCGCCGGCGTGATCCCCGTCGAACGCCTCGCCCGTTCCGTCCCGCGGGTGGGGTGTGCCCGCCTCCATGGTCGCCCGCGCGCCCCGCCGGGCCGAGGGATCCAGCAGCAGCCATGCGTTGGGTGACCGCAGTCCCCCGCCTGCCGGCGAGTCCTCGACGGAGATTCTTACCCGCCTCAATGTCAGCCTGTCGTTTACCTGCCCGCTACCTGTCCGCCCTGTCGCAGGATGGCGGTCCTATGACGCCGCGTGGTCCGCTTCCAGCCGCGACGTGTTTCTTCTGGGGCCCGCCGACCGGCCGTCGACGGCGCCGGTGGCCGTGGGTTTCCGCGCGGCTCAGGGGGCCGCCCGGCCGATCGGCCCCGCGCTTGGCGCCCACAAGAAACGCCCCGCCGACCTGCGGGTGGGCGACGCGCCGCCGACGCCCTGCCACCGGTCGGCAGCGGCGGCTCTGCCGGGTCGGGACGATCCGCCGCGCCGTGGCGTCGGCGCCGGGGCGCCGGAGATCCGGCCGGCCCGGCGGGAATTGCCGTCCGTGATGTGGCCGGGACACCGGCGTTGCGCCGCCGGTATTCCCACCCCGCCGTTCCGCCGCCGTTCCGCCGCCGGTTCGCGCTTTTCCGGTCGCGTACTCCCGGCGGTCTTTTCCGTTCAACAACGAGCGGACTCCGCTCCGTTCCGATCGGATACCGCGCGCGCCGCAGGGGACGCGGGAGGCTTTCGCGTGTGGCCCGGCGGGACACGCCGACGGGGGCCTGTCGTGCGGATCCGCGCGTGGATCCGCACGGGTCGGGGAGCGGGGTCCGGTGCGTCGCGGCTGCGCGGCTGAGGAGGGGGGCGGCGCGGTGCGTCGCCGACCGGCGGGAACGTGGCAGGCGTGCGGACCGGGGCCCGCGACGCCGCGGAGATCCACCCGACGGGCCCCAGCCGCGGATGTGCCGACACCGGGACGGGGTTTGGCCGTCGGCGCCGGGCCGCCCCGCCAGCGGCAGCCGCACCTCGCCGCGCCGCACCGCGCCCGCACCTCGCCCGCACCTCGCCCAGCCGGGAGCAGGCGGGTCCGCCCGGCCGCCGGTGCCGCCCCGGCTGCCGATGGCGGGGCGGGGCGGCCGGTAGGGTGGTGGCGGCAAAGGGATGGGCAGAGAACGAGGTGACCAGAGCGTTGGCGCGGTCCGACATCGTGGCTGGGGACCGGGCGGGCGGGGCCAACACCAGTCACACGATTGCTCTTGAGCTGCTCGGCCGGCTGCTGGCCACCGTTCCGGGCGGCGCGAGCGCCGGGGACTACCACCGCGCGGCCGTGGACGACAACGTCCTGGGGAGGTCGACGCTGGAGGGGCGGCGGCGGGCGTTCCGGTACCTGCGGGAGCTGTACCTGCTGGACCCGTCGCGGCTGCTCTTCCGCGCGCTGCGCGACCTGTGGGACGAGGACCCGGCGGCCCGCCCGCTGCTGGCCGGGCTCGCCGCGCTCGCCCGCGACAGCGTGTTCCGGGCCAGCGCGGCGGCGGTGGTCCCGGCGCCGCCCGGCACCGTGGTGTCCTCCGCGGACCTGGCGCGGGCCGTCGCGGCCGCCTTCCCCGGCTCCTACAGCGGGGCGAGCGTGGCCAAAATCGGCCGCAACACCGGCTCCTCCTGGACCCAGACGGGGCATCTGCGGGGCCGTACCGGCAAGACGCGGGTACGGGTGGAGGCCCGTCCGGCCGCCGCCGCCTTCGCGCTCCTGCTGGGGCATGTGCAGGGCGCCCGCGGCCAGGGGCTGTTCACCACCCGGTGGGCCGGCTTCCTCGACCGTGACGCCCACGAGCTGACGGCGCTGGTCGAGCGGGCGGGTCTCGACGGCTACCTGGAGAACCGGTCGGCCGGGGGCGTCGTCGAGATCGGCTTCCGGCACCTGCTCAGGCCGTTCGACCGTGAGGACGCCGAGGACGCCGAGGACCCCAAGGACGCCGAGAGCGCCGAGAGCGCCGGAGGGGCCGCATGACCGACATGGACGCCCTCGCGCGGGCGTACGCGCGCTTCGTCGCCCTGCCGTGGGCGGGCGACCTCGCGTACCCGCAGCGGGTCTGGACGGTCGTCTACCCGCCGCGCGACGAGCGGCGGCTGCGGGCCCGGCTGGCCGAGTTCGAGATCGCGACCACCAAGTCCGGGCACGGCTGGCGGCAGGTGGACGTCACCGACGCGTTCGCCGGCTGGCTCGGCCGCCACCCGTACCGTGACGCGTACTTCGAGGAGCCCGAGCTGCTCTCCGGCGCCGCGCTGGAGGACTTCGACCGCTATGTCCAGGAGGCGGTCGTCGCCGCGCTCGAGGACCCCGCCGCCGACGAGAACACCGCGGTGGCGCTGGTCGGCGTGGGGTCGCTCTTCCCCTTCTCGAAGGTGAGCCGGGTGCTCGACGGGGTGGGCGGATCGGTTCGGGGGCGGCTGGTGGTCTTCTTCCCCGGTGAGCGCGACGGCTCCAACTACCGCCTGCTCGAAGCCCGGGACGGCTGGAACTACCTCGCCACACCCATCACCGACGCGAAGGACGCGCTGTGACGTTGAACCGGGAGCTGTTCGTAGAGGACCCGACCGACAAGGACATCCCGAACCTCGGTGTGTCGAAGGTCGGCCGGCCCGCCGACGCCAAGGAGTGGGAGGTCCTGCGCTACGAGCTGTCCAGCTTCGTGTGCGAGGGCGAGTACGAGAACGGCCTCGACCTCGTCCTGGGGACCTACCTGCGCCACCTGGGGCAGGCGCAGCAGCCGGCGGTGTGGGTGAGCGGGTTCTACGGGAGCGGGAAGTCGCACCTGGCGCGCGTACTGGAGTTCCTGTGGCAGGACGTGCGGCTGCCGGACGGCGCGTCCACCCGGGAACTGGTGGACTTCACGCCCCGGATCGGGGAGTCGCTGCGCGAGCTGTCCACGGCGGCGGAGCGGGCCGGCGGGCTCTGGTCGGTGTCCGGGATGCTGGGATCGGGCGCCGGGGAGAGCGTCCGGCTGGCCTTCCTGTCGGTCCTGCTGCGCGGCGCCGGCCTGCCGGAGAAGCTCGCGCCGGCCCGGTGCGCGATCTGGCTGCACAAGGAGGGCATCCACGCCGCGGTACGGGAGTACGTCGAGCGGCACGGCGGCGACTTCCGGCAGGAGCTCCACAACCTCTACGTCGCGCGGCTGCTGCCGCTGGCGGTCCTCGACGCGCTGCCCGGATTCGCCGACAGCGCCGCGGAGGTGCGCAAGCAGCTGCGGGAGCAGTTCCCGGAGCGCGCGGACATCAGCGACGACGAGATGCTCACCGTCCTCGGCGACGTCCTCGGCCTGATGTCGACCCGTCCGGGCCGGATCCCGTGCACGCTGGTCGTCCTCGACGAGATGCAGCAGTTCATCTCCGAGGATCCCGAGCGGGCCCTGGGTGTGCAGAACCTGGTCGAGCTGTGCTCGGCGAAGTTCCAGAGCCGGCTGCTGATCGTGGCCACCGGCCAGTCCGCCCTCCAGGCCACGGCCACCCTGCAGAAGCTCACCGACCGGTTCAGCGTCCAGATCCAGCTGTCCAACACCGATGTGGACAGCGTCATCCGCAAGGTCGCGCTGCGCAAGCGCGCGGACCGGATCGGTGAGCTGGAGAGCACCCTGGGCCGGGTGTCGGGGGAGATCGACCGGCAGCTGAGCGGATCGCGGATCGCGGCGGCCCCCGGTGACGGCCCGGACCTGGTGCCGGACTACCCGCTGCTGCCCTCGCGCCGCCGGTTCTGGGAACAGGTGCTGCGCGCGGTGGACAAGGGCGGCAAGGCGGGCCAGCTCCGCACCCAGCTGCGGGCGGTGCACGAGGCCAACCGCCATGTCGCGCGGTCGGCCGTCGGCACCGTCGTGCCCGCCGACTTCATATACGGACAGCAGTCGTCCGGGATGCTGCAGAGCCGGGTCCTCCTGCGGGAGGTCGAGGAACTCATCCAGAACGAGAGGAAGCAGGGGCCGGACGGCGAGCTGCGCTCCCGTGTCCTCGCGCTGGTCTTCCTGATCGCCCAGCTCTCCCGCGAGGGCTTCACCGACACCGGGGTCCGGGCGACCGCCGAACACATCGCGGACCTGCTCGTCGACGATCTCACCGGCGCCGGCGACCGGCTGCGCCGCGACGTACCGCGGCTGCTGGAGGAGCTGCGGGCCGAGTCCAAGCTCCAGCGGGTCGACGACGAGTACCGGCTCCAGACCCGGGCCGGCCAGGAGTGGACCAGGGACTTCCAGGCGCGCCTGTACGCCTTCCTCAGCGACGCGGGCCGCGTGGCCGCGGCCCGCGACAAGGAGTTGCGGGACGCCGTGGGGCGGCTGGTCCAGCGCGGCACGACGCAGGGCGTGAGCAGGACGCAGCGGACGGTGTCCGCGCATTTCGGCGACACCGCGCCCGCCGTCGGGGCCGACGTACCGGTCTGGGTGCGTGACGGCTGGGACGTCACCGGCAAGCAGTTCACCGACGAGGCGACCGGGGCTGGCCAGGACTCCCCGCTGGTCTTCGTGCACCTGCCCAAGCACGAGCCCGACGCGCTGCGCCAGGCGCTCGGCGAGCTGCGCTCCGCGCAGGAGACCCTCGACGCCAGGGCGCGTCCCACGACGGACGAGGGGCTCGCCGCCCAGCGGGCCATGCAGTCCACCCGCGACAGCGCGCGCGAGCGGGTGGACGCGCTGGTCGGCGAGGTCGTACGAGGCGGGTTCGTCGTGCAGGCGGGCGGCAACCGGGTGGCGGGAAGCGACCTGAGGAACGCGCTGGCCGCCGCCACCGAGCGGGCCCTGGACCGGATGTACCCCAAATTCGGCGACGGCGACCACACCGGCTGGGGCACGGTGGTCAGCCGGGCGCAGCAGGGCAACACCGACGCGCTGGCCGCGGTCGGCTACAGCGGCGACGCGGCCGGGCACCCGGTGTGCAAGGCGGTACGGGACGCGGTGCCGGGGACCGGCGCCACCGGCCTCGAACTGCGCCGGCGCTTCGAGTCCTCGCCGTACGGGTGGCCGCGCGACGCCGTGCACGGCGCGCTGCTGGTGCTGCTGCTGGCCGGGGAGATCACCGCCGAGGACAGCGGTACCCCGGTGACCGCCCGCGACATCACCCCGACGAGGATCGGGAAGCTCTCCTTCCGTCGCGAGGGCGCGTCGCTCGCGCTTCCGCAGCGGCTCGGTGTGCGGCAGGTCCTCACCCGCGCAGAGGTCCCGTTCCGGAACAACGAGGAGGCGGCCGGCTGCGCCGCGCTCCTGGACCGGCTCGGCGAGCTCGCGCAGGCGGCGGGCGGATCGGCCCCGCTGCCGCCGGTGCCGTCCGCCGACTCCGTCCGCGAGCTGCGGACCCGCCGGGGCAACGACCTGGTCGTCGGGGTCTTCGAGCGGCGGGAGGCGCTGCTCGCCGAGATCGAGGAGTGGACCAGGCGGGCGAGCCTGCGGCAGCCGCGGCTGGACGCCTTCCGGCAGGCGCGGAGTTTGGCGGCCCACGCGCGGGACCTGCCGGCGGCGGCTTCGGTGGTCGGCCGGCTGGAGGCGGTGTCGGCGGGGCGGCTGCTCCTGGACCGGGTGGACCCGGTCGGGCCCGTCGTGCAGGAGCTGACCGCTCTTCTGCGCGCGGAGGTCGGGTCCCGGGCCGAACGCCACGACACGGCCCTGCGCGAGGCGCTCGACGAGCTCGGCGCCGACGAGACGTGGCGCGCGGCCGGCGCCGACCAGCAGCAGGCCGTCCTGGCCGGGACCGGCCTGGTGCCGGTCGCCGCCGCCGACCTGAGCGGGCCCGCGGCGGTGCTCGCCGCTCTGGACCGCGAGTCGCTGTCGTCCTGGGAGAACCGCATCGTCTCGGTGCGGGTCCGCCTGCAGCAGGCACGGGAGAAGGCGGCACGGCTCGCCGAGCCCACGGCCTTCCGGATCGACCCGCCGCCCGCGACGCTGCGCTCCACCGAGGACGTGGACCGGTACGTCGAGCGGCTGCGGGCCGTGCTCACCGCCGCGCTGGACGAGCACGGCTCGCTCATTCTCTGAGGGGAACCCATGGCAGTCCTGACACCGGTGATGCGCACCGACCTGGAACGGGTGGTGCAGCGCGGCCGCGCTGCGGCGGAGGCGTCCGCGGCCTCGGCCGTCACCCGGCTGGGCGTGGGAACCGACCGGGTGCCGGCCTATCTCTCGCCGCGGGAGCGGGCGCTGCGGCGGGCCCTGCGTGCCAGGGCCCGGCAGCTGGGCGACCGGCTGGAGCACGCGGACGGCCCCGGCGAGGACGCGTACCGGATGCTGGTGCGGGAGGTGGCCTACGAGCAGTGGCACCGCCTGCTGTTCGCGCGCTTCCTGGAGGCGAACGGCCTGCTGCGGCACCCCGACTACGGCATCCCGCTGACGCTGGCGGAGTGCGAGGAGCTGGCGGCCGAGCTGGACGAGCCCGACGGCTGGTCGGTGGCGGCGCGGTTCGCCGCCGAGGTGCTGCCGGGGATATTCAAACCGGGCGACCCGTGCGTCCAGGTGCCGATCGCGCGGGAGGACCTGCTCGCGCTGGAGCGGGCGGTCGCGGACGTGCCGGCCGGGACGCTGACCGCGCAGGACGCGCTGGGCTGGGTCTACCAGTTCTGGCAGTCGCGGTCGAAGGCCGAGGTGAACGACTCCGGCCGGAAGGTCGGCGGGGCCGACCTGCCGCCGGTGACGCAGCTGTTCACCGAGCACTACATGGTCCGGTTCCTGCTGGAGAACTCGCTCGGCGCGTGGTGGGCCGAGCGGCACCCGGCGTCCCGGCTCGTCGAGGAGTACGACTACCTGCGGCGCGACGCCGACGGCGGGCCCGCCGTGCGCCGGTTCGAGGACTGGCCGCGGCGGGTCGCCGAGGTCACCGTCATGGACCCGTGCTGCGGTTCGGGGCACTTCCTGGTCGCGGCGTTCGGCATGCTGTGGCGGATGCGCGCCGAGGAGGAGGGGCTGGCGCCGGCGGCGGCCCAGGACGCGGTGCTGCGGGAGAACCTCTTCGGGCTGGAACTGGACGCGCGCTGTACGCAGATCGCCATGTTCGCGCTGGCCCTGGAGGCATGGAAGGAGGGCGGCTACCGCCCGCTGCCGGTGCCGAACGTCGCCTGTTCCGGCATCCCGGCCAAGGCGCCGCTGGCCGAATGGATCAAGCTCGCCGACGGGGACGGCCGGATCGAGGCCGCGCTGGGCCGGCTGCACGCCCTGTTCGCGGACGCCGACACCCTCGGGTCGCTGATCGACCCGGTCGCGGGCGGGCACACCGGGCAGCTGGACGAGGTCGACTGGCACCGGCTGGCCCCGCTGCTGGACCGGGCGCTGCACGCCGAGGCCGGGGTGTCGGGCGACCCGGCGAGCGAGGTGTTCGGTGACGCCGCCGCCGGGATCGGCCGGGCCGCCGACCTGCTGTCGCGCCGCTACGACCTGGTGGCGACCAACGTGCCCTACCTGGGGTCCGGGCTGCAGAGCGAGCTGCTCACCCGCTACCTGGGCGAGTACCTCCCGGACGCCTCGGCCGACCTCGCCACGGCCATGGTCCGGCGGTGGCAGCGCTCACTGCGCGGGTCCGGCATCGTCGCCGTGGTGACGCCGCAGAACTGGCTGTTCCTCAACTCCTACCGCGCGTTCCGCGCGGCCCAGCTGCGCGGTCACCAGTTCCACCTGCTGGGGCGGCTCGGCCCGGGGGCCTTCTCGGCCGTCAGGGGCGAGGTGGTCAAGGCGCTGCTGGCCGTCCTGCAGCGCGGTGGCGAACCGCTGGGGCGGCGGATGCGGATGATCGACGCGTCCGGGCCGTCCCAGCCCCTCGACAAGGCTGAAGCGCTGCGGACCCTCCCCGCCTGGGACGTGCTCCAGTCCGAGCAGTACGCCAACGAGGCGTCGGTGATCGCCTTCGGCGAGGGCGGCGCCGGTGACCCGCTGGCGCTGCGGGCCCGCAGCTTCCAGGGCCTCAAGACCGGGGACAACGCCAGGTTCGTCCGCAAGCACTGGGAGATCCCGTCCATCGGCTCCGGCTGGACCCGGATCCAGTCCGCCCCGCGCCGCACCGCGCTGTACGACGGCTGCGACTGCGTGCTGAAGTGGGACTCCGGTACCGGGAAGCTGGCCAGGTCCCCGCAGGCCCGCGTCCAGGGCCAGGGCGCCTGGGGGCGCAAGGGGGTGCTCATCTCGGAGATGAGCGCGACGCCGTGCACCGTGTTCACCGGCGAGGTGTTCGACAGCAGCGCCGCGGCGGTGATCCCGCGCGACGAGACCCTGCTGCCGGCGCTGTGGCACTACATGGCGGACGACTCCTACCGGACCGAGCTGCGGCGGATCGACCCCAAGCTGAGCGTCGCGACCGCGAGCTTCACCCGGGTGCCCTTCGACGTCGAGCACTGGCGGCAGGTCGCGGCGCGGTCGGGGCCGCTGCCCGAACCGGCGTCGGACGATCCCACGCAGTGGCTGTTCTCCGGGGCGCCCGCCGAGGCGACCGCGGTGCTCCAGGTGGCGGTGGCCCGGCTGCTGGGATTCCGCTGGCCGGGCCAGCGGCCGGACCCGCTGGACGAGCTGACGGACGCCCACGGAATCGTCTGCCTGCCCCCGGTGGCCGGCGCGCCGGCCGCAGCCGACCGGGTCCGGGAGCTCCTCGCCGCGGCTTACGGCGACCAGTGGTCGGCGCCCGTCGTGGACAAGCTGCTGGCCCAGGCGGGCAGGCCGTCGGGGGACCTGGCGGGCTGGCTGCGGGACGCCTTCTTCAAGGACCACTGCAAGGTCTTCCACAACCGCCCGTTCATCTGGCACGTCTGGGACGGCCTCAAGGACGGGTTCTCCGCGCTGGTGAACTACCACCGGCTGGACCGGGCCACGCTGGAGCGGCTGACGTACACCGTCCTGGGGTGGTGGATCGACCGGCAGCGGGCCGACGCGGACGCGGACCTGGCCGGCGCCGGGTCGCGGCTGGCCGCGGCGCAGGAGTTGCAGCGCGCTCTGGTCGGGATCCTTGAGGGCGAGCCGCCGCTGGACATCCACGTGCGCTGGAAGCCGCTGTCCGGCCAGCCGATGGGGTGGGAGCCGGACCTGGACGACGGTGTACGGCTGAACATCCGGCCGTTCGTCGCGGCGGGCGTGCTGCGGTCGAAATTCACCATTCACTGGAAGAAGGACCGCGGCACCGAACCGGACGGCTCCGCGCGCGACAACGACCTGCACCACACCCTCGCGCAGAAGCGTGCCGCGCGGGAGACCGGAGGCCGGACCCCGTGACGGCACCGACCGTTCTCGACGCGCTCGCGGACTGCGTCCGCGCCGCCGCCGGACGCTACAACCGCGACGACAAAGCGGCGCCGGCCGCGGTGCTGTGGGCGGACCCCGGCGGCGCGTGGCGCCCGCTGATCCCCGCTCTGGGCGCGCGGCTGCCGCTGGCGACGCTCGGCGCGTACGACCCCGGTACGCGCACCGGTCCGGCGATCTGGCTGCGGTGCCTGCTGGGCGGGGCTTTCGACGGGCCGCCGCCGGCCGGCCCCTGGGTGGTCTACCTGCCCGGGGTGGAGCAGTCGCAGCTGCGGGCCGTCGAGTCGGCGCCGGGGCACCTGCGCCCCATCGCCGAGCTGCAGTTCCGAGCGGCCTGGTGGCAGCAGCCGAACGGGGGCGCGTGGACCCCGGCGTCGTTCCTGAGGAGCCAGGACGGACTCGGCCTCAAGCTGGCCCGGGACACCGCGACGCACGACGCGCTCGGGCACGCGCTGACCGTCCTCGCGGGCGCCTCGGTGGACGACCTGCGCCGCAGGAGCCGGATCGACGCGGACGACCTGGCGGCCCTGCTGAACCCCGACGAGGTCAAGACCCTCCTCGACTGGCTCGACGACCCGCGCGGCACCCGGGACCGGCTCGGCGGGAACGCCTGGACGGCCTTTGTGACGCAGTGCCGGCGCACCTTCCGCGTCAGCCCGGACGGCGACGGGCCGCTCGCTGTCGCGCGGCGGCTCGGCCTGCGCGAGGGAGCGCAGTGGCAGCGGACCTGGCAGCGGTTCGCCGAGGCGCCGCACGCGTACCCGCGAATCCCCGAACTGCTGCGGCAGGCCCGCCCGGACCAGCTGTTCGTCAGCAGCCGGGACTCCTGGCCGCAGGACGACGAGAGCGCCGAGGAGGAGCTGGCCGCGTCGCTGGGGGCGCTGGCGGGGGCGACCGGTGAGGAGGCGCGGACGGCCCTGGCCCGGCTCGACGAGGAGCACGGCCGGCGGCGGGCATCGGTGTGGAGCGGTCTCGGGCTCAGCCCCCTCGCGTCCGCCGTCGGCCACCTGAACCGGCTGGCCGGGCTGACCGGCCGGCTGCCGGCGGGCGGGTCCGTCGCGGACTTCGCGGCCTGGTACGCGGAGCACGGCTGGCAGGCCGACGAGGCGGCCGTGTCGGCGCTGGCCGCCGTGCCGGCGCCCGCCGCGCGGGACGCGGTCGGCGCGGCGCTGCGCTCGGTGTACCTGCCGTGGCTGGACGAGACGGCCCGCCGCTTCCAGGCCGCGGCGGTCGGCGGCGGCTACCCCGGGGAGATCGGCCTGCGGACCGCGCCGGGCGAGTGCGTGGTCTTCGTCGACGGTCTCCGCTACGACGTCGGCACCATGCTGCGGGACCGGCTGCGGCTCCGCGGTCTCGGCGCGGAGATCCGGCCCAGGCTGGCCCCGTTTCCCACGGTCACCGGAACCGGCAAGCCGGCCGTGGCCCCCGTCGAGCTGCCCCGCGCGGGCGGCCCGGAGATGACGGCGCTGGGGCCGCAGGGCAGGCGGCTGGCCGGGGACGCGCTGCGGGCGGCGCTGCGGGCCGGCGGCGTCCAGCCGCTCGGGCCGGAGCAGACCGGCGGCGATCCGTCCGGCCGGGGCTGGACCGAGGCGGCCGACCTGGACCGGACGGGCCACGGGCTGGGCCTGAAACTGGTCGACCGGATCGGGCAGGAGGTCGAGGACATCGCGGCCAGGGTCCAGGAGCTGCTGCACGCCGGGTGGACACGGGTGTCCGTGGTCACCGACCACGGCTGGCTGCTCGTGCCGGGCGGACTGCCCAAGGTCGACCTGCCGGAGCACCTCACCGCGGTCCGCAAGCCCCGGGCCGCCCGCCTGGCCGCCTCCGCCCACGGCGTCGGCCAGCCGACCGTGCCGTGGAGCTGGGACGCCTCCGTCGCGATGGCCTCACCGCACGGGGTCGCCGCCTTCGAGGCGGGCCGGATCTACGACCACGGCGGGCTGAGCCCGCAGGAGTGCGTCGTACCGGTGCTCGTCGTCACCCCCGGCGGCGCCGCCGCTTCCCGCGGCCGGATCGGGCAGGTCGCGTGGAGCGGGACGCGCTGCCGGGTGGACGTGGCGGACGTCGGGACCGGCAGCCGGGTGGAGGTCAGGCGGCGCCCCGCCGATCCGGCGTCCCGCCTGGCCGGCCCGCAGTCCGTGGCGGGAGCGGAAGGCGAGGTCGAGCTCCTGGTGGCGGACGGGGTGTACGGGGGAAGCGAGGCGTATGTCGTTCTGCTCTCCGCCGACGGGGAGATCCTGGCGCAGGCCGCGACCCGGGTGGGCGGGTGAGCCGGGAGTGAGCCGGACGGACGGGCCCGGCCGACGGCGGACGCGGACGGGCGAAGCCGGCGGTCGGGGTCCGCTCGCCGGAGGAGCTCGTCGCGGCGGAGACCAGCCGGACCGGGCGTCCGCCGTGTCCCCGGCGGTGCGCCCGACCCGTCGGCCGGGGGCCCACCCGGGCGCCGACCGCCACGGCACGGCCAGGACCTGTCGTTCGGATCTGCGCGGGTGGCGGGGCGGGTCCGGTGCGCGGCGGCGGCAGGGCCGAGGTGGCGGGCGACGTGGTGCGGTGTCGGCCGGCGGGAACGCGGCAGGCCGTGCGGGCCGGGGTCCGCGACGCCGCGGAGATCCGGGCGACAGGCCCTAGGAGGGGCCGGTCAGGCGGATGCCGGAGACCAGGTCGGGGTGGAGGCGGACGAGGACGTCGGTCCGCTGGTCCGCCCAGGGGCGCACCAGCTCGCGGTAGCGGGCGGTGTCCCGCGGGTCGGTGATCAGGCGGCAGTAGCCGGTGACCACCACGCTCCACCCGAGGTGGGTGTCGGCGTCGATCACGTCGGCCTCGTAGGCGACGACGATGCCCTGCGCGCCGACCCGCTCGACCTGCTCGGTCAGGGCGGCGGCCTCGTGGGTGTGGATGATGACGTCGCCCGCGACGACGACGTGGTTGACGGGGCGGATGGCGGGCAGCGCGTGCCGGGTGAAGACGATCCGGCCCAGCGAGACGCCCGCCAGCAGCCGCAGCGCCTCCGCGGGGTCCAGATCGACCGTGCGCCGGGGTCCCGGGGCCACGGCGGGACTCCCCCACCGGGTCCGGACGGCGTGCCGCACTCCTTCGTCGCTCATGAACGCTCTTCCCTGCCTCGCTGTGCCTCCCCCGCGGCGGAACCACGCGCCGCGCGAGGTCGGGGGCCGGGACCGGGGCGGTCTTGCACCGCCCAGTAGACAGCAGAGGCCCCACCACCCGGCAGGGACCGTTCGGCCCCATTCCGGCGGCGGGCGCCACAGCCTCACCGGCCCGCGGCGCCGGCCGCCCCGCGCCGCCGGGCGTCCCCGGTACGGGCCCGGCGGCGGCGCTCCCCCGCCGGGCGTGCGCGGCACGGCGGCCCGGTCCCGGTGGTGCGCCCTCCCCCGGCGGCCGTAGCCCCCCGCGGTCGGCGGCGGCCGTGGCCGCCGCCGACCGGCGGAAGGACCGCGGTCTGCTCGGCCAACGCCGGCACCGAGGCCCGGGGCCCGGGTCGCGGGTCGCGGACGTCGGGATTGCGGGCTGCGGGCCGCGGGGCCGCGGAATTGCCGGCGTCGGAATCGCGGGCCGGGCGCGTACCGGCCGCCTCAGCGGCGGGTCGTCCCCAGCCGCTCCAGCGCGGCGGCCAGCGCCCGGCGTACCGGCGGGGGTACGGGCCCGCCGACGACACCGGCGAGGATGTCCCGGGCGACATCGCGGAGTTTGACGTTCGCGTGCTGCGAGACCTCGACCAGGACGCCCCACGCCTCGTCCTTGCCGCACGGCGCGATGGCCATCACGACCCCGCGCGCCATGTCTATCGTCGGGTACGACTCCAGGGCGCGCCGCAGTCCCGCCGCTTCCTCCCGCAGGTGGTCGAGTTCACCGTGGGCGCCCTCCGCCGCCGAAGGCGACGCCGGCCGGTGCGGTCCTTGTGCCGTTCGCCTGGTCACCGTGGTCCCTCCGGCCGGATGCGCCGTGGAAGGGGGCCGGGCGGCGGAGCGCTCACCGGCCGCGCGCCGCGGCGAGTTGCCGCAGCACCTGGCGCAGGACGGGCCGTGGGGGGCCGGCGGGCCCGTGGCCGCCGGCACTCCCGGCACCGCCCACGCCGCCGGCGCCGGCGCCGAGGACACCGCCGAAGCCGTCGACGAGCAGGGCCGCGGCCTCGTCCAGCGTGCTGCCGCTCTCCGCGGCGACCGCCAGCAGCGCTCGGGCCGCCTCCTCGGCCGGGCAGCGGCCCACGGCCATCACCACACCGCACGCCATGTCGGCCACCGCCCGCTCGGCGATGGTCTCCCGCAGCGCGGTCACCTCGCGCCGCAGGGCGTCCTGTTCCGCGGCGCGGTCGCGGAGCGCCACCGGCCCGCCGGCCGCAGCCCCCGCGCCGCCCGTCCCGGACCCGGGCCCAGCACCCGCACCCGCACCCGCACCCGCACCCGCACGGTCGCCGTCCAGGACCCGCCGCTCGTCCGTCCGCGCCACGCTGCCGGCTCCTCTCCCCTACCCGTCCCGTACGAATCCGCCATGGTGTGCCCGGAGGCGCGCGTCCGTGCCGCTGTTCCCCCGCCCGTGGCGGCGCGCACAGCGGGACCATGTCCGGCCCCAGTCTCCGGTCGGGGTGCCGCCCATGCTCCCCGAAGGGGCGTATCGCACACCGGGCAGCCGTCAGGTTCACTCGTACGGTGGACTTCGGGTGCGGTGCGGCCCCAGGCCCGGTGCGGTTGTGCTGCCCGCCCGTGCGGCGTGGCCGCCGGTACGGCGGCGGTGGGCCAACCGGGCGCTTCTGCTCCGGCGCGCGAACGGCGGGGGGCCGTCCGGGCTTTCGGCACCACACACTGGGCGCGGTACCCGGAACCGGCCCGTGCGACCTCCAGCGCGGGCCGCGGAATCCGGGGGAGCGGGAGACACGGATGACGGCGATCGAGGAGCGGCCCCGGCCGGCCGCGGTCATGGCGGCGGAGCCGGCCGGCGGGCGCCGGCTGGTGGGCCTGCTGACCACGACCGACCACAAGACCATCGGCCTCATGTACCTGACCACCGCGTTCGGCTTCTTCCTGCTCGCCGGCGCGCTGGCCCTGGTGATGCGGGCCGAGCTGGCCCGTCCCGGCCTCCAGGTCGTGACGCAGCAGACCTACAACGAGCTTTTCACCGTTCACGGCACGGTGATGATGCTGCTCTTCGCCACTCCCACCTTCGTGGGGTTCGCGAACGCGATCATGCCGTTGCAGCTCGGCGCGCCCGATGTGGCCTTCCCCCGGCTGAACGCCTACACGTACTGGCTGTTCCTGCTCGGCGGCCTGATGGTGGTCTCCGGCTTCGCCACCGACAGCGGGGCCGCCTCCTTCGGGTGGTTCGCGTACGCGCCGCTGAACGGGCCGGTGTTCAGCCCCGGCGCCGGCGGCGACCTGTGGGCGGCGGGGCTGGTCGTGTCCGGGCTGAGCACCATCCTCGGGTCGGTCAACTTCATCACGACGATCATCTGCCTGCGCGCTCCCGGGATGACGATGACGCGGCTGCCGATCTTCACCTGGAACGTGCTGTTCACCTCGATCCTGGCGCTGCTCGCCTTCCCGGTGTTCACCGCGGCGCTGCTGGCGCTGGAGGCGGACCGGAGGTTCGGGGCGCACGTCTTCGACGCGGCGAACGGCGGGGCGCTGCTGTGGCAGCACCTGTTCTGGTTCTTCGGGCACCCGGAGGTCTACATCGTGGCGCTGCCGTTCTTCGGCATCGTCTCGGAGATCATCCCGGTCTTCAGCCGCGCGCCGGTCTTCGGCTATCTGGGGCTGGTCGGCGCGACGATGGCCATCACCGGGCTGTCGGCGGTGGTCTGGGCCCACCACATGTTCGCCACCGGCGGGGTGCTGCTGCCGTTCTTCTCGCTCACGTCCTTCCTGATCGCGGTGCCGACGGGGGTGAAGTTCTTCAACTGGATCGGCACCATGTGGCGCGGCTCGCTGTCCTTCGAGACACCGATACTGTGGTCGCTGGGCTTCCTGACGACGTTTCTGTTCGGCGGCCTCACCGGGGTGCTGCTGGCCTCGCCGCCGCTGGACTTCCACGTCACCGACTCCTACTTCGTGGTCGCGCACCTGCACTACGTGCTGTTCGGCACGGTGGTGTTCGCGACGTTCGCCGGCTTCTACTTCTGGTGGCCGAAGTTCACCGGGCGGATGCTGGACGAGCGGCTGGGCAGGATCCACTTCTGGACGCTGTTCACCGGCTTCCATCTGACCTTCCTCGTCCAGCACTGGCTGGGCGCGGAGGGCATGCCGCGCCGCTACGCCGACTACCTGGCCGCCGACGGCTTCACCACGCTCAACACGGTCTCCTCGATCGGCGCGTTCCTGCTCGGCCTGTCGATGCTGCCCTTCCTCTACAACGTCGGGCGGACGGCGCGCGGCGGGACGAGGCCCGGTGTGGACGACCCCTGGGGCTTCGGCCGTTCACTGGAGTGGGCCACCTCCTGCCCGCCGCCCCGGCACAACTTCCTGACGGTGCCGCGGATCCGCTCGGAGTCGCCGGCCTTCGACCTGAACCATCCGCAGTTCGCGGCGCGGGTGCTGCGCGGCCGGCCGCCCGAGAGCGGTTCCGGCCCGCCGACCGGCGGCCTACCGACCACCGGTGGGCAGGCCGCCGGCGGGCAGGGCGTACGGTGAGGACCTCGGCTGTCATGTTCACCGGTGTCGCGGTGTTCTTCGCGGTCGCCGCGGCGGTCTACGGCTGGACGTCGGTGGAGCCGGCGGGCACCGCGGCGCTGACCGTCGCCGCGCTGATGGCCGCGCTGATCGCGTTCTTCCTGTGGCAGTCCTACGCGCGGCTGGGCGCCGGTCCGCAGGACGCGGGCGACGCCGAGGTGGTGGACGCGGCCGGTCCGGTCGACTTCTTCCCGCCCGACACCGCGTACCCGCTGTGGACGGCGGTCGGCACGGCGGTGCTGGGCCTCGGCGTGGTGTTCGGCCCGTGGCTGTTCCTGATCGGGGTGGGCGTGCTGGTGCCGGCCGTCATCGGCTTCGTCCTCCAGCACAACAACCGGCGCGGCGTGTCGGAGTGAACCGGCCCGGCGCGGCGCGGGCGCGGAGCCGCCGCGGACCGTGCGGGCCGCCACCGGCCCCGGGCGCGCCTCACGCCTCCTCCCGGATGGCGGCGAGTTCGGCGTCGAGCGCCGGGGAGACGCGATGGGCGTCCAGCGACGCCAGGGCCCGTACCTTGTCCACGAAGTACCGGACGTCCCGGGCGGGGAACCGTACGCGGGCGCCGAACGCCGAGGCCAGGACCACTTCGACCATCGGGACCGGGTCCCGGACCGGCCTGACCCGGACGTCGCCCTGACCGGCCGGGCCGGTCAGGCCCTGGCCGAGCAGCTCCCAGCCGAAGGTCCAGCCGACCTCGGTGCCGTCGGGGCCGCGCAGCGCCATACGGACCGCGAGGCAGTCCCCGGGCCGGTACACCAGTTCCGCGCCCACCAGAGCCACCTCCTCACCGGGCAGTTCCAGGCATCCGGTCGTCCGGACCGCCATCGGTTCGCCGTCGTCAGGTCGCACCGCCATCCCGCCGTCCCTCCCCTGCGCCTGCTCGGAGCGGCGCGCCGGCCGGCGTCCTCCCGGCCGACCCGACCCGGCCGGGGGGGCGGCTGTTCCTCCGTCACCACCGGACGTGCCTGCGCTCCGAAGCACGGTGACCGTCTTGCCCGGTTGCCGGGCGGCAAACAGGGACGGTCGGCGGGGGCCGCGGCGGGGGCGGGATCCGGCCGCCCGGCGTCCGGACGGCGGGACGGAGGTGAAGCGGAGGCGAGGCGGAGGGCCTCGTCGCGGCGGGCCGGGCGGCGACCGGCGGGCCGGCGGCCCGGCCGACCCGTGCCGGGGTCCGGCGTTCGGATCTCCGTGGGTGGCGGGGCGGGATCCGGTGCGTGCGGCCGCCCGGCGGAGTGGGGGAGCGACGCGGTGCGGGTGCCTCCCCACTCCGCCGGGCCGGGGAGGCCGTCGCCGGCCGGCCGGAACGCGGCAGACGGGTGTGCCGGAGCCCGCGACACCGCACCAATCCGCACGGATCCGCACGGATCCGCACG
This sequence comes from Streptomyces sp. ITFR-21, assembly GCF_031844685.1. Classification (NCBI taxonomy): domain Bacteria; kingdom Bacillati; phylum Actinomycetota; class Actinomycetes; order Kitasatosporales; family Streptomycetaceae; genus Actinacidiphila; species Actinacidiphila sp. ITFR-21. Next base: position 282,843 of record NZ_CP134605.1, read on the forward strand.
GCAGACCCTACGGGCGGGCTCCCCTGGCCGCGGCCGACAGGATGTGCTCCGGGGTGAGCGCGCGGCTCAGCAGCGCCTGGGCGGCGGACGTGGGCCGTACGCCGCCCTGCCGGCTGTAGGCGTGCAGCGCGCCCAGGGCGTCGGCGAGCGACAGGCCGCCGGCGGCGGCCAGCATGCCCTGGGCCGTCTCCACCGACGCCTTGGCCGCGACCACCGACTGGACCCGGGTGAGGATGTCCTGGGGTCGCGCCGGATCGGACCGCCACTGCATCATCGCGGTCGCGGTGACCTCGGCGAACGCCCTCGCCACGTCGAGGTCGTCGTCGGTGAGCGGTACGGCGCCGGCGCACAGCAGGTTGAGCGCGCCCACCACCTGCCCGTGGATCCGCACCGGAATGCCGTACGCGCCGACGAACCCCGCCGCCCGTGCCAGCACCGTGAAACGCGGCCACCGGTCGGCGGACAGCGCCAGGTCGGGGGCGGCCACCACCTGCCCGTCCCGCCGGCAGTCGACGCACGGGCCCTCGCCGGTCTGCAGCTGGAGCATCTCCAGGAGTTCGGCGCGCTGGTCGGACACAGCGACGGTGCGCAGCCGGCCGCGGGCGGTGACCATCATGATCCCGGCCGCGGTGGCGCCGGTGAGCCGGACGCAGTGGGCGACGAGCCGGTCCGCCAGGACGAGCGGGTCGACCTGCTCACCGAAGGTGTCGGCAAGGCTGACGAACGCCTCCGCCACGTGTCGCAGACGGCTCATGCCGAACTCACCGTTCCTGTCATCGGCCCCTGCCCGTACGGGCCTACTCATCGAAGCTCAGCTTGAGTGCGATCACGTCGCGTGCGACCTCGGTCACCGTTCGGCCCTGTGCGAAAGCGTACGCGCGGAGCCGGGCCAGCGCGTGGTGCGGATCGACCCCCAGCTGAACCATGAGCATGCCGGTCGCGTAGTGCACCTCTTCGTGGTCGCTCTCGGCGCCCTCCAGCCAGGAGGCCAGTTCCTCCTCGTCGGATCCGGCCTGCGCGGCGGCGTCGGAGTGGATCCTGATCAGGGCGAACGTGATGGCGTCGGCCGCGGGGAAGGCGAACGCCTTGTCCCGGGCGCTGAGCGGCCCCTGCTCGCGCCGGTAGAGGTCCAGCGTGCCGGTGGCCACCGCCGCGCTGCCCAGCGGCAGGGAGAACACCGCCCGCACCCCCAGCTCCACCGCGCGCTGGGCGAACAGCGGCCAGCGCCGGGCGTCCACGCCCTGGGCGAGGTCGCCGGCCAGTACCGGGGCGACCAGGCCCAGCGCGCTCTGGCACGGCCCGTCGCCGAGGGTGTACTGCACCTCCGCCAGTTCGGCGGCCACCGGGTCGCTGGACCACCACAGGGTCCGCAGCCCGGGGCCGCCGGAGAGCGAGACAGACGCACCGGTGACGTCGAGGAGGTCGACGCACGCCTGGCAGAGCCGGGCGGGGACCGAACGCACGTCGGGCGCGGCGATCGCCTCGGCCAGCGCCCGGTTGAACAGGGTGCGGTCGGCGGCGGCTCCGGCGGCATCCGACGGCGACTTCACCCACTCTCCTTCTCCTTCGGGCCGACCGGACTCCACCGCACTCACCTCCGACGACGACGGTCGACTCACATCATCCGCCATCACCCGCGGGGCGGAGCGCCACCGCGCGGACACGTCCGTCCCGCCGGAGCGGCGGCCTCGGGGCCGCGCGCGTGCCGTCGTCCGTGTTCCCGGTGTGCGACAGTGGCACCACCACCAGCCCGGTCCGGCCGCACGGACGGCGGGGCCCCGCAGCCGGGGTTCCCGGTCGTACGGGGCCGGTCCTCGCGCGGCACCTGCCGTGCGCCCGGCGGCGATTCCCTTCGCCGCCCCGGGCTGCCACCCCGGCGCCTGGGGGCGTTCACGGTGAAGCCCTTCTGCCTGCACATCAGCCTCCTCGGCACCGCCGCGGTGGTGACGGCCTGCGGGGACCTCGACGATCGGGCCGCCCCGGCCTTCGGCCTGCTGGTCGAGTGCCTGGCGCACCGGATGGAGGCCGTCATCCTCGACGTCGGGCACGTCACGTCGACGGGCGGGGCGGTCGCCGGGCTGCTGCGCCGGCTGCGGGCGTACGGCGCGGGCGCGGACTGCGAGATCGCGATCATCGGCCGGCAGCCGGAACCGCTGGGCGCCCCGGCCGCCGCCGGCCGGCCGGTGCCCGCCGGCCCGGCGGGCGCGGTGGACGACGCCAACTCGCTGGCGCTCCGCCGGGCGGTGCGGGCGCACGCCGTCGCCGGGTGGGCCAGAGGCGTGGCGTCCGCCCACAGCCGGCGGCACCCCTGCGGATAGGCGGCGCCGGGCGCCCGCCCGGCGGATAGCCGCCCGCGGTGTCCGGCGGCCTCTCAGGCCGCGCCCGGGGCCGCGGGACGGCACAGCGCGGCGGGGCGAGGTGCGGCGGCGCGGCGGGGACGGGGGTTCAGGCGGCCCGCGGGTCCTCCGCGGCGGCGGTCCGCAGCTGCGCGCACACCGCGTTGAGCAGCCGCGACACGTGCATCTGGGAGATCCCCAGCTGGTCGGCGATCTCGATCTGCTTCATGTCCCGGAAGAACCGCAGGAACAGGATCGTCCGCTCCCGCTGCGGAAGGTCCCGCAGTCCCGGCTTGACCGCCTCGCGGTCCACGACCGCGTCCAGGGCGGGATCGCAGGCGCCGATCGTGTCGCCCAGGACGCCGACGCCGGCGGCCCCGGCGTCCAGCGGCGCGTCCAGCGACAGGGTCAGCAGGCTGTCCAGCGCGGCCAGGCCCGCCCGCGCCTCCCGCTCGGACAGGCCGGTACGGGCGGCGACGGCCTCGGCGGTCGGCCGGCCGCCCCGGTGCTCGCCGTCGATCTCCTGGCAGGCGGCGCGGACCTGCATGCGGAGTTCCTGGACGCTGCGGGGTACGTGGACGGTCCACAGGTGGTCACGGAAGTGCCGTTTGATCTCGCCGTCGATCGTGGGCACCGCGAAGGCGGCGAAGGCGTGGCCGCGGGCCGGGTCGAAACGGTCGACCGCCTTGATCAGTCCCAGCAGGGCCACCTGCTGGAGGTCCTCCGCGGCTTCCCCGCGGCCCCGGTACCGGCCGGCCAGCCGCCTCGCCATGGGCATCCAGGCGATGATCAACCGGTGCCGGAACGCCTCCCGCTCCGGGTCCCGGTTCTCCGTGAGCATCCGGCGGAAGAGGTCGTCGGACTCGGCCGGCTCGTCGCGCCGGCGGCCTCGCGCACGGTCGGTGGGCGGGGCCTGGTCTTCGTGCTGCATGGGCGGTCTCTTCCGGGAGGGGCCTCGTACGGCACGCCCGGCCCGGTTTTCCCCGGCCGGAGGCGGACCGCAGGGGACGCCGGGCCGATCGCCGGTGTCCCGCGATGGATGCCTCCGGTCCGAAGCACACAGCAGACCTCTCCCGAACCGCAGTCCGCAAACCGGACGGCCTTGCGTATCCCCCGCACGGGGGAGCGCGCGGGTGACGCGTCCGACCGGCGCGATCCGTCCGACCGCCGCGGGCCGCCGGTCGGACGCCCCGCCCGCCGGCCCGGTACGTCCCGGTACGGCCCGCGGAGTCCTCGCCGGCGCGGTCAGTCGACCGGCCGGTCGCGGCGCCATTCGCGGAGGACCTCGGCGGTGTGCTCACCGGTGTACGGCGCCGGGCGCGGCACGGTCGGCGGGCGCCGGCCGAAACGGGACGCGGGGCCGGGCTGGAGGTGTCCGCCCACGTCCACGAAGGTGCCCCGGTCGGCCAGTTGGGGGTGCGCGGGCGCCTCGTCCGCGGTGGAGACGACGACCACGCAGGCGTCCACGTCGGCGAAGACCTTCGCCCAGTGCGCGCTCTCCCGTTCGCCGAACCTCCCGGCGAGCAGCGCGCGCAGGGCGGGCCAGGCGGACGGGTCGCCGCGGTCGGGCAGCGCGGGGTCGCCGAGCAGGCCCAGTTGCAGCAGGAGGTTGGCGTAGAGCCTGGGTTCGATCGCGGCCACCGCCACATGGCGGCCGTCGGCGCACCGGTAGAGCGTGTAGTGGGGGGCGTCGGTGACCGTGTGCACGCCGGGTGCGGCCCGCCACTGGTGGACGAGGGTGGTGACCAGTGCCGCGGCGTCCGCGAGCGCGGTGTCCACCACCTGCCCGAGGCCGGAGCGGCTGCGCTCGTACAGCGCCGCGAGGATCGCCTGGACGTGTGCCATGCCGCCGCCGGCGAAACTCGACAGGTACGCGGTGGGCGGCGGCAGCGGGTCCCCGGTGGCGGGGTCGGTGTCCAGTGCGCCGGTGACCGCCAGGACGGCGAGGTCGTGGGCGGCCCTGGCGGCCCACGCCCCGGTCTGCCCCCAGCCGGTGACACGGGCGTAGACCAGTGCGGGGTTGCGTTCCAGGGCGGTCTGCGGGCCGAGGCCGAGCCGTTCGGCCGTGCCCGGGCGGAAGCCCTCGACCAGTACGTCGGCCCGGTCGATCAGGGACAGCGCGGCGGCCACTCCCTCGTCGTGCTTGAGGTCGAGGGCGACCGAGCGGCGGCCGCGGGCCAGCGGGTTCCCGACCGGCCGGCTCCGGTCCGCGGCGTCCGCGCCTCCCTGCGCCGGCACGTCCGCGGGCCCGTCCCCGGCCCCCGCGGCGGCCCGGTCGATCCGTACGACATCGGCTCCGAAATCCGCCAGCAGCGTGCCGGCGAAAGCCGCCGGTGCGGAACCCGCCAGCTCCACGACCCGGATTCCCGTGAGCGGCCCCATTCGCCTCGACTCCTTCACTGGAGATTCACCGGAAAGGGAAACCGCCTCGTCCGGCACCGCTCCGACATTAGCTTTCCGCGGTCGGGCGGTCTCTTCGGCAGTCCGTAGCGCACGGCGCCGGAAAAACGCCGGAGACTGGGCCGGGATATCGCGTGCCGAGGGAAAGCGAGGAGAAAGATGGCTGTCGTCTATACCAGTGAGGTCGTGTCCACCGGCGACGGGCGCAACGGCGAGGTCCGCTCCGCGGACGGCATCCTCGACCTGTCGCTGACCAGCCCCAAGGAGGTCGGCGGCAGCGGTACGGGCACCAACCCCGAGCAGTTGTTCGCGGCCGGGTACGCCGCCTGCTTCCACAGCGCGCTGCGGCTGTGCGCCCGTGACGCGCGGGTCCCGCTCGGCGACGACACCGTCACCGCCCGGGTGTCGCTGGAAAAGGACGACGGCGGGTATTTCCTGTCGGTGGTGATCGCCGTGGACGTTCCCGGGGTCGACCGGGACACGGCGGTCGACCTGGTGGGAAAGGCGCACGGGCGCTGCCCCTTTTCGAAAGCGGTCAAGGGGAACACCGAGGTCCGGCTGGACGTGGTCTCCTGAAAGTACCGCAGGAAATCCGGCGGTCCGATCCGGCGGTCCGATCCGGCGGAAAGCACGGTGTGCCCCGCGGCCGAGGCCGCGGGGCACACCGCTGTGCGTCAGGCCGGCCGTGCGGCGGCGGCCGCCGCCGCTGCCGCCGGAACGGCGTCAAGCACCCGCTCCACCGCCCGGTCGTCGTGCGAGGCCGAGACGAACCACGCCTCGAAGGGTGAGGGCGGCAGGTAGACGCCGCGTCGCAGCATCTCGTGGAAGAAGGGTGCGTAGCGGTAGGACTCCGACGCGCTGACGCCGTCGAAGTCCACCACCGGGCGGTCGCCGAAGAACACCGAGAACATCGTGCCCGAGTACTGGACGCGGTGGCCGACCCCCTCCCGGTCCAGACCGGCCGACAGCGCCCGGCCGATCGTCTGCGCCACCTCCTCCAGGCGGGCGTAGACCTCGGGCGTGCAGTGCCGCAGGGTGGCCAGGCCGGCGGCGGTGGCCACCGGGTTCCCGGAGAGCGTGCCGGCCTGGTACACCGGCCCGGCGGGTGCCAGGTGCGCCATGACGTCGGCCCGGCCGCCGAAGGCCGCCGCGGGGAAGCCGCCGCCCATCACCTTGCCGAACGTCAGCAGGTCCGCGGCGACGCCGTCGCGGCCGTACCATCCGTCGCGGCCGGCCCGGAAGCCGGTCATCACCTCGTCGGAGACCAGCAGCGCCCCGTGACGCGCCGTCACCTCCCGCAGGCCGGCATTGAACCCGGGCAGCGGCGGGACCGCGCCCATGTTGCCCGGTGCCGCCTCGGTGATCACGCAGGCGATCTCCGGCCCGCTCTCGGCGAAGACCTTCTCGACGGCGGCCAGGTCGTTGTACGGCAGCACGACGGTATCGCCCGTCTGGGCGCCGGTGACGCCGGGGCTGCCCGGCAGCGCGAAGGTCGCCAGGCCCGAGCCGGCCGAGGCCAGCAGGGCGTCGACGTGGCCGTGGTAGCAGCCGGCGAACTTGACGACCTTGCTGCGCCCGGTGAAGCCGCGGGCCAGCCGGATCGCCGACATGGTGGCCTCGGTGCCGGAGCTGACCAGCCGTACCTGCTCCACCGGGGCGACCCGGTCGACGATCTCCTCGGCGAGTTCGACCTCGCCGCGCGACGGCGCCCCGAAGGATGTGCCGTGCTCCAGTGCCCGGCCGACCGCCTCCAGCACGGCGGGGTGCCGGTGTCCCAGGATCATCGGTCCCCAGGAGCAGATCAGGTCGACGTATTCCCTGCCGTCGGCGTCGACGAGGTAGGGGCCGTCGGCGTCGACGACGAAGCGGGGGGTGCCGCCGACGGCGCCGAAGGCGCGGACGGGTGAGTTGACGCCGCCGGGGGTGACCCGCCGGGCGCGCTCGAACCACTCCTGGCTGCCGGTCATCGGACCTCCCGCGGGGCACGCCGGGTCAGGGCCGCGTCCAGCACGACCACGCCGCGGCCGCGTTCCAGGACGCGTACCGGATTGAGGTCGAGCTCGAAGCCGGCCGGCCAGTTCCGGGTGAGCTCGTCGATCCGGTGCAGCAGGCCGGCCGCCGCCTCGGTGTCCGCGGCGGCCCGGCCGCGCGCGCCGGCCAGGATCCTCGCACCGCGCAGCCTGGAGAGCATCTCCGCGCCCTCGCCCGGCCGCAGCGGCAGCAGCCGGTGGCCGACATCGTCCAGGACCTCCGCGAAGACGCCGCCGAGGCCGGCGGTGAGCACCGGTCCGAGGTCGCTGGAGCGCACGCCGACGATCAGCTCCACGCCGTCGTCGACGAGTTCCTCGACGAGGACGCCGCCGCCGAGGGCGGCGAGCCGGCGGTGGACCTCCGGCGCGGTCTGCGGGGTGACGCCGATCTCGACGGCGCCGGCCTCGGTTTTGTGCAGCAGGCCGGGGACCACGGCCTTGAACACCGCCCGCCCGCCGACCTCCCGCACCGCGCGGACCGCGTCGTCGGCGCCGTGCACCAGCCGGCCGCGCGGGACGGTGACGCCGGCGCCGGCCAGGTACTGCTTCAGCTCCGGTTCGGTCGCGCCGAGGCCGGGGCCGGCGTCCGTGCCGGGCGCGGCCGGCGGGGTGGCGGCGCGGGGCCGGCTGACCTCCCACAGTGCGGCTGCCGCACGCAGCGCCCGCGGCGGGGTGGGGTATTCCGGCAGCCCCGCGGCCCGCAGGTCGCGGGAGGCGTCCGGGGCGAGGAAGTCCGCCCCGGTCCTGGCCACCAGGACCGGCTTGCCGCCCTTCTCCGCCGCCTTGGCCAGGCTGGTGACGGCCTTCTCCACGTCGGGTCCCGCCATCACGCAGAAGCAGGCGACGATGATGTCCACGGTGTCGTCGGCGATCAGCACGTCCAGTGAGCGGTCGAAGAGCGAGGGGTCGCTGAGCACGGTGGCGGTGATGTCGACCGGGTTGTCGATCGCGCCGAAGGCGGGGATGATCTCCGCCAGCGCCTCCTTGCTCGCCGGCCGCAGGACGCTCAGTTCCAGGTCGTACCTCTCGATGGCGTCGGCGGCCAGGATGCCGGAGCCGCCGGAGGTGGTGACCACCGCGACCCGGTTGCCGGCCGGGCGCCGGACGGACTCGAAGGCCCGTGCCACGTCGATGAGTTCGTCGATGTCGTCGACCCGTACGATGCCGAGCTGGCGCAGCGCGGCGTCCAGGACCCGGTCGTCGGTGGCCAGCGCGCCGGTGTGGGAGGCGGCGGCCCGGCCGCCCGCCTCCGTCCGGCCCGACTTCAGCAGCGCCACCGGCTTGTCGGAGGCGGCCAGTTCGCGCAGGCCCTCGATGTCGGGGGTGTCCTCCAGGTAGCCGAGCAGCCCGGCCACCGCGGGGACCTTGGCGAGTTCGCGGAGCACCTCAAGGGCGGTGACGTCTGCGTCGTTTCCGGTGCTGACCACCCAGCCGGGCCGCAGGCCGCGTTCCAGCGCGAGGCTGGCGGCCCCGAAGCCGAGCGCGCCGCTCTGGCTGACGAAGGCCAGGGTGCCCGGCTCGAAGGGCACGTTCAGCGCGCCGAAGAGCGGGCTGAAGGTGGCCATCACCCGGTTGTCGTAGCCGACCGCGCCGATGCAGTTCGGGCCGATGACGCGCAGCCCGCCGGCCCGCGCCCTGGTGACGACCTCTTCTTGCAGGCGGGCGCCGGCCTCGCCGGTCTCGGCGAATCCCGAGGAGGCGATGATGGCCAGCGGTATGCCGGCCGCGACGCAGTCGTCGACCGCGCCCGGTACCCGGTCGGCGGAGACCATGATCAGCGCGAGGTCGACCCGGCCGGGCACGTCCTTGACGTTGGGGTAGGCGGGCACGCCGAGGATCTCCGGTGAGCGGGGGTTGATCGGCAGGATGCGGCCCTTGTACCCGTAGCGCAGCAGGTAGTCCATGGGCTTGCGGCCCAGCGCGCCGGGGCGCTCGCTGGCGCCGATGACGGCGATGGACTCGGCTTCCCAGAGTGCCGATATGTCGCTCACCCGATGACCTCGATTTTCTTGGTGTCGCCGTCCGCCGCGAACAGCCTGCTGAGTGCCTCGATGTGCCGGGCGCCGTCGGGGGACGTGGCCAGTTCCTTGATAAGCAGGGTCGGCCGGTGCAGCGCCTTGTCGATGATGCGGCGCACGCTGCGGTCGATCTCCTGCTGTGCCGCGCCGTCGATGCCAGCCACCCTGCGGGTCAGCCGTCCGAGTTCGGCGTCGGCCGCCTCGGTCGCGGCGTTGCGCATGGCGGTGAGGATCGGGGCCGCGCCGGCCAGGCTGACCCTGGTCCTGAAGTCCGCGACCTCCTTGTCCACCAGGTCGTGGGCGGCGCGCACGCTGGCGACCGACACCTCGTCCTGGCTGCCCTCCTCGGCGATGCGCTTGAGGTCCACGAAGGTGACGCCGGGCAGCACGGCGGCGTCCGGGGAGATGTTGTGGGGCAGCGCCAGGTCGAGGATGAACAGCTCCCGGCCGCGGCGGCGGCGCATGGCCTCCTCGACGTGCTGGGCGGTGACGACGTGGCCGTTGGTGCCGGTGGCGCCGACCACCACGTCGACCTCGGCGAGGAGTTCGGGCACCCGCTCCAGCGGGTAGCCCCGGCCGCCGGCGGTCTCGGCGAGCCGCTGCGCCTTCTCGGGCGTGCGGTTGGCGAGGTGGACCGTGCCCAGGCCGGAGCGGCGCAGGGCGGCGACGACCACGCCGGCCATCGAGCCGGCGCCGATCACCAGGGCGGTACGGCCGGTCAGCGAGCCGATCCGGCGCTCGAAGAAGGCCAGGCCCTCAGTGGCCAGCGAGCGTCCGGCCTCGTTGAGACCGGTGTCGTTGCGCGCCTGCTTGCCGACCCGCAGCGCGGTCTGCACGGCCTTGGCCAGGACCTTTCCGGTCAGGTCGAGCTTCTGGGAGCGTTCCAGGCCCTGCTTGACCTGGCCGAGGATCTGGTCCTCGCCGACCACCACCGAATCCAGCCCGGAGACGACGGTGAACAGGTGGCGTACGGCGTCGTCGGCACGGTGGGTGTAGAAGTGCGGGTCGAGTTCGTCCCGGGCGACGCCGGTGTGCCGGGCGACCAGGTCGTGGAGTTCGCCGTCGGAGGCGCCGGGGCGGGCCTCGGTGTAGATCTCCAGGCGGTTGCAGGTGGACAGTACGACGGCGGCGTCGATGCCGTCGACGGTGGTGGCGCCGGCGACCAGTTCGTCGATCGGGCGGCCGGTCTCGGACAGCCGTTCCAGCAGGTCCAGCGGGGCGGAGGCGTGGCTGATGCCCACCACCATCACCCCGGGGCCGGAGCTTTCGGGGACGCCGGGGGCGCCCTTCGCGGAGGTCACCGGGTCACCGGTCCAGCGTCGGGGCGAACTCGCTCGCCCAGTAGGTGATGATCTGGGTGGCGCCGGCCCGGTGGATGGCGGCGAGGCTCTCCCGGACCACCTCGTCGCGGTCGATCCAGCCCTTGGCTGCGGCGGCCTCGACCATCGAGTACTCGCCGGAGACCTGGTAGGCGGCGACCGGGACGTGCACGTGGTCGGTGATCAGCCGGACGATGTCGAGGTAGGCGAGGGCCGGCTTGACCATCACCATGTCGGCGCCCTCGGCGACGTCGAGTTCGACCTCGCGCAGCGACTCGCGGATGTTGCCGGGGACCTGCTGGTAGCCCTTGCGGTCGCCGCGCAGCGAGGACTCCACGGCGTCCCGGAAGGGCCCGTAGAAGTGGGAGGCGTACTTGGCGGAGTAGCCGAGGATCGCCACCGACTGGTGGCCGGCCTCGTCCAGCGCCCGGCGGATCCGGCGCACCTGGCCGTCCATCATGCCGCTGGGCGCGACGACCTCGGCGCCGGCGTCGGCCTGTACGACGGCGGCCTGCGCGTACAGCTCGATGCTGGCGTCGTTGTCGACGTCGCCGGAGGGGTCCAGGACGCCGGTGTGGCCGTGGTCGGTGTACTCGTCGAGGTTGATGTCGCCGATGACCACCGTCGAGTCGCCGACCTCGGCGACCACGTCGCGCAGCGCGGTCTGCAGGATGCCGTCGGGGTCGACTGCTCCGGTGCCGCGCGGGTCCTTGTGCTCGGGGATGCCGAAGAGCATCAGCGCGCCGACGCCGTTGTCGACGGCCTGGGCGGCGGCCTTGCGCAGGGTGTCGCGGGTGTGCTGGAAGACGCCGGGCATGGAGGAGATCTCCCGCGGCTCGGTCAGCCCCTCGCGCAGGAAGAGCGGCTGGACGAGGTTGGCCGGTGAGACGCGGGTCTCGGCGGTCAGGCGGCGCAGCGCCGGGGTGCGGCGCAGCCGTCGGGGTCGGTAGTAGGGCGCGCCGGACCCGGCGGGGTCGGGGTCGCGGACGTACGGGGAGAACGACATGGCAGGAGCTCCTTGGGGTCAGAGGCCGGAGCCGAGGAAGACCTTTTCCAGGTGGGTGGTGACGGCCTGCTCGGGGCGGCTGAACCAGTAGCCGTGACTGCTGCGGGAGAAGAGCCGGAGCTCGCCCAGGTGGACGAGGGTCTCGGCGAGTTTGACGGCGAGTCCGGCGGGGTCGACGACGGGGAGGCCGTGCAGTTCGTGGATGCCCAGGTGCCAGAGGATCTCGTTGGGGATGCCCTCGGCGGGGATGATCACCTCGGCGCCGGACTTGGCGGCGCGCTCGGCGGCGGCGGAGTACATCTCGACGAACTGGTCGAAGTCGCCTTCCAGCGAGCGGTGGACGGAGTCCCAGCTGCCGGGGATCACCTCGTAGCCGCTCAGCGAGGACTCCAGTCCGTAGCGGCGGATGTTGGCGCGGATGGGCTCCTCCAGCGGCGGCATGAAGCCGAGGACGGCGAAGCGCTGACCGGTCATCGCGGACAGGAAGAACGCGCTCTCGCCGTAGCCGACGGTGGGGATGGCGGCCAGCGGGCGGGCGTCCCGCAGGCCGGGGTCCTGGCCGGCGGCGATGACCCACGCGTCGTAGCCCTGGCGTTCGGCGGTCACCGCGGCCTGCGCGAAGTGCTGGCTGAACAGCACCTGGGCCGAGTGGTGGCCGACCAGTGAGAAGGGGGTGCTGTCAGGGTAGGTCTCGGCCGGCAGGGTCTTGATGTCGACGGTGGTGCCGGGGTCGGCCACGGCGTCCAGGTGCTCCCGGTACCACTGGTCCAGCAGCGGCAGTCGTCCCTCAACCGTGTGCTTGTGAAACCAGATGCGCATCTGCGGTGCCTCTCTCGTCTCGGGTCGTCGGACGTGGGGCGACATCCAGCAGGGATGCCTTGATCAGGTAGTCCGTGGCGGACGCCGGGTCGGCCGCGGTGCGGCGCACGGCCTCCAGCGCCCCGCGCAGCGCGGCGGCGCCGTCGAGTCCGGCGGTACGGGCCTCGCTGCGCGGGATCACCGCTGACTCCGCGACGGCCCGGCGCTGCCGGGCGGCTTCCGCCAGCACGCCCTCGTCGGCGTCTCCCGTGAGCACGGCGGTGAGCGCCCGGCCGATGTGGACGGCGTCGTGCAGCCCGCAGTTCATGTTCATGCCGCCGGCGGTCGAGGTGAGGTGGGCGGCGTCGCCGGCGAACAGCAGCCGCCCGACGCGGTAGTCCGGCAGCAGGAACGCCGCCAGCCGGTACGTGGTGGCCTCCGCGATCGGCAGCGCCGCTCCCGCCCGCGGTAGCGCCCGCGCCACCAGCTCCCGTACGGCCCCGGGCGCCAGGACGTCCGCGCGCGGGGTCCCGTGCGGGATCCGGAAGATCAGCCGCCAGTGGTCGGGCATGCCCAGCACGCTGAAGGAGATCCGCGGGTCCCGTACGTACGTCAGCGGGGACAGGCCGGGCTCCAGCCGGTCGAGCGGGCTGTCGGTGACCACCCGCAGCGCGTAGTGCGGGTAGTCCCGGGCCCGGGAGGGCAGTCCCGCGGCGTCGCGGACGGCGCTGCGGCTGCCGTCCGCGGCCACCACGTGGCCGAAGGTCTCGCGGACCTCCTCGCCGCCGCCGGACCTCGCGGTCAGCTCCACCCCCGTGGCCGTCTGCCGTACGCCGGTGACCGTCCGGCCGAACCGGACGTCGGCCAGCCCGGTGGCCTCCAGCGCCGCCAGCAGCAGCGGGGTCAGCCGGGACTGCTCGACGTGCAGCCGGTGCGGGTGGGTGGTGTGCCCGGCGAGCAGCGCGTAGTCCAGTTCGGCGTGCACCTCGCCGTCCAGACCGCGCCACTGGATGCGGGTGACCTCGCGGCCCTGCCGGTGCAGGGCGGCCGACACCCCGAGTTCGTCGAGCAGGTCGAGGGTGGCGGGGTGGAAGGTGGAGGCGCGGGAGGCCGTCGACAGGGCAGGGAGCTGCTCCAGGACGGTGACGGGTACGCCGCCGCGGGCCAGTACCAGGGCGGCGGTGAGGCCGACCGGTCCGGCGCCGACCACGGCGACCGGCGGCTGCCCGGCGCTCATGCCGCGGCCGGGTGTCCGGACAGCCGCCGCAGCAGGGGGTGCGTGTCCGGCCGGTCGAACGGCTCGCCGCCCCCGGCGGTGTGCAGCGCCCACCAGGCGGTCGCCAGGTTGGAGGTCAGCAGGGTCCGGCCGCTGTCGCGGCCGAGTTCGGCGAGCGCCGCGAGGGTGGACATCCCGGTGCCGGTGAAGAGCAGGGCGGCGTCGTCGGCCACCCCGGCGTCGCGGACCTGGGCCAGGAGTTCCGCGGTGGTGACGTCGTAGGGCGAGAAGCGGCCTCCGGCACGCACCTTGACCACCCGGTCGACGGCGAGGCCCGCCTTCTCCCAGTAGTCGCGGGAGAGGTCGGTGAGCCAGGGCTGGTACGGCGACACCAGGACGAGCCGCTCGACGCCGGCCGCGGCCGCCGCGGCGAGGATGGCGAGGGTCGCGGAGGCGACCGGTGCGCCGATCCGGTCCGACAGCGCCTCGCAGAGCGCGCGGTCGCCGCCCGGGGAAAGAAGGTAGTGCGAGCCGGTGCAGGCGATGACCGCGGCGTCCAGCCGCAGCGTGCCGAAGGTGCCGAGCGTCTGCGGGAGGACCGCGTTGTACGTGTCGAGGCGTTCGCGCAGATCCTTGCCGGGCAGTACCGGTAATCGCGTCGTATGGGTGTTCAGCCGGGGATGGACCAGGCCGCCGATCTCCGGTTCCGCCGCGGCGTTCGCCGGGGGGACCACCAGGCCGAGCCGCGGTATCGAATCCAGAGTCATGAGAGGATCTCCTCCATTCGTCCGTTCCGTTCCATTGCCCGCAGCCTAATCCCGGGCCGTTCAGGGGAGCACTACGGTAATCCGTACCGGGAGATTCCGGTGAACTGCCGGGTATGGCGGGAACGGCACATCGGCGGCGCACCGGGGACCGGTGCGCCGCCGATGTGCCGGATATCAGTCCTGCCGGGCGATCAGCTCGTCGATCTTCGCTCGCCTGGTCAGGCCGCCATTGACGCTCCAATAGCCCTCCGGAATCTCGTTGACCACCACCCACACGGTCGGCGGCTCCGCTCCGGAAAGGCCGGCCGCCTCCTGGACGGCCCGGGTGATCTCGATGGACAGCGATTCGTTGCGCTCCGGTGTGAGGAATTTCTCCAGCGGCGTCACGACGACCAGGAATCCCGGCTGGATGTCGACCGCCCCGGTTGCCGACCAGCCCTTCCTGGATTCCGTCACATAGACCCAGGTGGCTCCCGCGAAGAAATCGGTGTCCGGGAAGCCCATCCAGTGCATCACGGACCGGGCCACCTCGCGCTGCAGGGTCCCGACGGTCGCGTCGGACAGGGATCCCGCCGGAGCCGTTATCTCGACCAACGGCATACTGCACCACCATCTGCTCGGGTTCGGACAATGCCGTCCGAACGTAGCCCGGCGCCGGCCGGCCGGCGCTACGGGACCACGAAGCCTCAGCTGGCCAGGGCGGTCGCGAACTGGTCCATGGCGGTCGCCAATTGGGCCCGCCGTCGGATGTCGAGCTTCCGGTACATACTGGTGATGTGCAGCTCGATCGCCCGGGTGGACACCGAGAAGACCTCGGCGATCTGCTTGTTGGTCATTCCGTCCAGCATCATGTCGGCGATCCGGCGCTCATGCGCGGTGAGTTCCTCGTACATACGTCTGGTGCGCCGCCCGGCGGTCCGTGCGCGCAGCGGCTCCACCGCTCCCCGGTCGTCCGCGGCGCGTTCCAGGCCGGCCAGGATCACATGGCCCATGACGGCGTTCCATTCCCGTACCCGTAGTTCCGAGATCACCTGGCTCTGGGCGTAGGGGTCGGCGTAAAGCACCTTCAAGAGAGAGCTACGGTCACGCGCGTCACAAAGAAGAAATTCGCCGGTCCCGTCCTCCCACGGACCGCCGCCGAGCAGCATTCCCTTTTCCGCCAGCCGTTTCCAGTACATGCGGTGCTCCTCGGCGGAACTGATCCTGTCCACCTCGTTCCCGCGGTACACCATCTCCACTGCGTACACGGTGGTTCCTTCCTGGTCGGGTCGTCGCGCATTCGTCAAGAAACGCCACACCGGTCTGCGGGTGGCGGCGGGTGGCACGGGTCGAGGCCGCCGCGTCCCGGTGCGGACGCGGACAGCCCCGTGTACCCGGACGAGGGCGTCCGGGTACACGGAATGCGGCGGCGCTACTTCGCCGGCACGACGCCCGGTGTCCGGGACGCCGGCTCCTGTCCTGGCTCCGCCGCGGGCCGCGGCTTCCTCCGCAGCAGTCCGGTCGCGGCCAGCACGGCCGCGGCTCCCACCCACACGGTCCAGCCGAGCGACTCGTTCAGCGCCACGGCGCCGAGCAGTACGGCGACGGCCGTCATCAGATAGGTGACGGTGGAGGCCACCGTGGCACCGTCCTTGATGATCAACTCGAAGTTGAGCAGCGCCGCCGCACCGGTACACACCACGCCGAGGATGACCACCGAGATCAGCGAGTCGGCCCGCAGGTCGACGTGCTGGAGGCCGAGGAAGGGGAGGACGACCAGCATCAGCAGCGTCGCCACACTCAGCTGCCCGCCGGCCAGCATGAGCGGCGGCACACCGCGGTTGATCAGGAACTTGCCCATATAGGCGAAACTCGCACCGAAGCTGATCGAACCGATGACGAAGCAGAGCAGGCTGGAGCCGCTGCCGGTACCGGAGCCGTTCCACGGGGAGGCGATCAGCGCGGTGCCGGCCAGCCCGAGCAGCACCCCGCCGGCCTTGGCGCCGGTGACGCGCGCCTTCCGCTCGATCAGCATGGTGGCGGCCAGCGTCCAGATGGGCGCGGTGCCGTTGACCACGGCGGCGACGCCGCTGGCGCCGCCCCGCTCGCCCTCGGCGTACATCGTCCACGGAACGGCGTTGCCGAGCAGCGCGGCCACCGCGATGTGCCCCCAGATAACGCCCCGGCCGGGCAGCCGCAGGCCCCGGGCGTAGCCGATGGAAAGGACGACCACCGCGCCCAGCGCCAGCCGGATGAGCACCATCTGCACGGGTGAGAAACCGTGTCCGGAAATCTTGATCCACAGGAACACGGAGCCCCAGATGAGGCTTAGCGCGGCAAGCCGCACATATGTTGCTCGGGACATGGGTGTCCTGACCTCCGAAATGGATTCAGCCGTCGGCAAAGAATTCAGCTGCCGAAAGCCTCACATCGAGGGGGAAGCCGCGTCCAACAATGTTTCGTGGACGGTACCTTCCACGTTTCGTGGAGGATCAGACGACGAGTTCGGCCGCCACCGATCGCAGCGCGTCCAGCATCGCGGCGATCTCCGGGGAGAGCTCGCTGCCCTTGCGCACCGCCGCGAAGACGTTGCGCCGGGGCGCGTTCCCGGAAAAGCCCCGCACGGTCACCTTCGGCCGCGGCGCCGGCTTGGCCAGCCGCGGCACGAGGGCGACGCCGAGGCCGAGCCGCACGGCGGCCAGGGTCGCGTCCCAGTCGCCGATCGCGTGGGACGCCTGCGGGGTGAAGCCGGCCGCCGCGCAGGCGGCCACCCCGATGTCGTGACACATGCCGGTGGTGGCGAAAATCCAGTTCTCGTCGGCGAGGTCGGCGAGTTCCAGGCGTTCGCTGGAGATCAGGCTGTGCCCTTCCGGCAGGGCCACGTCGAACGGGTCCACGCACAGGGCCACCCGGTGGAAACGCTTGTCGTGCCCCGCCGGGTTCTGCTCGGTGTCGGCGGAGATGACGACGTCGGTCTGGCCGCGGTGCAGCATCGAGAAGCTCTCCGGCGGATCCACCTCCGCCAGCGATGTGCGCAGCATCGGTCTGGTCTCCTTCAGCCGTGCCACGGCCGGCAGGATCAGGGCCGAGAGGGTGGTGGAGAACCCGGCGACCGTCACCTCGCCGCTCAGGCCGTTCTTGTGCGCGGCCAGCGCGGCGTGCATCTGCTCCACCTGGGAGAAGACGGCGTCGGCGTGGCGCAGTACGGTGCGGGCCGCGCCGGTCAGCAGGATGCGCCGCCCCGACGGCTCGGTCAGCTGCACCCCCAACTCCCGGGACAGGGCGCTGATCTGCTGCGAAACCGCCTGCGGCGTCAGGTGCAGTGCCTCGGCGGCGGCGCTGACCGTGCCCCGCTCGCTGAGTTCCCGTAGCACCCGCAGTTTCCGCAGGTCCAGATCCTCCATGAAGCAGCCTCCCCGTGGCCGGTTTCCCTGACGTCCGCGTCCTACTGAGCGCACATGACCCCTGACGCTGCGTACATCATCGTACGCAACCCGCGTCCAGATCGATAATGTTCTCCGCCAACATCTCCAGGTCCGCTACGTCCCGGTCCGTACGCCCCTTCTCCCGCCGCTCGCCCAGCGAGAGGGGGTCGAGTACGACGGCGCCGGCGCCCAGTTCCTGCAGCAGCCCGAGGTCGTCGCGGATCTGCTGGAGGGTGCCCTCGCCCAGCAGCCGGCGGGGCCCGAGGGCGCGCTCGGTGATGCGGAGTTTGATCCGCGGACACAGCGCCGGAACCGGCCGGCCCTCGGCCTCCGCGACCTGGCGCAACGCGGGCATCCCGATGCCGAGCAGCCAGTCCCCCGACACGGAGGTGGGGTGCCAGGCGTCGCTGTAGCGGACCGCCCGGCGCAGCGCGCCCAGGCTGTGGCCGCCCACCCAGACCGGCGGACCGGGCCGCTGCACGGGCAGCGGCCCGGTGTGCACCTCGCGGAAGGAGACGTGGGCGCCGTCGAAGGAGGCCACTTCGCTGGCCCAGCACGTCTTGATCGCCGCCAGGTACTCGTCGCTGATGGCGCCGCGCTTGCGGTAGGGCACGTTGAGCACCGCGAACTCCCTGGCGGCCCAGCCGGCCGCCGCGCCGAACACCAGCCGGCCGTTGCTGAACCGGTCGATGTTGGCGGCCATCCGCGCGGTGTGCACCGGGTGGCGGTACGGCAGGATCGCCACCGTCGTGCCGAGGCCGATCCGGTCCGTGACACCCGCCAGTAACGCGAGCGTCATGAAAGGGTCATAGAACGGGGCGGGAAACAGCTGGTTCACCTCGGGGGTGAGGGCCACGTGGTCGGAGACCATCGCGTAGTGGTAACCGGCCTTCTCGATCCGGCCGGTCCACGTGACCAGATTGTCCGGGGTCGCGTCGGGACCGTAGTTCGGCAGGTTGACACCGAATTTCACAGCGGGCTCCTTTCGAAAGCCGTTGCGGGGGACAGGCGCCCGCGGTGGGACGGCAGGCATGCCGATCCGAGGTGGAGCAGCACCCCGGTCGCGGCGACCGCGGCGGCCGGCAAAGGCAGCCACCGGGCGTCCAGCCCGGCGGCCAGCGCCGCGCCGCCGAGGGCCGAGCCCGTCGCGCCGCCGAGATAGGTGGCGGAGCTGTTGAGGGCGAGGGCCGCGCCGCCCGAGGCTCCGAGAGCCTCCAGGGAGAGCAGCCGGTGCTGCTGGGGGACGACGAACGCCCAGCCCGCGGCCCCCCACACCAGCAGCGGCAGCAGGACCAGCCCGGGGACCGCCCCGGCCCAGGGCAGCACGGCCAGCGCGGCGGCCAGCGCTCCGAGCAGCGCGACCGAGATCCGGGCGGGGCGGCCGGCGCGGTCGAGCACCGCGCCGGCCAGCAGACTGCCGCACACCCCGCCGATGCCCCAGGCCCACAGGTAGGCGGTGGGGCTGTGCACCTGGGCGGTCCGCCGGAGCACCGGCCCGAGGTAGGTGTACAGGCCGAGGCTGGCCACCGTCTGGGTCAAGGTCACCGCGACGACGAGCGTGACCCGGGGCTGGGAGAGCAGCCGCAGCCGCCCGCGCAGGGACGGCAGGGCGGCGGCCCGTACCGGCGGCAGCCGCAGCGCCACCCCGAGCAGGGCGAGCGCGCCGAGTCCCGACACCGCCCACAGGGCGGCCCGCCAGCCGGAGTGGGCGGCCAGCAGCAGCCCGAGCGGCACTCCCAGCACCGTGCCCCCGCTCATCCCGCCCAGCACCAGCGCGAGCGCCCGGCCGCGCCGCTCCGGCGGGGCGAGCGCCGCCGCGGCGGTCGCCGCGGTCGGCGCGAACAGCCCCGCACCGGTGCCGGCCGCCGCGCGGGCCGACAGCAGCGTCCCGTAGGAGCCGGCGAGCGCGCTGGCCGCGTTGGCCGCGGTGAACACGACCAGCGCGGCCAGCAGTACGCGGCGGGTCCCGAGCCGGCCCAGCGCGACGGACAGCAGCGGCGCGGCCAGCGCGTAGCAGAGGGTGAAGACGGTCACGGCCTGGCCGGCCCGCGCGGCGGAGACGCCGAGGTCGCCGCCGATTCCCGGCAGCAGCCCGGCCATCACGTAGGCGTCCATGCCCATGGCGAAGGCACCGATTCCGAGCAGCCGGACACCACGCATCGTCTCCATCACGCCCCTGGACCACAATGTTCCATAAAACTAGCCCAATGGACGTTAGCAGTAGGATGAGGGTGTGCGCACTTATCCGCAGCCGAAGGTGGACGACATCGACCTGTCCAGGGTCCTGTTCGCGCTGAGCGACCCGACGCGGCTGGCGATCGTGCTGGAACTGCGCCAAGCCGGGGAGCTCGTCGTCGGTGAGCAGCTGTCAGGCGCCGTACCGAAGTCCACGCTCAGCCACCACAACAGGATCCTCCGCGAGTCCGGTCTGACCAGCACCCGGCCGGACGGCACCCGCTGTTACGTTTCGCTGCGCGAGCGGGACATGGAGCAGCGCTTCCCCGGCATGCTGGAGATGTTGCTTGCGTACTCGACTGTGGCGCACGGCCCGCGCTGAACGGGTGCGGAGTCCCGCAGCTTCTCCAGGTTGCGTATTTCACCCGGGAGGGTGACCGACCTACGGTGTAACCCCACCTGGAGGGAGTGCACCGTGCTCGAACCTGCTGCCGTCGACGCGCTGTTCCGGCCGGATCTGCCCGAAACCGACCACTGGGAACGGCGTTACCCGCCCCGACGGCTCCCGGAGGGCGCCGAGGTGACGCGCTTCGCCCCGAGCCCGACCGGGCATCTGCACATCGGCGGCCTGTACACCGCCGCGGTCTCCCGGGCGCTGGCCCGGCAGTCCGGCGGCGTCCATCTGCTCCGCGTCGAGGACACCGACCAGGCCCGCCGGGTCGCCGGCGCCGCCGCCGCGTTCGTACGGCAGCTGACCGCCTTCGGGCTGCCGCCCGACGAGGGCGGGACCGACGGCGGCGACTGGGGACCGTACCTCCAGTCCGACCGCGGGGACGTCTATCTGAGCCACATCCGCGCGCTGATGCGGCAGGGCCGGGCGTACCCGTGCTTCTGCGACCGGGGACGGCTCGCCCGAATCACCGAGGAGCAGCGCGCCTCCCGCTCGCCGCTCGGCTACTACGGCAGGTGGGCGCTGTGCCGCACGCTCACCCCGGAACAGGCCGCCGACCGGGTGCGGTCCGGCGAGCCGTACGTGGTCCGCTTCCGCTGCCCGCCGGGGCTGCCCGGCCGGGTGCGGTTCGAGGACCGCATCCGGGGTTCGGTCACCACCCAGGACAACGGCAACGATGTCGTGCTGCTCAAGTCGTCGCAGGACCAACTGCCGCTGCCCACCTACCATCTGGCACATGTCGTCGACGACCACCTGATGCGGGTGACCCTGGTCGTCAGGGGCGAGGAGTGGCTCTCCTCCACCCCGCTCCATCTGCAACTGCACACCGCGCTCGGCTTCGGACGGCCGGCCTACGCGCATCTCGCGCCGCTGATGAAGGCCGAGGGCGGCAACCGCCGCAAGCTCAGCAAACGCAAGGACCCCGAGGCGTCGGTCGACTTCTACCTCACCGCGGGGTACCCGCCCGCCGCGGTCCAGCACTACCTGCGCGGGCTCGCCAACGCCCGGCTGATGGACGCCCCGACACACGAGGCGCTGGCCGCCCGCCTCCGGACGGCGGACATGAGCCCGGCCGGCCCGCTGCTGGACCTGCCCAAACTCCGCTCGATCAGCCGCGAGTCGATCGCCGGGCTGGCCGCCGCCGAGGTGTACCGGCAGCTGTGCAACTGGGCCGCCGAGTTCGACGCGGAGCTGCACCAGGTCCTGGTGCGCCGCGCCGAACTCGCCCACAGCGCCATCGCCGTCAGCCGCAACGCCGCCGGCCACCCCCGCAAGGACCTGGTCCGCTGGTCGGACTTCCGCGACCGCTACGGCTTCTTCTTCCCCGAGCTCTTCGGACCGGTGCCCGCGCCCGACGACGCCCGGTTCGGCGCGCTCTCCCCCGACCTGGTCCGCCGCGTCGCCGCGGACTTCGCCGCCCGGTACACCCACCCCGACACCCCGGCCTCCTGGCTCGGCGGGCTGCGGGACCTCGCCGAACGGCACGGCTTCGCACCCGACACCAGGGCCCACCGGCTCGCCCCGTCCCGGTACGCCGGCCCGACCGGCGAGGTCGTCAACGTCGTGCGGGTCTGCCTGACCGGCTCCGCGCGCAGCCCCGACCTGTTCGAGGTGGTCCGGGTGCTGGGCCGCGACGAGGTGCTGCGCCGGCTGGCCGTGGGCTGACGTCCGGCCGGCGGGGCGGGGCGGCGGGTCCGGCCGGGACGCGGCGGCGGGCGGCCGGGACAGCCGGCATGGCGCGGGCCGCGCGGGCGGTCAGGAAGCGACGGGCTCGGTGGTGACCTGGACCAGCTCCGCCGCCTCGGCGGCCCGCTCCGCCGCCTCGGCGGCGTCCGCCCCCTCGGCGATGACCTCGCCGACCCGGTCCCAGGAGGAGTGGGCCGGGCGTACGGCACCGCCCTGCGCGGGCGTCACCAGGACGGTGTGCACGCCCGGCCGGGCGGAGGCGTCGGCGACGCCGTCGATCGCGGTCACCGTTCCGGGCGGCGCGGACAGGAAGCGGATCGCCGCACCCCCGGCCGGCTCCCGCGGGGTGTCCGGCAGCCGGCCGAGCAGGGTCTCCAGATAGGCGCGGACGAAAGGGAAGGCGTAGGCCAGCCGGATCAGCAGCGGGATCTCGTCGCCCGGCATCCGGGCCGCGCACTCCACCAGGTACGGCTCCGGGTCGGCCGCGGCCACGATCCACTCGCAGTGCAGCACCCCCGCCCCGAAGCCGGCGGCCTCGGCCAGCTGCGCGGTCCGCCGGATCAGCAGGTCCCGCTGCCCGTCCGGTACGGGGGCGGGCAGGACGTGTCCGGTCTCCACCGGGAAGCGGCCGGGCAAGACGTCCTTGGCGGTGACGTTGGCGAAGCAGGGCCGGCCCTTGGCGACCAGCATCTCCACGCTGAACTCGGCGCCGTGCACGGCTTCCTCGATGAGCACCTCGGAGGGGATGCCCCGGTCGGGCACCACCCGCCCCTCCTCCACCTCGGTGGACAGCGACCAGCCGGTCCTGAGCTGCTCGCGGTCGGTCAGGATCTGCACGCCGAGGCTGGCCTGCCGGCTGGACGGCTTCAGTACGCAGGCGCCGCCCACCTCGTCCATGAACGCCTGGGCCGCCTCGACGCCGTCCACCCGGGTGTAGCGGGGGTTGCGTATGCCGGCGCCGGCGGCCAGGTCGCGCAGCCTCGCCTTGTTGCGGAACACCTGCCCGCCGAGCGTCCCGGCGCCGGGCAGGCCCAGCGCGTCCGCGGCGACGGCGGCGGCCGTGACGCCGTACTCGACGCCGGGCACGACCGCCACCGCGCCGCGGACCAGGTCCTCCCCGAGCAGCAGCTTCAGCTCGCTCGCGCGCTGGTACTCCCTGGGCACCACCCGGGAGACCGCGGGGAACTTCTTCGCCAGCTGGTGCAGGTCCCGCTTGCGCACCACGTCGGGCTCCTCCACCACCAGCACGCTGCCGGGCGGCAGGTCGCCGGCGAGGTTGCTGAGGATGTTGGCGCTGAAGCCGAAGAAGAGGATCTGTTCCCGGCCGATGTCGTCGATCACTGCTGTTCTCCACGGGGTGTGCGGGGTGCCGGCCCGGGCGGCCCGGGCAGCGCGAGGGTGAAGCGTGTCTTGGCCCGTCCCAGCGCGCCGTGCCGACCGTAGAAGCGGATGGCGTCCGCGTTCCAGTCGGGGGTCTGCCACTCGGCCCGGGGCGCCCCCAGCCGGGTGCCGTGGGCGGCGACTTCGCGCAGCACCGCGGCGCCCACGCCGCGGCCGCGGTGTTCCGGGTCGAGGTACAGGCAGTCCAGGTGCAGGTAGTCGCGCACGCTCCAGGCGGCGAACTCCAGGCTGTAGGCGGCGTATCCGGCCAGCCGCCCGACGGGCGCCGCGGGCGGTACGACGACCAGGGCCCAGACCCGGGGGGAGGCGGCGGACACCGCCTCGATCAGCGCCGCCGCGGCGCCGGGCTCCGGCGCGCCGAGCCGCTCGTAGTCGGCGTGGTCGGTGTACAGCCGGGTCAGTTCGGCCTGGTCGCCGGGCGCGGCCGGGCGGACGGCGTAGCCCGCCGGGAGGCCCGCCGCCGGGCCGTCCGTCATCGAGTGCCGCCGGTCGTCCGTCACGGGGTGTCACCGGCGGCCGGCACCACCAGGACGTCCAGGCGTCCGTCCAGTTCGGCGGCGACGGCCTCGATCCGGTCCAGGTCGGCCGGCTCCCGGTAGGGCCCGTTGACGCTGAGCGAGCCGGCGATGTCATAGCCGGCCGGGGCGCGCCGCAGCCGGTCGCCCGGACGGGCCACCGGCACGTAGGACTGGAAGTACGGCGACAGGGCCGCCTGGCCGGGGGTGTTGCGCAGCAGCAGGCCGGTCCGGTAGGCGTACGTGATGCAGGTGGCGCGGCGCGGCGGCAGCCGGCGGACCTCGCCCTCCCACACCTGCGCGGGGTCGCCGGCGGTCAGCGCCTTGGCGAACAGCCGCACCACGTCGATGCCGTGCACCTCGCGCAGGTTGTGGTAGTTCTGGCCGCCGCTCATCCGGGTGCTGAACTCCACCACCCGGAACCGGCCTTCGCGGTCCTGCCGCAGTTCGACGTTGAACAGGCAGTGCTCGACCTGGAGTCCTTTGGTGATGCTCTCGGCGATGGCGGTAAGGCCGGGCTCCAGCTCCGGCGTGCGGAACGGGAGGGTGTAGAAGTCCTCCTCGAAGTACGGGCCGGGCATGTGCATCTTGTTGATGATCCCGGCCAGGTGGAAGCGCCCGAAGAGCACGACCCCGTCGAGCGTGACCTCCTCGCCGGGCAGGAACTCCTCCAGCAGCGCGAAGGTGCGCTCGCGGCCGGTGAAGTAGTTGCCCTCGCCGGAGCGCGCCATCCGCTCGATGGCGCCCAGTCGGTCGGCCAGTTCGGCCGGCCCGGCGACGAGTGCCACCCCGCGGCTGAAGGCGGCGTGCGTCGGCTTGACGATGAGCGGGTAGCCGAGCCGCTCGGCGGCGGCCAGCGCCTCGGCGGTGTCCGCGACGGCCGCGTAGCCGACGGTGGGGATGCCCTGGTCGGCCAGGAACTCCCGCTGCCGCCGCTTGTCCCGGGCGATCGCGTCGGCCTCCGGGGCGGCCCAGGCGTTGCCGAGCCGCTCGTTGACCACGGAGGTGAGGTGGATGTCGGTCTCGGCGAAGGTGAGGGCGGTGCCGATGCCCGCCGCCTCGGCCAGGGCGACGGCGTCCGCGGCCACCTCCTCCACCGGCCGCCCGGCGGGGACCAGCGTCACCGCCGCGAACCGGCCGTCGGTCTCCAGGCCGGGCACCTCGGTGAGCAGGTGCAGTTCGCGGCCCATCATCCGGAGCGTGGCGATGTGGTCGGCGTGCCAGAGCACGCTCTTGCGCATGATGAGCAGCAGCCGCATCTACGCCTCCGGCCCGGTGGCGACGTCGATCGCGCCGAGCAGCCGCTCGCAGGCGGCGATGGCGGCCGAGGTATCGCCGCCGGTGGCCACCAGCTGGCCTATCCGGTCCCAGTTGCCGCGCAGCGGGTTGACCACGTCCCCGGGGACCAGGTCGAAGTCCAGGGCGACGACGGCCGGGTCGGCGCGCACGTCCTCCACCCCGTGCACCGCGGTGACGGTGCCGGGCCGGCCGATCAGGAAGCGGGTGGCCGCCGAGCGCAGCGGTTCCGGGCGGTCGGGCAGCTCGTCCACCAGGCGGAACGGCCAGCCGACGGCGTAGGTGTCCAGGTCGATGCCGTAGGCGGCGTGCACCATCTCGTTGATGCGGTCGCCACCGACCCGGTTGTGGGACTCGATGACCACCGGGCCGCGGCCGGTGAGCTTGATCTCGGTGTGGGTGGGGCCGTCGGTCAGGCCCATGGCGGTCAGGAAGTCCGTCGTCGCGGTCACCACGGCCTGTTCCACCGCCGGTTCGAGCCGGGCCGGCAGGGCGTGGCCCAGCTCCACGAAGCCGGTGTCCAGCACCGCCTTCTCGGTCACCGCCACGACCACGTGCCGCCCGGCGAAGCTGAACCCCTCCACGCTGTACTCGGGGCCGTCCAGGAACTCCTCGGCGATGAAGTCGCCGACCGGGAAGAAGCGGGCCCACTGGTTGGCGCCGGTCCGGCGCAGGTCCTCGATGTGCGCCCACACCGGGTCCAGCTGCTCCTCGCCGGTGACCTTCACCACGCCGAAGCTCGCGGTCACCGCGACGGGCTTGACGATGAACGGGTAGCCGTGGGCGGCGCCGAAGGCGGCCAGGTCCGCGCGGCCGGTGATCCGGGCGGCGGCCGGGCCGGGCAGCCCCTGCTCGGCCAGGTGCCGGCGCATCAGCCACTTGTCGGTGAAGCGGTGGCTCACCTCGTAGGAGGTGCCGCCCAGTTCGAGCAGGTCGTTGACGCGGCCCACCGGGTCCAGGCCGGGTTCGGTGAGCGAGACGGCCGCGCCGAAGCCCCATGCCTCGTGCGCGGCGGCGGCCAGCGGGCGCAGCACGCGCCAGTCGGTGTAGTCGCCGAGCAGCGCACCGGCCACCAGTTCCCCGTGCGCCGGGCCGTACTGCTCCTTGAGCTGGATGTGGACGACGTCCAGGCCGAGTCGCCTGGCCTTCTGGACGATCTTGAGTTTGCCGCCGACGATCAGCAGCGTGCGGTCGGGGTTCACGGGGCTCCATCGGGGTTACCGCGGCGGCGCGGCCGGTACGGGTGGGTCGGCGGTGCGGACGATACGGGCGGTGCGGCGGGGGCTGCCGCCACGGGCGGGTGCCGGCCGGGCCGTGGCCGCGGCGGCACCCGCCCGCGCGGTTCAGACGTCGGTGCCCTCGAAGGGCTGGCCCTCGGCCTGCCAGCCGGGGAC
Organism: Streptomyces sp. ITFR-21; assembly: GCF_031844685.1. NCBI lineage: Bacteria > Bacillati > Actinomycetota > Actinomycetes > Kitasatosporales > Streptomycetaceae > Actinacidiphila > Actinacidiphila sp. ITFR-21. The sequence continues at coordinate 309,055 of NZ_CP134605.1, forward strand.
GCCGCCGATCATCTCCTTGACGCGGTAGCCGAGCGCGGCCAGCTTGGCGGCGCCCTTGGTGGCCCCGTTGCAGTGGGTGCCCCAGCAGTAGGTGATGTACAGCGTGGCCTTGTCCAGGCCCAGACCGTCCACGCTCTCCGGGGTGATCTCCCAGTGCGGCAGGCTCACCGCGCCGACCACGTGCCGGCTCTCGTACGCCTCGCGGCTGCGCACGTCCAGCACGGTGAAGCCGGTGACGCCCTCTTTGATGTCGTGCCAGACGTCGGAGGGGTCGCACTCGAAGTGCAGCTTGCCCAGGAAGAAGGCGGCCGCGGCCGACGGGTCGGCGGCGGGCACGTCGAAGAGTTTGCTCTTGGGCGAGAACAGGGCTTCGAGGTCGGTGGACATGGTCGGGTTCCTTCCGGAGGGGAGGGCGGTCAGCGTGTGGTGAGTGTCTCGACGGCGCGCTCGATCTGGTTGAGGTGCGCGATGTCGTGCGCGGCGACTTTACGCACCATTTCGTCGAAGGTCTCGGGGCCCTGCTCGCCGTGGACACCGGTGCGGTGCCACTGGTCGCGCGGGAAGGAAGAGATGAGCACCACGTTGGAGGCGCGCAGCCCCTCCCAGGCGGTGAGCAGCTGCGGGAACGGCAGCCGGGGCAGCGGGGTCCACCGCTTCTCGTCGTAGCCGGGGTAGACCGGGTTCTCCTCGGTGAGCACCAGCCGCCAGCGGAAGCCGTAGACGATGTCCACGTCGAAGATGTGGGCGATGATCTCGGCGGCCGACCACTCCCCCGGCTCGGGCGCGGCGGTCACCACGTCCAGCGGCAGCTCGCCGAGCAGCCGGCGGGCCTCGGGGGCGGTGTTGCTGATCGCCTCCAGCGGGTCCTTGTCGCCGATCAGGTCGAGCAGGGCCTGCTTGTACTTGGCGGGCTCGGCGGTGGCGTCCGGGATCTCGATGGGCTCGATCATGGGGTTCGCGTTCCTTCGCTTGAGGGGTGTCGTACGTGCGGGTCCCGGCGTGCCGCCGGTCGGTGCGGGGGTCAGCGGGCGACGGTGACGGCCACCCCGCAGGTGGCCAGGGCGGCCAGCGCCGGAACCGCCAGCAGCCGTCCCAGCGCCGGTCCGGCCCGGACGGCGGCGGCGGCGCCGAGGAGGTAGGCGGCGCAGGTGGCGACGGCCGGGCCGGCGAGCAGCCCGGGAACGCCCCAGCCCAGCGGTACGGACGCCGCGAGCACGGCGGTCGTCGCCGCGGCGACGACCGCCGGCGCCGCCCAGGAGGCGGCGGCCCCGGTGGCACGGTGGGGCGGCCGGGCGGGCCGGGTCCCGGGGCGGTCCGGGCCGGGGTCCCGTTTCTCCGGCGCCGGCCGCACGCGCCGGGCGAGCTGGGTCAGGAACGTGCCGGCGGCGGCCACGTTCGTCGCGCAGTACACGGCCAGCAGGGCCGCGGCGGCCAGCGCGGCGGCCCGCCCCGCGGCGGTGGGCGCGTCCGCGGTTCCGGGGGCGGCGGCGCCGCGCAGCCACAGCACCGGCAGCAGGTAGGCCGCCGTCACCGCGGCGGCGGCGACCAGCACGGCCGCCGCCGTCCGCCGGCGGCCCGTCAGTTCCGGGGCGACCCGGGCGACCCGCTCCCAGCCGACCCCGGCGAACAGCAGCAGGAAGGCGGCCGCCCACCAGTGGCGGGCGCCCCCGGAGGGCAGCATTCCGGCCGCGGCCAGGGCCGCCGGGCGGGCGCATAGGCAGAGCGCCACCGCCCAGGTGGCGGCGAGCCGGACACGGCGCCAGCCCTGGGACGGCGGCAGCCCGCGCGCGGCGGCGCCCGCGGCGAGCGCGGGCAGCAGCAGCGCGTACCACAGCGCGTGGTCCGGCTCGGCGCCGAGACCGGCCGCCGCCAGCCGGGCCGCGGTCTGCGCGACGGCGGCCTGGCCGACGGTGAATCCCGCCAGGTAGAGGGCGGTGACCGCGTCCCCGGCCCGGCCGCCCAGCACCCGGCCGACCACGTCGGGCAGCGAGCCGGCGCCGGTGCGGGCCTGGGCGAGCAGGCCGAGCGCGAGGCAGAAGGCCGCGCCGATGCCGAGTTGCAGCGCCCACGCGGCGGGGGCGCCCCGGCCCGCCAGCCCCGCGGCCACCGGCGGCATGAGGAGCAGTCCGGCGCCGAGTACGCTCTCGGCGACGGACAGCCCCGCCCTCAGCGGCGTGCTCACGCGGATACCGCTCCTCGGGGGCGGAAGAGGTCCGCCAGGTCGAGCCGCAGCGGGGCGCCCGCGGTGAGCGCCCGGTCCGCGCCGGCCGGCGCGGGCGTCGGTATCCGGCGGACGGTGTCGGCGTAGGCGAGGCCGAGGCCCTTCCACACCCGTTCGGCGAAGAACGGCATCAGCGGCGCGGCCGTGGCGGCCGTTCGGGCCAGCAGCTCCAGGTGGGTGAGCAGCGCCGCGGGCGTCGGCCCGGCGGAGCCGTCGTCCCAGCCCGCCGCGTCGGCTGCCAGCAGCCGGACGGCGTCGCGCAGGGCGCCGGCCGCCCGCTGCGGGCTGAAGTCCGCCGGGTCCAGCGCGAGGCCCGCCGCGGCCAGCAGCCGGGCCGCCCGGCCGGGCGCGTCGTCGCCGGTCAGCGCCGCCTCGGCGGCCGGGACCTGGCCGCCGAAGGCGGCGGCCTCCCGCTGGACGCGGTCCAGCCAGCTCTGGAGGTCGCCGGCCAGTACCTCGTCGGCGACCGCGGTGAAATCCTTCATGGCGAAGTTGGTCTGCTCACGCTCCGGCCCGGTCAAACACAGGTGGAAGCGCAGCACGTCGGCCGGCACGGTCCGCAGGAACTCCCCGCCCCAGATGGCGTGGTCGCGGCTGGTGGAGAACTTGTCGCCCTCCAGCCGGTAGAACTCGTTGGTGACCACCTGGGTGGGCAGCGTCAGGCCGCCGTGCGCCATCAGCAGCGCGGGCCACAGCACCGCGTGCGAGAAGCCGCAGTCGAAGCCGATGAAGTTGTAGACCTCGGTGTCCTCGCCGCTCCACAACTCCTCCCAGGCGCCGGGCCGGCCCTCGGCGGCGGTCAGGTTGGCGGTGGCGGCGACGTATCCCCAGACGCCGCTGAACCAGGTGTCGAGGATGTGCCCCTCCCACTGCGGCAGCGGGACCGGGATGCCGTAGTCGGCCTGGCGGCTGACCGGGGTGAGCGGCAGCGGGCGGGACAGCAGCGCGTCCAGGTAGGAGGCGAGCCGCGGGCGCCAGGCGGCGGTGGCGCGCGCTTCGCCGAGGTAGGCGGTGAGGCGGTCGCGGTAGTCGTCCAGGGGGAAGGCGATCCGCTTCAGGGTGCGGGTCCCGGCGGGCCGCCAGCAGCGGGTGCACCGGGGCGAGGACAGTCCCGCGGGGTCCTGGGCCAGGCCGCACGCCTCGCAGTAGACGCCGTCCGACGGCTCGTCGCAGAACTGGCAGTTGCCGCGGACCTCGGCCTCGTACAGGTAGCGGTCGCAGTCGGCGCAGTGGAAGACCGGCAGTTCCTCGACGCGCAGGGCGCCGCTGTTCCACAGGCCGAGGAAGAAGCGCTGCACGATCTCGGTGTGCGTGGTGTTGGTCAGCGGCCGGGTGAACCAGTCGTGGTGCATCGCGCCCAGCGACAGGGTCTCCTCCATGCGGTTGCCGAACAGCAGCGCCGCCTCGTACGTGCCCAGGCCCAGCTCCTCGGCGCGCCGTGGGACGTAGCAGGAGTGCTCGTCGGAGTAGCCGACGTAGCGGACGTCGCGTCCGGCCTGGCGCAGTCGCCTGGCGAGGACGTCCGCGCCGAGGAACGGACCGGCAAGGTGTCCGAGGTGCAGGTCGCCGTTGGGGTTGGGCGGGGCGCTGGTGATGATGGCGGGGCCGGTCGCGGTCATCGCGGCATCGATCCTTGCGTCGTACGGACAAGGCGGGCGGCCGGCGCGGGCGCGAGGTCGCCGAGGGCGGCCGGCGCGGTTCCGGACGGCTGGGGAGCCGGCGCGGGAGCCGCGGCCGGCGGGTTGGCGGCGGGCGGACCGGCCGGCGAGCCGGCGCCGCCGGCCGGGGAGGTGCGGGGCAGCGCCGCGGCCGGCGGCTGGAGGACCCGGGAGTGCGCGGGCACCGACTCGGTGAGCAGCACATGGGCCCCGATCAGGCAGTCGCGCCCGACGGTGACCGGGCCGAGCACGCTGGCGCTGGTGCCGATCACCACCCGGTCGCCGATCACCGGGTGGCGGCGCGCGCCCGGGGCGCGGTCGCGGTCCTTCCACCAGCCGGCGGAGCCGAGCGTGACCTGGTGGTAGAGCATGACGTCGTCGCCGATGACGGCGGTCTCCCCGATCACCACGCCGGCCCCGTGGTCGACGAAGAAGCGCCGTCCGATGGTGGCGCCGGGGTGGATGTCCACTCCGGTGCGGCGGCGGGCGTAGAGCGAGACCGCCCGTGCCAGGAACACGCGGTCGCGGCGGTGCAGCCAGTTGGCCACCCGGTGCAGCCACAGGGCGTGGATGTGCGGGTACAGCAGCACCTCCCACCGGCTGCGGGCGGCGGGGTCCTTCTCCAGGACGACGTCCAGGTCCTCCCGGATCCGGGCGGCGCAGCGCCGCAGCCGGCCGCGACGGCGGCCGGTCCCGCGGCCGGTCCCGGGCGCCGCGGGCGCACCGCCGTCACATGTGCTCATAGGGGAAGTCACTCTCTGTGGGGGCGCCGGCCGCGAACCTGCCGGGACGGTAGGGAGCGAGCCACTCCTCGGCGGCGCCCGAGGTGACCTCGGCCGCGACCAGCTCACCGACCGCCGGCGCGGTCTTGAAGCCGCCACCGCTGAAACCGGTGCAGGCGTACAGGCCCGCCGGGCCCACTGGGCCGATCAGCGGGCGGTGGTCGGGGGTGTAACCGTCCAGTCCGGCCCGCAGGCCGTCCACGGTGCCGGTGGCCAGCGCGGGCACCCGTTCGGCGAGCGTCCGCCGGGCGGTCGCCACCTCGTCCGCCCGCAGGGCGGCGGGCCGGGCGTCCAGCGCGACGGCGGGGTCGGCCGCGGCGCCGAACCACAGGGCGTCGCCGTCCGCGGGGCGGAAGTAGCGGCCCAGGGTGTCGTCGATGCAGGCCGGTACCGGGCCCGCGGGGGCCGTGGCGCGGTGCCGGGCGATGCCGATCCGGCGGGGTTCGACGGGCAGGTCGACGCCTGCCGTCGCGGCCAGCGGCCGGCTCCACGCGCCGGCGGCGAGCAGCACCAGCGGTGCGTGGACCGGGCCGAGGTTGGTGGTCACCCCGGTGATCCGCTCCCCGGCCGAGGTCAGCCCGGTCACCTCAAGGCCCTCCGCCAGGACCGCGCCGCGCCGCTCGGCCGAGCGCAGCAGCGCGCGGGTGGCCGCCGCCGGGTCACCGTAGCCGCCGTCCGGCTCGTAGGAGACCGCGGCCGGGCGGTCCAGCCGCAGCCCCGGGTACTCGGCGGTCAGTTCGTCGGCGGTGATCAGGTGGGCCCGGCCGCCGGCCTCCTGGACGGCGGCGGTGTTCTTGGCCAGGTTCGCGGCGTACTCCTCGGCCACGATCATGACGAAGCCGGTGCGCCGGTAGCCGCAGTCGCCGCCCACCTCGTCGGCCCAGCCGGTGAAGGTGTCCATGCTGCGCACGGTGAGCCGGGTGTCGGCCGCCGCGGTGTGGTGCTGGCGCAGCACGCCGCCGGAGCGCGAGGTGGCACCCTCGGCGGAGAACCGCCCCCGGTCGCAGACCAGGACGCGGCGCAGGCCGCGCAGGGTGAGGTGGTGGGCCAGGGAGGCGCCCACCACCCCGCCGCCCACGACGACGGCGTCGTACGGGCCCGCCTCGGTCACCGGTCGCCGCCGGCCGCCGCGGCGCCGGCCGGCGGATCGGCCGGCGCGGCCTGCGGGTCGGACACGCCCAGGCGCTCGGCCCACAGCGCGCGCTCCTTGGCGACGGCCTCGGCGCCGTCCCACCAGATGCTGAGGAAGACCAGGCGCTCGGTGCCCGTGTTGGTGAGCGCGTGCTCGACGAACGGCGTCATGTACAGGGTGTCGCCGAAGCCGACCTTGCGCTCCTCCTCGCCCATCCGCCACAGTCCCTCGCCCCCGACGACGAAGAACGCCTCCTTCTCGTCGTGGGAGTGCGGTGTGACGGTCTCGCCCGGGTCCACGGCGACCCACGCGCCGCCCCAGCTCGGCTCGGGTACGCCGGGCCAGGGGAAGATCCGGCGGGCGTGGGTGTTGTAGGCGGGCTCGTGGACCAGGTCGTCGTGGTTCCAGGAGAACGAGTGCATCGTCTGAGTCCTTGTCGCGGTCGGGCGGGCGTCGGGCGTAAGGGGGGTCGGCGCGCAGGAGGGGTCAGCGCGGCAGCGACGGCACGGGGTCCGCCGGGTCCGCGGACTGCGGTGCGCTCGGCCGGCGGTGGGCGGTGAGGTCGTTCAGGATCTGCTCGGCGCGGACGGCGATGGTGCTGAACGAGGTGGCGCTGTTGATGCCGTGCCGCCATTCGGTGATGCCGTTGAGGTAGACACCCGCGGTGCACTCCGGCGTCGTCTCCAGCCGGAAGTCGCGGCTGACCACCGGGTCGCCCGTCTCGTCGAACCGTACGTAGGGGCGCAGCGGTTCGAGCGCCGCGGGGAAGCGCGGCTCGCGGAAGCCGGTGCACAGCACCACGACGTCGGCCGCCAGCTCCTCGCGCTGCCCGCTGTGCAGTTGGCGCAGCGTCAGCCGGTAGGAGCCGGTGCCGGTCGGCTCGATGCCGTCCACCGAGGTGCGCTTGCGGAAGTCCAGTCGGCCCGGCCCGAAGTGGCGGTCGTGGTAGGCCAGTTGGTACAGCCCGGTGCTCACGTCGGGGTCGACGGCGGCGTAGTTGGTGGAGTACGCCTCGGCGAAGGCCGACTCGCGCTGCCGCCGGTCCAGGGCGTAGAAGTAGTCGACCTCGCCGGGGAAGTACGCCTCGTTGGCGAAGTGCCCGAGGTTGTACAGCCGGAAGCCGGAGTTGCGGGACAGCGAGGTGATCGCGGCGTCGGGGAAGGCTCCGGCCAGGTGCAGCAGCGCCTCGCCGGCGTTCTGCCCGGCGCCGACCACGGCGATGCGCAGCGGCCGGTCGCGGGGCAGCGCGCCGACCCGCGGCAGGTAGTCGGAGGAGTGGAAGACCCGTTCGCCGAGCACGTCCGCGAACAGCTCGGGCACATACGCCTGGTGGCCGGTCGAGACCAGCACCGAGCGGCCGGTGTAGGCGCTGGTGGCACCGGTGGCGGTGTCCCGCGCCAGCACCCGCAGCGTCCGCACCGCGCCGTCGTCCTCGGTCACCGGCACGACCTCGACCGCTTCCTGCCGGTACCGCACCGGCTGGCTGATCCGCTCGGCGACCCACTCGATGTAGGCGGACCACTCGTGGCGGCTCACGTAGCCGCCGAGCAGGGTGAACGGGTAGAGCCGGCCCACTTCCTTGAGGTAGTTGGGGAAGGTGAAGCGGCTGCGCGGGTTGCGCGGGCCGGCCAGGTCGCGCAGGAAGTGGTGCTGGATGTCGGTCCCCGGCAGCAGCATGTTGGGCTGCCACGCCGCCGACGCGGCCCGCTCCAGGAACAGCGCGGTCGGCTGCGGTGCGGCCGGGCCGCCGCGGGCGGCCCAGGCGGCCTGTTCCGCCTCGTCGTCGAGCGCGGCGGCGACCGCGAGCGCGGCCGGGCCGTAACCGATGCCGACCAGGTCGAGGACGTCCGGCCGGCTGCCATCGGTGGTGGTCACGGCGGTCTCCTGTGGGGCGGGGAACTGGGGCTGCGCGGAGGGTGGTTCGGGGCTCACCGGGTCGCCTCGGCGAAGGCCCGCTCCAGGATGTCGGCGGCGAAGTCGATCTGCTCGGCGGTGACGTTCAGCGGCGGCAGCAGTCGGACGACAATGTCGTCCCGGCCGCCGACCTCGCAGATCAGCCCGAGCCGCAGGGCCGCGGACTGCACCGCGCGGGCCGCGGCGGTGGCCGCCGCCCGCGCCTCGGGGCCGGCCGGCCGGTCCGGGTCGGCCAGCTCGGCGCCCCACATCAGGCCCATGCCGCGGATGTCGCTGATCCACCGGTTGCGTTCGCGCAGCGCGGTGAAGTGCTTGCCCAGCTGCTCGCCGCGGATCCGGACGTTCTCCAGCAGGCCCTCGTCGCGGACCACGTCCAGCGCGGCGACGCCGGCCGCGAAGGCGAGCTGGTTGCCGCGGAAGGTGCCGATGTGGGCGCCGGGCTCCCACACGTCCAGCGCCCGGTCGTAGAGGATGACCGCGACCGGCAGGCCGATGCCGCTGAGCGCCTTGGAGGCGACCACCACGTCGGGTTCGATGCCGTACTGCTCGAAGGCGTACCAGGTGCCGGTGCGCCCGCAGCCGGTCTGCACCTCGTCCACGATCAGCGGGATGCCGAGCCGCCGGGTGACCTCGCGGACCTGCCGGGCGAACTCCATGGTGGCCGGGACCACGCCGCCCTCGCCCTGCACCATTTCCATGATCACCGCGGCCGGCAGGGTGATGCCGCCGTTGGCGTCGGTCAGCACCCGCTCCAGGTAGGTGGCGCAGTTGGTGGTGCAGGAGTCCGGGGTCAGGCCCAGCGGGCAGTGCGCGCAGAAGGAGTAGGGGAAGAAGTGCACCCCCGGCATCGCGCCGCCGACCTGGCTCTTGGTCTCGGTGTTGCCGGTCACCGCCATGGCGCCGGCGGTGCTGCCGTGGAAGCCGCCCTGGAAGGAGATGATCTCCGAGCGGCCGGTGGCGATCTTGCACAGCTTGATCGCGGCCTCGACGCCGTTGGCACCGGTCGGCCCGCAGAAGTGCATCTTCATCCGCTCCCGCATGCCGCCGGGCAGCATGGCGAGCTGGCGGGCGGTGAAGTCCTCCTTGGCGGGGGTCGGCAGGTCCAGGCCGTGCACGAGGTCGCCGAGCTGGCGGCGGACCGCGTCGGCCACCACCGGGTGGTTGTGGCCGAGCGAGAGCACTCCGGCGCCGGTCAGGAAGTCCAGGAAGACGTTGCCGTCCACGTCCTCGATGTACGAGCCCTGGGCGCGGGCGACCGCCAGCGGCAGCCGCCGCGGATAGCTGCGCGCGTTGGACTCCGCGTCCTCCTGGCGGGCCAGGTACTCCTGGCTGCGGGGGCCCGGTACGGCGGTGCGTACGGCGGGCGCGCCATAGCTGGTCATCGTGTCCGATCCTGTGGAGGGTGAGGTCCGGCCCGCGGGCGGCCCGGGGTGCGGGGCGGTCGTCACGGGACCGGGACGGCGGGTGCCGTCAGCGCGGCGCCGATCCGGCTGCGCGCGCCGTTGCTGATGACTTCGGCGCGCAGCGACAGCAGGCTGAAGGAGCCCGCGTCGCCGATGCCGTGGCTGGACTCGCACAGCCCGTTGAGGAACAGCGGCGGGGTGCCCGGGTGGTCGGAGACGAGGCTGTAGTCGGGGTTGACCAGCAGGTAGCCGTCCTCGTCGAACCGGAAGCGGTCGATCACGCCGGCCAGCAGCGGCGGGTAGGGCTCCTGGTGCGGCTGCGGGCCGATGTCGCGGAAGCCGGTGGCGAGCACCACCAGGTCGAAGCTTTCCTCGGTGATCTCGCCGGTGTGCGTCTCGCGGATCCGCAGCGCCACTTCCGTGCCGTCGTCGTGGGCGGCGACCACCTGGCGGTTGCCCTGGACGAACACCTTCTGGTCGCCGTCCAGCCGCTGCTCGTAGATCCGCAGGTAGAGCTCCTTGAGCACGTCGTCGTCGGCCGAGGAGTAGTTGGTGGCGCGCATGTACGCGTCCAGCTCGCGCTTTCCGGCCCGGTCGGTGCCGTAGTAGTACTGGGTGAAGGCCGGGAAGTAGCCCTCCTCGCTGAACGGGCTGGTGTCCTTAAGCCGCAGCGAGAACGACCGCACCAGGTCCACCACGCGGGCGTCGGGGAACCGCCGGGACAGGTCCAGGGTCAGTTCCACCGCGCTCTGGCTGCCGCCGATCACCGCGATCCGGGCCGGCGCGGCGGTCAGGCTCCGCAGCTGGTACAGGTACCGGGTCAGGTGGATGACGCGCGGCGAGGTGAGCGCGTCGAAGGGCTCGGGGACGTACGGGGTGCGGCCGGGCCCGAGCACCAGCGAGCGCCCGGTGCGGCGCACACCGCGGTCGGTGGTCACCGCGTAGACCGGCTCGCCGCGGTACTCCTCGACCTCGACGGCCACAGCCCGCTCGCCGAGCTCCACCCGGTCGCCGAACTGCTGGGTGGCCCAGTTGATGTACTGCGCGTACTCCTTGCGCAGCGGGAACTCGGCGGCCACGTTCAGGTGCTCCAGCAGCCGCTTTTCCTCGAACAGGTAGTTCAGGAAGCTGTAGCGGCTGCGCGGGTTGCGCAGGGTCACCAGGTCGCGGGAGGGGTGGTTCTGGATGTTGGAGCCGTCCAGCATCATCCCGCCCTGCCACAGCGGGTCCTGCCGGCCTTCCAGGAAGTGGACACTCAGCTCCGGGTCGTCCTCCTCGACGGCGATGGCCAGGGCCAGGTTGGCGGGGCCGAAGCCGACGCCGAGCACATCGGAGGGTACGTCGCCGTTCAGGCCGTCAGTGGTCTCGGTCAGGGGTACGGACATGACTGGTCGTCACTTTCCCTTCTGCGTGCCGGACCGCGCCGCCCGATCGGGTGGCGGATTCACGGGGCTGATCTGCGGCAGGGTGGGGTTCCCGTAGAAGTCGAGCCGGACGCCGGTGAAGGCGTCGGCGCGGTAGACGCGGTGGTGGGTGCGGAACCACAGCGGTATCAGGGCCAGGTCCTCGCCGACCGCGATCCGCTCGGCCTCGCGGAAGTGCCGGTCCCGCTCGGCCTCCTCCCGGCTGGCCCGAGCCCGGTCCAGCGCCCGGTCGAAGGCCGGGTTGACGTACCGGCCCTCGTTGTCGCCGTGGGCGACGCCGTCGGCGTCCGGGCGGGTGCACGAGGAGTGCAGCAGCGGGTAGAGGATGTTGTCCGGCGTGGGGTAGTCGCACGCCCACGCGGCGCGGCACAGGCCGCGGGCGTCCGGTCCGGTGCGGTACTCCACCAGCTGACGCGGGGTCATCGCCCGCAGGCGTACGTCCAGGCCGAGCACCGAGCGGAGCTGGGCGGCGACCGCCGCGACCCACCGCTCGTGTCCCGCGCCGGTGTTGTAGGCGAACTCCAGTACCGTCCCGGCGGCCAGGCCCGCCTCGGCGGCCAGCTTGCGCGCCCGGTCCGGGTCGTGCCGCAGGCAGCTGGGGGCCAGGTCGGGCTGGAAGGCGCCGGGGAAGCTCGGCGGCACCAGCGAGGCGGCCCGGGTCCGGTAGCCGCCGAAGACCTCGGCGATGACCGCGTCGCGGTCGATCGCCCAGGAGACCGCCTCCCGGGCGGCCGGGCTGTTCATCGGCGGGCCCATGTCGAAGGGGATCAGGTAGTTGACGCCGGCCAGCTCCTCCTCGATGAACCCGTCCGGGTGGGACGCGGCGGCCGAGGCCAGCAGGTGCGGAGGGATCCGGGCGAAGTCGAACCGTCCGTCGAGGAAGCCCTGGTACTCCTGTTCCACGGCGTCGGCCGGGTCCAGCAGCGTGATGTCGACCGCGTCGAGCGCGGGCGGCGGCCCGAAGTAGTGCTCGTTCCTGACCAGCCGGATGCCCTCGTGGTGCCGCCAGGGCCCGTCCAGCCGGAACGGCCCGTTGCCGACCGGCTCGTCGTTGTAGACCGGGTCGAGCGCGGCGCCCGCGCTGCGGGGCACCGGGCTGCAGACCGGTTGCAGGGTCTTCTTGTCGAACTCGAAGTCCGGCGCGGTCAGCCGTACCACCAGCGTGGCCGGGTCCGGGGCGGCCAGACCGGACAGCGGGCCCGGCGAGCCGGCCAGCCGCTCCCGGTACCCCTCGACGCCCGCCAGGTGGTAGGTGGTCTCCGAGCCCGCCGCCGGATCGCAGGCGCGGGTCCAGGCCCGGACGAAGCTCTCGGCGTCCACCGGCTCGCCGTCGCTGAACCGTACGTCCTGCCGGAGCTCGAAGGTCCAGGTCAGCCCGGCGTCGTCGCACCACCAGCGGTGGGCGACCGCGGGGGCGGGCCGCCCGTCCTCGTCGATCGCCAGCAGGCCGACGAACAGCGCCTTGGTGACGAGAATGCCCTCCACCTCCTGGGAGCGGTAGGGGTCGATCGCGGTCGGCTCGGTCAGCGCCAGCCGTAAGACGGTGCGGCCGCCCGGCACGACGGGTTCCGGTGCTGGTGGCATGTCAGCTGCTCCAGGATGGGGGGCGGGCACGACCGGCCGGCACAGGTGGCTGACTGCGGCCGGGAGCACCGTCGTGCGTGAGTCGCTTGCGGTATCGGCCGCGTTGCCGGTTCCGTAGGAGTGGTAACTGGCCTTGCCCGGCCGTCGGCCGGGGATGCGGCGGCGGGTGGCCGGCGGAGTGCCGACCGGCTCCCCACGGCAGCCGCCCCGTTCTCGGCAGGAGGCAGCGGCGGCTCCCGTCGACGGCACGATCCTGCAAGACCGGCGAGGGCGAGTAAAGCGCCTCCCGCTGTCCGACTTCTGCCGTGGCGACCTCAGGACACCGGCCCGGCGGCCGGCGCCGGTCACCGCCCGGCCACCCCGCGCGGCGGGCCGTCCGGTGCCGGCGCGGCCTCAGTACGCCCAGCCGAGCATCGATGCCTGCACGCCGAGCTGGTAACGGCTCGTCACGTTCAGGTCAGCCATCAGACTGCCGATCAGGCGGCCCAACGTCCTTACGGATATGCCCAGTTGGCGGGCTATCGCCTCGTCCTTCATACCGTTGGTGAGCATGCGCAGCGCCGCCCGCTGCAACTCGTTCGGCTCGGGCAGGCCCGGGCGCGCGGCGGGTCCGGCGGCGTCCGCCCCCACGGCCGGTACCCGACCCGATGCCGGACCGGGCGCCGGACCGGATACCGGACCCGGCGCCGGACCGGTCCGCGCGCCGGCCGCCGCGCCGGTGTCCGGATCCGCCTCCTGCGCCGCGAACGCGTGCAGCGGGCGGGCGGACAGCCAGCAGAACTCGAACACCTCGCGGACGACCTCCGCCGACCCCCGGCCGCTCAGCAGCAGGGCGGCGGGCAGCGCCCGTTCCTCCACCACTTCCAGGACCGCCAGGGAGCAGTCGACCACCAGAACCCGCAAAGGGGTGTGAGCCGCCAGCCGCACCTCGGTGCGGGCGTCACGCAGGGCGTGCGCGGCCATCTGCCCGCGCGGGGTGCGCACCGTGGACGCCAGGTGCAGCACGCGCGCCGCCGGCCCGCCGCCCGCGTCGCGGCCCGCCAGCAACTGGGCGGTGAGCGGCAGCGGGTGGTTCATGCTGAGCACCTCCCGGCGGGCGCCGCGGCCCGCCTCGACCAGCAGCGCGTCGATCTCCTCCCGGCCGAGCACCACTTCGGCGCACTCCCGGCCGGTCTCCCGCGCGTGCAGGGTGCCGTACTCGGCGGCGAGGGCGGCCATGGCGGTCCTGATCACCCGGACCCTGGACACCAGGGCCTCCAGCTCCGCCTCCTCCTGCTCGATCAGCCGCAACAGGGACGACCTCGGCGAGGCGGTCGAGAGCCGGCTGCCGCCACCGGCGTCCCGGCGGCCTTGCGGCTGCTCGCCCAGCGGCGGCGCGGGCGGCTGCGCGGGCGGCTGCGCGGGCGGCGGCTGCAGGGCCGGCTGCCGCCCCTCGCCGGATCCCGCGCCGTCCGCCCCCTGCGGCCCCTCCCCCGCGGGCGCGGGCACGATCAGCTGGAGGTCGACGAGTTGGCCGAGCGCGGACACGACGTGCGGAGCCGGCCAGTCGAACCGCCGCTGCATGTCCCGCGGATCGGCATTGGGATCACTCAACAGCGCCTGGAAAAGATCTCTGGCGCCGACCGAGTCAAGTCCGTCAGCCATAGTGCGGCTCCCCTGTTGTTCCGCTTCTGGTCAGCCAAGCCGTATCCGCACCGGGATACGAAGCCTGTCTTGATTCGGACACGTACTCTATTGTCCGGGGCCGGTGGAGAAACGGCGTTTGTGAAAAACCGGTCGATGCGTTGTGAAAGATGCGGCCGAACCGGCCGACCGCCGCAGCGCGTCCGCGGGGCCGCCGCCGCCCGGCGGCGGCGCCGCGGGGCGGTGGCCAGGCCCGCGGGCGCGCCACCGACGGGACCCGCGGCGCGGGCGGCCGGGGGCCGGGCGGGCGACCGTTCCGGTTCGGCCACCTCTGTCTAGGCACCGAAGGGTTTTTCACCTACTATGCGCGGTGGGTCCTGCCGTCGACGCCAACGACCCCGAAAGGCCGTCCCCGACCGACCGGATTCGAGCGGAGAGTATGACTACCACGCCGTCAGGCCCGGAAACCGCCGAACCCCCGGTCAAGAACTTACGTTCGGGTGTCCGCCGGCAACTCGCCGACGCCCTGGTGCCCAACTCCGCCATCGGCCGCCGGCTGGCCGGTATCGCCGTCGTCGACTCGCTGGGCAGCGGCATGTTCTACGCCGGGTCCGCGCTCTACTTCACCAAGGTGGTCGGCCTCAGCGCCGACCAGGTGGGCATCGGCCTGTCGCTGGCGGGACTGGCGGGCTTCCTCGGGGCCGTCCCCCTCGGCATGCTCGCCGACCGGATCCGCGCCGGCCGGGTGTACGTCGGGCTCCAGGCCTGGCGCGGCCTCGGCTACGCGGCCTACTGCTTCACCCACAGCTTCACCCTCTTCGTCGTGCTGGCCTGCTGCATCGGCCTGGCCGACACCGCCGTGCCGCCGGTCAGCCAGGCGGTGGTCAGCTCGGTGGTGTCCGCCGAGGAACGGGTGAACACCCTGGCCAAGGTGCGCGCCGCCCGGAACATCGGGTTCGGCATCGGCGCGCTGGCCGCGACCACCGCCATCCAGACCGGCTCCGCGACCGGCTTCACCCTGCTGGTCGGCGGCAACGCCGTCTCGTTCGGGTTCTGCGCGCTGCTGCTGCAACGGGTCGGCGTGACCCGGCTGACCGTGGTGGCGGCCCCGTCCCAGACCCGCCGCCCCACCCTGCGCAGCGATGTGCGGTACGTGACCGCGGCCGTCCTCAACGGGCTGCTCGCCATCCACCTGACGCTGCTCCCGCTGGCCCTGCCGCTGTGGATCTCCCACTACACGCATGTGCCGATCGGCCTGTACGGACCGCTCTACGTGCTCAACACCGTCATGGCGGTGTTCTTCCAGGCCCGCTTCTCCCGGCCGGCCGAACGGCTGAGCGGCGCGGTGGCCTCCATGCGCTGGTGCGGCTTCGCGCTGGCCGGGTTCGCGATAGCGTGCTGGGGCATGAAGGTGATTAACGACGTCTGGATCGCCTCGGCCCTGGCCGTGCTGGCGGCGGTCCTGGTCACCTGCGCCGAACTGCTGCAGTCCGCGGGCGGCTGGACCATCTCCTACGAGCTGGCCCGGCCCGACCGGCGCGCCCAGTACCTGGCCACCTTCCAGCTCGGTACCGCGCTCCAGTCCATCATCGCCCCGGCGCTGATCACCTCGCTGGTGCTGCCGCGCACGCTCGGCTGGCCGGCGTTCGCGGTGGCGGCCGTCGCCGTCGGGGCGGGCGTCCAGCTGGTCGTCGGCCACCGCGTCCCCGAAGCGCCCGCCGAGAGCGCGGACCCCGCGGAGCGGGCGGGCGTCGCCGCTTCGGAGCCGGAGGAGAGCGCTCCCGCGGCGACCGGCTGACGTACCGGCCGGCGTACCGCCGGCCCGTTCCCCGGCGCCCGCCGCACGGGGCGCCTCTGCCGCTCCGCCGCCCGCGCCTTGTCCCTGTCCTCCCTCGTCTCGCTTCTCCTGTCCCGCTGCTTCTCCCGTCCCGCTGCTCTCGGCTCGGCCCGGTCCGCCGACCGGGAAGCAAGATCGGCTTCTTTCCCGGCGCCGCGGCGGAATTCCGGCGCCCGGGGAATGATCGGCCCCGCGCGTTCTCGGCCCGGCCGGATAGCGCCTTCCTTCGGCTTCTCCGATACGGACGCCTGTTTCGGCGCTCCGCGCACACCGCGCGCGCCGCTCCCCCGGGCCGACCGGCCCGGCGCCGGGGTCCCTTCGGCCCGTGCGCGTCGCCGCGACCGGGACAAAACTGGTACCGAGGGGCTTTCGCGGCGAGCGGAGCCCGCGCACCCGGCACCGAGGGGTTGGTCTCCATGAACGCGCTGGTCCTCGGCGGACCCGGCCGGTCCGCCCGGCGGGACGTCCCGGCCCGGCGGCCCGCGGCGCCGCCGCGACCGCGGTCGGCGGGGCGGTGACGGCCCGCAGCACGGCGGCCGGCCCAGGGGGGCCCGGCCGCGGGGGCTCGGCGAACGGCTCCAGGACGGCTCGGCCGCCGGGGTCACCAGGAGCGCCGGCAGCGGCGCGCGACACCGAAGGGGTGCGATCTCGTATGACGGACCAAGCGGGCACGGGCGGCGACATCGGCCGCCGACTGGCGCTGCGGCGGGACCAGCTCGGTCTCACCGCCCCGGAGGCCGCGGAACGGGCCGGGGTGGACCCGGGCTATCTGCGGTACGTGGAGGAGCAGCCGGGCGCGTCGCCGGGCCCCGGCTTCCTGCAGCGGCTCGCGGAGGCGCTGGACACCACCGTCTCCCGGCTGCGGGGCGGCGACGCCGGCGTGCCGCCCGGCGCCGGCAGGGCCGCCCGCAACCCGGTCCTGACCGAGCTGGACCCCGCCGAGTGCCGGGCCCTGCTGGCCGACCACGGCATCGGGCGGATCGCGGTCGCCGCCGCGCAGGGACCGGCGATCATCCCGGTCAACTACGACGTGGTGGACGGCACGGTGGTCTTCAGGACCGCGCCGGGCACCGCGCCCGCGCTCGCGGCGGACTCCGTGGTGGCCTTCGAGGTCGACCGGATCGACGACGCCCTCAGCCAGGGCTGGAGCGTGAACATCACCGGCTCGGCCACGCGGGTCACCGACCCGGAGGACGTACGGCGGCTGGTGGCGGCGGCCCACACGGCGCCATGGGCGGGCGGCGAACGGGAGGAGTGGGTCCGCGTCGACCCGGTCCTGATCACCGGGCGCCGTGTCACCGCGGCGTGACCGCGGGCGCGGGGCCGAGGTCCGGGGCGCCCGTTCCGGAGGCCGCCGGCCGAACCGTGCGCGGCGGCGGGGGCGGTCCCAGGGGGAAGCGAGTCCAGGAGGCGACGCCATGGCACAGCGGCGGAGACCGACCGGCCCGACGCACCCGACGGCGGCCGCCGACCGGGCGCCAGGGGCGCGCGTCCTCGTCGCGTACGCGTCGAAGTACGGTTCCACGGCGGAGATCGCCCGCTGGATCGGTGACGCGCTCACCGGCGAGCGGCTGCGGGCGGACGTACGGCCCGCGGCCGAGGTCGGCGACGTGGCCGGGTACGACGCCGTGGTGCTCGGCTCCGGCCTGTACGCCGGGCACTGGCTGCGCGACGCCTGCCGCTTCGCCCGGCGGCACCGCGAGGCGCTGCTGGGACTGCCGGTGTGGCTGTTCAGCAGCGGCCCGCTGGACCCGGTGAGCGCGCGGTACGGCATCGAGCCGACCCGGGAGGTGACGCGCATCGCCGAGCGCGTGCACGCCGCCGACCACATGACCTTCGGGGGCCGCCTCGTCGACGACGCCCGCGGCTTCCTCGCCCGCCGCCTGGTCGCCCAGGGCGACGGCGGCGACTTCTGCGACCCGCGCCGGATCCGCGAGTGGGCCCTGGACATCGCCGACACCGTCCGCGCCCGCCCCGCCCCCTGACCCGCCGGGCCCCGCCGGAAGCGCCAAGGCCCGACCGCCCCCGGGCTCCGCCAGACCGTGACCGGCCCGTCACGCCCGGCCGCGCGTTCGCTTCCCGATCGGAACCGCCCGAGCCGGGGCCTGCCGTTCGGCTCAGCGAGGATGGCGGGGGCGTGGCCCGGTACGCACGGCCGCGGAGGGAGGGGGCGCCGTCGGGGTCCCTGCCCGGCCACCGGGCACAGGGGCCGGTGTCGACCGACGAGAACGCAGCCGGCCGGGCGTACCGGCCCCCGCTCCTGCGCCCACGGAGATCCCCACGACAGACCCTAGCCCCTGGCCGCCGCGGTGCCGGGGGCACCCGGTGTGTCCGGTGCGTCCGGGATCAGCGGCCCGGAGGCCGTCGGCCCCGGTTTCCCCACGGCCCAGCCGGTCAGTTGCTGCGTGTCGACGAGCGCCATGCCCTCAGCATGCGACCGCCCGGCAAGCGGCGGCAATCGGTCGACGCGGCCCCGCGGGCTCCCCCGCGGCGGCCGGACAGCCGGGCGGCCGGGCGGCCGGACCGCCACGGGGCTTCGTGCGGCCGGACGCCCGCGGACCACCGGGAACCGCCGGGGCAGGCCCCACCGGCCGGTCCGCGCGCGGTGCGGGCGGGTGGGCCCGGCCGGGACACCTCGGCGCCGGGCGGGACACCCGTGCGGGGTACGTGCCGGCCCCCCGCGGGTCACGCGGTCACCCGGCGGCCTCCGGGTCGGCGTGCGGGATGACGGCCACCGGGACCATGGCGTGGTGCAGTACGGAGTCCGACACGGAGCCGATGTGCGGGCCCGCGCCCCGGGTGGGTGCGCGGTGGCCGAGCACCAGCAGCGAGGCGTCCGCCTCCGCGTCGAGCAGGTGGCCGGCGGCGCTGCCGACGACCGATTCGGCGACCACCGCGACCTTGGGGAATTTCGCCCGCCAGGGACCGAGCACCGTTTCCAGGGCTTCCGCCTCCTCGGCCGCCCTTCCGGTGCGCGGGCGCGGCTCGGCCTCGGCCTCGCCGAGGGTGCGCGGCGGCGGCATGTTCCAGCTGTGGATGACGCGCAGGGTGGCGCAGCGGCGGGACGCGGCGTCGAAGGCGAAGGCGATCGCCCGCTCGGCGGGCCGCGGGAGGTCGAGCCCCAGGACGACGTCCCGGTACGGGGCGCCCGGCGTCACGCAGTGGTGGGAGCCCGGCCGGTGCTCGTCGGACGACCGCTGTCCGGCCCGGACCAGGACGACGGGGCACCTGCCGTGGCTGACGGCGCCGAGCGCCGCGGACCCCCGCAGCAGCCCGCTCATCGCGTTCTTCCCTCCCGAGCCCAGGACCAGCAGTCCGGCGCCCTCGCCGGCCGCGACCAGCCCGGGGAGCGGGTTCGCGGCCACCTCCTCGGTCGTGATGACCACGTCACGGTAGGTGTGTCGCAGCCGGACCGCCGCCTCCTCCAGCGAGCCGCCTCCGGGGCGGGTGCGCCGGTCCTGGCCGGCGGACGCCGCGACGGCGCCGCGGCCGGTCTCCGGCGGCACGACCCGCAGCAGCCGCAGGTCCGCCGCCCGGCGTTCGGCCTCGCGGGCCGCCCAGTGCGCGGCGGCGATACTCGCCGGTGAACCGTCCACACCCGCGACGACAGTACCTGTCATGACCTTTACCTCCCGATACGCCCCCTGTCTCCAGCATCATCCCCATGGGTACCGGTCGGCAAAGGCCGGGCGTCCGCGCCGGGACGGCCCGGGGCCGGCCGCCGGACCGACCGGGCCCGCAGCCGTACGCCGGCCCGCCGTACGCGGTCCCGCCGCGGGCCGCGGTTCGGCGCGGCCACGCGCTTCCGCGGTGCGTCGGCCGCTTCCGCCGCGGACCGGCCCGCCCTGCGGCGGCCGGTCCGCGGCCCCGGTCGATACATCCCGGCCGGTGCCGGACAGTGGAGGGGGAGGGGAACCACGGACGAGGCGGCTCACAGCGGACCGGGCGGGCCGACGCGGGCCGGCCGGTCACCGGACGCACCTCACCTGACCACACCTGACCGCACCTGACCGCACCTGACCGCACCTGACCGCACCTGCGAAGACGGGGTGATCACCATGGCCGGACCGCGCATCCTCGTCGTCTACGCGTCGCGGAACGGATCCACGGCGCAGATCGCCGGGTGGATCGCCGGGACCGCCGCCGAGCGGGGTGTCGCGGCGACGGTCCGCCCCGCCGCCGAGGTCGGCGACATCAGCGGGTACGACGCGGTGGTGCTCGGCTCCGGGGTGTACGCCGGCCGCTGGCTCAAGGACGCGCGCCGCTTCGCCCGGCACCACCGCAGGGCCCTGCTGGAGGTTCCGGTCTGGCTGTTCAGCAGCGGGCCGCTGGACGACGACGCGGCGGAGCGGGCCGTCCCGCCGCTGCGCAACGCGGCGCGGATCACCGAGCGGTTGGACGCCGCCGACCACGTCACGTTCGGCGGCAGGCTGGTCGCCGGAGCGCCGGGCTTCGTCGCCCGGCAGCTGCTCGGCCAGGGCAGGGCCGGCGACCACCGCGACCGCGGGCAGATCCGCGCCTGGGCCGTACGCATCGCCGACGGCGTCGCGGCGGCCTGGCACCAGCTGATCTGACCGCCGGCGGCACCGCGCCCGTCAGCGGCAGCCGGCGGACGTCCGCGCCGGGGCCCGCTCGGACCGCTCCGACCAGGCGGCGAGCACCTGGACGGGCGCGGCGGCCCGGTACCCCGGACTTCCGGTCGCCGGGCCGCCGGGGTACCGATCTCCGCCCGGGACGGGGCCCGGTGCCCGCGGCCCGCTAACGTGGGACCCCGGTGAACGGCACGTTCCACGGCGAGGGGCATACGGAGGTTACGGGTGGGCGACGGTGTCGGTGACGGGAACGAGCAGCTGCCGCGTTTGCAGCTCGACGAACTACTGGACGAACTGCAGATCCGGATCAACGCGGTCCGCACCACCCGGGACCGCGTGCACAACCTCCTCGAAGCCGTGCTGTCCGTGGGCGGCGAGCTGGACCTGGCCCAGGTGCTGCGGCGGATCGTGGAGGCGGCCGTCATCCTGGTCGACGCCGAGTACGGCGCCCTCGGTGTCATCGAGGGCACTCAGCTGTCGCAGTTCCTGACCAGCGGGGTCACCGGGGAGCAGGCCGCCGCGATCGGCCCGCTGCCGTCCGGCCACGGCATCCTCGGCGAGCTGATCCGCCATCCCGAACCGCTGCGGCTGTCGGAGCTGTCCGACCACCCGGCCTCGCACGGCTTCCCGGCCCACCATCCGCCGATGCACTCCTTCCTCGGTGTGCCGATCCGGGTCAGGGACGAGGTCTTCGGGAACCTCTATCTCACCGAGAAGCGCGGCGGCGCGCAGTTCGACGGGGAGGACGAGACCGTCCTGCGCACCCTCGCGGTGGCCGCCGGTGTCGCCATCGAGAACGCCCGCCTCTACAAGGCCGCCCGCGACCGGCAGCTGTGGCTGGAGGCCAACGGCCAGGTGACCGCCGACCTGCTGTCCGGCGCCGACGAGGACACCGTGCTCGAAGGCATCGTCCGGCACGCCAACCGGATCCTCGGCGCCGACCTCGGCGTCCTGGCGCTGCCCGTGCCGGGCAGCACCGACCTCCAGGCGGTGATCGCGGTCGGCACCGACGCCGAGAGCCACCGCGGGCTGGTCCTGCCGGTCGAGGGCTCCTTCATGGGCGCGGCGCTGGCCACAGGGCAACCCATCACCACCCACCAGATCCAGAAGGACCCCCGGATCACCGTCGGTCCGCCGCGCTGGAACGGGCTCGGCCCCGTGGTGGCGGTGCCGATGCTGAACGACGGCGAGGCCCGCGGGGTGCTGATGCTCGCCAGGGAGGAGACCGGCGTGCCCTTCACCTCGGCTGAGACCGAGCCGCTGCTGTCGTTCGCCGGTCAGGCCGCGCTGGCCATGGAGCTGGCCGAGCGCCGGCGCGTCGCCGAGCAGGTGACGCTGCTGGAGGACCGCGACCGCATCGCCCGCGATCTGCACGACCTCGCCATCCAGCGGCTCTTCGCGACGGGGATGACCCTGCAGAGCTCGCTGCGCTTCGTCGAGCACCCCGAGGCCGCCGAGCGGCTGATGCGGGCCGTCGACGACCTCGACGAGACCATCAAGATCATCCGCTCGACGATATTCGGGCTGCGGGCCCGGGAGTCCGACCCCCGGCGGCTGAGCCTGCGGGCGCAGGCCGCCGCCCGGGTGGAGAACGCGGCCCGGGTGCTGGGGTTCACGCCGTCGCTGCGCATGGAGGGGCTGATCGACACCGACGTGCCGCAGTCCGTCGCGGAGGACGCGGTCGCCGTCCTGGAGGAGGCGCTGTCCAACGTCGCCCGGCACGCCCGCGCGACCGGTGTCGGTGTCTCCCTCACTGTGGCGGCCGGCCGGCTGACGCTGACCGTCTCCGACGACGGTGTGGGGCTTCGCGCGGAGGGCCGCCGCAGCGGGCTGCGCAACCTCACCGAGCGCGCCCACCGGCAGGGCGGCACCATGGAGGCGGCGGCCGCTCCGGGCGGCGGCACCCGCCTGGTCTGGCAGGTACCGCTCACCCGCCCCCGGCCCGAATGACGGCGCCCGGGAGCGGGCGCCGTACCCCCGCCCGGCAACCGGGAGCGGGCGCCGCGACCCTCACCAGGCCACTGGCAGGGCGCGCAGACCGCTGAAGAACTCCTTCGAGCGCCAGTCCAGCTCCTCCTCCGGGGCGGCGAGCCGCAGGCCCGGCAGCCGGGTCGTCACGCGTTCCAGGACCACCTGGAGTTCGAGCCGGGCCAGGTGCGCGCCCAGGCAGTAGTGGATGCCGTGGCCGAAGCTGATGTGCGGGGTGCCGGTCCGCTGTAGCGCGATGCGGTCGGGGGACGGGAAGGCCCCCGGGTCGTGGTTGGCGGCTGCCTGGGAGACCACGACCGGCTCGCCGGCCCGGACGAGCACACCGCCCAGTTCGACGTCCTCGGTGGCGTAGCGGGGCAGGGTGAGGCCGTTGAGCAGGGGGACGTAGCGCAGGAGTTCCTCGACGGCCCGGGGAATCAGCTCGGGCCGGGCCCGGACGGCGGCCAGGAGTTCCGGGCCGCCGGTACCGGCCTCCCCGGGGAGCAGCAGGACCGCGAAGAAGTTGGCGATCTGGTTGGTGGTGGTGACGAAGCCGCCGACGAGCAGTTCGTTGACCAGTCCCGTCAGCTCGTCCTCGGTGAGGTCTCCGTCGTCGCCGGCCCGTACCAGGACGGTGATCAGGTCCGCCGCGGGGGCGCGGCGCCGGGCCTCGATCCAGCCGTGCATACGGGCGAAGAAGTCCTCGGCATGCCGCTGGACGACCTCGGGCGTCACCTTTCCGGAGCACACGGTGTCCGCCCACGCCCGTACGGCGGACCGGTCCTGTTCGGGGACTCCGACGAGTTCGCAGATGAGGGTCATGGGCAGCGGGAAGGCGAGGTCCTCGACCAGGTCCGAGGGCGGACCGGCCGCGGTCATCCGGTCGAGCAGCCCGTCGGCCGCCCGGTGGACGCGGTCACGGAGCCGTTCGATGCGGCGTGCGGTGAACTCCCTGGCCAGCAGCGCGCGCAGCTGGGTGTGGCGCGGTGCGTCCAGCGCGATGAGGCCGCCGCCCGCCCGGGGCATGGGGCCGATCCGGGGCTGGTCGCGGCGGACGGCCTCCGCGAGGCTGAACCGGGGGTCCGACAGGACCGCCCGCACGTCCTCGTAGCGGGTGGCGAGCCAGGCGTCGTCCCCGTACGGGAGCCGGACGCGGGCGGGGGGCCGGTCGCGCAGCGCTCGGTACGCGTCGGGGAGGCCGAGCCCCTCGGTGGTCCAGAAGGGGTACGCGAGCGGTTCCGGGGCGAGGCCGGCGGCATGGGGGGGCGCGGTCACGGGGTGCCTTTCTCGGTGGGGCGGGGGCGAAGCGGTGCGGGCCGGCCGGTGGGGTTCAGTGGCGCGGGCCGACCGGGATGTCCACATGGGTCGGCAGGGGTGCGCTGGTGTCGACGTCGGCGGTGAAGTCGATGCCGTCGTCCCGGCAGATGAACTGCAGGACCTGGCGTCCGGCGGCGGCGGCGCGGATGAGGCCGCCGGTGGTGGCCCAGACCCCGGAGAGGTAGAAGTTCTCCAGGCCGGGCAGCACGGGGCCGTTCTTCTTGACCAGCTCCTCCATCGCCTCGCCGCTCTCCACGAAGGGCTGCCAGCCGAGGAACGTGCCCTCGAAGCTGCCGGTGTAGCGGATCTGGGTGAGGGGGGTGCAGGTGTCGCGTACCGCGATGGAGTCCTTGAGTCCCGGGTAGAGCCCTTCGAGGAAGTCGATGACGGCGTTCCTGGTGCGCCGCTTGGCGAGGGCGTACTCCTTGCCGCGCCGCACCGGGAGGGTGTGGAGTTCCGTTCCGCGGCGGGCCCGGCTGAGCCGTTCCGGGCCCTCGGCCAGCTGTCGCCAGGGGGCGGTGTCGGAGAAGTAGGTGGCGTAGACGACGGTGGTGTCCCGGGGCGAGAGCTCGGGGTAGAAGCGGCTGCGGAACTGCACGTTGAGGCTCGGGTGCCGGATGCCCGTCAGCTTGGCGGCGGTCGCCTCGTCCAGCAGGTGGGTGGTGGTGGGGTCGGCGTGCGGAAAGGGGCGGCGCAGGCCGAGGAAGACGCTGGTGTAGCCGGGGAAGACCATCCCGGGCCGGTGCAGGGTCTCGCGGTACAAGGTGGCGTACTCGCCGTCGAGGTAGCGGCCGTCGAGGAGGTTCAGCAAGGTGGAGGGGCCGTCGCAGGCCGAGACGACGATGTCGGCGTGGTGCTCCTGGCCGTCGGAGAGGCGTACCCCGATCGCCCGGTCGTCCTTGACCAGGATCTCCTCGACCATGGCGTTGTACGTGATCCGGCCGCCGAGCCGCAGGTAGCGCTGCTCGATGGAGCGGGCCAGTCCCAGGGAGCCGCCCTCGGGCACCCCCGCCGAGCGGTGGGCCTGCGCGGCCATCTGGAAGTAGAAGGGCAGGACGGGGAATCCCGGGTGCTTCTCGTAGAGGATGTAGTTGAAGGCCTCCTTCAGCAGCGGATCCTTGAAGCGGGCCGAGTACTCGGCCATCAGCACGGACATCGAAGTGCGGAAGAGGTTGAAGTACGGCAGGAACCCCGCCAGCATCCGCCAGCGCTCCCGGCGGCTCATCAGCGCCACCGGGGTGAGGAAGGGATAGGAGGGCAGGCAGGCGATGAACCTGCGCAGGCCCTTGCAGAAGGACCGGATGGCGCGGGTGTCGGGCGGGGACAGGGACACCAGGTGGGCTTCGAGCCGGTCGGGGTCGCAGTAGAAGTAGACGGTGCGGCCGTCCTTGCCGCGCACGGTGTTGAAGACGTCGAAGTGGCGCATCTCCTTGCCCTGGAGCGCTCCGAGTTCGAGCCAGATCTGGTGCATCTCGTTGCCCGGACCGTTGCCGAGCAGCCAGCTGACGCAGGCGTCGAAGGTGAAGTCGCCGCGGCCCCAGCCGGTGCAGCAGCCTCCCGGGATCTCGTGCATCTCGAAGACCCGGGTGCTGTAGCCGTTCATCTGGCCGTAGGCCCCGGTGGAGAGGCCGCCGAGCCCCCCGCCGATGATGATCATGCTCTTTCTGCGGGCGCTCCTGACCGTGGTCATCTCGCCGTCACCTCACCCTGCGGGTTTCGAGCTGGGGCAACTCGCCGAGCCGGTCGGGGTGCCAGGGGGTCGTGCCGCCGCGTTCCCAGGCGCGGAAGTCCAGGCCCAGCTCCCTGCACAGGTACTGGGTGACGAACCGGCCGCCGGCCGCGGCGCGGATCAGGCTGCCGCCGCCGAACCACTGGCCCGCCATGGAGAATCCGTCCAGGCCGGGCAGCCGCATCCGGTCCTTGTTGATCAGCCCCGTGATGACGTCGTCGGCCGGAGTGAAGGACTTCCAGCCCAGGATGCTGCCGCCCCGCACCCCGGTGTACCGCTCGGTGGTCGCCGGGGAGGCCACGTCCACCACCTCGATGGCCCGGCCGATCCCCGGGTAGTGGCGCTCCAGGAAGCCGCGGACGAAGTCGGCCACCTCCTGCTTGCGGGCCCAGTACGCCTTGCGGTCGGTGCGTCGCAGCTGCTTCCAGGAGTCGTAGTCACTGAAGTAGGTGCAGTGCACGACGGACTTGCCGGGCGGGGCGAATCCGTCGGAGTAGCGGGAGCGCATCTGCACGACGAGGCTGCCCTGGAGGACGCCGGGCAGCGCCGCGCTGTCCTCGTCGGAGAGCAGGTAGGTGGTGCTGTGCCGGGCCGCCGGATCCAGTTCCTCGCTGAGTCCGACGAAGGCCGAGACCACGCCCGGGTACAGGACGTCGGGGCGGCTCGCCATCTCGGTGAAGAGCTTGTCGATCCTCGGGCTGGTGTACTGGCCGCCGAGCAGCTTCTCGATGGTGGTGGCCCCGTCGCAGGCCGAGACCACGTGGTCGGCGAAGTGCCGTTCGCCGTTCCTCAGTTGCACGCCGACCGCGCGGTCGTCCGCCACCAGGACGCGCTCCACCCGGGCCCGGTAGTCCACCCGTCCGCCGAGTTCGGTGTACCGCTCCTCCACCGAGCGCGCCAGGCCGAGCGAACCGCCCTGCGGGAAGCCCGCGTTGAGGTGGAAGGCGCTGGCCATGTTGAACAGGTAGGGCAGCAGCGGGAAGACCTCGTGGTCCTGGAAGAAGATGAACGGGAAGGCCCGGCGCAGCAGTGGGTCCTCGAAGCGGTCGCAGAAGCTCTCCATCCGGGTCACCGCGGTGCGCCACAGCAGCGCGAAGGAGGGCAGGACGGCGCGCAGGGTGGCGAGCTTCTCGCGGGGGGACTGCAGGGGCGGCGGGGTCAGGAAGGGGTAGAGGTTGATGCGGGTGAAGCGGCGCAGGTCGCGGCAGAACGCACGGATCGGGCGGGCGTCGGCGGGCGAGATCTCCAGGAGGTGCGCCTCGAGGCGGTCGGGGTCGTTGTAGAAGGTGACCGAGCGGCCGTGCTCGTCGGTGACGGTGTTGAACATCTCGAAGTTCGCGATGGTCTTGCCGTCGAGGGCGCCGAGCTCCCGCCAGACCCGGCTGGCGTCGTTGTTGCGTCCGGTCCCGGTGAGCCACTCGATGCAGTAGTCGAAGACGTAGTCCTGGCGCGACCACGCCGTGCAGCAGCCGCCGGGCAGCACGTGCCGCTCGAAGATCCGGGTCTCGGCGCCGCTCATCTGGGCGTAGCAGCCGGTGGAGAGGCCGCCGATGCCCGCGCCGATGATGATCACCCGGGGCTTTCCGGCGGCGGGCCGGCCCCGCCCCGGGGCCCGGGGGCCGCGGTCCTCCCACACCGTCCTGTCGTCACGCGGCACCGAGCTCGCCCTCCGTCGTGTCGGCCCGCGCGGGGGTACGGACGTCGCGGGGGGCGCCGATCGCGTCGCCGAGCGCGTCGAGCACCAGGGCCGCGTTGCGGGTGGCGGGCTTCTCGTCGAGCATCTCGGCGTGCAGCCCGGCACCGCTTACCAGCCGGCTGCCGGCGGTGGAGGCGGTGTGCCAGCTGCCGGGCTGCCCGGCCGCGTAGAAGGCCGCCTTCGCCTCGTCGGAGATCACGGTGACCAGAGCGGCCACCGTTCCGCGGTTCGGGGTGCGTCCGCAGTACTCCAGGTAGTCCCTGGCCTGTTCGAGGGTCTGCGCGGTGACGGTCTCGGAGCGGGTGTGGCGGCGCAGGTGGTCCCCCAGTTCGCGCTCGAAGGCCGCGACGTGCTCGGTGGACAGTCCGTACTCCTCCGTGATGCGGTACGAGTCCATGATCACGACGTGGGGCACCTCGCGTCCGCGCCGTTCGAGCTCCCCGGCCACCTCGAAGGCGAGGTTGCCGCCCAGGGAGTAGCCGAGGAGGAGGCACGGCCCCTCGGGCCGGAGCGACTCGATCAGGTCGGCGTAGCGGGTGGTCTTGTCCCCGTCGACGTGGTTGAAGGCGATCACCTCGTGCGACGGCAGGTGCGCGGCGAAGTGGCGGTAGACCAGGCCGTGGCCGCCGGCCGGCGGGAAGCAGAAGAGCGCCGGTCCGCGGCCCGCGTTGAAGGTCAGGTGGGAGAGGTTGCCGGAGATCCGGCCGGTGACGATGTCCTCGACCGTGCGGGCCATCCCGTGCAGCGTGGTGACCTTGAACAGCAGGCCGACCGGGATCGCGATCCCGAACTCCTTCTGGAGGTGGTGGATCAGCTCGATGAGCGTGATGGAACTGCCGCCGGAGGCGAAGAAGTCGCTGTGCAGGCCGACCTTTTCCAGGCCGATCACGTTCTTCCAGTGGGCCGCGACGCGCTCCTCGTAAAGCGTGGCGGGTGGTTCGTGGTCCCCCTCGGCCGCCTCGGCGCGGGGCGCGGGCAGGGCTTCCGGGTCCACCTTGCCGTTCGGGGTCAGGGGGAGGGCGTCGAGCACCGTCAGATGGGTGGGGATGAGGTAGGTGGGCAGCTGGGCGGCGAGGTGCCGGCGCAGCGCCCGGGTGTCCGGACCGGCGTCCGCCGGGCCGGCGGCGGCGTGCACACTGTCGGCGTCGCGGGCGTCGAGGGCGTCGCGGGCCCGGACGACGTAGGCGCAGAGCGCCGGTTCGCCGCCGGCACCGGTCCGGACCGTCGCGTGGGCCTCGGCGACCCCGGGGAAGGAAGTGAGCAGGGATTCGATCTCCCCGGGTTCGATGCGGTGGCCGCGCAGCTTGATCTGGGTGTCGGCGCGGCCGAGCAGGTGGATCCGGCCCCGGGCGTCCCGGCGCGCCAGGTCGCCGGTGCGGTAGAGCCGTTCGGGGACGGCGCCGGGTCCGCGGTCCAGGGTGACGGTGACGAAGCGGCGCCCGGTCTGCTCCGGATCCCCGGCGTAGCCCAGCGCCAGGCCCGCTCCCCCGGCCCACAGTTCGCCGGTCACTCCCGCCGGTACGGGCTGCCGGTGGGCGTCGAGCACGTGCAGTACGCAGTTGGGCAGCGGAGTGCCGATGGGGACGATGCTGTTGGGGTCGAGACCGTCGGTGGGTCCGTCGAAACAGGCGCTGTCGACTGTCGCCTCGGTCAGCCCGTAGGAGTTGACCACCCGGGTGGCGGGGCCGCAGAGCGCGCGCAGCCGCTCGTACTCCGCCACCTTCCAGGTGTCGGATCCGACGATCAGCAGCCGCATGAAGTCCAGCCGGTGGCCGCCCTCCTCGCAGTGGGTCATCAGCGCGCGGGCGACGGCGGGGACGAATTCGGCGCAGTCGACCCCCTCGGCGGTCATCGCCTCGTACAGCCGGGCCGTGTTGAGCAGCAGGTCGCGGTCGGCGAGGACCAGTCGCCCGCCCGAGCACAGGGCGCGGACGAGGTCGCCGATGAACACGTCGAAGGACGTTCCGGCCATCTGGAGGTGGACGCCGGGCGCGGCGTGCAGTCCGTACTCCTCGCGCCAGGCGCCGCAGAGGGCCGAGAGGGCGCCGTGCGAGACCTGTACGGCCTTGGGGCGGCCCGTTGTTCCGGAGGTGTGGATGACGTACGCGGGCGCGTCCGGGCCCGCGGGGCTGTCGTCAAGGTCCGGGGCGGTGTCGGCCGCGGCGGCGTCCTGCGGCGTGCCGCCCTCCGGGGCGACGTCTTCCACGGCGACGTCGGTGAGGAACTCCGCGCCGGGTACGGCCAGCCGCTCGGCGCCCGCCGGGTCGGTGATGACCAGCCCCGCGGCCGCGTTGCCCGCCATGAAGGCGAGCCGTTCCGCGGGGTGGTCCGGATCGAGCGGCAGGTACGCGGCTCCGGCACGCAGGACGGCGAGCAGCGCGACGACCAGTTCGGCCGACTTCGGCAGGCACACCGCGACGACCCCGCCGCTCACCCCCCGGGCCCGCAGTCGCCCGGCCAGGGCGCCGGAGGCCCGCTCCAGCTGCGCGTAGGTCAGATGGCGGGCCTCCCCGGCCGGGCCGGGGGCGGGGACGGTGAGCGCGACGGCCTGCGGGGCGCGGGCCGCCGCCCGGACGAACAGCCGGTGCACGGGCGGGTCCTGGGCGAGGACGGGCCCGCGGGCGGACGGGCCGTGCAGGATCTCGTGGCGCTCACGCTCGCCGAGCATGTCGAGCACGGCCACCGGCCGGTCGCCGGGGGCGCGGGTCAGCGCGTCCAGGAGGTTGCGGTAGTGCCGGCCCAGCCGCGCGGCGGTCTCGGGCCGGAACAGGTCGGTGTTGTATTTCAGGACACAGTGGAACCGGCGCTCGGCCTCGTCCTCGTACGCCGACAGGGTGAGGTCGAACTGTCCTTCCTCTTCGGGGAGTTCGATGTAGTCCAGGTGGTAGCCGTACTGCTGCGAGGACACCCTGTGGGCGAGCAGGATGAACATCGCCTGGAAGACGGCCGAGCGGCTGGGGTCGTGCTGGAGGCCGAGCTTCTCGACCAGCAGGACGAACGGGTACTCCTGGTGGTCGAGCCCCCCGAGCACCGTGGCGCGGACCTGGGCGAGCAGTTCGGAGACGGTCGGATCGCCCGCCAGGCTCGCGTACAGCGGCAGGGGGTTGACGAAGTAGCCGTACACGGACGCCAGGTCCTCGTCGGTGCGTCCGGTCACCGGGCTGCCGACAATGACGTCGTCCTGGCCGGAGTGCCGGTGCAGCAGCAGGTAGTAGGCGCACAGCAGCACCATGAAGACGGTGACGTCGTTCTCGCGCGCCAGGGCGTGGACCCGGGCGCTGAGGTCCTCGTCGAGGACGAAGAACTCCGAGGCCCCGTTGTGGGTCTGCACGGCGGGCCGGGGCGCGTCGGTGGGCAGGGTGAGCGGCGGGATCTCGGCAGGCAGCGCGCCGCGCCAGTACTCCAGCATACGAACGGCCTCGGGCGACGCCAGGAACCGGTTCTGCCGGTTGAGGAAGTCCAGGTAGCGGGCCTGGACGGGCGGCAGTTCGACGGTGCGGCCCGCGCGCATGCCCTCGTAGAGGGCGAGCAGCTCCTCGATGAAGGTGAAGGTGGAGATCGCGTCCGAGACGATGTGGTGGACCGCCTTCATCAGCACCCAGCGGTCCGGACCACGCCGGAACAGCCTGAAGCGCATCAGCCGGTCGCACGCGAGGTCGTACGGCCTGCGGTACTCCTCGACGATCACCTCGCGGATCTCCTCCCAGGTCCGGCCCTCGACGTCGAAGACCTCCAGGTCCGGCTCCACGCGCTCCGAGACGACCTGGAGCGGGCGGCCGTCCTCCAGGACGAAGTTGGCCCGCAGTACGGGGTGCCGGGCCGTCAGGACGCGGACGGCGGCGGCCATCAGCTCCGGGACGATCTCGGTGCGGACCTCGACCGCCCCGCCGATGTTGTAGGCGAAGCCGTCCGGGTGCAGCTGCTTGAGGAACCACAGCGCCTTCTGGTTCTGGGTCAGCGGGTGCCGGTACGGGTCCTGGTACACCTCCGCGGCCGCCGCGGCCCGCGGTCCGGCCGCCGCCACGGCGAGCTCCGCGGTGGCCTCGTGCAGCTGCGCGGTCAGTTCCCGCAGCGGCGCTCCGCTGAGGAGGGCCACGACAGGCAGCGCGACCCCGGTCTCCGCCTGGATCCTGGCCCGCAGTTCCATGGCGAGCAGGGAGTCGATGCCGAGGGCCCCGAGACCGGTGTCCGGGTCGAGCTGGTCGGCGCTCATCCGCAGTACGGCGCAGGCGCAGCCGACGAAGCGGTCCGTGACCAGCCGGGCGCGCTCCGCCTCGTCCGCGGCGGCCCGGAACCGGGCCAGGTAGCCGTCCCGGCCGTCCGGCGCGTCCCCGTCCGCGGCGGACCCCGCCGCGGCCGCGTGGCGGGCGGCCTCTGCGGCCAGCTCGGTGACCAGTGGCGGCGGGGAGGGGTACCAGGCCAGGAAGGTCGGCCAGTCGGTGATGGTGGCGATCAGGAGCTGGGCGCGGTCCTGGCCGAGGACCCGCTCCAGGACGGCGGTGCCGGCGGCCGGCGAGAGCGAGCTCATGCCCCGGACGGTGCGGTAGTGCTCAATCAGGCTCAGTTCGTGGATCATGCCGGTCGCCCAGGGGCCCCAGTCCAGGCTGAGCGCGGGCATCCCCCGGGACCTGCGGTGCTGGGCGAGGGCGTCCAGGAAGGCGTTGCCCGCGGCGTAGTTCGTCTGGCCGGTGGTGGTGAGCAGGGAGGCGACCGAGGCGAAGAGCACGAAGTAGTCGAGCGGCTCGTCGCGCAGGTGGTGGTGCAGGAGCCAGGAGCCCGCGGCCTTCGGGGTGAAGACGGAGTCGAAGGCGGCGCGGTCCATGGCCCGCACCGAGGTGTCCCGCACCTGCCCGGCGAGGTGGAAGACGCCCCGTACCGCGGGGGCGTCCCGGGCCCGGTAGTCGGCCAGCCACCGCGTCAGCGCCTTCTCGTCGCGGATGTCGAGGGCGGCGTGCACGGGATGGGCTCCGAGCGCCTCCAGTTCCTTGACGAAACCGATCCCGGAGCCCGCCGGGGAGTCCTGGCCGAGGGCCCGCCAGGTGGCGCGGTCGGGCAGTTCCGAGCGCCCGACGAGGATCAGGTGCCGGGCGCCCCGGCGGACGAGGTAGCGGCACAGCAGCCGGCCCAGCGCGCCGAAAGCGCCGGTGACGAGGTAGGCGCCGTCCGGCCGCAGCCGCGGCGGGATGGAGCGGGTGAGCCCTTCGGGGCGGGCGAGGGCGCTGACCAGGCGGTGGCCGTGACGCAGGGCGACCTCGTCCTGCGGCCGCTCCGGGGTCGGCGGGGCGAGGATCTCCCGCAGCAGTTCCCCGGCGTCGGCTCCCGCGCGCCCGGGACCGGCGCCGTGCCGGAGCGGTGGCAGGTCG
Organism: Streptomyces sp. ITFR-21; assembly: GCF_031844685.1. NCBI lineage: Bacteria > Bacillati > Actinomycetota > Actinomycetes > Kitasatosporales > Streptomycetaceae > Actinacidiphila > Actinacidiphila sp. ITFR-21. The sequence continues at coordinate 341,298 of NZ_CP134605.1, forward strand.
ATCAGTTTGCCCCGGTGCGCGGTCAGTTCCTGGTGGCGCAACACCCGGCCGATGCCCCAGACCGGGGCGCCGAGCGGCTCGACCGGGTCGCCGGGCACGGCCGGCTGGGCTCCCCGGGTGACCAGGTGGAGGTCGGCCGGGACGGCCGCCTGCCCGGGGTGGTCCTGGAGTGCCTGGGCCAGTGCGACGACGGAGTAGGCGCCGAGCGTGGCGTGCGCGTCGAGGTCGGCCCGCGAGGTGTCGTCCAGCCGGGGCAGGTCCAGGTTCCACAGGTGGACCACGGTGTCGAGGGGCGGCTCACCGCGGTCGGCGGCCAGGTCGGAGAGGTCGCCGAGCAGTGTGCGGAGGTCGTCGGCGCGGCCGGGGACCACCCGGGAGTCCCGGCCGTCCCGGTCGAAGACGTAGCTCTCCCCCGGCCGTACGAGGTGGCAGCGCGTGCCCCTGCCGCCCGCGAGTTCGGCGAGGGAGTCCGCGACGCCCCCGGGCGCGTCGGCGAACAGCAGCCAGCTTCCCGGGACCGGCCGCTCCCCGGCCGGGATCCCGCCGGGCGAGGGCGCCTCGGTCCAGGCGACCTCGGCGAGCCAGCCGTCGATGGTCGCGAGCCCCACCGTGGCCGAGGTCTGCTCCACGTCCGCGGCCCGGAAGCCGTGGACGTGGCCGACCGGTTCACCGTCCTCGGTGCAGAGGGCGATGTCGCCGACGAGTTCGCCGTCCGCCCGCCGGGTGACGGTGGCGTGCGCCCACAGTGGGCGTCCGCCGACCGGGTCCGTGCGCACCTCGTCGATGCTGAGCGGGAGCAGCATCCCGTTCCCGGGCGCGGTGTCCGCGGGCGGGAGTCCCGCGACGAGCAGGGTCTGGAAGCAGGAGTCGAGCAGAGCCGGGTGCACGTGGTGTCCCGCCGCGTCCTCGCCGACACCGGCGGGCGGCCTGATCAGTGCCAGTGCCTCGCCCTGCGTCCGCCAGACCTCCGCGATGCCCTGGAACGCGGGGCCGTACTCGTAGCCGAGGGCCCTCAGCGCCTCGTAGCAGGCGGTGGCGGCGAGGTGCTCCCCACGGGCCCGGACCGCCTCCCGGTCCGGCGGGGGCACGCGGACGGCCGGAGTTCCGCTGCGCACCACGCCGCGGGCGTGGACCACGGGGGTGTCGCCGCCACTCGCCACGGTGAAGACGGAGGACTCCGTGGAGAGCGACAGCTGGACGGGACGCGGGGCGTCGTCGGGCAGGAAGAGGGCCTTGCGCAGCTCGATGTCGCCGAGCCCGGCGTCCGTCCCGCCGGTCAGGGCGCGGAGCGCCTGGTACGCCATCTCGACGTATCCGGCCGCGGGAAACAGCGTCCGGCCCTGGATCCGGTGGTCGGCGAGGTAGGGCGTGGTCTCGGTGTCGAGCGCCACCTCCCAGGCGGGCTCCGCGGTGGCGAGGCGCCGTCCGAGCAGCGGATGGTCGACGCGGCCCAGCCGGATCTGCGCCACGGGCGCGGGTTCGGTCCAGTACCGGTCCCGTTTCCAGGGATAGCGCGGCAGTCGGACCCGGCGTCCGCGCGGGTGCAGCACGTCCCAGTCGACGGCGCAGCCCGCGGTGTACAGCGCGGCGAGGGAGGTGGTGAAGCACAGGAGCTCATCCTCGGACCGGCGGATCGACGCCAGCGTGGTCACGGGCTGGTGCGCGCCCGGGACCGGTGCCGGCGCCGTGGTCGCGGCGGCGGCCGTGGTCGCGGCGGTCGTGGTCCGGGGGGTGCCGTCGGCGCCGGCCCCCGGTGCTTCGTCGCGGGCGGCGAAGCACTCGTTGACGGAGCGCCCGAGGACCGGGTGCGGGCCGATCTCCAGGAAGGTGCGGTGCCCGTCGTCGAACATGGCGTCGACGGCCGAGCGGAACCGGACGGTGGTGCGGACGTTGTCCCACCAGTAGCCCGCGTCGAGTTCGGGCCCTTCGGCCCGCCCCCGCCGGCCGGTGAGGTAGAGGGGCAGCCGGGCGGGACGGGGGGTGATCCCGGACAGCCCCGCCAGCAGGTCGGTCCTGATCACGTCCATGGCGGCACTGTGGTAGGGCACTCGGACATCGAGGAACCTGGCGAACACGCCGTCGGCGTGGAGCGCCTCGGCGTACGCGGTGAGGTTCGCCTCGTCCCCGGCCACCGTGAGCGCTTCGGGGCTGTTGACCGCCGCGACGGACACCCGGACGCCGAGGGCGGCGGCGCGGCGCGCGGCCTCGTCCTCCGGCAGGCCGACGGCGAGCATGGTGCCGGTGCCCGCGACCCGGTGCTGGAGGCGGCCCCGGTGCAGCACGATCCTCACGGCGTCGGGCAGGTCGTACACCCCTGCCTCGTGGAACGCGGCGACCTCGCCCGTGCTGTGGCCGACGACGGCCGAGGGGTGGACCCCGTGGGCGTGCCAGAGGGCGGCGAGCCCGACCTGTACGGCGAAGTTGGCGGGCTGCGCCAGCCAGGTCTCCGCCATGCGGGACTCGTCCTCGGCGGCGTTCAGTTCGGCGATCAGCGACCAGCCGGCCTGCGCCGCGATCTCGCGGTCGACGGCCTCGACGGCCTCCCGGTAGGCGGGTGCGGCCTCGAACAGCTGCCGGCCCATGGCCCACCACTGCGGTCCCATTCCGGTGAACACCCAGGCCGGTGCGTCGTGCTGCGCCTCGTGGCGCCTGCCCAGCAGGACACGGGGGTGCGCCTCGCCGCGGACGTACGCCGCCAGTGACTCGTCCAGATCGTCGGACGAGGCGTACACCACGGACAGCCGGACGTCGTGCTGCTGCCGGTGGTGGGCGAGGGAGTAGGCGAGGTCGGTGAGGTCGACGGGGGCCGTGTACGGGTCCGCGGCCGCGGTCAGTTCCGCGCGCACGGCCTCGGCCAGCCGGGGCAGCACGGCGGCGTCGTGGGCGCTGAGCGGCAGCACCCGGAACGGGAGGCCGCCGTCGGCGGCGGGTCTGGAGCGGGCGGAGGTCGCCGGCTGCCCGGCTGCGCTCCCGGGTGCCGATTCGAGCAGCACGTGCGCGTTGGTGCCGCCGAACCCGAAGGCGTTCACCCCCGCGCGGGCCGCTCCCTCGTGCGGCGGCCAGGGGGTGGGCCGGTCCGGGATCTCGTAGGGCGCGGCCGCCAGGTCGATCGCCGGGTTGATCCGTTCCAGGTTGATGTGCGGTGGGATGAGCCGGTGCCGGAGGCTGAGCGCGGTCTTGATCAGCCCGGCGATGCCGGCGGCGGACTCGGTGTGCCCGATGTTGGTCTTGACGGAGCCGATGTAGCAGGCGGCGCCGGGCTTGCGGCCGATGGCGAGGGCGTACGCCAGTGCGTTCGCCTCCACCGGGTCGCCCACCGCGGTGGAGGTGCCGTGGGCCTCCACGTACTGCAGGCTGCCCGGGGTGATGCCGGCCCGGGAGCAGACCTGCTCGATGAGCGCGGCCTGGGCCTCGGCCCTGGGGACGGTGATGCCGTTGGTGCGTCCGTCCTGGTTGACCCCGGTCTCGGTGATCACGGCGTGGATCGGGTCGCCGTCGCGCTGCGCGTCGGCGAGGAGTTTGAGGGCCACGATGCCGACCCCCTCGGCCCGGACGTAGCCGTCCGCCGCCGCGTCGAAGGTCCGGGAGCGCCCCTCGGGCGAGAGGAAGCCGCCCTTGGTCTCGGCGATCGTGTACTGCGGCGCCAGGTGCAGCAGGGTGCCCCCGGCCAGCGCCAACGAGCTCTCGCCGCGGCGCAGGCTCTCGCAGGCGAGGTGGACCGCGACGAGGGAGGAGCTGCACGCGGAGTCGATGGAGAGGCTGGGGCCGCGGAAGTCGAAGCAGTGCGAGAGCCGGTTGGAGACCATCGTCATCATCGTGCCGGTCGCCGTGTGGGCTTCGAGGGTGTCGAACCGCAGGTCGGAGAACTGCAGGATCTTGTAGTCCAGGGTGAACGCCCCGACGAACACGCCGACGTCCCGCCCGGCCAGCTCGGCCGGCTTCTGCCCGCCGTCCTCCAGGGCCTCCCAGGCCACCTCCAGCAGCTTGCGCTGCTGCGGATCCATGGCATGTGCCTCACGGGGGCTGATGCCGAAGAACGCCGGGTCGAACTCGTCGAACCCGTCGATGTAGCCGCCGCGTCCGCCCACCAGCCGACCCGGTTTGGCCTTGTCCGTGCTGCCCAGGCCCGCCACGTCGTACCGGTCGGGCGGCGTCGGCGTGATGCAGTCCCTCCCCTCGACCAGGTTGCGCCAGAAGGACCGGTGGTCGTTCGCGCCGCCCGGGAAGCGGCAGCCGATACCGATGAGGGCGATCTTCGCGGCGGGCGAGGGGGACGTGCGGACGGGTGCAGACATGGGCGTTCCTTGGGTCACGGATCAGGCGCCCGCGCGGAGGGCGGCACGCGCCGCGCGGACGTGAGCAAGCCGGCGACAGAGCGGGGGACAGCGGATACGCGTCAGCCGAGCGAGCGGCGCCAGGGGTGGACGAGCGTGGCGAGAACGCGCCCGGAGGCCGGGAACGTCCGGGGGTCGGTCAGACCGACCGCCACCGGTTCGCGGCCGGGATGCCAGGTGAAGGTGCCGAACAGCCGGTCCCACAGCGACAGGTCGGATCCGTAGTGGCCGGCCTCGGACAGATCCGTGCTGTGGTGCAGCCGGTGCTGCTCGGGTCCGGCGAGCAGGTGGTTCAACGGCCCGAGTGACACCCGGATGTTGGCGTGGACGAAGTACCCCTGCGCGACGACGAAGAGGCCCACCCCGAAGACCGCGCGCCCGGAGAACCCCACCAGTGCCAGCGCCAGTTGGACGGATCCCTGCGAGACGAACACGTCGGCGACGTGGTTGACGCCGTTGTTGGCGACGTTGACCTTGTCCGGCACGTGGTGCACGCCGTGCAGTCGCCACAGCCACGCGAAGGTGTGCCCGGCCCGGTGCACCGCGTAGCTCGCGAGCGAGCCGGTCAGGAGTGCCAGGGGGATCTCGCCCCACAGGGGGAGGACGGGATGCGTGGTCGCGACCGCGGAGACACCGAGCAGCACCACGCTCTGCGCGAGTGCTCCCGCGGTCGCGGTGAGCACGTAGTACACGGCGTAATACCGCCACTCCCGCCGGTCCGGCCGCCAGGACGGGTCGTAGGGGATCAGGAACTCCAGCGCCACCAGGAAGCCGAGCACCGCGAACTGGAAGAGGAAGGTGGCCGTGCCAGGCTCCCACCCGCGCCACTCGGTGAGGGCGAAGACGCTGACAACTGCGAGCAGCAGGACGGGCTGAACGGATACTGCCAGCACGTCTCGCACCGTCAACCGGGGCATCGGACTCCTCCTTGCGGCGACGACCTGACACAGAGAAGCGCGCTCCAGCCTCAGTGATCCGCCGGGGCGATCACAGTATGTATTCGCGGGATTGCGGAGCGCAACCGCCTTGGTCGGCGCGCGGTATCGCACGGGTCCGCCGCGCGATCCGCCCGCGCCGGGGGCGCGCGCCGCGCGCGACCTCGGCGAGCGGGCGGCAGGTCGCGCCGGTCAGCCCCAGTTCTCGTCGCCGGAGGCCAGGACGTCCTGGGCGGGTCGGCGCGGACTGGCCGGGCCGTCGGCTCCGTAGCCCAGTCTGATCAGCATCTGTACGTGTTCGGTGCCGCCGCGGGGGTCGCGCAGCGCCCAGCGGATGTCGGGCCACTCGACGGCCTGGTGGAGCAGCGAGGCCCGCAGGCCGCGGAGGGTGGCGAGCAGCAGGATGTGTTCCAGCGCCTGTCCGGCGCGCAGCCAGTCCGCCCGACGGTCGTGCGTGGTGGACAGCACGGCGATGAGCGGGTGCCGCTCGAAGGGGACCGAGGGCCGCTGGTCCGCCGGCCGCAGCGCGGAGAAGTCGCGGACCGGCAGGTGGCCGGCGGCGTCGCGCGGGCCCAGCACCACGCCGGGCAGGCCGTCGCGGGCGCCTTCCCGTACCCAGGCGCGGCTCTCCGCCCGGCGGGCCGGGTCGCTCACCGCGAACCGCTCGGCCTCGGCGGTCAGCCGCAGGATGCGGGCGGTCTCGGCCGGACCGGGCAGGTGCAGCCGGGCGCCCTCGGCGCGGGCCGCCTCCGTCAGCTCGGTCAGGACGGCGGGCGGTACGGGCCGGCCGGAGAACGGCAGCCGGCTGCTGTGCCGCCGCCACACCGCGTCGTACAGGTCGGGCCCGTGGCGTTCGCCGCCGGCCGGCGGCCCGGCGAGCCGCACGGACGCCAGCCGGTCCGGTTCGGCCGGCCGGGGCAGCAGGCGTACCACCGGTTCCCAGCCGAAGTGCGCCACCGCGACCCGCAGGTTGAAAACGGCGGCGCCGACCGACACATGGAGGGCGCGGCCCACCGGATCGGCCTGCCGCAGCGCCCGTTCGGTGGCGGCGCGCACCTCGATCGTGGCGGTGCCGGGATCGAGCCGGTAGCGCCAGGGCTGGGTGTTGTGCACGGAAGGCGCCGCCACCGCCGCCGAGATCAGTTTCTCCAGGGTCGTTGCGTCCAGTGCTGTGGTGTGCATCCCGCTCTCCTTCGGCCGTCCTGGTGTCCAGGTTCGCCGGGGCGGGCGGGCGCGGGCAGGGGCCGTTGGTCAGCCGCCCGGGGGCCGGTCGGCCCTCTCAGCGGCGGCCGTACTCCGGTCCCGCGGCCGGTGCGCCGCTCTGGGTGGCGATGACGGCGGCCTGGATCCGGCGCTCCACACCGAGCTTGGCCAGCAGCCGCGAGACGTTGTTCTTCACCGTCTTCTCCGACAGGTACAGCTGCTTGCCGATCTGCCGGTTGGTCAGGCCCTCGCCGATCAGCGCCAGGATCTCCCGCTCCCGCGGCGACAGCCCGGCCAGCGCCTCCTGCTCGGCGCCGGCGCCCGTGCCCTCGTCCCGCAGGCTGCCCATCAGACGCGCGGTGGTCGCCGGGTCGAGCATCGACTGGCCGCCCGCCACCGTACGGACCGCCGAGACCAGGTCGGAGCCCTTGATCTGCTTGAGTACATAGCCGGCCGCACCCGCCATGATCGCGTCCAGCAGCGCGTCGTCGTCGTCGAAGGACGTCAGCATCAGGCAGGCCAGGTCCGGCATACCCGACCGCAGCTCGCGGCAGACCGAGATGCCGTCGCCGTCGGGCAGCCGGACGTCGAGCACCGCCACGTCCGGGCGCAGGGCGGGCCCGCGGGCCACGGCCTGCTCGGCCGAACCGGCCTCCCCGACCACCTCGATCCCCGGCTCCGCGTCCAGCAGGTCGTGGACACCGCGGCGGACCACCTCGTGGTCGTCGACCAGGAACACCCGGATCGGGTTCTCCGCCGAAAACTGCCGTACCTCACTCATAACGGACCTTCACACTGTCGGACGCCGGCTCGGACCCCGATCATCGCCGGTCCGACCGGCCGGGCACCAGGGCCGAACGGACCTCTTGCCGGCCCTACCGCCGCGCCGTCCCGAGCAGGTGCCCGGGTCGGGGAGCATGGGGGGATGAACCCTCACGCGGAAGACGGCCGGCTCCCCCGGCACCCAGCGGTCCGGTTGCGGCACGAGCGGGTGGTGTACACCCGGATGCGGGGCAGGCAGGACCGGGTGGCGGACGCGATCACCACGTTCGCGGGGACCATGGGCTTCGTCTATCTGCACGCCGCGTGGTTCGCCGGCTGGATCGCGCTGAACGAGGGGCTGACCGGGCGGAAGGGGGTGTTCGACCCGTATCCGTACGGTCTGCTGACGATGATCGTCAGCCTGGAGGCGATCTTCCTGTCCACGTTCGTCATGGTGAGCCAGAACCGGCAGGCCACCCGGGAGAACGTGCGGGCCGACCTGGACTTCGAGACGAACCTCCGCTCGCAGGTGTGGTCGGTGCACATAGGCAAGAGCCTGGGGCTGGATCCGCGGCACATCGAGCAGCAGGTCCAGCAGGCCATCGCGGAGAGCAGGGCGAGGCTCGGCGGGGACCGCCCGGGCGAGTCGTAGGGTGCGAGGGGCGGCGCCGCGGACGGGCCGGCCGACGCGGCGGCGCGGCGGTCCGGGCCGCGCGGGCCCGCCGGCAAAATCGCCCGGGTATCGCCGGGACGGCACGGACGAGCAGAGGCAGAGGACTGAACTGATGGAACTGGGACTGCACTTCGCCGACTTCACCTGGACCGGCGGGGCGGCCCGGCTGGGGCCGGACCTGGCGCGCGCCGCCCGGGAGGCGGAGGCGGCCGGCATCGCCCGGCTGACGGTGATGGACCACGTGTGGCAGATCGAGCACGTGGGTCCGGCGGAGAACGAGATGCTGGAGGGATACACCGCCCTGGGGTTCCTCGCGGCGCACACCGAGCGGGTGCTGCTGCACACCCTGGTGACGGGCGTCGTCTACCGGGAGCCGGGGCTGCTGGCCAAGCAGGTCACCACGCTCGACGTGCTCTCCGGCGGGCGGGCCGGGCTGGGCATCGGGGCGGCCTGGTTCGAGGGCGAGGCCGCGGGGCTGGGGCTGCCGTTCCCGCCGACCGCCGAGCGCTTCGAACGGCTGGAGGAGGCGCTGCGGATCTGCCTGCAGATGTGGGGCCCGGACGAGGGCCCCTTCGAGGGCGCTCACTACCGGCTCGCGCGGACCCTGAACTCGCCCGCGGCGCTCCGCTCGCCGCACCCGTACCTGCTGATCGGCGGCAGCGGGGAGCGCAAGACGCTGCGCCTGGTCGCCCAGTACGCCGACGCCTGCAACCTCTTCCCCGGTCCGGAGACCGCGCACAAGCTCGACGTGCTCCGCGGGCACTGCGAGGCGCTCGGGCGGGACTACGACGCGATCGAGAAGACCACCACCTTGACCGTCACTCCCGAGTCGACCAGGGAGCAGCTGCTGCGGCAGCTGACCGGCCTGCGGGAGCTCGGCTTCACCACGGCGTACGTCTTCGGCGCGGGGATCGGCGACCCGCGTACCACCGTCGACCTGCTCGGCTCGGTGGTCGCGGACGTCGCCGGGCTCTAGGGTCCGTCGTCCGGATCTTCTCGGTGCGCCGGGGCCGTCGGCGAGCCGGGCGGCAGGGTCAGGGTCTGTTCGAGGCGGACCCGGCCGCCGAGCTCGATCGTGCCGTCGGCGCCCGGGGCGGTCAGCAACTGGGAGCCGCGCCCCTGGCTGATGTTCAGGGCGCGGCCCAGCCGCTGGGTGAGCAGGAGCGCGGCGGCGCCGGTGGCCTCGTCCTCCACGGGACCCTCGGCGCGGCCGGGGAACGCGCGGGCCCGGATCCGGCCGGCGAGTTCGTCCTGCCAGCTCCAGGCGTAGACCCACTCGCCCGGCTCCGGCGTCTGGAGGGCGTCGACCTCGGCGGCGAGGGCGTACTGTCGCAGCGTCCGCGTGGGAGCCCAGCCGGGCTCGGCGGTGATCCAGGTGAACTCGCCGTCGCCGCGGGCGAAGACGTCGCCGACGGCGAGTTCCATGATCCCGATGTCGAGCAGCCAGGCCACGCCGACCAGCGGGTGGCCGGCGAACGGCAGGCGGCGCCCGGGGGTGTAGATGTCCACCACGCCGCGCTCGGGGTCGTCGACGAACACGGTCTCGCTGAAGCCGAGCCGCCCGGCCAGCGCCTGCCGAGCCGCCTCGTCGGGGAAGCGGCTGCCGTCCCGTACCACGCCGAGGGCGTTCCCGTGGCCGCCGTCGGGGGCGCAGAAGACCCGGAGCACGTCGATGTCGACGCGAGCGTTGTTCACCAGGGCATAGTGGAACAGCGGGGCCGCGCACGCACCGGCCGTTCACACACCGGACGGCGGGCGGGGCCCGGCCGCCGGCGGCGGGGCGGGACCGGTGGACGACGGCGGGGCGGGACCGGTGGACGACGGCCACGACGGCCACGACGGCGCGATCCTGCCGTGGCGTCGCGATCCAGCCGTGGCGAGCCGCCCGGCGGCCGCTCTCGGCGACGTGATCCTCGTTACACGGCCGGCGCACAACACCACCCGGGTCGGGGGGTGTTGACGGGTGCCGGACTGTCGGCGCAGCGGTCGGCAGACCGGTGACGTACCAGGTCGGAGGCGGTACGGGGCCCCTCGGGCCCGGCAGGCGCGAGCCCTTGTGGCAGCGGCGGCCGGACGGCCGGGGCGGCCGGGGCGGCGCGGAAGGGGGGCGCACGCAGGCGTGTAAGGGGCGTACGGCGGGAAGGCAACTTATGCGGCCGTGGGCGCGGTGCGAGCGGCTGCGTCAAGGAGGCAGTCATGATATGGGCCAGCCCTGCGGTGCTGCAGGAACTGATCGAACGGTACGAGTCCCTGCTCGCGCAGACCGCCGATGGAGACACGGCGCCCTGGGTGAGCAGCCGGTTGCGCGACACCGCGTACACGTTGTGCGTGTCCACGGGCACGCGTGACGTCGAGGCGGCGCTCGCGGCGGCACGAGCCCGGGTCGGCGCGGTCACGGGGTCCACGGAGCAGGCGGCCGGGGCGGTCTGACGGCCGGCACGGTCCGATCGCCGCCGCGGCACGGCGGGTGGTGGCCGCGGCGCGACCGCCCCCGACAGGCCGGGGGCGGTCGCGGCGCGGCCGGTCCTGCGGCCTCGGCGTCGGCGGCGGGGCCACAAGGACGTGGGTACCCGCCGGGCTACGGGGTCTCGGTGGCGGGCGCCGGGGCGGATGGTGCCGCGGCCTTGGCGAGCAGCCAGGACAGCGTCCAGACACCGGGGCCGGTGATCGCGAGCAGCAGGAAGCTCCAGCAGAACAGCACGGAGGGCTCACCGCCGTTCTGGATGGGCCACAGGGCGTGCTTCTGATGGACCGTGAAGTACGCGTAGGCCATGGAGCCGGAGCTGACCACGGCGGCGACGCGGGTGCCTATGTCGCCGATGCCGAGGAACACCAGGATGCCGCCGATGAGCTGGATGAGGCCGGCCCACCAGCCCGGCCAGGCGCCGACGGAGGGTCTGCCGCCGTCCGGGCCGCCGAACAGGCCCAGGACGGTGGCCGCGCCGTGGCAGGCGAACAGCAGACTGACGACCATGCGGTACAGCGACAGGACATGGGAATTGGCGTTGTCGAGTTTCTTGCCGACGTCAAGCACGGGTAACACGGGATCTCCTACGAGTCGGGTGCAGCGCTGGCTCAGGCGTTCGGAACTACCGGCCCGAAGGGGGTACCACTGCCCTCGGGTCACGGTCCGTGCGCAGACTCGTACGGAGAAGAGAGCCGTGGTGTTCACGTGGCCGGAGAAAATTCCCGACCGGGTCGGCGGGAGGCCTGGCCTGTGCGGCCGGAGCGGGCCCGTGCGGCCGGAGCGGGCCCGGCCCGGGATCGCGGCCGGTCCGCGGAGCGGCCGGCGGCCGGTCAGGAAATCGCCGCGGCCGGCGGGGACGCAGCAGGGTGGGCGGCGGATGGGGCCGGGCCGGCGGACGTCGACCGCCCGGAGCGGCGAACCGGGTGCGGGCGGCCGATCGGCGGCGGGCTGAGGCATGATGACCGCATGGCGAGCGACGGCGGAGCAGACGCGGGCGAAACCGCCCCCTCCCCACCGCCACGCGACGTGGTCGCCGGCCGGTACCGGATCACCGGGCGGCTGGGCCGCGGTGGCATGGGCACGGTGTGGCAGGCCACCGACGAGCTGCTGCGGCGGCAGGTCGCGGTCAAGGAACTGCACCTGACCGACGAGGGGCTGACCGCGCGCCAGGCGGCACTGCGGCGCGAGCGCGCGCTGCGCGAGGCACGGACCGCGGCCCTGATCCGGCACCCGCATGTGGTCGTGGTGCACGACGTGGTGGAGGACAAGGGCCACCCGTGGATCGTGATGGAGCTGATCGACGGCCGCTCGCTGGCCGACCTGCTGGAGCGCGACGGGCCGCTGGCGCCGCGCGAGGCCGCCCGGGTGGGGGCCGCGCTGGCGGACGCGCTGCGGGCCGCCCACGAACAGGACATCCAGCACCGGGACGTGAAGCCGGCGAACGTCCTGGTCGAGCGGAGCACCGGCCGGGTGGTACTGACCGACTTCGGCATCGCCCGGACGCCGGGCAGCCCCACCATCAGCGAGACCGGCGCGTTCCTCGGGTCCCCCGAGTACACCGCGCCCGAGCGGATGTCGGGCCGCGGGGCCGGCCCGGCCGCCGACCTGTGGTCGCTGGGCGCGCTGCTGTGCGCGGCGGTGCACGGCGAGTCGCCCTTCCGCCGCGACTCGATCGGCGCGATCGTGCACGCCGTCGCGATCGACGCGTTCACCCCGCCGCCGGAGGTGGGACCGCTGCTTCCGGTGGTGGTGGGGCTGCTGGACCGAGATCCGGCCCGCCGGATGGGCGCCGACGAGGCGCGGCGGCTGCTGGGGGCCTTCGCCGAGACCGGCCGGGTGCCGCGGGCGCGGGCGGTACCCGAAGCGGAGGCGGTACCGGGGGCGGAGGCGGCGGCCGGCGGTGACCCGGCTTCCGCGGCGTGCCCGGCGGCGGGTGTGTCCGGGGCGGCCGAGGGCGCCGCGGGGAGCCCGGCCGGCGGCTGGGCGGAGGCGGCCGGCTTACCCGGCGCAGCCGTTCGTCCTGCGCCCCGCGCGCCGGACTCCCGCCGCCGGAGCGGTCTCCAGGTGGTGGCCGTCGGCGCCCTGGTCGTGCTCGCGGTGAGCGCGGGCGGCGCGGCCACGTACCTGGTGGGCCGGCAGGACCCGGCCGGCCGCCCCGTGGACGGCCCGCCCCCGGCCTCGGCGGCCGGCTTCCCATCGGCCGGCGGGGGCTTCCCGCCGCCGGCGCCCGGCAGCGGTCCGCAGGGGCCGCCGCCCCAGGACGGGCAGGGGCCACCGCCGGACGCGCCCGGTATGCCGCGGTTCCCACCGGGTTTCCTGCTCGTCACCGACCCGGCGGGCTTCGCCGTCGTGCTGCCCCCCGCCTTCGGCCGCGACCCGGAGCCGCCCTACACCTATTACCGGTCGCCCGACCGCTCCGTCCGCTTCGGCGAGCGCGGGGGGCTACCGGACCCGCGCGGCCCGCTCGCGGTGCTCCGGGAGCGCCATCTGGCCGGGGCGGCGACGTATCCGGGCTACCGGGACGCGGTGGTGACCGCCGCCCAGGAGCACGGCCTGCCCGCCGCGCTGTGGCAGTTCACCTACGGCCGCGGGCAGGCGCGCCGCGCCTTCGTCCTGTGCTGGACGGAGAACGGACGGATGTACGAGATCTCCCTGTCGGCGCCGGAGAGCGGCGCGGAGCGGGCCGCGAACACCTTCGACATCGCCCGGGGCACCTTCGCCGCGGGCTGACGCCGGCACCGGAAGGCGGCCGTGTGCCGGGAGCGGGGGCGCGCGCCGTCGGGCGCGCCGTGGACGGCGTTCCTCGATCCGGTGCCGGCTGCGGACTTCGGGACACCTGTACCGGGCCCGCGGGAGGTGCCGGCCAGTGCCGCGGACGGGGATCTCCAGTTCCTCGCGGAGCGCGGGGACGAGGACGAAACGGGGGGTGTGGTACTTCGCGGCGGTCTTCCCGCCCCGGGTGCGGCAGGCGCTGCCGGCGGGCGCGTCACAGTTCGGGCAGTTGTGACGCTCTACCGCCAATGCGGCCGGATCGGGCGTGCGATTTATGCGGGAAGTCCCTCAGAAGTGCCTCGCACAACGTGCGGGTTTCGAGAGGACTTTTGCGAACGGCGACCTGCGGAAACGTGATCACTCCGGGGGCTCTCGCAGAACTCTCACAGATGACCATTTATGAGAATGACCGTGCGTGACGCCCATGGCCCGAGACTGCCAGGTAGCGCCGGTTTTCGTTCCGATGTTCCGAGCGCCGCCAGTTGCATCGGATGTGAACTCGCGACAGCCGGCGAATCGGCCCATGGGAAGAGGCCAGTCGTGGTGTTGACCTGCGGACTTGAGCGAGACCTTGAGCGGTGACGATACCCGCCGCGAGGGCTTCGTGGGACCCGTGCAGGGGCAGGGCCCCGGCAGAGTCGTTCTGTAGCCCTGTGGCGTGGGGTTCTGTGGGTGGAAGAGGTACGCGGACGTGTTCCGGTCGGGTTGGATGGAGGTTCCTGCGCCTTCACGTCCGGCCGGGGGATCACGCCCGCGCCATGTCATCGTCCCTCATGCCTGCGCCCGTTCGCCCGCCCGTCCCGGAACATGAGCTCCTGGTCCAGCTGCTCGCCGGGATACCTGATCCGCGTCGGCGGCGCGCGGTGCGTCATCCGGTGGGCGCTCTCATCGCGGTCGCGGTGTGCGCGGTGGTGGCCGGAGCCCGGAAATTCACCGCGATCGGGGAATGGGCCCAGGAGGCCGGGGGCGCCGCGTTGGAACGGCTGGGGCTGCAACGCGGCGTCCTCCCAGATCCGGCCGCTGCCTGCCGCGTCGAAGACGTATCCGGGCTAGCGGTGGCGGACTTCGGGAAAGTTCACGGCCGGAATCGCGATCTCGATGTCTCCATGAGCGCGAGTCCGCGTGCCGCGGAACAAGTCCAGCGCCCAGCTCGCGGCCACGTACCAAGGCGTGCTGATCCCGACCATATGCTGCGCGACCTCACTCGGGGTCCAGCAGGATGACCACTTGGCGTGGAGGGCTTCGATCTCGTCGGGTGACAGCTCGATGCCACCGCTGGGTAGTTGCTCGCTCACCGCAGGAATTCGTCAGCCGCGTCGAAGGTCCCTGGAGCCGTACGCAGCTGGCGATCACACAGTCACCAGCCGGTTGGACTCCTCGGCGAACGCGCGACAGTCGAATATTGAGAGCCCACCGGTACCAAGGCCGGGCCACCTGGTACCGGAGTGCGCCGCCGACGAGCAGTGCTGCGCCCAGGTGTGGCTGCGGCCGGAGGGGGCGCACCAGCTGGAGTACCGGGGCTGCGGCTCCACCGAGCGCTCCTGGACCCGGACCGCGTCCGCGGCGCGCGTCGTGGCGGCCCTGCGGGGCTGGGCCGCCGGAAAGACCGCCTGGCGGGAGTCGTTCCGGGAGGCCTCGCAGGCCTCGTGGTTCACCGGACCGACCGCGTGACCCGGGCCGGCGGCGTGACCCGGACCGTTCGCACCGCGACGCCCGCGGCGGTCAGCGCCTCGGTCTCCTCCCGGGGAGCGCCCTCCTCGGTGACAACGGTGTGCAGCGCGGCGGCCGGCGCGACGAAGGCGAGCGCGGTACGGGACAGCTTGGCCGCTTCGGCGACGGCGATCACCCGGCGGGCGGAGGCGATGGCGGCGCGCTTGGTGGCGGCCTCCGCGAGGTCGTAGGCGGTGAGGCCGTCGGCGGCGGTCAGGCCGCAGCAGCCGAGGACGGCGGTGTCGAAGCGGAGCGCCGCGAGGGACGCCTCGGTGAGCGGTCCGGTCAGGGCGAGTTCGCCGGGGCGGGGTTCGCCGCCGGGGACGAGCAGCCGCAGCCGCGGGGCGCCGGTGAGGACGCCGAGGGCGTGCAGGGACAGCGGCATGACGGTCAGCCGGCGCGGTTCGAGGGCGCGGGCGACCTCCAGGCAGGTGGTGCCGCTGTCGATGAGGACGGTCTCGCCGTCGCTGATCATCGCGGTGACCTCGGCGGCGATCCGGCGTTTGACGTCCAGCCCCTCGGCCGCGCGCAGGGCGAAGGGCGGCTCCTCGCCGCGCAGCATCAGGGTGCGGGCGCCGCCCCGGTAGCGCTCCAGGACGCCCTGCTCGGCCAGGATCCCCAGATCCCGGCGGACGGTCATCTCCGAGGCGCCGGTCAGGGCGGCCAGTTCGGCGACGCTGAGCCGGCCCGCCTCGCTCACCGCCTCGGCGATTTGCCGGTGTCGTTCGCTGCTCACCATGCCCCCATTGAACACCACCGAACCACCCACTTGTTCGGAAACGGCCTTAACGAACAGTCGTTGTGTTTGTTATGTTCGCAGGCATGCAGAGATCCCTCCGTGCCGCGCGTATCGCCACGTTCGCCTACTTCGCTCTGAACGGGCTGGTGCTCGGCATGTGGGTCGTCCACATCCCGGCGATCGAGCAGCGGGCCGGGATCGGGCACGCCGTGCTCGGCTCACTCCTCCTGCTGCTCGGCGGCGGGGCCTTCGCCGGTATGCAGGTGGTCGGTCCGCTCGCCGACCGCTTCGGCGCCCGCACGGTGGTGCCGGTCAGTGCCGCGCTCTGCGCGGCGGCCGTGGTGCTGCCGGGCCTGGCCCGCAGCGGCTGGACGCTGGGCGCGGCGCTGCTGGTGCTCGGCCTGGGCAACGGCTGCCTGGACGTGAGCATGAACGCGCACGCCGTCCAGGTGGAACGCGGCTACGGGCGCCCGGTGATGTCCTCCTTCCACGCGGTCTACTCGCTGGGCGCGGTGGCCGCCTCGCTCATCGGCGCCCGGACGCTGAGCTGGGGGTGGAGCGCGCCGGTGACCCTGGGCGGTACGGCGGTGGCGGCCGGGGCCGCCGCGCTGCTGGCGGCGCCCGCGCTGCTGCGGCCCGAGCACATATCCGTGACGCGGGCGGCGGAGGCGGCGGTGGACGGTGGAGCGACGGGCCGGGCGGCGAAGCAGGCCCGGCGGCGGACGCCGCCGCGTGTCTGGGGGCTGGCCGCCGTCGCCTTGATGGTCATGCTGTGCGAGGGGGTCGCCAACGACTGGAGCGTGCTGTCGGTGCGGGACGTGCTGGGGGCCTCGGCGGCGACCGCCGCGCTCGCCTACGGCGCCTTCTCCACCGCGATGACCGCCGGGCGGCTGGTCACCGACCGGGTGTCGGCACGGATCGGCCCGGTCGCCGTGGTGCGCTTCGGCGCGTCGACGGCGGCGGCCGGCATGGCGGCGGTGGTCCTCTCCCCCTGGGTCCCGCTGGCGCTGGCCGGGTGGACGGTCTTCGGCGCCGGCCTGTCCGGCTGCGTACCGCAGCTGTTCAGCGCGGCCGGGCACCTCGACCAGGAGGCGGCGGGCGCCAACGTCTCCCGCGTCGCCGGGCTGGGCTACCTCGGCATGCTGGCCGGTCCGGCGGTCATCGGCGCGCTCACCCGGCTGGTGCCGCTGAACACGGCCTTTGTGCTGCCGCTGGCCTTCTGCGCGATCGCCGCCGGCGCGGCGGGCCTGGTGGGCGCCGCCGCCCCCGCGGGCCCGGGGCGGCCCGCGGACCCCGCCGACCCGGCGCGGCCGTCCGCCGGCGCGCCGACCGCGGCGCCGTGACCGCGGCGCCGTGACCGCGGCGCCGTGACCGGGGACGCCCGAGCGGCGCGGCTCCCGCCGGGGGCTCAGCCGACACCCGCCTCCCCGGCGCCCGTTTCCCCGGCGGGCGCCGCCTTGGCCGCCGCCACCGTGGGGTGGATCTTCAGCACCTTGTCCATGCCGACGATGCCGATCAGCCGTTCCAGCGCCGGGCGCGGCGCGGCGATCCGCAGATCGGTCTGCCGGCCGATCGAGAGCAGCACCCTGAGGAAGCTGGAGTCGCCGAAGGTGATCCCGCTGGCGTCCAGCACCACCCGCGGGCCGCTGAGCGCGGCCCGCTCCAGCTGGAGGGTCAGCGGCAGCAGGTTGTCCAGGTCCAGCTCGCCCCGCGGTACCACGACCTGGACGTCCGTCGCGTCGGCCGAAGTCGTCCGGGCGCTCTCGTTGATCGTCATGCGCGGGAGTCTGCCCCCGAAGGCGTCCCGCAAAAGAAGTCACCGCACCCGGCCCGCCGGCTGGCCCCCGCGGTGGTCAGCGCCCTCCCCCCGCCCCGGCGCCGAACCGCTTCCCGGCGGGCCGCTCCGGGCTTCCACGGGGCGCGCCAGGTCCCGCGCCGAACGTCGGGCAGCAGGCAGCGGCCGTCCGGCGTCGGCCGCCGCGACGGCCGTCCCGGGCTCCCGCGGGTCGGCCGGGCCCCGGGCCGGCGACAGCGCGCGGCTCCCGCCGTCAGCCGTCGGACCGCCCCCGGCCCCCGCCGGGCAGCGTCGCGGCCCCCGTCCAGCCCCCGCGGCCGATGGCGAGCGGGGCCCGTACGCACGGCTGGGTATGGTCGGGGCCCCTCCGGCGCGGAGCTTCGCTCGCACGGGCGACCGGTTCCCGGTGGCCGGTCAGGACCGCACCGCCTGCGCCACCCCCCGTACGCCTTGGGGACACCGAAGGCACCGCGCCCGCTGGGCGAGGGCCGGGACACGGTCGAGAACCGCCCGACAGGAAACCCAGGCTCCTGGGCGACCCACCCGCA
The DNA here is from genome assembly GCF_031844685.1 of Streptomyces sp. ITFR-21. NCBI lineage: Bacteria > Bacillati > Actinomycetota > Actinomycetes > Kitasatosporales > Streptomycetaceae > Actinacidiphila > Actinacidiphila sp. ITFR-21. The sequence goes on from NZ_CP134605.1 coordinate 359,236, forward strand.
CCGGCCGAACGGAACCACACCGCCTGCGCCACCCCCCCGTACGCCCCGGGGACACCGGAGGCACCGCGCCCGCGGGTCGGGCGCGGCACCCCCGCCCGGCCGGGGTGCGCCCCGGGCCGACGCGGAGCCGCGCCGCGGCGGTCGCGGGTGTCCCGCCGGTGTGCGGCCGGTGTGCGGCCGGTTCGAAGGGGTACGCGCCCTGACGTCGGTGGAGATACCGCCGGCCGGGGGGCCACAGGACGGCGAGCAGCGGCCCGGCGGCGGAGACGACGCCGGACCGGACGGCCCCTGGGAGGCGACGGTTTTGCGCATCAGCGAGGTCTACGGCGGCGAGACGACGGCCATCGCGGAGGCAAGACGGTTCGCCGCGGGGTTCTTCGGCCGCGTGCACCGCGAACGCTCCCTGGCGGTCTCCGCGCACGCCGTCGAGACCACCCAGCTGGTGGTGAGCGAGCTGATCAGCAACGCCGTCCGGCACACCGCGGGTCCGTGCCGGCTGGACCTGGAGCTCGTCGACCACGCGGTGGACATCACGGTGTGGGACACCTCCTCGGCCGCGCCCGCCGTCCCCGAGCCGGACCCGGCCAGGGTCGGCCGGCACGGCATCGAGGTGGTGCTCGCGCTGTGCGGCGCCCCGCAGATCACCCGGCAGGCGACGGGCAAGCGGATCAGCGTACGGGTGGCCCTGGAGCCGGCCGGCTGACGGCCGCCGCGGCGCCGGCTCTTTACGGCCCCGGCCCCGTACCGCGAGGATTGCCGGGACGGGGACCCGGGGGACGCGGAGCAAGGGGTGGTGGCGCGTGAAGGAGGAGCGGGAGTTCTTCGACGCCGGGCGACTGGCATGGCGCCCGGCGGCAGGATCGCCGGGGGTGACCGAGCGGGTGCTGTCGGCCGGACCGGACCCGGTGACCGAGCTCACCCGGCTGGCCCGCTGGGCACCGGGGCTCGACACCTCGGCGGCGGGGGTGATCCGGCACCCGTACGTCGAGGAGGTGTACCTCCTGGAGGGCGAGCTGGAGGACCTGACGCTGGGCCGTACGTTCTCGGCCGGCCACTACGCGTCCAGGCCGCCGGGCATGCCGCACGGCCCGTACCGGACCGCGACCGGCGCCGTGATGCTGGAGATCCGCCACCCGGCGCCGTGAAGGCCGCCGCTGCGGCCTCCGGCGGTGGCAGCCGGCGCGGCGGGTCTCCCACGTGCAACCGGACCCGCCCCACCGCGGGGGGTCGGCGGGGCGGGTCCGGGTGGTACGCGCCGGGTCAGGCGGTCTGTACCGCGTGCGCCGGGCAGTATTCGGGGTTGGGCCGGTCCGCCACCGGGGCACCGTTGTAGGCGCTGTAGACGCAGAAGTACGCGTTGCCGCCGTAGCCGTAGGTGCAGCCGAGCTTGCCGACGCCGGTCACCCAGCCGCTCAGGCCCCATGTCTGGCCGTAGCCGGTGATGTACTGCGGGCACTGGTAGGTCGCGGTCGGTGCGGCCGCGGCGGTGGAGCCGGTGGCCAGGATGCTGCCCGCGACGGCCAGAGCGGTGGCGGCCACGGCCGCGGCGATGCGCGTGCGGATCAAGGAGGTTCCCTTTCCTCGGGTGTGCGGCCACCGACCGGCCGCCGGTCACGCGTCGTCGGGACCAAAAGTAGCGACGTGATGACGGATCGGCACGGAAAGCGGGGATGCGGGGTGTACGAATCATCACCGTCCGTGCGTCCAGTGGGCCGACCGGCGTTGGCGGGTGCGGAGTTGGTCGGCTGCGCCTATGAACAGGCCCCGCGCGACGGTCCCGGTGCGCGCGCCGGCCCGGCCCGCGTGACCATGGAGGAGCGGGGGACCGCCGGAGACGGGACACGCGATGAGCCGAATCGGAGCCGAGCACCTGGTGGGTGCGGACTATCTGCCCGTCGCGGAGCACGGGCTGATCGGTGATCTGCGGACGGTGGCGCTGGTCGGCACGGACGGCAGGATCGACTGGTTCTGTGCGCCGCGTTTCGACTCGCCGAGCGTCTTCGGCTCGCTGCTGGACGCCCGCAAGGGCGGGCACTGGACGATCAGCCCGGACTGCCGGCAGGCCGGCCGGCAGCAGTTCTACTTCCCCGAGACCAACATCCTGATCACCCGGATGCTCACCGAGGACGGCATCGTCGAGCTCCAGGACTTCATGCCGCTGGTGCGCGAGCACGACGAGGGCCACCGGCAGCGGCTGGTACGGCGGGTGGTGGGGATCCGCGGCCGGATGCGGATGGACGTGGAGATAGCGCCGCGGCTGGACTACGGCCGCGGCCGGCACGAGACCACGGCGCTGCCGAGCGGGGTGCGGTTCGCCGGGGACAAGCTCACCGTCACCGTGCACAGCGACGTCGAGCTGCGGGCGGACGGCACGGACGCGCGCGGGCGGTTCATGATCGAGGAGGGGCAGACCGTCCTGTTCGTGCTGCACACCGCCGACCCCGCCGACCCGGCGTGCGGCGATCCGGACACGGCCGACGCCGCGAGGGTGGACGCCGGCTCCGTCGACGCACTGTTCGGCGCCACCGCCGCCTTCTGGCACACCTGGCTGCGGCAGTGCACGTACACCGGGCGGTGGCGGGAGATGGTGCAGCGATCGGCGCTCACCCTGAAGCTGCTCACCCATGAGCCCACCGGTGCCATCGTGGCCGCGCCGACGCTCGGGCTGCCCGAGCAGCTGGGCGGCGAGCGCAACTGGGACTACCGGTACGTGTGGATCCGTGACGCCGCGTTCTCGCTGTACGCGCTGCTGCGGCTGGGGTTCACCGGGGAGGCGAAGGCGTTCATCCAGTGGCTGACGGCCTGTCTGCGCACCGCGGGCGACGAGGGCGGCGGGCCGCTGCGGGTGCTGTACTCCATCGACGGGCACGCGGACCTGCCGGAGTACCCGCTGGACCACCTGGAGGGCTACCGCGGATCGCGCCCGGTGCGGGTCGGCAACGGGGCCGCGGGCCAGCTCCAACTGGACATCTACGGTGAACTCATCGACTCCATCTACCTGTTCAACAAGTACAGCGTGGGCATCTCGCACGACAGCTGGACGGACCTGTGCACGATCGTGGACTGGCTGCTGGACCACTGGGACGCACCCGACCAGGGCATCTGGGAGACCCGGGCCGGCCGGCAGGACCACACCTACTCACGGTTGATGTGCTGGGTGGCGGTCGAGCGGATGATCAGGATGGCCCGTCAGCGCGGGCTGCCCGGCGACCTCATCCGGTGGTCGACGGCCCGGGACCGTATCTACCGCCAGATCATCGACCGCGGCTGGGACCCCGCGGCCGGCACGTTCGCGCAGCGGCTGGCCGACGAACGGGACGGGTCCGCGCCGCCGGTGGTGGACGCGTCGCTGCTGCTGATGCCGATGGTGAAGTTCCTCTCGCCCGACGACCCCCGGTTCCGTTCCACGGTGGACGCGATCGCCGAGCAGCTGGTGATGGACAGTCTGGTCTACCGCTACGACCCGGCGGTGTCCCCGGACGGGCTGTCCGGTGCGGAGGGCACGTTCTCCATCTGCTCGTTCTGGTGGGTGGAGGCGCTGACCCGCACCGGGCAGATCGAGCGGGCCCGGCTGGCGCTGGAGAAGACCTTCACCTACGCCAACCACCTGGGCCTGTACGCCGAGCAGATCGGGATGACCGGCGAGCACCTGGGGAACTTCCCGCAGGCGTTCACCCACCTCGCGCTGATCAGCGCGGCGACCAACCTGGACCGTGCGATGAAATGACCGGGCGGGGCCGGGCCGGGCACAGGAGGGATCCGCGTGACGGCTGCATGCGGACGCCCGCAGCGGGCAGATCAAGCCGTGGCGCCCCTGTCCGCGCGCCACGACGGGAGCACTGACATGACGACGCGCAGCCGCGCCGACGCGCCGACCCGGCATCCCCGGCACGAGCGCCGGGGCGAACCGCGACTGCCGGGTGTGGCGGCGACGCTGGTGGCGATCACGCTGTACCTGGCGCTGCCGCAGCGGCTGCTGATCGCGCCCCGGTTCGTCCTGCCGGCGCTGGAACTGCTGCTGCTGATACCGCTGCTGGCGTTCAACCCCAAGCGGTTGACCCGGCAGACCCGCACCTCCCGGGCTCTGTCCCTCACGCTGGTGCTCGTCGTGGCGGGCAGCAATCTGGCGGCGCTCGGCCTGCTGGTACGCGACCTGGTCTCGCCCGGGGTGGACGACGGCACGTCGCTGCTGCTGGCGGCCCTGCAGGTGTGGCTGACGAACGTGATCGTCTTCGGGCTGGCGTTCTGGGAGCTGGACCGGGGCGGACCGGTCAGCCGGACGCAGGTGGCGCGGGAGGATCTGCCGCTGGCGGACTTCCGGTTCTCGCAGGACGAGAACCACGACGCGGTGCAGGAGGTCGCCGACGGTGCGAGCGTGACCGCCGACTGGGTGCCTACGCTGGTGGACTACCTGTATGTGTCCGTCACCAACTCCACGGCCTTCAGCCCGACCGACACGATGCCGCTGTCCAGCCGGGCGAAGCTGCTGATGACCGTGGAGAGCGTGTCGGCGCTCATCACGTCGCTGCTGGTGGTGGCCCGCGCGGTCAGCGCCCTGCACTAGGGGGTCCGCCCATGCGCCTGCTGCTGACCGCCGACACGCATCTGCCGCGGCGGGCCCGGGAGCTGCCCGCCGGGCTGCTGGCCGAGCTGGAGCGGGCCGACGTGGTGTTCCACGCCGGTGACTGGGTGGACACCGCGACGCTGGACCTGTTCCGGGCCGGGGCCCGGCGGCTGGTCGGCGTCCACGGCAACAACGACGGCCCGGAGCTGCGGTCCCGGCTGCCCGAGGTGGCGCAGGCGGACCTGGCCGGCCTGCGGTTCGCCGTCGTCCACGAGACGGGGCCGGCCCGCGGCCGGGAGGAACGCTGCGCCGAGCGGTTCCCCGGTGTGGACGTCCTGGTCTTCGGCCACAGCCACATCCCCTGGGACAGCACGGCGCCCACCGGCCTGCGCCTGCTCAACCCGGGCTCGCCGACCGACCGCCGCCGGCAGCCGGGCTGCACCTACATGACCGCCGACGTGACGGCGTCCCGGCTCACCGCGGTACGCCTGCACGCCCTGCCGCCGCGCCCCTGACCGCGCTCGGCCGCCGCCTCAGGGGGCGGGGACACCGAGGGCGAGGAGGGCGGTGTCGTCGGCCGGCGCGGTGCCGAACCCGGCCATCAGGCCGCGCAGCGCGGTGACCAGGGTGCCGGGGGCGGCGGCGGGCAGGGCGCGGCCGAAGGAGAGCAGCGCGTCCTCGCCGTAAAGGCGGCGGTCGGGGCCGACGCGGGCCTCGGTGAGGCCGTCGGTGTAGAGCAGCAGGGTGTCGCCGGGGCGCAGGTCGATCCGCAGGCGGGCGAAGCGGGACTCGGGCAGGATGCCGATCAGCAGGCCGCCGACGGAGTCGACGTAGTCGGCGGTGCCGTCGGCCCGCAGCAGGAGCGGCGGCGGGTGGCCGCCGCTGGCCAGCCGGACGGTGAAGCCGGCGCCGGCGCGTTCCAGGACGGCGAGGACGGCGGTGCAGTAGCGCGAGTCGGAGCCGGTGTACTGCTCGTACAGCATCGTGTTGAGGGTGGTCAGCGCGGTGGCCGGATCGGGGTCGTGGAGCACGGCGGTCCGCAGGGTGTAGCGGGCCAGTGAGGTGAGGGCGGCGGCTTCCGGGCCCTTGCCGCAGACGTCGCCGAGGAAGCACGCCCAGCGCCCTTCGTCCAGCGCGAACAGGTCGTAGAAGTCGCCGCCGAGCCGGTCGGGAGCGGCGGTGTGGTAGTACGCGGCGGACTCCAGGCCGGCGATCCGCGGCAGCACCTCGGGCAGCAGGCTGCGCCGGATGACCGCGAGCACCTCCCGCAGCCGGGCCCGGTCGGTGTCGGCGGCCCTGCGCGCCGCCTCCGCGGCCCGCCCGGCCTCCTCCGCCTCCCGGCGGGCTTGTTCGGCGACCGCGCCGGCCTCCTCCGCGGCCCGGCGCCCGCGCAGCAGCTCGATCTCGTACGAGCGGCGCTCGCGGGCGTCGAACAGGGTGGTGCGCACCAGCAGGGGTTCGCCGTCCTCGCCGGTCCTGACGACCGAGGTGGCCAGGACCGGCAGCCTGGTGCCGTCGGCCGCCCCGAGTTCCAGGGCGATGCCGTTGACGCCGCCCCTCATCCGAAGCAGCGGCGCGTAGTGCGTCTCGTGGTAGAGCCGGCCGCCGACGGTGAGCAGGTCCGCGAACCGGAGCCGGTCCACGACCTCCTCGCGGGTGCGGCCCAGCCAGCCCAGCAGGGTGGCGTTGAGCTTGACCACGGTGCCGTCGAGCAGGGTGGACACATAGCCGCAGGGGGCGCTCTCGTAGAGGTCCTCGGCGCTGTCCTCCAGCAGCTCGGCGAGCCGGTGGATCGCCGGCAGCTCCGGGTGGGCCGCCGGCTGCGCCCGGTGGCCAACCGGGGGCGGACCGCGGTGGCCGCCGCGGGGAGTCACCGTCCGCCGAGGAAGTCGAGGATGGCCTGGCCGGTGGCCCGCGGGGCGCTGAGCTGGGGGCAGTGCCCGGTGGCGTCGAGGGTGACGAGCCGGCTGCCGGGGATCGCGGCGTGCACGTACGCGCCCACTTCCCGGGGCGCGATGATGTCCTCGGCGCACTCCAGGATCAGGGTGGGCACCGACACGCCCGGCAGGTCGGCCCGGTTGTCGGACAGGAACGTGGCGCGGGCGAAGGTCCTGGCGATCTCGGGGTCGACCGTGCAGAAGCTGTCGGTGAGCTCCTGGCCCAGTTCGGGGCGGTCGGGGTTGCCCATGATGGCCGGCGCCATGGCGGCGGACCAGCCGAGGTAGTTCGACTCCAGGGAGTCCAGCAGCTCGTCGATGTCGGCGGCGCTGAATCCGCCGTGGTAGCCGGCGTCGTCGATGTACCGCGGCGAGGGGCCGACCATCACCAGCGCCGAGAACCGCTCGGGGGCCGCGGCGGCGGCGAGCACGCCGACCATGGCACTCACCGAGTGGCCGACGAAGACCACGTCGCGCAGGTCGAGCTCGTCGCAGATCTCCAGGACGTCGCGGGCGTAGCCGTCCAGGGAGGAGTACCGCTCCTCGTGCCACTCCCCCACCCGGGAGCGCCCGGCTCCGACGTAGTCGAAGAGGACCACCTCGTGGTGTTCGGCCAGGGCCGGCACCAGCAGGCGCCACATGTTCTGATCACAGCCGAACCCGTGGGCGAGCATGAGGATCGGACCGTCCTTCGGCTCCGTCCTGACCACGTTGTTCCTGCTGCGTATGTCCATACGTCCATGGTCCCACTCCACGCCTGGTTCTTCCCGGGCGCGGAGGGGTCCGGCCGGGTCGGTGCCCACGGGGGCCGCGTTCCCGGCGGTCCGGCGCGGAAACCGGGGCGGAGCGGGAGCGCCGTCCTCGTTTCGCGGACCGTCCCGCGGCAAGGCGCACGATAGCCGGAACCTCCGGCCGGGCGCGGTGCGCCGCCGGGATCCGACCGGTCCCCGGCGGCCGGCCCGTGCCGGCGGAGCCGTCCGACGTCATCCGAGTCATGGGGGGGAAGCGATGAGCGCAACGGGACACGGGGGCGCCGGCCGGTCCCCCACGGACGGCTGGTCGCCGCCGTTCGCGGACGGGATTCCGGTCGGCGCGGCGGACGTGCGCCAACGGGTCCGGCTGGCGCTGCTGGACAGCGGGGAGCACTGCGATCAGAGGCCGCGGGAGGACGCCCTGCTGGTCGCCTCGGAGCTGGCCACCAACGCGGTCCGGCACGGCGGCGGCATCACCGGCTTCCAGGCGCGGGTGGTGGGCGGTGTGCTGGTGCTGGCCATCAGCGACCGTGTCGACGACACACCGAGGACCTTGCGGCGGCTGCCCGGCGACCACCGGCCGGGCGGCTACGGCTGGCCGATCATCCAGCGTCTCGCCCGCGGGGTGGTCGTCGAGCCGCGCGGGAGGACGAACGGGACGGGACCGTACGACGGCGGGCCGGCGGGCAAGACCATCACGGTCACGCTGCCGCTGAGCTGACCGGGCGGCGGCGCCGGGCCGTAGGGCCGTGGCGGCGGCACACAGTGGTGGGGCGCCCCGGATCTCCGGAGCGCCCCACCGCTGTACCGGCGGCTGCTCAGCGGAGCAGCACGATGAGCGCGGCGGCCAGGATCGTGACGACCGCCACCGAGAGCAGCAGGATCCGGCCGGCCCGCGCCGTACTGGACGAGGCGGCCTGGCCGGCCCGCGCGTGATGGTGGTGGGATGCCTGCCCGGATCCGGTCCAGCCGGGGGTGCCGTGATGGGTTGTCTCCGTGTGTGCCATACATCCCTTCTGGCCGCCCGGGGGGGTTCCCATGCCGTTCGAGTCCGGCCGTCTACGCCGCCGGGTGGATCACGCCGGCGCTCGGCACCGCCGACGAAGGCCTCCACCGCGGCCTCGCCACCGTGCCCGGCGCCACCAGTGACTCGACACCGTCGTACGCCAGGCCGTCGCGCTGACGGCAGAAGCCCACGAAACCGCCCGGGACGGCGAAGACCGGCCTCGCGGGCGCCTTGTCCGCCTGCGGCGGGCCCCTGGCACCCCCGCACCCCGCCCGCCCTGCCCGCTGTGCGATCCGCCCGCCCGGCACGACGACGCCCCGGACCTGGATTGAGCCCTGCGGCGGGGCGGATCCGGTGGAGTGCCGCCCGTGGGCGGGCGGCGGGCGGTACGGTCTGATGCAGGGTCAGCACAGTGGGGGTTGCGGTGACGGGGATCGAGATCGCCGTGGGGTACGTGTTCGTCTACCTGGTCCGCAAGGCCAGGCGCGTGGGCGGCCGGGCCGACCGGGAGGTCGACCGGGTTCTGGATGCGGGCATGGACCAGCTGCACGGCCTGGTCGGCGCGAAGCTCGGCAACGACCCCGCCTTGCAGCGTGCCGAGGAGGAGGCCGGGGCCGGCCGGGACGTGCCCAGTGAGCGCACCCGGCGGCGCCTGACCGACTCCCTGGAGGACGCCGCCGAGCGGGACCCGGACTTCGCGCAGGCCCTGACCGCCCTGGTGGAGCAGGTGCAGGCGGCGGAGAAGGCCGCCGGCGGGGTGTCGGCGTCCGGCAGGGGTGCGGCGGTCGGCGGGAACGTGGACATCAGGGCGGAGGGCGGCTCGGCCGCCGCGCTCACCATGGGCGACGTGCGCATCGGGGTCCCTGCCGCGGACCCTTCCCGGCCGGGCCCGGACCACGGCTGACCGAGCCCGGCTCCACCCTCTCCGCGCGGGATGCCGCGGGCACGCGGATCATCGCGCAGGGGTACTCGACCGCAGCCGGTCACATCGAGCACTTCCATGCCCCACCGGTGCCCGAGGCACCGTGGCAGCGGGTCCGGGTGGGGAACGTGCCGCCCCTGGCGTCCGCGTTCCAGCCCCGGCTCGGGCTGCGGGCACAGATCGACCGGGCACGGGCCGAGCACGCCACGGTGGTCCTGGCCCAGGTCTTCTCCGGCGGCGGCGGAGTGGGCAAGTCCCAGCTGGCCGCCGCCTACGCCCGCCAGGCCCACACCGAGGGGGTGGATGTGCTGGTGTGGGTGGACGCCGCCGAGACCGCCCAGATCGTGGCCGCGTACGCGCGCGCCGCGCAGCGCGTGGAGGCACCCGGCGCCGGCGGGCAGGACCTGGAGGACGACGCGCGCGCCTTCCTGGACTGGCTGGCCGGCACCGAACGCAGCTGGCTGGTCGTGCTGGACGACCTCACCGACCTGGAAGGCGCCCGCCCCTGGTGGCCCAGGCCCCCGGCCGGGGACAACGGCCGCGTGCTGGCCACCACCCGCCGCCGCGACGCCCTGGTCTCCGGCGCCGGCCGGACCGTGGTCGACGTCGGCACCTACACCCGCCACGAGGCCCGCGCCTACCTGCACGACCGCTTCACCGGCACCCGCACCCCCCACCTGATGGACGACCGCGCCGGGGACCTGACGTTCGCGCTGGGACACCTTCCGTTGGCGCTGGGACACGCCGCCGCCTACATGGTCAACGAAGACGTGCCCTGCTCGGTCTACCTGCGGCGCTTCACCGACCGCAGCGCACGCCTGGACACCCTGCTGCCGCCCGGCGCCGACACCGACGGCTACGGACGCCACGTCACCGCCTCCCTGCTGCTGGCCCTGGACGCCGTCCGGCAGCACGACCCCACCGGCACAGCCGCCCCCGCGATCCGCCTGGCCGCCCACCTGGACCCCGCCGGACACCCACAGGAACTGTGGTCCACCACCGCCCTCACCGACTACCTCACCCACCACCGCACCCCGGCACCCCCCACGGCGGACCCACCCGACCGGGCCACGCCGGAGCAGACCCGGACAGCCCTCCGGCTGCTGCACCGCTACGGGCTGCTCACCTGGGACTCCCCGGCCGGACCGCGCGCGGTGCGCATGCACGCCCTCACCGCCCGTGCCGCCAGGGAGACCACCCCCGCGGCAGAGACCCCCGCGACGGTGCGGGCGCTCGCGGACGCCCTGGTCGACATCTGGCCCGCAAGCGAACACACCGCCTCTGACACAGCCGCCGTCCTGCGCGCCAACACCGACACGCTGGCCGCCAATTCCGGCGACCTGCTGTGGCAGCCCGACGGCCACCCGGTCCTGTTCCAGGCCGGGACCAGCCTGCTGAACAGCGGCCTGTACGCCGCCGCGGTCACCTACTGGCACCACGTTGCCGCCGACAGCCAACGCCTCCTCGGGGAAGACCACCCCGACACCCTCACCGCCCGAAGCAACCTCGCCCTCTCCTACGGACAGGCCGGCCGCACCACCGACGCCATCACCCTGCAGGAACAACTCGCCACCGACAGCCGACGCCTCCTCGGCGAAGACCACCTCCAGAACCTCGCTGCCCGAAGCAACCTCGCCCTCTCCTACTGGCAGGCGGGCCGCACCACCGACGCGATCCTCATCGAGGAACAGGTCGCCGCCGACAGCGAACGGCTGCTGGGCGAAGACCACCACCAGAACCTCGCTGCCCGAGGCAACCTCGCCCTCTCCTACTGGCAGGCGGGCCGCACCACCGACGCCATCACCCTGCAAGAACAAGTCGCCACCGACAGCCAACGCCTCCTCGGCGAGAACCACCCCAACACCCTCACCGCCCGCGGCAACCTCGCGACCTCCTACGGACAGGCGGGCCGCACCACCGACGCCATCCTCATCGAGGAACAGGTCGCCGCCGACCGCGCCCGGCTGCTGGGCGAAGACCACCCCGACACCCTCACCGCCCGCGGCAACCTCGCCGCCTCCTACCGGCAGGCCGGCCGCACCACCGACGCCATCACCCTGCAAGAACAAGTCGCCACCGACAGCCAACGCCTCCTCGGCGAAGACCACCCCAACACCCTCAAGGCCCGAGGCAACCTCGCCGCCTCCTACTGGCAGGTCGGCCGCACCACCGACGCCATCCTCATCGAGGAACAGGTCGCCGCCGACCGCGCCCGGCTGCTGGGCGAAGACCACCCCAACACCCTCACCGCCCGGAGCAACCTCGCCGCCTCCTACTGGCAGGCCGGCCGCACCACCGACGCCATCACCCTGCAAGAACAAGTCACCACCGACAGCCAACGCCTCCTCGGCGAAGACCACCCCAACACCGTGGCGGAGGTGGCCGCACTGCACGCATGGAGACGTGCTCTGAAGCCTTGGTGGCGACGGTTCGGATGATCCGGACGGCCGCCCACGCGCGCGCCGTTCGCTCACCGCTCGACAAGATCGCCGGTCGGCGTGACACGAATGACAGCGCCATACCCGCACGCGCGGGGGCTTCGGCCGTACGCCACGGTCCGGTGCGGACGCCGTGGTCGCGCTTGCCTGGTGCTCCGGCACGGGCCCGCTCCCGGAACGGAACCGCGGCGGCCCGGGGACGCGGGCCTACCCGGGCAGTACGCAGACCGGCATCGGCGTGGCGAACGCCGTCCCGGTGGGTGTGAGCGCGCCGGAGTCCTGGTCGACATGGAAGACCGTGACCGTGCCGGAGTTCTGGTTCGCCGCGAACAGCAGCGTGCCGGTGGGGTCGAAGGCGATGTGCCGCGGGTACGCGCCGCCGGCCGGCACCGTCTCCAGCAGGCGCAGTGCCGCGCCGTCCTCCTCCACCGCGAACCGGGCGACGCTGTCGTGGCCGCGGTTGGAGACGTAGACGAAGGCGCCGTCGGCGGAGACGACGACCTCGGCCGGGTAGTTGCGGTCCCCGGCCGGGGAGCCGGGCGGTACGGTCGGCTGCGGCTGCCCCGGGCTTACGGTCCCGGTCGCGGGGTCGTAGCCGCAGACGACGACGGAGTCGCCGAGCTCGTTGGCCAGGTAGGCGAACCGGGCGGAGGGGTGGAAGGCCAGGTGGCGCGGCCCGGAGCCGGGCCGCACACGGGCCTGCGAGACGGCGGCGAGGCGGCCGGCCGCCTCGTCGAGGCGGTAGGTGTACACGGTGTCGGTGCCGAGGTCGACGGCCAGGACGTAGCCGCCGTCCGGGTCGCTCAGCACCATGTGGGCGTGCGGCCCGTCCTGGCGGTCGGGGTCCGGGCCCGCGCCGGTGTGCTGGACCAGGTCGGTGCGGGGCAGCAGGCCGCCGTCGGCCGCCAGCGGGTGAACGGCCACGCTGCCCGAGTCGTAGTTGGCGGTCAGCAGGTACCCGCCGCCGGGGTGGGCCGACAGGTGGCAGGGGCCGGAGCCGCCGGTGGGCTGGGAGCCGAGGACCCGCCGGTTGCCGTCGGCGTCGACGGACACGGCGGTCACCGCGCCGGCCGGCTGCTCGTCGACCGCGTACAGGGTGCCGCCGGAGGCGGACACCGCCAGGAACGAGGGGTTGGCGACGCCGGTGAGCGCCGCGGCACCGGTGAGCAGGCCGCTGTCGGGGTCGTAGCGGGCCAGTCCCAGGCCGGTACCGCCGCCGTCGCCGGTGTAGGTGCCGATGTGCAGCAGGCGCGGGCCGCCGGGCGCGGCGGGTGCGGCGGCGCGGCGGCCGGCCGGGGCCGGGATCGCTGCCTGACCGGTGCCGGCGGTGATCAGCGCGGCCACCGTACCGGCACCGGCCGCGGCCAGCAGGCGGCGGCGGCCGAGGACCGCGGGGACCTGCCGTTCTGCGGGTTCGGCCGCTTCGCCGTCGTCCATGCTGCCGCCTCCAGGCCGTGCGGTACGCGGTTTCACGGTCTCCAACCTGGACCTGACCGGGGTACGCCCGCAAGACGGCCCCCGGGGGGCGGGCTCGCGAGCCGCAGTCCGGCAGTACCCCTCAGCGGCGGGGCGGCGGGGACCGGGCCGCCGCAGCGTAGAGGGCATGACCGAGGAACGCGCCACGCCCGGCGGCCAGGGCGGGCTGGGGGACTTCCTGCGCACCCGCCGGGCCCCACCTGTTCGCAGTCGCCAGGCCCGGCCCCCAATCAGAGGGAACGGACCGGCCAGCGGCCGGCGTAGCCGCGGTAGGCGGGTCTGCCGTTGAGGAGCCGCTGGACGCAGAAGCCCAGCGCGAGGGTGAGCGCGCCGCCCGCCGCGTCGGCGACGAAGTGGTTGCCGGTGCAGAGGATGACGACGAAGGTGGCCAGCGGGTAGAGCGCGCCCAGCACCCGCACCCAGGTGTGCTTGGCCAGGAACGCCACGGTCAGCCCGCTCCATGCGGCCCAGACGATGTGCACCGACGGCATGGCCGCGTAGAGGTTGGACACCGTGGAGACGTGGCCCGAGCCCCATGAGCCCCAGGTGTGGTGGGTGACGACGGTGTCGATGAAGCCTTCGGCGGGCAGGAAGCGGGGCGGGGCCAGCGCGAAGAAGGCGAAGCCGAACAGCGCCAGCAGGGTCGCGCTGAACAGGGCGGTGCGTCCGGCCCGGTAGCGCTCGGGCCGGAAGGCGTAGAGCCAGACCAGCACAACCGGCGTCACGATGAAGTGCAGCGTGGCGTAGTAGTAGTTCATGCCGACGATCAGCCACGACACCTTGTCGACGGCGTGGTTGAGGGTCAGTTCGATGTCGACGTGCAGCAGCCGCTCGGCGTGCCAGATCTCCCGGGCCCGGTGCAGGGCCGCCGTGCGGTGGGACGGCACGTAGCGGCGGGTCCTGCTGTACGCCAGGTACAGCCCCACGGTGAAGGCCAGTTCCACCAGCAGGTGCGGACGGCCGCTGCGGCGCATGCGGTCCGGCAGCAGGGGTCCCGGCCTCCATCGGCGTCCCGGCTGCGCGGAACCCTCCGCGACGGTCTCCACCGGGCGCGTCGCGGTCACAAGCGCTCCCCTCCTCGCACGGCTCATGGCTCACGGCTCGCCGACACCGGGCGGGCGCCGCACGCGTGGCACGATGCGCTCCTCCGGCCGGCGTCCCGACGACCCGCAAGACAATACATCGGACCCCGAAGCTTTCCGTCAGTGCCCTGTTCACCTTTGTCTGATCCGGCCGACCGGCGGGCGGCCGCCGTACCGCACCGGTCGGCGGCATACGGCGGTGAGCACGGGGGCGGCCCGCCGAAATCGGGGTGCGCCGGTTGGGCGCGACCCGTTACCCTCCCCAGGTGACCTGGCTGCCCGGCGACTTCGCCCATCCACTCCGCGTGCGGCTGCCCGGCACCGGCCACTACCTGCGGCCGATCGCCGGCAGTGACGTGGCCCTGGACTACCCGGCGGTGATGGGCTCGCGGGAACGGCTGTGGGCCGTCTACGGCGAGGCGTGGGGCTGGCCGCCGGCCGGGATGACGTACGAGCAGGACCTGGCGGACCTCGAACGCCACGCGGCGGAGACCGCGGCCCACGCGTCCTTCAACTACGCGCTGTTCGACGAGCCGGGCACGGCGCTGCTGGGCTGTGTCTACATCGATCCGCCGGAGAAGGCCGGCGCCGACGCCGAGATCTCCTGGTGGCTGGTGGACGAGATGGCGGTGACCGGGCTGCAGGAGACGCTGGACGCGTTCGTGCCGCGCTGGATCGCCGAGGCGTGGCCCTTCCGGCGGCCCCGTTACGTGGGCCGGGACCTGTCCTGGCAGGAGTGGCTGGCGCTGCCCGACCTGGGCGGCTGAGGAACCGGCACGTTTCACGGGGCGTCAGCCCGGCAGCAGCGCGCAGGCCGCCCAGGCCAGTGCCGCCGCGACCGCGTCCTCGGCGAGGGCGGCCGGCCAGTCCGGCAGGCCGCGGTCCGCCACCGCCCGGCGCCAGCGGGCCCCGGCGTGCGCGCCGCCGAAGGCCGCCGCGGCGCCGATGGCGGCAGCGGCGGGCAGCGGGATCGCGGTGCGGCGCCCTCGTCCCGCCCGGTCGGCCAGCGCGGTGGCGGCGAAGGCGCCGAGCACGATCCGGGGCAGGAGACCGGCCGGGCCGAGCCGGCTGGGCGTGTTCGGGAGCTTGTCGCCGACGAGTTCACCCGCGGCGGCGGTCGCCGCCACGGCGCCGGCCCGGCGGCCGGCCAGCAGTGCGCCGGGGCGGGCTGCCGCGCGGTGCCGGTCGGTGGTCAGCGCGACGGCGGCCACGCCGAGTTGGCTGCGCAACCCGGACACCACGCCGATCAGGCCGGTCCCCATCAGCGCGTTCACCGCTGCCCGGCTTTTGCCGTGCCCGCCGCGCTGCCGGCCGGCGGCCGGGACTTCCGAGATCCGCACATGACGTGCTGATTCCCGCGGCTCCACCGGGGTAACGGCAGGCAACCGCAAAGCACCCGGTCGGCCCCGCGCCAGCCACCCGGCGCGGCGGCGGCCGACGACGACGCCCCCGGACCAGGAGCGTCCGGGGGGCGTCGGGGTCACGCCGGTGGTGGCGTCAGTTGCCCGCGGCGCGGTTGCGGCGCCGGGTGAAGTAGACGGCCGCGCCGCCGATCACCAGGAGGGCCACACCGCCGCCGGCGAAGGCCACGGTCTGCGAACCGTTGCCGCCGGTCTCGGCGAGGTTGCCGCTCGGGGTGGTGGAGACCGGCTGGACGACCGGCGTACCGGTCGGCGGCGTGGTGCCGCCCGAGCCGGCCGCCGGCGTGGTGGCCGAGGGCGACGGGGAGGCGGTGTCCGACACGCTCGGCGTCGGGGTGCCGCTGTCGCTCGGCGAGGCGCTGGGCGACGGGGAGGAGCTGTCGGACTCGGTCGGCGTCGGCGACGTGGAGTCACTCGGCGTCGGCGTCGGGGTGTCCGACTCGCTCGGGGTCGGCGTCGGCGTGTCCGAGTCGCTCGGCGTCGGCGTCGGCGTCGGCGAGGTGGGCGGCGGCGTGGTCGGCGTGTCGCACGGGGCGCCGCCGTTCCACGCGGTGATCAGGTTGGTCGGCGTGTACGAGTCCGGGTAGTGCGGCAGCGCGCCGTTGCCCTCGGTCCCGTCGTACTTGGTGCCGTTGTTGTACAGGTCCACCTGGCCGAAGCAGGTCGGCGCGAAGGCACTGACGTCCAGCGTGGCCTGGCTGTTCTTCTTGTCCAGGGTCGCGGTGTCCCAGCCGAGGAACGTCTGGGTTCCCGAGTGGGCCCAGTCGGGGCCCTCCGCGCTGTAGGAGGCCAGCGAGACGTGGTACTCGCAGCCTTTCCCGGCCCCGCGGTCGAGCTTGACGATGATCGTCGTCGGGGCGGTGTCGCCGTTGATCCGGCCGTCGGTCGTCCAGTGCTGCCCGCCGTCGACGGAGTACTTGACGCCGAGGGGGCCGCACTGGTGCGACTGCGAGTGATCCGATGCCTGAGCGGCACCGATGCCGGCCACCGAGAGGACGGCGGTCATGGCTGCCGTGCCGGCAACGGCTGTAGCCCGCCTGGTTATTGAACCTTGCACTGAATGTCGCTCCCTGATCCCTGGGCGGTCGGCCGGAGCAGCCGGAGCGGTTGAGGACGCAAAGGGAATGCGAGGGCTCAGGCCCCGTGGCCTGCGAGTGCCTCGCCGCCGAAGTGGAAGATCCGTGGCCTGGTGGCCGGTCGTTGAGTATGCCGGGTGGCCGGTCCCGCTGTACAGCGCGAGGGCGACAGATGACCAAAATTTGGCCAACCAGTATGACTAAGACGCCGTCCGGGTGATTCAGGTGGTTCAGGGGGCCATTCAGAGCAATGCCTGGAATAGGCGGCTTCCCGAGGGAAGTTGCCCGGACATGAACCATGAAACACAGCAGCGGTTCGGCCGGATCGGCATCTGGTCAAGCGCGCTGAGCAAGGACGACGCGGCGGTCAGCGGCGAGAACCGGGACGCCGCCGCGGAACTGGAAGAACTCGGCTACGGCACGATCTGGCTGGGCGGTTCGCCGCTGGTCGACCGGGCGGCGCCGATCCTCGAAGCCACCCGGCGGATCACCGTGGCCACCGGGATCACCAGCATCTGGCAGCAGTCGGCCGCCGAGGCCGCCGCCGGGATCGCCGCACTCGACGAGCGGCTCCGCGACCGGTTCGTGTTGGGGGTCGGCGCCAGCCACGAGTCGCTCAGCCCCGGATACGCCCGCCCGTACTCGGCCATGGTGTCGTACCTGGACGAGCTCGACCGGGCACCGGTGCCGGTGCCGGCCGGCCAGCGGGTGCTGGCGGCGCTCGGCCCCAGGATGCTGGAGCTGGCGGCGCGACGCGCGATCGGCGCGCATCCGTATCTGGTCACGGTGGAGCATGTCGCGCAGGCGCGGCAGGAACTGGGCCCGGACGCGTTCCTGGCCCCGGAGCTCGGTGTCGTGCTCGACCCGGACCCGGCCCGGGGCCGGCAGGTCGCGCGGCAGGCCATCGCCTATTACCTGCCGCTGCCCAACTACACCGAGAACTGGCTGCGACGCGGCTTCGTCGAGGCAGACCTCGCCGACGGCGGCAGCGACCACCTGCTCGACGAGCTGTACGCGGTGGGTGACGAGGACGCGATCCGCGCCCGGGTGGAGGACTTTTTCGCGGCGGGCGCCGACCATGTGGCCCTGCAGGTGCTCACCGCGGACGACGGCCTGCCGCATGCCGAGTGGCGGAAGCTGGCCAGCGCTCTCCAACTCACCTGACGACCCGGCGGACACCCCCGCCGTCCCGGTCCCCCGGCGCGCTCCGCCGGAGGACCGGGACGGCCCGACGCGTACGGGGCTCCGACGCGTACGGGGGGGGCGGGTCGGTACGGGGGTGGCGTACGGTGCCGGCCCGCGGATCCCGTGGTGGGCTCGGGTGCCGGCGCCGCGCGGTGCGCGGTGCGCGGCGCGCGGTGCGCGGCGCGCGGTGCGCGGTGCGCGGTGCGCAGACGCCCGGACAGGGCGCGGGCGCCGGAGGGGAGTGCGGGCGGCCGGGCCGGGTAGGCGCCGGGCCCGACCCTCGTGAAGGAGCCGTCCCCATGGCCGTAGAACTCTTCCAGGACCCGGACGCCCTCAAGCACCTGACCGCGTACGACCGCGACGACCGGCTGATCGGCGATGTCGCGCAGGTGTACGTGGACGACGCCAGCCGCCATCCGGACTGGGTGACGGTGGAGACGGACCCGTACGGCACCGAGCACACCTTCGTCCCCCTCGCGGGCGCCGTGTACGAGCCGGACGGGATCCTCCGGCTGGCGTACTCGCTGGAGACGGTCACGGCCGCGCCCCGGATCAACGCCGATCAGCACCTCGACCTCGACCAGGACCAGGAGCTGTACGCGCACTACGGGCTCACCCCGCCGCAGGGCGAGGCGTCCGGGGCCCCCGGCGTCGGCGACGACCGTCCGCAGGTCCCGCTGACCGGGGCGGAGAGCGAGGTCGCCGAGGTGGCCGAACTGTCCGACGGACCCCCCGCCGAGCGGCCGCACCTCCACAAGTTCGTCCCCGCCGGCAGCCACCAGGCACCCGAGCCGGTCGCCGAGGACAAGCACCGCTGACGGGTTCCGCCCGGACCCGGACCGCACAGCGCCGCACCGGCCGACCGGGCCGCGCAGGATCAGGGCCTGTCGGGTGGATCTCCGCGGCGTCGCGGGCCCCGGCCCGCACGCCTGCCGCGTTCCCGCCGGTCGGCGACACACCACGCCGCCCCCTCCCCGGCCTCGCGGCGTACGCACCGGCCCCCGCTCCGCCACCCGCGGAGATCCGCACGGCAGGCGGACGGCGGACCCGCCCGGTCCGCGCCGCGCTGGCCGGGTCCGTCATGCCGACGCCCCCGCGCCCGGCCCGGTCCCGACCCGGCCGCGGTCCGCCGTCCGCCTCCTGTGCTCGGCCCGGCGGCGGGCGGGCGGGTCCGGGCGGTGAGAGGTTGGCGGGTATGCAGAACCGGTCGTCCTCCGCCACCGCGACGCTGCTGCTGACGCTGGCCACGGGCGCTCTGGACGCCATCGGGTTCCTCGCGCTCGGTGGTGTGTTCTGCAGTGTCATGACGGCCGATCGGGGACCGATCGGGCTCGCCGCGGGCAGCGGAGCGGGCGGGCTGGCAGGCAGCGCGCTGGTGGCGGTCGGCGGGTTCGCGGCCGGGACGGCGCTCGGCAGCCGGATCGCGACCGCCACGGGAGGCGCGAGGCGGGTGCTGCTGGTGGAACCGGTGGTGCTGTGCGATGTCACGGCCGGCTGGGCGGCGCAGGGCGGCACGCCGGAGGGCGGCGGCCGGCTGGCGCTGCTGGCGGCGGCGGCACTGGCGATGGGGTGCCGGAGCGGCACCGTCCGGGCGGCCGGCCGGAGCGGGATGCCGACCACGTAGGGGTCGTCGATGACGGTCGCCGAGACCGGCTGGGACTACGCGGGGACGGTCGGCTGGATGCACCGGTACCGCGCCGAGCACGACGGCAGGGACACCCTGCGCCGGGCCTCGGTACGGGACACCGAGGTGCTGGACGGCGACACCTACGGGCCGCTCAAGGCCGCCTGCGAGGACGACGTGACGGCCCGCTACGGCACGCGGGCGACGATCGTACGGCCGGGAAAGGTCGCCGGGCCGTACGACCCGACGGACACCTTCACCTACTGGGTACGGCAGGCCGCCCGCGGCGGCCGGGTGGCACTGCCCGGCGACCCCGGGCAGCCGGTCCAGGTCGTCGACTCGCACGATCTGGCCCGGCTGGTGGTGCAGCTGCTCACCGACGACCGGCCGGGGGCGTTCCACGCGGTCGGGCCCGCGGAACCGGTCACCCTCGGCGGACTGATCGGGACCTGCGCCCAGGGCGCGGGCACCAAGGTCGAGCTGGTCCGGATCTCCGAGGAGGGGGTCCCGCCGATGTTCCCGCTGATACGCCCCGACGGGACGTCCCAGCAGCGCAGCGCGGCCCGCGCGCGGGCGGCGGGCATGCCCGCGACACCGCTGGCGGTGACCGCGGCCGAAGTGCTGGCCTGGGACCGCGCCCGCGGTCTGCCGCCCCTGACGAGCGGCTTCAACCCCGCAGGAGGAACTGGCGGCGCTCACCCGGCACGACGAGACCCGCTGCGGCACCCGGCGCGGCGCCCCGGGGTGCCGCGCGACGGGGGCGCCCGCCGAGCCGCCCCGGAGCCGTGCGATGCTGGGCGTGCTCCGATCCTGGCAGGGGACACGACAGCGTGATGAGGAAGACGCGGCGGACGCGTACCGGTATCCGGGACCGCTACGCGGCGTCCGATCCGGGTCTGCTGCGGCTGATGGCGGGCCTGCGGACGGTCGGCTCCATCGGGCTGGCGCTGCTGGTGCTCCGGCTGGCGCACAACGGGGTGACCGAGCTGGTGGCCGGCGCCATGGCCGCGATGGTCTCCACCTTCGCCGTCCGCGACAAACGGGTACGCGACCAGGCGGTCACGCTCGGCCTGTGCCTGCCGGCCGCGCTGGCGTCGGTGTCGCTGGGGGCGCTGCTGAACCCCCATGTCGTCATCGGTGACGTCTTCTTCGTGCTGCTGATCTTCGGCGCGGCCTACATCCGCCGCTTCGGCGACCGCGGCAGCGCGCTCGGGCTGATCGGCTTCCAGATCTACTTCATGGCGCTGTTCGTGCACGCCGGGGTCTCCGGCCTGCCCTCCCTCTACGTCACCGTCCTCATCGCCTTCGCCGCCAGCGCCGTCGTCCGCTTCGCACTCGTCACCGAGACCCCCGAGCGGACCCTGGGCCGGCTCCGGCGGGCGTTCCGGGCCCGGGTCGCGCAGCTGGCCGCCACCCAGCTGGAGGTGCTGCGGGCCGAGCCGGAGCGGCTGGCGGGCGCGGTGGCCGATCTGCGCCGGGACACCGCGCGGCTGCACGCGAGCGCGCTGATGATCCAGGCCGGACTGGACGACGGCACCCGGGACAGGGCGACGGCGGCGCTGCTCCAGCGGCGGATCGCGGACGCCGAGATCGCCGCCGAGCGGCTGGGCGTGCTGGTCCTGAGCGCGCGCAGCGCCGAGCGCGCCGACACCCTCACGCTGCACCTGCCGCAGGCGCCGCTGCCCGCGCCCGCCCACGGCGGCGGAGAGGAGAAGGAGGACGAGTCGCTGCGGCTGCTGCGCCGTGAGCTGGGGGCGCTGCACCTGCTGGTGGCGCGGCTGGGCGACGACGACCGGGGCGCGGGCCTCACGCAGGTGCGCAACCGGCTGCTCGGCTACCGCGACGAGGAGAACCTGCCGCGGGCCCCGCTCGCGGTCCAGGAGGCGTTCCGGGGTGTCGGCGAGGCGGCCCGCGCGGTGCTGGGGCTGCGGCTGGCGCTGGAGGGGCCCGGTGACGAGTCCGACGAGACGCCGGAGACGGTGCGCTCCCGCGAGGAGTTCGAGGCGGAGGACGTGGCGCTGGCCGGCGAGGCGGGGCCTGCCGCCCGGACCGGCTTCGACCGCCGTACCACCAGGGCCGCGGTGCAGGTCGCGGCGGGTTCGGCACTCGCGGTCGTGGGCGGCGAGTTCCTGTCCGCGCAGCGCTGGTACTGGGCGGTGCTGACCTGCTGGGTGGTCTTCCTCAACACCTCCTCGCGCGGCGAGATCCTGGTCAGGGGCTACCGCCGGCTGATCGGCACCATGGTCGGGGTGGTCGCCGGCGTGCTGCTGGCCGGGCTGGTCGGACGGCACACCTGGACGGCGTTCGCGCTGGTGCTGGTGCTGATCTTCGGGATGTTCTTCACCGCGCCGCTGTCGTACGCGCTGATGTCGTTCTTCGTCACCGCGATGCTGGGCCTGCTCTACACGCTGCTGCACACGTACAGCCTGTCGGTGCTGGTGCTGCGCATCGAGGAGACGGCGCTGGGAGCCGCCTGCGGCGCCATCGCGGCGCTGGTCGTCCTGCCGGTCCGTACCGACGAGCACACCGACGAGCAGCTGACCACCGCCCTGATCCGGTTGCGGGACGTGGCGACGGCGGCGGTGGCCCAGCTGAGCGGCGGCCCCGCGGCCGACCTGCTGGACATGGCGCGGGACCTGGACAGCGCGCTGGACGACCTGCGCCGCTCCACCGACCCGCTGACGTACCCGATCACTCCGCTGCGGGTGCGGCGGCGCACCGTGCGCTACCTGGTGGCGCTGCTGGAGACCTGTGCCTACCACGCCCGAGCGCTGGCCGCGACGGCCGAACTGGTGCCGTACAGCACGAGCGTGGCCGCCGATCCGCGGCTGGCGGCGGTGGGCCGGCGGATCGCGCACAACATCGACGTGCTGATCGCCCGGGTCGCCGACGGGGCACCGGCCGGCGGGGTCAGGACCGGCCCGAGCATCGCGTCCATGCTGGAAGGGCCGGGGCCGGGATCAGCGCCGGGATCGGGATCGGGATCGGGAGGACAGTCGCCGCCGCGTTCGGGCACCGTGACCTACCGGGTGCTGCGGCACCTCCAGCGCCTGGACGAGGGCGTCGCCGGTCTGGCGCGCCCGCTCGGGGCACCGGTCGAGGACGGGACCGGCGTGCCGGTCGCGGACGCCGCGAACGCCTGAGTCAGGCCCGGCCGCCGCCGCATGGCGGGCGTCCCGGTGGGGTACGTAGCCGGGGGGCAGTCCGTCGGCGGGTGCCCCGGGACCGCGGAACCGCGGCCCCTGACAGCGGACAAGAGGGACAGACAGTGGCCAGTGGCACGGTGAAGTGGTTCAACTCCGAAAAGGGTTACGGGTTCATCGCCCAGGAGGGCGGCCCCGACGTCTTCGCGCACTACTCCCAGATAGCCGGCACCGGTTACCGGGAGCTCCTGGAGGGCGAAGCCGTGACCTTCGACGTGGCCCAGGGCCAGAAGGGACCCCAGGCGGAGAACATCGTCCGGGCACAGTGACCCCTGCCCGCAGGACCGGCCCCGCCCCGCCCCGGCGGCGGGCCGCCGGCCGGCCGACCGCCTTCCGGTCGGCCGGCCGGCGTCTTCGCCGGGCTGTTCGGCGGCGACCCGCCGGCCACCGCCGCGGGACCGCCGACCGGCCCCCCCCCGTAGCGGAGTCGCCGACCGGCCGTCCGCGGGCGGCCGGTCGCGCCGCCCCTGAGCTGGAGGTCTCATCTGTCAGGGGCATGCGGTTGGATAGGGGCGTGACCGTTCATGACATTGCTCGGCAGCTGCCCGAGATCCCCGCCCTCCGCGACCACTGCCGGTCCCTGGCGACGCTGGAGGCGATCCTCAGCCCGGGGTGGGAGGACCGCTACCACTCCTTCGCCTCCGACTGGTCGCGGACCGAGGAGATGGCGTCGATGAGCAACGGCTCCGGCGACGAGTACTCGATCGTCTTCTCGCCCGCCGGGGCCTATGTGCGCGGCTTCGCCCACGAGTCGGCGATGAGCCCCTACGTGGCGGGCGAGCCGTGGCCGGGCGTGCTGGACGAGGTGCCGGAGGTGTTCCGGTCCTGTGTACGGGAACCGGCCTTCTCCGACGAGGACGGAACGCCCGTCGTGACCGCGTGCCTGTGGCGCGAGTCGGGGGACGACGCCTGGCGGGCCGGCGGTATCGAGTTCCCCGAGGTGACCGGCGGCGACCCGGACGGGTCCGGCTACCTGTTCCAACTGCTCGCGGACCGCTCGGCGGAGGCGTTCCAGCGGTTCGCCGAGGACTACTACGGGACGGCCGTCGACCTGGCGGCGGTCCGGCACGTCTTCGCGCTGCGTCCGCTGACCGACGGTGTGGTGGCCGCTCTGCGCCCCGGCGCGACCGTGGCCGATCTGGCCGAGGACCTGGCGCAGATCGGCTATCCGCGCGGCTGACCGGGGGTCGTGCGGGCGGATGGCCGGCGGTCGCACGTGCCGGGTGGGCGGCGGCGCGGGCGGCGCGGGCCCGGGGTGCTGCCGGCCGGGTGGGTGCCGGCACCCACCCGGCCCTGTCGTGGGGGTCCGGACCGAGCGGCCGGCGTGGAGCGCGGGGGCGTCCGGCGCCGGGCAGGGCGCCGCAGAGCGGGGCGACGCGGAGCCGGCGCCGTCCGAGCGGGTCCGGTCCGGGGTCGGCCTCGCCCGGCCGACACCGCGGGCGGCGTGCCGCGACCCCGGGCGGGGGTGCGCCCCCGGACAGGCCGCCGCTGGGCGGTGGAGCGGCGTGCCGCGCCCGGGGATCCGGCGGGCGCCCGGGGCCCGGAGAAAGCGCCGGTCACCGCGGATCCGGCCGTCGGGGCCGGACGGCGCGGCTTACGCGCCGCGGCTACAGCGCGAGCCCGGTCTCCACCGTGTAGGCGCACTCGGTGTAGAGGTAGCCGTCCTCCAGCAGGGCGGTGTCCTCGCCGGGCGAGTCGGCGGAGCCGCCGGTCGGCTTGTGCAGGAAGTAGGTGGTGCCGGGTGGGAGGTGGAGCGTCTTCCTCGGGTAGCTCCGCCCGGCCCGGCAGGCGTCGGCCGACGCCTGGGAACGGGTGGGGTACGTGGAGCAGGCGCCGCACGCCTTGAGGGTGAAGCGGCCGGTGACGGGGCCGGTGTAGAGGACCTCGACCTCGTCGGGGCTGTCGTTGCTGACCGTCACGGATATGCCGCCCCCGGAGGCGAGCGTCGGCAGCCGGCGGCCGGCCTCGGACTCGTGCCGGGCGATCTCCGCGGCGATGGCCGTCTTGTCGGCGAGCGGCCTGTTCCTGTCGTCCGGGTAGTCCTTGACAAAGCCGCTCATCGTGGTGAGCGCGCCGTCGAAGTCGCCGGCCAGGTACTGGTGCAGCCCGCAGGAGTACGTACCGGACCGCACATAGCCGCCGGCCCGTCGGGCGTCGGCGACCAGCGCGCCGCCCGCGTCCTTGGCGTCCAGGTCGGAGGCGCGGCGGCCGAGGGCGCGCAACCGGTCGGTGGCCGTGCAGGGGTCGGCGCCGTCGAGGTCCCGGGCGGCCTTGTCGATGGTGGATCTGACGGCGGGTTCGACCCGCGCGGCCTGCGGGGACCCGGGGAAGGTGGTCAGCAGGTCGGCGAGGTCGTCCGGTGGCGTCCCGGCCGCGCCGGCGTCCCGCGGATCGGCGAGGTCCTCGACACCGCACGCGTAGAGCGAGGTCGCCAGCCGGTCGTCGGGCCAGCCGGCGAGAAAGCCGAGCCCCTTCCCGCCGAGTGTCGCGGGGACCGTGCGCAGGTACTGCAGCGGGGCGACGGCGCCGCAGTAGTCCTTGCGGTCGTAGGGCGCGGCGACCGTGGCGTAGTACGTGTTCAGCCGGTCGGGGACGCGGCGGGCGGCCCGGGAGTCCGGGTGGCGGTCGCGCAGGTCGCGGTAGGCGGTGAGCGCGTCGCGGTAGTGGGGCTCGGCGTCCGCGAACGGCTCGGTCCCGGCCGCCTCGACCAGTCGGTCGGCCGCGGCGAGGCGGTCCAGCAGCATCTGCTGGGTGGCGTCGTCGCGGGCACCGTCGTACAGGGCCACCCCGCCCGCGGGCGCCGCGAGCAGCAGCAGGCCGAGGAGTACGGCGACAGGCGACCGCGGTGGCCACGACAGCGGGGTGCGCAGGCCGCGGGCGGCGCCGTGCAGGGCCGCGAGGACCAGGAACAGCAGGTAGGCGGCGACCGCGCGGCCGGGGACGCCGTCGGGGTCGGCGGGCAAGGCGGCCACCAGCAGGAGCGTGGTCGCCAGCCAGCACACGACGGTCGCCGCCGGGCGCCGGGTCAGGGCGTACCCCAGGCCGAGGCCGCTGAGGTTGAGCAGGCCGACGGCGACGGCCCGCGCCGCGTCCGGCGGCGGGGGCGGCGGCGCCGGGGGGAGGAGCGGGGGCGGGGGGAATCCTCCGGGTCCGCCGAATCCGCCGGTCCCGCCCTGCTGATCCCATGCCACCTGTTGTCCCCCTCAGGTCACTGGACACGGCACCCCTGTGCGCGGTGCTCGCTCTCTGTGGTCGGGAGCCTACCCGCCGGGTCCGACGGCCCCGGCGGTGGAGGGGGTCGCCGGAAGGTCCGGCCGCCGCGCCCGCGCCCGGCGGCCCCGCCGGCCGGCCCCGGACCGTGTCACCGTGGGCCGGGCCGAGCGGCCGGACCAGGCCCAGGCCCCGCCCGGCCGTACGTCCGCGTCCTGTGCGCGGCGGCGGGCTCGCGGCCTCGGCGCCGGGCACTGTCGCGGACGTGATGGTCGAGGTCGGTCCACCAGCCGGAAAGGTGCCGGGCGGGCCCGGACCGGGACTGCTGCCCGGCCACCAGACGGGTGAGCGGGTCGAGTTCGCCGCCCATCGCGAAGCCGTACACGAGCCGTTTGAGGACACGCTGCTGCTCGGCGCCGTCGAGCGCGGCCCGGCTGTGCCGGTGGAAGACGGCACGCCACTAGCTCTCGGGGCTGGGGGAGAATCCGGTCGCGTGGCGCCGGTCCCCGCGGTAGGCGCGGGCGAAGCCGGCCAGCCGCCGCAGCGCCGGGTCGGTGTGGCACAGCCGGTGGGCCCGCAGCAACCAGCCCGCCTGCACCTGCCACGGTGTCCAGCCGATGACCGCCGGCCCGGCCGAGGCCGTTCGCGCCATGTCCGCCCGCCGGATGAGCGCCGCCCGTCCATCCTTCGCGGACTCACTCCAGCCTGGACGGATTCCGCAGCGGCGACGAGACCGTTACCGGACACATCGGGCAGACCGAACGGGGTCCAGGGTGCCGACCCGGGGTCTGTCGCCGGGACGTCCGCGCGGTGGCGGAGCGGGGTCCGGCGCGTGCGGGTGCGGGGCGGAGGAAGGAGCCGACCCCGGTGTGCCGTCGAGCGGCGGGAACGCGGCGCAGGCGCGTACCGGGGCCCGCGGCGCCGCGGAAATCCCGCCGACAGGACTTGGCAGAGGGAGAACCGGACCGCAATGGCCGTTGCACGGCAAAAGGGCACGGTGGAACGGCGCGACCGGGCGGCGGGCCGCGCCCCTGCGAAGGTACCCGCACGGTGTCTCGGCCGCCCGCAAGGGCGGTCACGGGCACCGCGCCGCCGCGGGTCCACGGCACGGCCCCCGGGCGGGGGTCCGCCCCCGACACGCACCGCACCGCATCCGAACCCGCCGACGAGGCGGTTCGGGAGACAGCCGCCCACCTCGCCCAAGGGGGCAACGACCCATGACCGTCCAGCCGCGCGGACCCGAACACGGGGCCGCCTCGTACGAGTGCTGCCCGCCGTCGGCCTGCTCATCAGCGGAGTGCTCGGCGTCGGCGTCCTGAACGCGGCGGCTGCCAGCGCCGACGCCGGCGCGCACACCCTGGCGGACTACACGACCGAGTCCCTGGCTCCCCACCTGTCCAGTGCTGCCGGCTCCATCACCTTCACCAACACCGGCATCACCATCTCCTGTTACCTGACCGGTGACACCGTCTCCGGCCCGTACGGGTCGGAGAACGTCTGGGACCTGGTGTCGGGAGGCTCCGGCTCCGGTGTGGAGACCGGCACCTTCGTACCGGACGCGCTGGTCCACACCGGCTCCCACTCCCCCGCCGTACCGCACTGCTCGACAGCGCTCGGACAGGTCATCGGTGACAACCCGGCCAACGTATACAACGGACCGGGCCCCGGCTACGCCTACCTGGGCGCCCTGAGCCTGGGCACGAAAGTGGAGATCAGGTGCTACAGCACGGGCATGACGGTGAACGGGCCGTACGGACCGGAGAATCTGGGACCTGCTCACCGTCAGCTACCTCGGTGCGGCCTGGGTACCGGACGCACTGATCTACACCGGTCCAACTCGGCGGTCGTGCCGCACCGGTACAAGGTCCTGTCGGCCCGTCGGCCCGCCGGGCGACGGGCGCCGCTGACTTGGCAGCCCTTTCGCGCCCGCCGGCGCACCGCCGGGGGCCCCTCTTGGAGGGGCCCCCGGCACTCGCGGGACCGCGTCCGGCAGACACCCTTCGCCGGGGTCGGCGAGCCGATCCCGCGGCCGGCGCCTCAGCCGAGCGGGAGACGGTCCCGCACGGTGGCGGCGGCGGTGTGCAGGCCGTCGGAGACGTCGGCGGCGGCCGAGTGCAGGCCGCCGGTGACGCCGGCCGCGGTGGCGTGCAGGCCGTCGACCGCGGCGTGCACGTGTTCTGCCGTGGTGTCGGTCGCGTGGCGGGTGCCGCGCCGCGCGCGGTAAACCAGTGAGGGCTTGCCGTGGGTGTCGGCGGCGGCGAGCAGCAGGCCGCCCAGCACGGACAGGTTCCTGAGGAAGTGGACGCGCTGCCGGGCGCGTTCCCCGGGGTCCTCGATTGTCCAGTAGGGATGGCCGGCGAGCGTGGTCGGCACCAGGGTGGCGGCCAGCGTGAGCGAGGCGGCCCGCGGGAACCGGCCGAGGGCGAGCAGCGTTCCGGCGCCGAGCTGGACGGCGCTGTTGATCCGGACCAGCTGCCGCGGGTCCCGGGGCAGCGCCTTGATCCGCTCGGCGAGGGGCAGCGCGACCGGCTCCGCGGCGGGCGCGACGGCGTCGGGGTGGCGCAGCGTCGTGTAGCCGCCGCTGATGAACACCGACGCGAGCAGGGGGCGGGCGAGTCTTCTGAGAACGGCCATGCCGTCCGCGTGCCCCTGTCCGGGCCGCGCACACGCGCCGGCTCCGGGCGTCCGTCAGCCGCCGGAGATGGAGGTGAGGATCTCCAGCCGGTCGTCGGGGCCCACCGGGGTGTCGAGTTCGGCCGGGCCGAGGAGGGTGTCGCGCAGGATGAGGCGGTGCGAGGCGCGCAGGCCGCCGTCGGGGGTCAGCAGCAGCGGCGCCAGGACGGGGTGCTGGTCGGTGAGGGCGGTGAGGGCCTCGCGGACGGTGCCGGCCGGGTACTGGAGCCGGCGCTGGTAGTGCACGTAGCGCAGCAGAGAGCCGGCGCAGACGATCACCATCGCGGTCCTCCCGGTGTGACGGTCTCCAGGTTCTCCGGACTCCGCACGTCCCGCCGTCCTTCCGGGTTCTGCGCGGCCCGCGCCGTACGGGGGGCCCGCGGCGTCCCCGCGCCCCGCAGCGTCTCCACGGCGAGGGCGTGCGGCTCGCCGCGGGCGGAGGTGACGCGGTGCACGAAGGCGGGGCCGTCCGCGTCCCGGTACGCGGTGGTGGTGACGCGGGCGGTCTCCAGCAGGCCGAGCGGCTGGTGGAGGTCGAAGGCCAGCTCGCGGTGGCCGAGCGCGAGGGTGCCGAGCAGCTGCGGGTCGGTGGCCTCCGCGGCGAGCAGCAGCGCCTCGCGGGATTCGGCGAGCAGGTCGGGGACGGGGACGAAGGTCCACTGGTCACCCGGTTCGCACAGGTGCCGGTGGGCGGTGACGGTCCGGTGGTGGTCGGGCGCGAGGCGCTCGGCGGCGGCTTCCAGCCGGGCGACGCGGTCGGCGACCGTGGAGTGGCGGCGGTCGGCGCCCCGCTCGTCGGGGCCGAGCAGCGCGAGCAGTTCCGCCGGAAGGGGGCCGAGCGCCGCGCCGACCAGGGTGCCGGGGGCGAAGCGGGAGACGGTCGCGGTCAGCCGCACCCGCGCGAAGACCCCGCCGTCCCCGTCCCCGTCCCCAACGCCGACGCCGCGCCCGGCACCGTCCCCGCCCCGGCCGGACCCGGCGCGGCCGGACCCGGCGCGGTCGGACCCGGCGCGGCCGGACCCGGCGCGGAAGACCGTGTCACAGGTGACCGTGACATCGCGGGGGCGGCGGAAGACGACGGCCGTCTCGCGGGTGAAGGAGGTGGCGGCCAGGAAGGTGTGCGGGCGCGGGAAGTCGATCTCGGCGGTGGCCAGGGGGAAGCCGACGCCGTGCCGGCCCATCAGTTCCGGGACGGGCCGCAGATGCTCCTCCAGCCAGGCCGTCCAGCCGTCGACCGCCTGGGACAGCAGGGTACGGGGGTGGATCTCCACCTCGCCGAACTGCGTCGGGTTGCTTCTGACCCGCTCGGTCACGGTGCGGACCACGGCCGGCTCACCGCTCCCAGGCCGGGGCCGGGCCGGTGAGCAGCCGGCTGCGGGCGGCGCCGCGGCGCCATTTGCCGCTGGTGGTCCTGGGCAGCCAGTGCGGCGGCACGATCCTGACCCGTACGGCGGCCAGGCCCAGGTGCAGCGAGACACGGCCGGCGATCTCCCGGGCGAGCCGGTCGTGTTCCGCGGGGTCGGCGGCCTCGGACTCGGCGACGAGCATCAGGTGTTCGTCGGGTTCCATGGGGTTCACGGCGAAGGCCACGCACCGCTCGCGGTGGACGCCGGGCACGCCGCGGGCGGCGGCCTCGGCGTCCTCGGGGAAGTAGTTGACGCCCCGGACGATGATCATCTCCTTGGAACGGCCGGCGATGAAGAGGTGGCCGTCCAGGAGGAAGCCCAGGTCTCCGGTGCGCAGCCAGGGTCCGTCGAAGGAGGCGGCGGTCGCCGCCTCGTCGTGCAGGTAGGCGGTGGTCAGCGAGCGGCCCCGGAGCTGGATCTCGCCGAGGGTGCCCTCGGGACAGGGCTTGCCGCCGGCGCCGACGACCCGGGTCCGTACGCTGTCGACCGGGCGGCCCGCCGACACCAGCGCCTTGGCGGCCGGGTCGTCCGCCGGTACGCGGACGACCCGGCCGGCCGCGAGCAGGTCCCGGTGGACGTACTCGACGACCGGCGGTGTGCCGGGTACGGACAGGGCCGCGACCAGGGTCGCCTCGGCCAGGCCGTAGCCGGGGCACAGGACGTCGGGCGGGGCGCCGGCCGCCTCGACGGCGCGGGCGAAGCGTTCCAGCGTCTCGGGCAGCACCGGTTCGGCGCCGTTGAGGCACAGCCGCAGCCGGGACAGGTCCAGGCCGCGGACCCAGTCCATGTCGGCGGCCTCGGCCATCCGCTGGTAGCAGAAGTCCGGGCCGGCCAGGCAGGTGCCGCCGCTGTCGGCGACGTACTCCAGGAAGGCCCGCGGGCGGCGGATCAGGGTGAGTGGGCTGAGGATGTGCAGGTCGCCGCCGTGGAAGAGCTGGACGAGATCGGTGACCAGCCCGAAGTCGTGGTAGTGCGGCAGCCAGTTGACCCAGACGTCGGCCCTGGTGACCCGGCAGGCGCGGGCGAGTGCCTCCACCCCGTGCACGGCGGCGGTGTGGGTGAGGGTGACCCCGCGGGGCGCGCTGGTGCTGCCGGAGGTGAACTGGACGATGGCCAGCGCCCGCGGGTCGCAGGCGCCGGTACGGGGGACGGTCCCGGTCTCGTCCATCGGTATCAGCCGCAGGTCGGGGCGCAGCAGCCGCAGGTGCTCGGCGCAGGCGGCCAGTTGGGGGCCGACGACCAGGTGGCGCATCCTAATGGTGTCGACCAGCGGGGCGAGCCGTTCGGCCTGGGCCCGCTGGCTGCCGAGCCCGGTCAGCGCGGGCATGGCGGTGACGGCGGCGCCGTGCCGCAGCACCCCGAAGAACGCGGCGAAGAACGCGGGGCCCGGCTCGGCGAGCAGGCCCACCACTTCGTCCCGGCCGACCTCCCGGGTGTGCAGGACGTCGGCGAACAGGGCGGAGTCGTGGGCGAGTCCGGCGACGGTGCGGCTCTGCCCGGTCTCGGGGAAGACCAGCCGTCTGCCGCCGTGCCGCCGGGCCGCCTCGTCCAGCGCCGCCGGAAGGGTGTCGGGCGCGGCGCTCACCGGGCACCCTCGCCTAAGGGAGCGGCGGCGGCCGCGGCGGCGAGCCACTCCTCGTACGCCTCCAGGTAGTCGTCCGAGGCGAGCGGGCTGCGCAGGACGGCGTCGGGGATCGCGAAGGCGCGGGTGAGCAGCGGGAGCTGGGCGGCGAGGTCGCTGTGCAGCCTGCCGCGGCGGGCCTCCAGGTCGGCGGCTTCCTCGGGGCCGAGCAGCCCGTGGCCGGCGAACCAGCTGAAGTCCTCCTCGACGCAGCGCAGGGTGTAGACCTCGGCGAGATCCTCCAGCAGGGCGCCGACGGCCGGTGCGACGGCCCGCTCGGCGGCGGCGAACAGCGCCGCGGCGGCCGACCGCCGGCCGCAGGTCTCGGCGAGCTGCCGGACCTGTTCCACCTGGCTGTTCCAGGTGCCGAACACCGAGTCGCGGGCGCGTTCCCCGGCCCGCAAACCCTGCAGGACGTCCTGCCGCAGCCCGGCCGCCCGCTGCCCGAGCAGCCACAGCCACCAGCGGCCGGTGTCGGCCGGCGGCGAACCGGCGGCGCCGGGGCCGTCCGGGCCGGTGCGGGGGTCCGTCCCGGCGGGTACGGCGTGCGGCTCGTCCAGCAGCTGCCGGCCGGCCTTGATCATGATGACCTCGTTGTCGCCCTCGGCGGTGACCACGCCGTGGTTGACGACCAGGTAGTCCATGATCCGGTTCATCGAGAACAGCCCCTGGGCGCCGCAGCGTTCGCGGCACACCTCCAGCACCCACCGGGTGTTCCAGGAGGTCAGCGCCTTGCAGATGGCGATCTGCCGGACGGTGGCCTCGTCCAGCGGCTCGCCGTTCTCCCGCTGCCGGGCCAGCGTGTTCGCGGTGTCGTTGAAGAGGAACGACAGGGCGTACGTGGCGGCCAGGCACTCGGTGAGCGCCGTGTGGTGGGTGCGGTAGTCGGCGAGGACGACCTGGCCGCGGCCGGGTGCGAAGGTGCGGCGCTGTCCCGCGTACCGGACGGCGATGGCCAGGCCCGCCCGGGACATCGCCAGCGAACCGGCGGTGAGGCAGATCTTGCTGCCCTCGATGTTCTCGATGGAGCCGAGGAAGCGGGCGATCTTGTCCCGGAGCAGGCCGCCGAGGGTGCCGGTGGCGGCCAGTTCTCCGTGTTCGTCGGCGAGCAGGGCGTCCAGGCCGACCCGTACCCGGTCGAAGGAGGTGACCGCGTTGTCCAGGGCGAGCACCGGCTTGCCCGGCAGCGGCACGATCCGCACCCCGGGGGCGGCCCGCGTTCCGTCGGTCAGCCGGACCAGGAAGGGCAGGACGCCGCACTCGCGGTCGTCGACGAAGGTCCTGGCGAGGACGACGGCGAGCTTGGGGACGCCGTTCAGGCTGGTGTTCGGCATGAACTTGCGCGCCCGGGGGCGGGGGGTGTGCAGGACGAACTCGCGGGCCGCCGGGTCGTAGCGGGCCTCGGTCTCCAGGGCGACGAGGTTGTTGCCGTAGCCGAGTTCGCTGGCCATGAAGACGCCTACGGCGCGCAGTTCCTCCAGTTCCGTGGCGAGCGGTCCGAGGTCGGGGCGGCGGGCGGCGTGCCGCAGCAGGCCGGCCAGGACCAGGTTGTAGTGCGAGGCCATCACCGCGAACAGGGTGCCGTCGGTGATCGCCGCCCATTCGTGCAGCGCGGTCAGCCGGTGGACGTCGGCGAGCAGGTCGCGGGCCGGGTGAACGTAGCGGTTCAGCTCGGCGAGCCGGGCGTAGGCGCGCGCGGTGACGGCGGCCGGCGGGCCGGGTTCGCCGCCGGTGTCGTCGAAGTGCGGGCCGGCGAAGTGGCCGGCCAGTTCGGCGCGCATGTTTTGCCGGCCGTCGGCCAGCAGGGCGGTCAGTTCGGCGAGGGTCTCCTCCGTGCCGGTCACCGGCCGGTTTCCCGGTACCCGGCCGGGTGCGCGTGAACGTAGTCGAGTACGTCGCGCGGGGTGGCGATGCGGTCCAGGTCGGGATCGGGGATCGGGACGCGCAGTCGGTTCTGGAGGGCCTCGGCGAACTGGACCATCGCCAGCGAGTCGAAGCCGAGTTCGCGGAAGGAGGAGTCGAGCAGGTCGTCGCCGGCCGCCGGAAGGCTCCGGGTGTGCGGCAGGCATTCCCGCATCAGTTGTGCGAGCGCGCCGACGGACAGGTTCTCCACAGCATCACACCCCTTGCGGCCGGACCCTAGGGGAACCTGGTGCCGCTGATGACCTGCCGCACCTTCTTTTGTAGATGAGCCCGTCGGCCCTGTCCATGGTCATCAGGCCCGGGGCGGCGAGCTGCCGGTAACCCGGCACCGGATTGTGCCGGAGGCAAGTGCCGACGGGATGCCGCCGTGGACGCCCGCCCGCTCCCGCTGTCGGCGGGGCGGGCGGCGGTCCTCGGCGGTCGGACCGGATCGTGCGGGCGGGACCGGGCGTACGGGACCGGGCGTACGGGCTCAGAAGGCGGCGGCCGGGTTCACCTGGGAGGTGGTGACGCCGGTGCCGGTGACACCCCACTTGGCGAAGATCCTGGCGTAGTCGCCGGAGGCGATCAGCTTGTTGACGGCGTCGGCGAGCGCCTTCGCGATCGGGGAGCCCTTCGCGGTGGCGAAGCCGACGGTGGTGGAGCTGATCTGGCCGAGGAACTTCGTGCCGGCGATGTGCGCCGCGTCGTACTTCAGGCCCAGCGTCGGGCCGAAGTAGACGTCCACCTTTCCGTTGCCCAGGCCGAGGATGATGGGGGCGGTGTCGTTGAAGTACTGCACGGTGTAGGGCTTCCTGCCGGCCGCCGGGCACTGCTTGGCGGCATCGGTGAGGATCTGCTGGAAGGTCGTCCCCGGGGTGGTGGCGACGGTCAGCCCGCACAGGTCGGTGAGCTTGGTGACGGAGTCCAGCGGGAGGTCCTTCGCGCCGAGGAAGGACTGGCCGTCGACGAGGTAGCTGGCGAAGTCCACCACCTTCAGCCGGGCCGCGGTGACGCCGAAGTTGGCCTGACCCACGTCGTACTTGCCGTTCTGCACCCCGGGGATGATGCTGGCGAAGGTCCCGTACTCCTGCTTCCACGTCACGCCCAGCACCTTGGCGACGGCCTCGCGCAGGTCGACGTCCAGGCCGACGGTCGTGCCGTCGGCGGTCTGGCCGGCGTGCGGCAGGCCCGAGGTGCCGGGCGAGCGGACGACGCCCGCGGTGATGGTGCCGCGGTCCCGGATCGCCGCGGGCAGCTCCGCCTTGAGCGCCGGGTCGGCCGCGATCGAGGAGACCACGTCCTGGGTCGGGATGGCGGTGGAGGTCGCGGCGGGCGTACCGCCGGCGGCGGTCGTCTCCTTGCCGCCGTCGGACGACGAGCCCGAACCGCCGCAGGCGGCGGCCAGCAGCAGGCAGGTGAGGGCGGCCGCCACGGCGGCCAGGCGCGGGAGACGGCGGGCGGGACGTCCTGGAGTGCTCACGGGCAGCCTTTCGGATGGGGTGAGGTGGCGGGACGGCGTACGGGAACGGGGAACGGGAGCGGAGCCGGGGGTCAGAGGACCGCGGCCAGGAAAGCGCGGGCCCGTTCGTGCCGGGGGTTGTCCAGGACGGCGGCGGGTGTGCCGGACTCGACGATCCGGCCGCCGTCGAGGAAGACCACGGTGTCGGCGACCTCGCGGGCGAAGGCGATCTCATGGGTGACGACGATCATCGTCATGCCGCTGAGCGCGAGGTCCCGCATCACCGCGAGCACGTCGCCGACGAGTTCGGGGTCCAGGGCGCTGGTGGGCTCGTCGAAGAGCAGCAGCCGGGGCTCCATCGCGAGCGCGCGGGCGATGGCGACGCGCTGCTGCTGGCCGCCGGACAGCTGCCGGGGGTAGGAGTCCTGCCGGCCGTCGAGCCCGACCCGGGCGAGCAGTTCGCGGGCCCTGGCCGCGGCCTGCTTGCGGGTGACGCCGCGTACCGCGACCGGCGCCTCGGTGAGGTTCTCCAGCACCGTCAGGTGCGGGAAGAGGTTGAACTGCTGGAAGACCATGCCGATCCGGGCCCGCTGCCGGGTGATGGCCCGGGGCCGCAGCTCGTGCAGTCTGCCGCCGTCGTGGCGGTAGCCGACGATCTCGCCGCCGATCTCCACGAAGCCGGCGTCGGGCTTCTCCAGGTGGTTGACGCAGCGCAGCAGGGTGGACTTGCCGGAGCCGGAGGGGCCGAGCAGGACCGTCACCTCGCTCTCGCGCACGTCCAAATCCACGCCGTCCAGGACGAGGTGGGTGCCGAAGCTCTTGCGCAGGCCGCGCACCCGCACCAGCGGGCGTCCGTCGTCGGTCATGACAGTCCCGCCAGGTGCTTGGTGTCCGCGGTGCCGAACAGCGGGAGGTTGGCCCGAGCCACCTGCCACAGGCCGCGGCCGGTGCGGTCGCCGCCGCGGCCGTAGTACCGCTCGACGTAATACTGTCCGACCGACAGCAGGGTGGTGAGGATGACGTACCAGAGCGTGGCGACCATCAGCAGCGGCATGATCAGGAAGTTCTCGTTGTAGATCAGCTGGGTCGAGTACAGCAGGTCCTGGACGGCGATGACGCTGACGATCGAGGTCGCCTTGAGCATGCCGATCAGCAGGTTGCCGGAGGCCGGGATGACGGCGGGCATCGCCTGCGGCAGCACGATCCGGCGGAAGATACGGCCGCCGCCGAGGCCGAGTGCCTGGGCGGCCTCGGTCTGGCCGCGGTCGACGGACAGCAGTCCGCCGCGCACGATCTCGGCGGAGAAGGCGGCCACGTCCAGGCTGAGCCCGACGTAGGCGGCGAGGATGCCGCTGAAGAGGTGCGCGGTCTTGACGGTCACGAACTCGTGGCCGAACGGGATGCCGAGCGACACCTGCGGGTAGAGGGACGCCAGTTCGTACCAGAAGAGCAGTTGGACCAGCGGCGGGACCGAGCGCACCAGCCAGACGTAGCCGAAGCTCAGGCCGCGCAGGATGTGGTTGCCGGACAGGCGCATCGCGGCGATGCCGATGCCCAGCAGGTAGCCGGTGGCCATGACCGCGCCGGTGAGCCAGAGGGTGAGCTCCAGGCCGTGGATGATCGAGCCGCGCAGGAAGTAGTCCCCGACCGTGCCCCACTGGAAGCGGGGGTTGGTGACCAGGGTGTTGACGAACATCGCGAACAGCACCAGCAGGACCGCCGCGGACGCCCAGCGGCCGGGGCGGCGCAGCGGCACCAGCCGGGCGGCCAGCAGCGCCTCGTCGGTCGCCTGGTGGTCGAGCGGCGGCGGCGCGCCCTCCGGCGGCGGCTGCCCCTGGGGGGCGGCCGGTACCGGGCTCGTCTCCTGCTGCTTCATCGGTGCTTCCCGTCTCATCGGGTGGGTGCGCGGCGGTACGCGGCGGGTGTGGGCAAGGAGGGCACCGCGCCGCGGCCTTGGAGAGGCGGGCGGGCGGTGCGCGTCGGGACCGCCGCCGCACGGGGTGCGGAAGGACGGGGGGGGGGGGTACGAGGAGGCAGGCGCGCCCGTGAGGGGCTCAGCCGGTCAGCGGACCGGTGCGGCTATGCCGGGACACAGCGCGCTGTTCACGCGCAGCAGGTCGACATGGCGCCGGGTCACCCGGGACTGGAAGGTGCCGGCGGGGTGCCGGAGGCAGCGCTGGCGCACCGCGCGCATGTCCTCACCCTCCCCTTCGACAACCGCGTCCGGGGCCCGCCCCGGGCCCATCGCGTGCCGGAAGCCGCCGCTCAGGGGCTTGCCACCGGCACTCACAACCTGCTCTACGCTATCGGCCGGACGGGTCACGCACAATCCCCGGCCGCCCGGTTAGCGCCCGGCGTACGCCCCGCCGTCCCGGGACGCCGCCCCGCGACGGCCGGTGCCCGGCCCGCCGGCCTGCCCGGTGTCCGAGGGGGCGACGCGAGGGGACGTACGCCACCGGGCGGCCGACCGAAGTCGACCGCCCGGTGGTGTACGTCCCCGTACGCCGTGCCCGTTCCGCCGCCGGGCTGCTCCCGCCGCCCGGCGTGCCGGGCCTACTCGACGTCGACCCAGTCCAGGGTCCGGTCGACCGCCTTCTTCCAGCCGGTGTAGCCGGCCGCCCGCTGCTCCTCGGACCAGCCCGGCTCCCAGCGGCGCGACTCGTGCCAGTGCTCGCGCAGCTCGTCGGTGTCCCGCCAGAAGCCGACCGCGAGGCCGGCCGCGTACGCGGCGCCCAGCGCGGTGGTCTCGGCGACGACCGGCCGGCTGACCGGGACGCCGAGGATGTCCGCCTGCGTCTGCATGCACAGCTCGTTGGCGGTGACGCCGCCGTCCACCTTGAGGACGTCCAGGTGCACGCCGGAGTCCTGCTCCATCGCCTCGACCACGTCGCGGCTCTGGTAGCACATGGACTCCAGGGTGGCTCTGGCCAGGTGGCCGTTGGTGTGGAAGCGGGCCAGGCCGACGATCGCGCCGCGGGCGTCGGAGCGCCAGTACGGGGCGAACAGGCCGGAGAAGGCCGGCACGAAGTAGATGCCGTCGCTGCCCTCGACCGTACCGGCCAGCCGCTCGCTCTCCGCCGCGTCGCTGATGATGTGCAGCTGGTCGCGCAGCCACTGCACCGCGGAGCCGGTGACGGCGATCGAGCCCTCCAGCGCGTAGACGGCCGGCGCGTCGCCGAACTTGTAGGCCACGGTGGTGATCAGCCCGTGCTCGGAGCGCACCGCCTCGGTACCGGTGTTGAGCAGCAGGAAGTTGCCGGTGCCGTAGGTGTTCTTGGCCTCGCCGGGTGCGAAGCAGACCTGCCCGACGGTCGCCGCCTGCTGGTCGCCGAGCACGCCGGTGATGGGCACCGGGGCGTTCAGCGGCCGGGAGGTGCGGGTGGCGCCGAACGCCTCGGCGTGCGAGGAGGGGTTGATCTTCGGCAGCATCGAGCGCGGGATGCCGAAGATCCCGAGCAGTTCGTCGTCCCAGTCCAGCGTCTCCAGGTCCATCAGCATGGTGCGGCTGGCGTTGGTGACGTCGGTGGCGTGGATGCCGCCGTTGGGGCCGCCGGTGAGGTTCCACAGCACCCAGGAGTCGGTGGTGCCGAAGATGGCGTGCCCCTTGTCCGCCGCCTCGCGGACCCCGTCGACGTTCTCCAAAATCCACTTGATCTTGCCGCCGGAGAAGTAGGTGGCCGGCGGCAGGCCCGCCCGGCGGCGGATCAGGTCGCCGTGGCCGTCCCGCTCCAGCGCCTTGGCGATGGAGTCGGTACGGGTGTCCTGCCAGACGATCGCGTTGCCGTACGGGCGGCCGGTGCGCGGGTCCCAGACGACGGTGGTCTCGCGCTGGTTGGTGATGCCGATCGCCGCCAGGTCCGTGGCCGTGATGCCGGCCGTGCGCACCGCGTTCTGGATCGCGACGTTGGTGCGCTCCCAGATCTCCACCGGGTCGTGCTCGACCCAGCCGGGGCGCGGCAGGTACTGGGTGTGTTCGAGCTGGTGCTTCGCCACCTCGTTGCCGTCGTGGTCGAAGATCATGAAACGGCTGCTGGTGGTCCCCTGGTCCACCGCGCCGACGAAGTCCGCCATCAGGTGCCGCCTCTCGTGGGTGTGGGGTCGCGGTCAGGCCGTGGGCTCGGAGGCGGGCGCCCGCCCGGCAGGCTCCGGCGGCGCCTCGGGCAGGAAGCGTCCGATGAAGACCTTGTAGAACACGCCGCCGAGCAGTCCGCCCACCAGCGGGCCGACGATCGGCACCCAGAAGTAGATGTTGCCCCACTGGTCCCGCCAGGCCGACCGGTAGCCGGTGATGTAGCTCGCCAGCCGGGGGCCGAAGTCACGGGCCGGGTTGATCGCGTAGCCGGCGTCGGTGCCCCAGGCCATACCGATGGCGACGACGACCAGGCCGATGATGAGCGGGCCGAGGTTGGCGCCCGGCGGGGTGCTCAGTACGTCGGTGATGGCCAGGATCAGGATCAGCAGGATCGCGGTGCCGATCACCTGGTCGCGGAACGCGCCCCATTCGTGGACGCCCGCGGTGGTCGAGCCGTTGCCGGGGAGCGTGGAAAACACGGTCTGCGTCTTGACGGTGTGGCCTGGGTCGAACTTCGCCAGCACCTCGGTGTAGTTCCACCGCACCAGCAGGGCCGCCACGAAGGCGCCGACGGTCTGGGCCAGCGCGTAGGGCGCGACCTTCCACCACGGGAAGCCCCTGAAGGCCGCCAGCGTGACGGTCACCGCCGGGTTGAGGTGCGCGCCGCTCAGCCGCGCCGCGAGATAGACGCCGAGCGTGACGCCGAGACCCCATGCCCAGGCGATGCTGTCGTGGTTGCCCAGCCCTCCCGGGGGAACGGTCAGACCACCGCCGGCGGCCACCTGGGCCACCACGCCGGTACCGAAGAGGATCAGGATCATCGTGCCGGCGAACTCCGCCGACAGCTCGCCGATCAGTCCTGAACCGCGTGCACGTGCCATCATCGATGCCTGCTTCCCGCCGGTCGTACGGAGCCGGCTGTGGCTCGTATGTCCCCCGGATTTCCCTTCACACTGGAGCACGCGCCGACGGAACCGGCACCCGCTGCTGGGCCGGGCGGGGGTGGTGGCGGGAGTGCCGCGGGCGGTGAGGGCGTCCGAGGGGGGCGGGTCGCGGTGGGCACCGGCCCGGCCGCGACGGGGTCGGCGTGGCCGAAAACCGGAATACCGGGGTGCCGGATCCTGTTGCCGCTGATACAGACTGGGAACGACGAGGACTGGGAGGAACGAGATGGTCGCGCAGACGCAGAAGGCCGTGCTCGCGGGCGGATGCTTCTGGGGGATGCAGGACCTGATCCGCCGGCAGCCGGGAGTCGTGGCCACCCGGGTCGGCTACACCGGGGGTGACGTGCCCAACGCCACCTACCAGCGCCACGGCACGCACGCCGAGGCCGTCGAGATCGTCTTCGACCCGGAGCAGACCGACTACCGGTCGCTGCTGGAGTACTTCTTCCAGATCCACGACCCGAGCACGAAGAACCGCCAGGGCAACGACATCGGCCTCAGCTACCGCTCGGCGATCTACTATCTGGACGACGAGCAGAAGCAGGTCGCCGAGGACACCATCGCCGACGTTGACGCCTCCGGCCTGTGGCCGGGCAAGGTCGTCACCGAGGTCGAGCCGGCCGGCCCCTTCTGGGAGGCCGAGCCGGAGCACCAGGACTACCTGGAGCGCTACCCGTCCGGGTACACGTGCCACTTCCCCCGCGCGGGGTGGCGGCTTCCGGTCCGCCAGCGCGGCTGACCGCGCGGGCCGGTGCTGAGCGGTACCGGCCGGTTCCGGCCGGTGTGCCGGGTCCGAGCGGTACGGTCAGGAGGCCAGCAGGGTGGCGAGGTGTTCGACGGCCACCGGGGACGAGCGGTACAGGCCGGCGAGGTCGAGTCCCTCGTCGGCCAGGATGACCAGCAGCGCGTTGTCGCCGACGGCGAGGACGACGACGTAGCCGCCGGCGCAGCGGGTGACCACGTCGCGGAGCCCGCCGAGGCCCACCTCCGCGGCTGTCCGCCGGCCGATGCCCAGGCCGGCCGCGGCCAGCGCGGACACCGACTCCGGCTGGGCGGTGGCGGTGTCGGCCGCCACCAGCAGCCCGTCCGCGGTGGCGATCACGGTCTCGTTGATGCCCATGACCCGTTCGCGCAGCGACTTCAATACCGAAACCAATGCCTCGTACGACGCCGGGACGGTCATGGTGCGTTCTCCTCGGGATTGCCGGTGATGACGTTCAGTCGTTCTGTGGCCGGGACCGGTCGGCGGGCCCGCTGTGCCGCGGTGGCCGGCGGCGGGGCAGCGGCCCCACCGTGGCCTGATCGGTTGCAGCGGGCCGCGGCCTGGCCCGCACCGAGACCGGGGGCGCCGTCCGTTCGGGCGGCGCCCCGCTCTCGGTCAGCCGGACCGTGTGCAGCCGGACCAGGTCGAGCAGCACCGGGAAGACGCCCCGGCCGAGCGCGAAGGCCAGATCGCGCGGGGTGCGCCGGCCGTCGACGCCGAGCAGCAGGGCGTGCCGCCGGGCGTCCAGGATCTGCGGGCGCGCCCCGACGACGAGCCTGACCGGCGCCCCGACGACGTCGCCCGCCCGCATCCCGCGGTCGCGCAGCGCCGCCAGCCGGCGCGCGGTCTCCTCGGTGAGGCGGGCCGGCTCCACGCCGGGGGCCGCGGTGAGCTCGGGCGCCGGATGCCCGGCCAGCACCTCGAAGCCGTCCACGGGGTTGAGCGCCATGGCGAACGCCCCGTCGAAGACCGCCGCCGTGCAGACCAGCTCCAGTTCAGCGGCGCCGATGAACCCGCCGGCGACCAGTGTGTCAGCCAGCGGGCCGGCGTCGGGCCGCGCGGCGCGTGCGGTGGTCCAGTCGCCCTCGGCGATCCGGCCGGACCTGAGCAGTACGGACTCGGCGGTCGGCGCCGCCGGCGTCTGGACCGCGCCGACCAGCCCGTCCCGCAGATGGAGGGTGCCGCCGGGGCCGCCGGAGACCGCGACGGCGCCGGTGAACCGTTCCGGCCGCAGTCTGGCCAGCAGCGCGGGGACGTTGCGCGGTTCGCGCCGCGCGGGGGCGGAGGTCATACCACCAGGCCCCTCGCGTGCTCCGACAGCTGCCGAGAGGCCAGCGCGAGGTTGGTGTCCGCGCGGTCGAGTACGGCGGACAGCAGCACCGCGTCGCCCCGGCGCGGCAGCACCTGGACGATGTGCTGGATCCGGCGGCCGGTGACCACCACGTTCTCCAACTCCCCCCAGGCTCCCGCTTCGTGCAGCCGGTCGCTGACCAGTTCCGCCAGGTCGCGGACTTCCGTACCGGAACCTGCGGGACCGCAGTCCCCCGCCTCGGCGTAGGTCAGACCGGTCACCGCGTCCACCACGGCCGCGCCCAGGACGCCCGGGGTGGAGAGGACTTGGGCCAGGACCGACTCCAGCGCGTGCACAGGCACCCCTTCACTTTCCGACATCAGGCAGAGTACGTTAATTCGCAACTCGCACAACAGTGAACGAAGATGATGTTCTCTGTATCCGTCAGACAGTCCAGAGCCAGCCGGGGAAGCACCATGAACATTGAAACCGCGCTCAAAGAAGCGATGACCGTCGAGGGCGCGATCGGGGTGGCGCTCGCGGACTACGAGAGCGGCATGGCCCTCGGCACACTCGGCGGCGGGAGGGAACTGGACCTGGAGATCGCCGCGGCCGGCAACACCGAGGTGGTGCGCGCCAAGATGCGGGCGCTGTCGC
This sequence comes from Streptomyces sp. ITFR-21, assembly GCF_031844685.1. Classification (NCBI taxonomy): domain Bacteria; kingdom Bacillati; phylum Actinomycetota; class Actinomycetes; order Kitasatosporales; family Streptomycetaceae; genus Actinacidiphila; species Actinacidiphila sp. ITFR-21. The sequence continues at coordinate 401,923 of NZ_CP134605.1, forward strand.
TGCTGGGGATCAACGACACGATCGAGGACATCCTGATCACCCTGGGCACCCAGTACCACCTGATCCGCCCGGTGACCAGCGGCCGGAGCTCGCTCTTCCTGTATCTGGCACTGGACCGCAGCCGCGCGAACCTCGCGCTGGCCCGGCATGTCCTCAAGCGCGTCGAGAGCGGCCTGGACGTCTGAGGGGCGGCGTCCGGTGAATGTCCGCGGAATATGACGGAAACCCCTGAGAACAGCGGGGACGCCGGTCCCGCACCAGTGGAATCAGTTACACCGCCCGTCACATCCTGCGCCTGGATCGCCGCCACCTCATGGGCCGCGCGGTATTCACTATTCACCGGACCCCGCCCTCGTACGAATTCACCGTCACGGGCAGCAACGAATTCGTCACCGCACCACCGCCGGAGTGGCCGGGAATGACGGTACGCGGAATTCAGATGTCACGGGTGAGCAGCAGGATCGCCACGTCGTCCAGGTGCCGGCCGGCGTCGAGTTCCCGGGTGACGGTCGTCAGGTGGTCGATGAGGGCCTGGCCGGCCGGGTCGGGGGCGGCGGCGATGACCGAGATCAGGCCCTCGGTGCCCAGCCGCTCCCGGCCCGGTCCGACATGGCCCTCGGTCAGGCCGTCGGTGTAGAGCAGCAGCGTCGCGGCGGGCGGCAGTTCCAGGTGGGCGGTGTGCCACGCCGAGCCGCCGGGGATCAGGCCGAGCGCGACACCGGCGGGGGCCGGCAGCGGCCGGGCCGTGCGGCCCTCGACGATCAGGGGCGTGTCGTGGCCGGCCCGGGTGATGTCCAGCCGGCCGGCCGGGGCGAGCGAGAGCGTCGCCACGGTGGCGAACATCGCCGAGTACGTCCGCTCGGCGACGAGGATCTGCTCCATCAGGGCGAGCAGCCCGCTGCCGCGATGGCCGCCGAGGATCAGGGTCCGCCAGGCGATACGCAGGCACACCCCGATGCCCGCCTCGTCCGGTCCGTGCCCGCTGACGTCGCCGATGACCGCGTGCACGGTGCCGTCCGCGGTCTCCACCACGTCGAGGAAGTCGCCGGCCAGCAGCGCGCCCTCACGGCCGGGCAGGTAGCAGGAGGTCGGGGTCACCCCGGCGGTGGCGCTGAGCATGGGGACCGGCAGCAGGCTGCGTTCCAGCCGGCTGTTCTCCTGCGCCCGGTGCTGGTTGGCGCGCAGTTCGGCGGCCGTGCGCTCGGCGTGCTTGCGGTGGACCGCGTACCGCACCGCCCGGTCCAGCAGTTCGCCGGTGACCGTGCCCTTGACCAGGTAGTCCTGGGCGCCGGCGGCGACCGCCTCGACCCCGGCGCCGGCGTCGGCCAGGCCGGTGAGGACGATGACCGCCGCCGCCGGGCAGGCGCTCTGGATCCGGGCGACGGCGCCGGTGCCGGAGGCGTCGGGCAGGTGCAGGTCCAGCAGCACGCAGTCGGGGGCGCGGCGGCCGACGCCGGCCATGCCGTCGGCCAGCGTCTGGGCCCACTGCAGGTCGACGTTGAGCGAGCTGTCGGCCAGGTACTCCTCGACGAGCAGCGCGTCGCCGGGGTCGTCCTCGATCAGCAGGATCCGGTAGCTGACCGCGGTGAGCGCCGGGGTCTCGGCGGTGTCGCTGTCGCTCACCGGGACACCGCCCGCGGCTCGTCGGCGACCTGCTCGGCGACGGGTCCGGCGAGGGTGAAGACGAAGCGGGTGCCGGGGCGGTGGTCGAGGTCGATGGCGATGCTGCCGCCGTGGAACTCGACGATCTTCTTGCACAGCGCCAGACCGATGCCGTTGCCGGGGTAGGCGTCGCGGGTGTGCAGCCGCTGGAAGATCACGAACACCTTCTCGGCGAACTCCGGGGCGATGCCGATGCCGTTGTCGGCGACGGCGAACGACCACAGCCCGTCCTGCCGCTCGACGGACAGGTGCACGCGGGCGGAGCGGTCCGGCGAGCGGAACTTGACAGCGTTGGAGACGAGGTTCTGCAGCAGCATGCCCAGCTGGGTGGCGTCGCCGGTGACGACCGGCAGCGGGTCGTGGGTGACCTCGGCGCCGGCCTCCTCCACGGTCAGGCTCAGCGCGTCCAGGGTCCGGGTGAACAGCTGCTCGAGATCGACCGTCGCGGTGTCGGAGTGCAGCCGGCCGACCCGGGAGAAGGCCAGCAGGTCGTTGATCAGGGTCTGCATCCGGTTGGCGCCGTCGACGGCGTAGTCGATGTACTGCGTGGCCCGGTCGTCGAGCTGGTCGCCGTAGCGGCGCTGGAGCAGCTGGCAGAAGCTGGCCACCTTGCGCAGCGGCTCCTGGAGGTCGTGCGAGGCCACGTAGGCGAACTGCTCCAGCTCGGCGTTGGAGCGGCGCAGCTCGGCGGCCTGCTCGTCGAGCCGGGCGCGGGCGGCGTCGCTGAAGGTGAGTTCGGCGACCAGGCGTTCGCGCATGGACTCCACGTCCAGCGCCAGGCTGCGCAGGTCCGCCGGGCCGACCGCGGCGACCCGGTGGCCGAAGTGGCCCTCGGCCACCCGTCGGACGTCGCCGGAGAGCCGGCCGAGCGGCAGCGTCACGCCCCGGCGCAGGCCCGCGAAGACCAGGCCGGTCATGGCGACGATCAGCAGGGCGATCATGGAGAAGATCCAGTTGCGCAGGTCCCTGGCGCCCTGAAGGTTGGCTCTGGCCTGGTCCCTGCCGTTCTGCAGGGTCTGCTGGAGGTGGGTGGAGGCGGCGCGGACGGCGTCGAACCGCCGCTTGCCCTCGTCCGCGCGCTCGGTGGCCAGCGCGATCGGCCCGCCGGGGGGCGCCGCCGCCACCGGCCGGGCGAACCACTCCTGCCAGGTCCGCGCGCGGTCCAGCAGGCTCTGGAGGTCCGCCAGGCTCCGGTCGTCGTGGGCCAGCAGGGTCCGCAGCCGCGCGGTGCTGGTCCGCTGGAGGACCAGGCCGGAGGTGTACGGTTCCAGGAACGCCCGCTGCCCGGTCAGTCCGTAGCCGCGGACGCCGGTCTCCTGGTCGGTCAGCGACTTCTCCAGCTGTACCGAGGCCACCAGGGCGGGGGTGCTCCCGTCGACCAGCCGGTTGGAGATCTCGGTGGAGCGGGCGAACACCCAGGCGCCGGTGACCGTGAGCGCGGCCAGCACCGCCAGGGCCGCGCACGAGCCCACCGTGAGCCACCGGCGGGTCGTCCAGCCGACGGGGCGGGCGCCCGGTTCGGCCGGGGTGGGGCGGGCACGGGAGTACCCCGCCTCGTCGGTCGGTATCACACCCGTCACTGCGACTCCTCGATGTCCCACCCGCTGCACGGCAGCGGAACCACGGTGCCGCGCGACTGACCGCGGTCGCGCAATGCTACCCAGTGGGACAACATTGGTTGTCACCTCTGTCGGCCGACTCGTATGGTGAGGGCGTGCCAGCTGAGCAGTCCACCCCGCAGCTCGACCACGGCGTACTGACCGCGCTGGCCGAGCGGGCCGTCGAGGACCTCGCCCGCCGGCTCGCCGCGGAGGCTTTCCCCGCCCGGTACGCCGGAAGCACCGGCCCCGACGGAATGGACGGCCCGCTGGTACGGCTGCGGGTGCTGTCGTACATCCTCAAGGCAGTGGACAGCCGTGCCGCGCAGGAGGCCAGGGCCGCCGCCCGGCAGGGCGCCACCTATCCCGACCTCGGCCGCGCCTGGGGGATCACCCGCCAGGGCGCCCGCCGGCGCTGGCCGGGGCTGGTCTTCACCGCGCGGCCGCCGTCCCGTCCCGTTCCCGCCCGGATACGCAGGAGTGCCTCAGTGAACGCTCTTCTCCCCGCCCGCACATACCGTGTCCTGCTGGTCGAGGACGACCCGGCCGACGCCCTGCTGATCGAGGAGGCGCTCAGCGACCGCGGGGTGGCCACCCGCTCGATCGAGCGGGCCAACGACGGGGTGGCCGCCCTGGAGCACCTCCGGTCGCCGGACACCGCGCGGCCCGACCTGATCGTGCTGGATCTGAACATGCCCCGGATGAACGGCCGCGAGCTGCTGGCCGTGCTCAAGGACGACCCCGGGCTGAGCACGATCCCGGTGGTGGTGCTCACCACCTCCTCCACTCCCGACGACATCTCGGCCGCGTACAACCAGCACGCCAACGCGTACGTCACCAAGCCGGTGAATCTGGACGACTTCCTGGAGGCCGTCCGCGGTATCGACGACTTCTTCTTCGAGACCGCGACCGTCCCGGTCCAGGACTGAGCGGGGCCCGTCAGCGGGCCCAGCGGGTGAGCCAGTCGCCGGCCGCGGCGTAGAACCGCTCTCGGTTGGCCCGCCGGGCCAGTTCGTGGCCCTCGTCGGGGAAGAGCAGCAGTTCGGCGGGCACCCCGCGCCGGCGGGCGGCCCGGACGAACTGCTCGGACTCGCCGGGCGGCACGTTGGTGTCCAGGGCGCCGTGCACGGCCAGCACCGGGGTGCGCAGCGCGTCGACGTACGTCATCGGCGACAGCAGCGCGAGCAGGTCGTGGTCGTGCACGGGGTGTCCGTACTTGACGGCAGCCGACTCCGCGATCCACGGTTCGGTGCCCGCGAAGAAGGTGGCGAAGTCGGACATGCCGCTGACCGCCACCCCGGCGCGGAACAGGTCCGGGTGCCGGACCAGGGCCGCCATCACCAGGTAGCCGCCGTAGGAGCGGCCCATCACGCTCAGCCGGCCGGGGTCGGCCAGCCCCGTGTCGACCAGGTGGGCGGCGCAGTCGGCGACGTCGTCGACGGCGGAGATCCGGCCGGCGCCGCGGTCGGCCGCCGTGAACGCCCGGCCGTGGCCGGACGAGCCGCGTACGTCGGGGGCGAAGACGCTGATCCCACGGGCGAGCAGTGCCTGGTAGAGGGGTTCGAGGACGGGCCGTTCCTGGCTCTCGGGGCCGCCGTGCAGGTGCACCACGCACGGACCCGCGCCGTGCCGCTCGGGGGCCGGGTGGAACCAGCCGCTCAGCGGGATGCCGTCGCGTGCCCGGAGCTCCAGCAGTACGGGGGTCGCGGAGCGGTGGGCGGCGGGGGCCGGCGCGGTCCACGCGGTACGGGCGGTCTCGCCCGCGGCGGAGGCGGTCCACACCCCGGGCCGGCGCACCGAGCCCGACAGCGACAGCAGCCAGCCGCCCCGCGCGTCGGCGTCGGCCCGGGTGACGACCTCGTGCGGCAGCGGCAGGTCGCGCACCGCGGACAGGGTGCCGTCGGCGCCGAGGACGGCGGTCTGCAGCACGCTGCGGCCCCGGTGGTTCCAGGCGAGCGCGGCCCGCTCCCCCGGGCCGTCGGCGGCGAAGAGCTCCAGGTCGGCGTCCTTTCGGGCGGTGACCGAACGGATCTCCCCCTGGCCGCCGTCCGGCAGCAGCTCCACCGCGAGCAGCGCCGCGTACTCGCGGTCCTCGTCACTGCGCAGCCACAGGATCCGGCCGTCGGGTGAGAAGCGGCCGATCCACGGGTCGCCGTCGGCGACGGGCAGCAGACAGGTCTCCCGGCCGTCGGCGGCGTCCAGTACGACGGCCTCCCGGTGGCCCCGCGGCCCGCGCCGCAGCAGGATCCGCCGCCCGTCGGCGCTGATGTCGCAGACCCGCAGGGTGGCCGACCCCGACTCGACCGCGACCCGCCGGGGCGGGCGCCGCCCGTCGGGGTCGACCAGGGACGCCACCAGGACCCCCTGGCGTACGACCGGGGCCTGCTGCCCGGCGCCGGCCGGCGGTGCCCCGGCCGGCAGGTCCGCCGGGCCCGGCGGTGTCGGCAGGGTGTCGGCGGCGACGGCCTCGGTGACGGCGAGGGCGGCGCCGTCGCGGGTCCAGCAGCCGAAGTGGGCGGCGGCGAGGCTGCCGGCGCCGGCCACGTCGTGGCGGCCGGTTCCGTCGGGGCGCACGCAGCGGACCACGGTGTGCTCGCCGCCGCCGGGGGCCGCGGTGTAGGCGATCCAGCGCCCGTCGGGCGACCAGCTGACCGCGGCCACCGGGTCGGGGCCGGGGTCGAGCAGCCTCGGCCGGGGCTCGTCCGGGGCGGCGACCCACAGGCGCGGGGTGCCGTCGCGGTCGCAGACGAAGGCGGCCGAGCGGCCGGTGGGGTCGGCGGCCGCCTGGCGGCAGTCGTGCTCCACGGGGTCGGTGACGCCGTGCGGCAGCGCCGCCGCACGGCGGGAGGCGGTACTCATTCCACTCCGTGGGTCTGCAGCCAGATCTCCAGCAGGGCCGCCTGCCACAGGGCGTTGGCGCCCAGTGTCGTGCGGTGTTTCTCGGGCGCGGCCAGCAGCTCGCGCAGGTAGTCGTCGCGGAAGATGCCGCGGGCCCGGGCGGCGGGGGCCGCGAGCGCCTCCTGGACGCGTTCGAGTACGGGGCCGGCCATGTGCCGGATGGCCGGCACCGGGAAGTAGCCCTTGGCGCGGTCGGTGATCTCCACCGGAAGAAGGGTACGGCCTGCGGCCTTGAGCACGCCCTTGCCGCCGCCGGCAAGCTTCAGCTCCGGCGGACAGGCGGCGGCCAGTTCGACCAGTTCGTGGTCGAGGAACGGCACCCGCGCCTCCAGTCCCCAGGCCATGGTCATGTTGTCGACCCGTTTGACGGGGTCGTCGACGAGCATGATCTCGCTGTCCAGTCTGAGCACCGCGTCGAGGGCGGTGTCGGCGCCGGGGCGGGCCAGGTGCGCGCGGACGAAGTCGCCGGAGACGTCGTCGCCGGTCAGCAGGCCGGGGGTGATCATCCGGCCGAGTTCGCCGTGCGGGCGGTCGGTGAAGACCTTGCCGTAGGTGGCCGCCGCGTCCTGCCGCGGGATGCCGGCCATCGGCGGGTACCAGTCGTATCCGGCGAAGACCTCGTCGGCCCCCTGGCCGCTCTGCACCACCTTCACATGGCGGGCGACCTCCCGGCTCAGCAGGTGGAAGGCGACCGCGTCGTGGCTGACCATGGGTTCGCTCATCGCCGCCACGGCGGAGTCCAGCGCGTCGGGCAGTTCCGCGGAGGGCACCACGATGCGGTGGTGGTCGGTGCCGTAGCGGCGGGCCACCAGGTCGGACCAGGTGAACTCGTCGCCCGCCTCGCCGCCCTCGCTGTCGAAGCCGATGCTGAAGGTGGCCAGTCCGCGGGCGCCGGTCTCGGCGAGCAGCGCCACGATGAGGCTGGAGTCGAGCCCGCCGGACAGCAGTACGCCCACGGGGACGTCGGCGACGGTGCGGCGGCGTACGGCGGTGCGCAGCGCGTCGAGCACCGCGTCCCGCCAGTCGCCGGCGTCCATGCCCGCGTAGGCGTCCTGCCGGGCGTAGGCGGGGTTCCAGTAGCGGTGGTCGTGCTCGGTGCCGTCGGGCTCGACGACGCGGACGGTGGCGGGCGGCAGTTTCCGTACCCCCGCCAGGATGGTCCGGGGGGCCGGGACGACGGAGTGGAAGCTGAGGTAGTGGTGCAGCGCCACCGGGTCCAGGCCGGTGTCCACGTCGCCGCCGGCCAGCAGCGCGGGCAGGGTGGAGGCGAACCGCAGCCGGCCGGGGCGCCGCGCGGTGTAGAGGGGCTTGATGCCGAGCCGGTCCCGGCCGAGCACCACCCGGCCGGAGTCGTGTTCCACGATCACGAAGGCGAACATGCCGGCGAAGTGGGTCACGCAGTCCGGGCCCCAGTGCCGGTAGGCGCGCAGCAGCACCTCGGTGTCGGAGGCGGAGCGGAAGCGCTGCCCGGCCTTCTCCAGTTCGGCGCGCAGCTCGCGGTGGTTGTACAGGCAGCCGTTGAAGACGACGGTGAGGCCGCCTTCCGCGTCGGTCATCGGCTGCGCGCCGCGTTCGGACAGGTCGATGATCTTCAGCCGCCGGTGGCCGAGGGCGACCGGGCCCCGTGACCACAGGCCGCGGCCGTCGGGGCCGCGGGCCGCCATCCGGTCGGTCATCCGCTCGACGGCGGCCAGGTCCGGTGGTGTGCCGTCGAATCTGATCTCGCCGGCCAGGCCGCACATGTGCACCTCCGGTGGGGGCGGTCCGTCATGAATCGCCGCGCAGAATCCAGGTGTCCTTCGCGCCGCCGCCCCGTGAGGAATTGACGATGAGGCTGCCGCCGGCCGCGACCCGGGTCATCGCCGACGGCAGCACCGTGGGGTTGAGGCCGACGGCGCCGAGTCCGTCTCCTTCCCGCTCGGAGCAGACGAACACCCGCAGGTCCACCACCCGCGGCTCCAGCCGCTCACCGTCGAAGGTGGGGTGGCTGGTCAGCTGGACGACGTCCTGCGCCACCCAGTTCTGCGGGGAGACCAGCAGTTCGGCGCGGAGCCGGGCGAGTTCCTCGGGCGAGGCGTGCGGGCCGATGACGACGCCGGCGCCGCCCTGGCCGTCGACCGGCTTGACGACGAGTTCGGCGAGCCGGTCGAGCACCTCGTCCAGCACGCCGGGTTCGCCCGGAAGCATGGTGGGGACCTGGCCGAGCAGCGGCTCCTCGCCGAGGTGGTAGCGGATCAGCCGGGGCACCAGCGCGTACAGCGCCTTGTCGTCGGCGATGCCGTTGCCCCAGGCGTTGGCGAAGGTGAGCGCGCCGGCGCGGGTGGCGGCGGTCAGGCCGGGCCACAGCGGCAGGCCGTCGGCGCCGGTCGCCTTGGCGAGGTCGTCCTCGTCGATCCGGCGGTAGACGACATCGTACGGGCGCTCGTCCGCGGCCGCGCCGGCGGGCGCGTTGCGGCCGGGCCGGACCGCGTACAGCCGCCCGCCGCGGACCACCAGGTCGTCGGCGGTGTGCAGGGCGAAGTCCATCTCCGCGGCGAGGGTGCGGTGTTCGTACCAGGCGGAGTTGCCGGGGCCGTCACTGAGCACCAGCACCCGCGGGTCGGGGCCGGGCGCGGCGGCGCGCAGCGTACGGGCCAGCACCGCGGTGACGCCCTCGACACCCGCCACCCGCGGCCACGGCTCGATCGGGGCCAGCCGGCGGGCGGCCAGCGAGTAGGCGATACCGGAGGGCACCCGCAGGTTGTCCTCCAGCACCAGCCAGCCGCGGACCGCGTCCCGTACCAGGTCTATGCCGGCCACGGCGATGCGGACCAGTCCCGGCCGGGTCGGCAGCGCCCCCTCCCTGGCGGCCTGCGGCTGCGGCAGGAAGCCGGCCGGGACCACCCCGTCGCGCAGCGCGGTCTGCTCGCCGTAGGCGTCGTGCAGGAACGCCTCCAGGGCGCGGACCCGCTGGATCAGGCCGCGTTCCAGCATCGCCCAGTCGTCGGCGGTGACCAGCCGGGGCACCACGTCGAACGGGAAGATCCGGTGGGTGTCGTCGCCGTCGGTGCGGAACACCACGCCTTGGGCGCGCTGCCGCTGCTGGCGGGTGCGGCCGGCCTGCTGCAGGCCGGCGACGCCGGCCCGGTCGAGTTCGGCGAGCACCGGCCGGTACAGCGGCCGGACCTCGCCGGCCAGGTCGACCATCTCGTCGTGGTCGGCGCGGTAGCCGCGCAGCAGGCCGTTGTGGTGCGGGTGGTGTCCGACGCCCTCGTCGCCGCGGGTCTGGGCGACGAGTTGGGTGACGGCGGCGGGCAGGCCGTCGGTCTCGGCGGTCCGCCGCACCCGGTGCGCGGCGCTGCCCTGGCCCAGTGCCTCCTCGGTCAGTTCGACCACGTCGGTCCAGTCGCCGGTGCGCTCCAGGGCCGGGCGCAGCCGGGTCACCAGGGAGCGGATGACGCGCGGTGCCGGGCGGGGCGCGCCGTCGACCGGGTGCACCAGGTCGCCCTCCAGGCCGGAGCGGGCCGCCCGCCAGGTCGCGGCGCGCAGCCACTCCAGGCGTTCGTCGTCGCCGCGCCGGCCCTCGGCCACGGCGTCGCAGGCGTCGACCACCAGGGCGCGGAACAGGCCGGCGATCATCACGGCGGTCTCGGCGCGCGGACAGGCGTCGCAGATCCGCAGTTCGAGGGTCTGCAGGTGTGCGGAGGGGCGGACATCGTAGTAGACCATGCCCGCGTCGCTGATGACGCCGGAGGTGACGAGGCCGGCGATCACCTCGTCGTAGTGGTCGGCGGAGCGGAAGTGGCCGGCCGGTCCGGTGGTGGGCCAGCGTTGCCACAGCAGGGTGCGCCAGCTGGCGTAGCCGGTGTCGGAGCCGAGCCAGAACGGTGAGCTGGCGGACAGCGCGAGCAGGGCGGGCAGCCACGGCGAGAGCAGGCCCATGGCCATGATGCCGGTGTCCCGGTCGGGCACGTCGACGTGGACCTGGAGGCCGCAGATCAGCTGCTCCTCGGCGACGACCCGGTAGTTCTCGGTCATCCGCCGGTAGCGGGGGTCGGCGGTGGTGTCGATGGTGCCCAGCCGGGCCATCGGCGCGGTGCCGGCGGCGACCACCCCGAGCCCGAGCGGCTCGGCGGCGGCGGCCAGCGCGCGGCGGGACGCCTTGATGTCCTCCAGCAGGTCGCCGAGGGCGCGGTGCGGCCTGCTGTTGGCCTCCACGATGGACTGCTGCAGTTCGGTGGTGAAACCGCGTTCGGGCAGCCGGTCCAGCACCGCGCGGGCGCGGGGGACGAGGGTGCCCGACGTCAGGTCCACCACGTGGAATTCCTCTTCGACTCCGACCGCGACGGCCACGCCGTCTCCTCTCAACGTCAGATCCTCACGCAGGGTTCACCGGCGCCGGGACGCTCCAGGCGTCTCCTGCCCTGCCGGCTTGGTGGTGCACGTGGGGTCGTTGACCGCACCCGGTACCGAGCGGTGACCAACCGCCTGTGGTCGCCGCCTCGTTGCGGTGGACTACCGAGTGCTCGGGGCGAATGCAGTCGAGCAGTCGCTGTCCGAGAAGTGTCGGGCCGACCGGCCGACGATTCAAGAGACCCCCGCGACGGATCCGCGGGGACGGGGTGCGGCAGCGGCGCCGGACCCGCTGCGGGACGGGGGTCGGACGGGTGTCAGACCGGTTGCCCGCCGCGCCAGGAGTGGCGGGGGGTGAAGTCGAGCAGTTCGCGGCTGCGGTGCAGCGAGAACGGCACGGTGAAGCCGTCCAGCGGCTCGTCGAGGCGGGCGTGCGGGTGGTAGCGGCGCAGGAGTTCGGCGGTCGGTTCCAGCGCGCTGGTGTCGGGGGCGGCGACGTTGATGACCGTGTGCGCGGTACGGGCGGCGGGGCCGGGGCCGTCGGCGGGGCCGGTGAGCGGGGCGGTCAGGGCGGCGCCCACCGCGCGGGCGGCGTCGCGGGTGTCGAGCCAGCCCCACAGGCCGCCGCGGTCGAAGCCGGGGTCGCGGTGGACCCGGTCGAGCTGCCGCCGCAGCCGGTCGCCGGTCCCAAGGAACGGGAAGCGCAGGCTGGCTATGGTCATGCCCCAGCGCCGCGCGGCCGCGTCGGCGGTGATCTCGCCGAGGTACTTCGACAGCCCGTACACGTCGTCGCCGACGAAGGGGTGCTCCTCGGTGACGGGCACGCCGAGCGGCCCGGCGCCGCTTTCGGAGAAGGCGATGCCGAGCGCGGACAGACTGGAGACGTTGACCGCCCGGCCGACGCCGTGCCGCCCGGCGGCGTCCAGAACGCGGTAGGTGGCCTGCACGTTGTTGCCGAACACCTCGTCGTGGGGTGCGGAGTCGGGCGAGGGGATGGCCGCGGTGTGTACGACCGCGTCCACCGCGTGGAGCGCGCCGTCGAGGATCCCGGGGGCGAGGAGCTCGCCGGTGACCACCTCGTCGGCGGCGTCCGCGGCGACCGGAGCGCGGTCGAGGGCCCGTACCGTCCAGCCCGTTCCCCGCAGGTGGGCGACCACTTCGCGGCCGAGCGCGCCGCCCGCGCCGGTGACCAGGACCTTCACTGCGGCCTTCCTCTCGGTTCCTCTCGGCGCGGCCGGGCCGGCGCCGTCTCGGCCGCCGCGCTGCCCGGTGGGGTGTCGAGAATTTAACATGCCCATAGCATTGACCGGCTGTGATTGACTGGGCGCGCCGACGATCACCGGGCCCGATTCACCCTGCCCGCCCCCTTGCCCGCCCTCGTCGGCGGCGGCCCGGGGCTGCCCGCGGTCTCCCCCGGCCGGCGACGGCTGGCGACGGCTGGCGACGGCTGCCCGCAGCCGCCGGCGGACGCCGGCCGGTACTGACAGGTACCGGCAGTACCGGCAGGTGCTGACAGGTGCTGACAGGTACTCATCGAGATGCGAACCGGAGTTGCGCGATGACCGGATCCGACCCGAACCGACTGCTGGACGACTCCGGCTCGCTGCCGCAGGCCATGCCCCCGTGGCCGGCCCGCGACGCCCTGCGGGTGACCGCGGTACGGGCGGTCGTCACCGCGCCCGAGGGCATGCCGCTGGTGGTGGTCCGGGTCGACACCTCCGAGCCGGGCCTGTACGGGCTGGGGTGCGCCACCTTCACCCAGCGGTACGCGGCGGTGGTGGCCGCGGTCGACGAGCACGTCGGCCCGCTGGTGGTCGGGCGGCACCCGGCGGACATCGAGGACATCACCCGGTCGGTGCACTACTCGTCGTACTGGCGCAACGGGCCGGTGCTGAACAACGCGCTGTCCGGGGTGGACCAGGCCCTGTGGGACATCGCCGGCAAGCGTGCCGGGATGCCGGTGTACGAGCTGCTCGGCGGACGCAGCCGGGCGGCCGTCGAGGTCTACTCGCACGCGGCGGGCGGCACGGTGGAGGAGACGCTGGAGCAGGCCGAGACGCTGCTGGCGCAGGGCTACCGGCACATCCGGCTCCAGGTCGGCGGGCCGGGCCTCGGCACGTACGGCGCCCCGGGCACCCGCGGCGGCTACCCGCGTTCACCGCACCCGGACGGCTGGGACACGGCCCAGTACCTGCGGGCCACCCCGCGGCTGTTCGCGGCGGCACGCGAGCGGCTCGGCGAGGAGGTGAGCCTGATGCACGACGTGCACAGCCGGCTGACGCCCAAGCAGGCGGTGGTGCTGGCGCGGGCCCTGGAGCCGTACCGGCTGTCGTTCCTGGAGGACGTGATCCCGCCCGAGCTGTACGACCGGCTGCCGGAGGTGCGCGCAGCCTCGCCGGTGCCGATCGCGGTGGGTGAGCAGATCGGCTCGGTCGGGGACGCGGTACGGCTGATCAGGGACGGGGGGATCGACCTGCTGCGGCTGCACACCTCCGCGGTCGGCGGCCTCACCCCGACCCGCAAGCTGGTGGCGCTCGCCGAACTGGTCGGGGTGCGGACCGCGTTCCACTCCCCCGGCGACATCTCGCCGGTGGGCGTGGCGGCGAACCTGGCGGTGGACGTCTCCACGCCGGCCTTCGGCTACCAGGAGTCGCACACCTACAACGACGCGGCCAACGAGGTCTTCCCCGGCACACCGGTGGTGCGCGAAGGGCACCTGGCGCCGTCCGAACGGCCCGGGTGGGGGGTGGACCTGGACGAGAAGGAGGCGGCCAGGTACCCGCCGACGAAGTTCCTGCACGAGCGGTGGGCGACGGGCGTGCGGCACCCCGACGGCGGCCTCGACGCCCCCTGAGGACGGCGGGACCGGCGGCGGGACCGGCGCCCCGGGCAGCGGCTGGGCCGGACGGGGTACGGGGCCGGGCGGCGGCCGCTGCGCAGCCGCGGGGCGGGTAGGCGTCCGGTGAACGGGCGGCGGGCGGCGCGGCCCGGCCGACCGGTCCGCACGGCCGTCGGACCAGTGGAGAGGGGAACAACCCATGCAGGCGGTACTCGACGGAACGGTCCTCGCGGACGCTTCGGACACCGAGGTGCTCACCATCGAGGGCAACTGGTACTTCCCGCCGGACGCGGTGACCGCCCAGGCCCTCAGCCGCAGCGAGACTCCGTACACCTGCCCGTGGAAGGGCGTGGCCCAGTACTACACCGTGCAGACCGCGGAGGGCTCGTACCCGGACGCGGCGTGGGCGTACCCCGATCCGCCGGCGTCGGCGGTCGGCCGGGTCGGGCGGGACTTCAGCGGCTACGTGGCCTTCGACCGGAAGGTCACGGTGGGCTGACCCGCGGGTCCCCGTTTGGCGGCGGGTCCCTACCGCCGGTCAGGAGGCCGGACCGGCGGCGGGTCCGGCCGCGGGCCCGAGGGCCGGTCCGGCGGCGGAAACGCGGCAGGCGGCCCGGCCTCGCGGCGGACGACGAGCGCGGCGATGTCGTCGTCGAGGCCGCCGTCGCTGAACCGCACCAGCTGCTCGTGCAGCAGCCCGAGCAGCTCGCCGTCCTCGGTCGGGTGCAGCCGGCGCGCCCACTCCAGCAGCGGGAAGAACGCGCCGGCCCGGTCCCGGGTCTCGGTCACGCCGTCGGTGCACAGCAGCAGCGCGTCGCCGGGGGCCAGCCGGAAGGCGTCCACGTGGTATCCGCCGCCGATCAGCGCGGCCATGTTCAGCGGCGGCGACGGCAGGTCGGGATCCAGCCGGCGGACCCCGCTTCCGCACAGCAGCAGCGGCGGCGGGTGGCCGCAGTTGAGCAGTTCGACCCGGTCGCCGACGGGCGGGATCTGGGCGAACACGGCGGTGGCGAACCGCTCCGCGGCGTCGTCGGCCGGCCGGGAGGCGGTGTACCGGCCGAAGGTGACGTCCAGCCGGCGGGCGACACCGGCCAGGTCCGGTTCGTCGTAGGCGGCCTCGCGGAAGGAGTTGGTGAGCGCGCTGGCCACGCCCACCGCCGACAGGCCCTTGCCGCGCACGTCGCCGAGGAGCAGCCGCACGCCGTACGGGGTCTCCAGTGCCTCGAAGAAGTCGCCGCCGATCCTGGCCTCCTCGGCCGCCGCCAGGTAGAGCGACTCGATGCCGACGCCGCCGATGTGCCGCGGCACCGGGCGCAGGACCACCGCCTGGGCGGCGTCGGCGACCGACCGGACCCGGGTCAGGGTGCGTTCGCGTTGGAGCCGCACATGGGCGGCGTACGCGGCCGCGGCGGTGACCGCGGCGACGGCGGCGGCGGCGAAGGCGGTGGCGGGCTCGCCGTAGGCGAACTGGACGCCGAGCACCAGGAGCATCGTCAGCACGCCGAGGGCGACGGTGGCGGCCACCGACCACATCGACGCCGCCAGTGCCGGGGCGGCCGGCAGCAGCCGGCTGATGGTGAAGTCCTTGGGCGTGGACACCGCGAGCGAGCCGATCACCGCGGTCAGCAGCAGCGGGGAGAGCCGGGAGAGGTCTCCGCCGTGCCTCGGCACACGGCGGCGCCGGGGGCGTTCGGGTGTGGTCACAGACCTGAGCGTATCGGGACGATCAGGTCATATCGTGCCGCCGGGCGCGGCCGGGGCCCGCGGACAGATCCCGCCGGCAGGCGCTAACCGGCCGCGGGCGGGCTCCAGCCGGGGGCGAGCGCGCAGGACATGTAGTGCGTCCGGGCCCAGCGGAGCCACACCCTGGGGTGAACGGCTCCGCTCGGTCCGGCGTACCGCGCGCACTCCGCGCAGCCCTCGCGCGGTAGCGGCTCCGTTTCGTGGTCGTCGAGGTGATGGGTCGCCCAGCCGTAGAGGAAGGCGCCCGGGTTGGGCGTCGCCGGATCTTCGAACCTGGCGGCCAGCTCGGCGCAGCGCGCGCATTCCCGACCCTCACCGACACCGTTGCTCACGCGCAGAGCCTACGGCGCCCGGCGGAGGGATGTGCCGGATTGCGACGACCGCCGCCGGACGGCGGAAGAGCCCGCACCAGGCTCGCGATCAGCTCTTTTCCGGCTACGCCTCCTCGAAGGCGATCACGCCCGCCGGGCAGAACGCGGCGGCGTCGCGGACGGCGGCGTGCGCGCCGGCGGGCGGGGTCGGGTCGAGGAGGACGACGATGCCCTCCTCGTCGGACTGGTCGAAGACGCCGGGCGCGGCCAGGACGCACTGACCTGCTCCGCAGCATTTCTCCCGGTCGACGCGGACACGCATGGCCATGGGTCCTCCGGGTGGCGGGACGACGGGAACGGATCGTGCGGCGGGGCCGGTCACCACGTGACGGGCAGCGCGTGGACGCCGTAGACGATCATGTCGGTCCGGAACGCGATCTCCTCGAACGGCACCGCGAGCCGCAGTTCGGGCAGCCGGCGCAGCACGGTGGCCAGCGCGACCTGGAGTTCCACCCGGGCCAGCGGCTGGCCCAGGCACTGGTGGACCCCGAAACCGAAGGCGACGTGCCGGCGGGCGTCGCGGGCCACGTCCAGGGCGCCGCCGCCCGGGAAGGCGTCCTCGTCGCGGTTGGCGGCGTTGAGCATGCACAGCACGCCCTCACCGGCCCGTATCCGGGTGTCGCCGACGGTGACGTCCTCGGTGGCCACCCGGGCGACACCGCTCTGCACGATGGACAGGTAGCGCAGCAGTTCCTCCACCGCGCCGCGCACCGCCGGGTCGTCGCCGGCCAGCACCGCGGCGCGCAGCCGGGCGAGCTGGTCGGGGTTTCGCAGCAGGGCCAGTACGGACAGGGCCGTCATGTTGGCGGTGGTCTCGTGCCCGGCGACCAGCAGCAGCCGGGCCATGGCGGCGGTCTCGTCCCGGTCCAGCTCACCGGAGGCGGCCAGCCGGCCCAGGATGCTGTCGTCGGGCGCGGTGGCCTTGGTGTCGGCCAGCCGGGCGAGGTAGCGCAGCAGTTCGTCCTGGGCCTGCTCGATCCGCTCGGGCGCGGACGCCTGGTCGAGCATGATGCGGCTGCGCTCCTGGAAGAAGGCGTGGTCCTCGTAGGGCACGCCGAGCATCGAGCAGATGACGATGGAGGGCAGCGGCAGCGCGAAGCCGGCCACCAGGTCGGCCTCCTGGCGGCCCTCGGTCATCCGGTCCAGCAGGTCGTCGGTGAGCCGCTGGATCTCGGGGCGCAGCGCCTCGATCCGCTTGACCATGAAGTCGGCGGTCAGCATCCGGCGCAGCCGGGCGTGTTCGGGGTCGTCCATCCGGATGAAGGACGGGTGCCGGCTGGTGAGGACCTTGCGTCCTGCGTTGAGGAACGGGAAGCCGGGGTGGGTGGCGTCGGCGCTGAAGCGGGGGTCGCGCAGCACGGTCCTGACGTCCTGGTGGCCGGTCAGCAGCCAGCAGGACGAGCCGTCCCACAGGTCGGCGCGGGTGACGGGGTGTTCGGCGCGGGCCCGCTCGTAGGCTGGCGGCGGGTCGAAGGGGCAGGTCCCGCGCGGGGCGGGGGCGGTGAGGGTGGCGGGTCGTGGTCCGGTTAAGGCCATGGAGGGGCGCTCCTTCCGGAGGGGCGTGCGAGGGCACGGAGGTAATTGCCCGCTACACCAGATGCTCGGGGCAATTAACCTGCTGTCACGCTAGCTCGCGCTGCGTACCCGCGGAAGTGCGCACCGGCCCGCCCGCGGAATCTGACCGGAACCCGCCGGTGCCCCTCCCGCCAGCGGGTTCCGGTACCGAACACGTGTCCGTGGCGGGCCCGTCGCCCGATCAGCGGGCAGGCCCGGCCGGTCCGTCGCGCCGGCCACCCGGCCGGCCGGCCGGTCAGCCCGGCAGCACCGCCAGCGAGCCGGACAGCACCTGGAGCGAGACCCGGTGCGGCGCGTCCGCCCGGTGCGGCACCCGGACCTGGACGTCGGCGGAGGCGGCCGAGGTGGTGACGGCGTAGCCGCCGCCGGCCGCGGCGGGCAGCCGCAGGGTCATCGCGGCGGAGGTGGCCCGTACCGCGAGGGCGTCCGGCGGGGCGGCGAAGGCCAGGTCGGCGCTGCCCGAGGTGACCGCGACATCGGCCCGGGAGGGGCGCAGGCCCCGCGCGGTGAACCGGTCGGAGGCGGTGGTGACCGTCAACGGCCCCCCGATGCCGGTGAGGTCGGTCTCCCCCGAGGTCTGCCGCAGCCGCAGCCCGGTGTGTGCGGGCACGGTCAGGACCAGCTCGCCGGCGCACGGTGTGCCGTCGCCGCGCGCGTCCTGGCAGCCGAGGGTGAGGGTTCGCGCGCCGGCGGCGTCGCGGGCGGCGGTCCGGATCCGGGCGGGCACGCCGTCGCCGCGGTGGAAGGTCCCGGTGACCTGGTGGGCGCCGGGGTCCGCGGTGACCTGGATCCGGCCGGAGACGCCGTCGAGGACCACCAGGTCGGTGTCGCCGGCGTGGAAGCCGGCGGTGGTGGCGCCGTCGGGGGCCGCGGGGGCGGCCAGGCCGAGGGCGCCGGGCCCGGGGCGGCCGCCGCGGCGGCCGTCGTGGCCGCTCAGGACCAGGGTGACGATCACGGCGAGCGCAAGCAGCAGGACCGCGACGAGTACGGCCGGCCGGGTCGGCCGCCGCAGCGAACGGCCCACGGGTTCAGCGGTGTTCATGCCCGGTCGGCTACCCGCGTCGCCCGGCCCGAATCCGCCGGGCCCGGTGGCGGGCGCGTGGCGAAGCCCCCGGCGCGGCGGACGGCCGGGGGCATTTCCGGGGTCGGCGACCCTGGAGTGGGGTCAGGAGGCGATCGTGCCCGACTCGGTGATGACGACCTTGGAGGTGGGGTTGCCGCTGCGGGTGCCCTTGGTCTCGATCTGCTTGACCAGTTCCGAGCCCTCGACGACCTCGCCGAACACCACGTGCTTGCCGTCCAGCCAGGACGTCACCACGGTGGTGATGAAGAACTGCGAGCCGTTGGTGTTCGGGCCGGCGTTCGCCATCGACAGCAGGAACGGCCGGTCGTGCTTGAGCTGGAAGTTCTCGTCAGGGAACTTGTTGCCGTAGACGCTCTTGCCGCCGCGGCCGTCGCCGCTGGTGAAGTCGCCGCCCTGGAGCATGAAGTCCGGGATCACCCGGTGGAAGGCGGAGCCGGCGTAGCCGAAGCCGTGCTGGCCGGTGGCCAGCTCGCGGAAGTTCTGCGCGGTCTTGGGCACCACGTCGTCGAAGAGGCGGAAGACGATCCGCCCGGCGGGCGCGCCGTCGATGGAGATGTCGAAATACACGTTGTCCATGGGCTCCATCCTGACATCCTCACCGGGTGCGGCGGACCACCGCCCCTCCCCCGGCCGCCCCTTCCCCGGTGTGCCGGCTCCGCCCGGCGGGGGCTCCTCGGGTGCCGGGCGGCGGGAGCGGATGATGGAGCGCCGGACGGACGCGTCCGCAGGACGTCCGCAGGACACCGGGGGAAGTCCGGTGGAACCGGCGGAGACCGAAGGAACCGGGAAGAGGGAGAACACATGGCGGCCACGGTGGACAGCGGCGGGCGGTCACGGAACCTCGTGCTCGCGGCGATGATCTTCGCCGTCGCCATGACCTTCATCGACCAGACCATCGTGTCCATCGCCGTACCGCAGATCCAGGACGAGCTGGACCTGTCCAGCACGGGCGTGCAGTGGGCGGTCAACGCGTACCTGCTGACGCTCGCCGCGTTCTTCGCCTACGGCGGGCGGCTCGCGGACACCGTCGGCCACCGCCGGGTGGTGGTGGCCGGGGTGGTGGTCTTCGCCGCCGCGTCCCTGCTGTGCGGGCTCACCCCGAAGGGCTCGCTCGCGCAGGCGTGGATCGTGGTGTTCCGGGCCGTGCAGGGCGTGGGCGGGGCGATCATGTTCCCCGCTGCGCTCGGTATCGTGGTGCAGACGTTCGCGCTCCGCGAGCGCGGCAAGGCGCTGGCGCTGTTCTTCGGCGTCGCCGGCGGACTGACCGCGGTCGGCCCGATCCTCGGCGGGTATCTGACCGAGTGGACCTGGCGGGCCATCTTCTGGGTGAACATCCCCGTCGCGGTGATCGCGCTGATCCTGATCGCGCTGTCCCGGCCGGTCACCGAGCACCGGCCGGCGCCGATGGACTACCGGGGGCTGGCGCTGATCGTCGCCGGCGTGGCGCTGAGCGTGTTCGGCTTCCAGCAGGCGCAGATCTGGCACTGGTCGAACCCGGCCACCGGGCTGTGCGTCGCGGCCGGACTGGCGCTGCTGGTGGTCTTCCACCGAGTGGAGGCGCGCACCGCCTCGCCGCTGATCCGGGTGGGGATCTTCCGCAACCGGGCGTTCCTGGTGGAGAACCTGGTGCTGGGCATCACGATGCTGGTCTTCGTCCCGTTCTTCTTCTTCGCCAGCGAGTACGCGCAGATCGGCCTGGGCAAGTCCGCCTCGGGCGCCGGGCTGTACCTGCTGGACTTCTTCATCGGCTTCGTCATCGCCTCGCAGATCGGCGGCCGGCTGCTGGACCGGGGCGGTGCCAGACGGCCGGTGGTGCTCGGCTGCGTGCTCGGCGCGGTGGGCTTCTACCTGCTGGCCGGGAAGGTCACCGACCTCGATTTCGGCGCCCAGTTCTGGTACATCGTGCTGGCCGGCGCCGGCATGGGCATGATGCTGACGCCGGCCAGCACCGACGCGGTCAACCGGGCGTCCCGGCTGTCGTACGGCGAGGCCACCGGCATCACCCAGACGGTCCGCAACTACGCGGCCAGCCTGGGCCTGGCGGTGCTGGGCACCGTCTCGGTGGCGCGGTTCGAGTCGAGGGTGCGCACCTCGCTCGCCGCCCAGGGCGTGCCGGCGGGCAGGGCGTCCGCCCAGGCGCACGACATCGCGCAGTCCCGTCAGTCCACTTCGGGCGACGCCGTGATCCCGCACTTCATCCGCGCGGACTTCGCGTACGCCACCCGGACGATCTTCTTCGTGATGGCCGGGATCATGGCCGTCGCGGCGATCGTGGCCTACTTCGGTCTCCAGCGCGGGCTGCAGGCCGAGGAGGCGGTCGCCGAGCCGTCCGGTGCGGGCCCGGCGGCCAGGGCCCCGGGCGACGGCGCGCCGCGGGAGTAGCCGGGCGCCGGCGCCGGGCGGCTACAGCGGCGCCGGGGAGGAGGCGTCGGGAATCAGCAGGTGCGGGGCGCCGCTGCCGTCGGCGGGGACGCTCCACAGGTCGGTGCTCTTGGTGTCGCCCTCCTTCGGCAGCGCGTAGGCGACGGTGTCGTCGTCGATCCACGCCGCCTGGTCGTCCACGCTGTGGTGTTCGGCCAGCGGTGTCTGCTGGAGGGTGCGCAGGTCCAGGACGTACTCGTGCCAGAGCGAGGCGCCGGCCAGCACGCGCTTCTTGAACGCGATCCGGGTGCCGTCCGGGGACAGCGAGGGGCACTCGACGTTGTCCACGCCGACCGAGGCGATCGTCCGGCGGGAGACCGAGCCCCTCACCAGGTGCGTCTGGCCGCTGGTGCCGAGCGTCGCGTAGAAGGTGTCGTCGTCGGCCGCGAAGGTGACGCCCCAGAAGTTGTCGTCCACGTTGCGGTACCTCTTGCCGTCCAGCGTGATCGCGAAGTCCTCCAGGTTGGGCAGCAGCTTCCAGGTGCGGGTGTCCACGATCGAGGTGCGGGTGGAGAAGAACGCGGCCCCGTAGGACTCGCCGCCGACGAACACCGTCCAGGCGGCGAGGTGGCCGCTGGGCGAGACCCGGGCCCGGCTCGGGGTGCCGGCCAGCGGGAAGGTCCGCAGGGTGTGCAGTGCGCTGTCGACGACGACCGCCCGGTTGGTCTGGGCGACCAGGCCGAGGCCGGACTGGAGGCAGACCCCGGTGCCCTCGGCCGCGTAGAACCGGGCGCACTTGAGGTCGGCGGCGGTGCGCGCGCCGCCGGGCCGGTCGTCGGCGACGGTGGCGACATCGGTACGGCTCGGGCCGACGGCGGAGTTGATGAAGGCCAGCCGCTTCTTCTGGGTGAGCGTCACCGGCCCGCCGGCGACGGCGGGGCCGCCGGCCCGGGGCTTGTTCTTCGCGTCCGCCTGGGAGGCGGCGTGCAGCACGAATCCGGTGCCGAGGCCCGCGAGCAGCAGGACCGCCACGGCGAGAACGAGCAGGCGGTGTCTGGGGGTCATGGTGGTGGTCCTCGGGCGTGTGGCGTCGTTCGGAAGGAGGGCCGGCTCGGCGTGTCGGCCGGGGACCGGTGGCACGGGCGGCCGTTCGCTCATCGCCGGCCGCCCGACGGGCGCAGCACCAGGCCGGCCACCACCGCGCACAGCAGCAGCCCGACCGCGGAGCCGAACAGGGCCCGGGTGTCGCCCCAGACGGTCCAGGCGGCGCCGAAGGCCAGCGAGCAGCAGAACCGGGCCAGCGCCTGGCCGGTGCCGACCAGTGCGAGGCCGCTGCCGCGCAGCGCCTCCGGCACGACGTCGGCGACCGCGGCCGGCAGAACGCCGTCGGTGGCGGCGTAGAAGGTGCCGTGCAGCGCGAGCACCAGGTACGGCAGGGCGGCAGTGGCCGGCGCCCACAGCAGCAGCGCGTACCCGGCGAGCAGTCCCGCGTGGCCGGCCAGGAAGACGACGCGCCGGCCGATCCGGTCGGCGAGCACCCCGGCGGGCACCGCGAGCAGCAGGAAGACCGCGGAGGTGCCGAGCGGCATCAGCGGGAACCACTCCTCGCCGATGTGGGCGCGCTGCTGGAGCAGCAGGTACACGAACGCGTCGCTGACCGTGGTCAGGCCGAGCAGCACCGCGCAGCCGGTCAGCGCCCGCAGCCGCGGCAGCCGCAGCAGGCCGGCCGCCTCGCGCAGGTTCACCGGCCGCCGGCCGCGTTCGGCGGCCACTCCGCCGAAGCCCTCGGCCCGCGACTGCCGCCTGCCCGGCACGAACAGCACCAGCACCAGCACGCCCAGCACGGCGACGCAGGCGCTGACGCCGAACACCGCGTGGTAGCCGTCGGTGGCGGCGCGCAGGATCAGGAAGGCGGTGATCGGCCCGAGCACCGCTCCGGTGGTGTCCATCGCGCGGTGCACGCCGAAGGCCCGGCCCCGGGACTCCGCCGGGGTGGACAGCGATATCAGCGCGTCGCGCGGCGAGGTGCGCAGCCCCTTGCCGGTGCGCTCCAGCGCCAGCACCACCCCGAGCGGCCCGAGGCTCTGCACGAACAGCAGCAGCGGCTTGCACAGCGCGGACAGCCCGTAGCCGAGGCCGGCGATGAGCTTGTGGTTGCGCACCCGGTCGGCGAGGTGCCCGCCGGTGAGCTGGACGAGCGCGCTGACGCCGTTGTAGACGCCGTCCAGGGTGCCGAAGCCCAGCGGGCTGAGCCCCAGGCCCACCACCAGGTACAGCGGCAGTACGGCGGTGACCATCTCCGAGGAGATGTCGGTTATCAGGCTGACGGCCCCGAGCGCCAGCACCACCTGTGGCACCCGCCAGGCCGGCCGGCGGATGCCGTCCGGGGCGGTGTTCGCGCCCGCCGGGGCGGCGCGGTCCGCAAGATACATGGTCCTTCCCCCCTTGCTCCGTTCCCCCTGCCGAGGTCAGCCCTGACGGCTGCTCTCGTCCCGCAGCCAGGTCCCGAAATCCTGGTCGCGGATGGTCTTCGCGGCCCTGCGGCGGGCCGTGACGGCCGCGGCCAGGAACACCGCCACCGACGGGAGCAGCCCCGGCTCCCGCCGCAGCAGCGTACGCAGGTCTCCTGTGCTCGTCCGCGCCGACGGCGGTGCCGCGTCCTGCTCCGGGGCGCCCTCCGGCCGGGGTTCCCCAACCCCCGCGGACCGCGCCTGCCGGTGTTCCAACTGCGCGGTCGAGACCGCGGCCCGGATCCGCCGCCTGACCAGGTCGGCCCAGGTCCGCGGCGGCCGCACGACGACACGGGCGGCGGCGACCACCGTCCGCTCCCCCGGCGCGAAGGCCAGTGACGCGGCGAGGTCGTCGGCCATCAGCGGGGGCAGCGCGGCGAGCCGGTCGTAGCCCTTCTCGGTCACCGCGATCACCCCCCGCCCGAACAGCCCCTCGCGTACCGCCGGCAGCCTCGTCCACACCCGGTAGTACGCCCGGACCCGCCAGTCGCAGCCGGTCATCGGCAGTTCCCGCTCGGGGGCCGCCGCCAGCAGTCCCGGCGCGCCGGCGAGCGCGTCGGTCAGCGCCGTGACGTCGCCGGCGCCGAGCACCACGTCGGCGTCGACGTACAACCGCGGGAAACCGCGGGCGTGTTCGTCACCGGTACGCAGTGCGACGTGTTTGGAGGGGACCGGGATCTCGACCACCCGCACCCCGGGCCGGACACCCGCCACCTTGGCCGTGTCGTCGGTGCAGCCGTTGCAGACTACTACGATGTCGGGCGGCTGCCCGGCGGCCGGGTCGCCGGACTCGCTGCAGTAGTCGCTCGTCAGGGCGTCCAGCAGCCGGCCGATGACCCGCTCCTCGTTGTGGGCGGGTATCACGATGCTCGTCACGGGGTGAGTATGCAGCCGGAAACGGTGCCGTCGGCAGGTGTTTCGTCCAAGTCTTCCCCAGTGCCGGGGCCAGTGGTCTAGATTGGGCGTCGCGCAACCGGTTTGTGCGGAGCGCGAAGCCCCGCCGGAGCGGTCGGCGCCGCGGGGAACCACGGGGGAAGTCCGGCACATCACAAGAAGCGGGCACCGCTGTACGCGTGGGCCCGGCCGCGGGGATGCGGCCGGGGCCGCTCGGTACCGGTTCCCGTACCCGTCAGTACCAGTCAGTATGTTAAGAGCTCCAAAGAGCCACGCACTCCGTGGCGGCGCGGGCGTGGGGACGCCGGGGCCGCCGCGCCGGGGTGGCGCGGCGGGGTGGGGGGACAGCGCATGACCGTGGGCCGGGTCACTCCTGGGCGACACACGGCTGCCCTCGCCGCCTTCCGCGCCGTGCGGACGTGGCGGGCAGGCCAGCCGACGTGTACGAAGGGGAGACGCACACCGTGACGGACAGCACCCAGACCAGGAAAGCCGCGCGACCGGACGGCGGGGCGCTCGGAGTCGCCGTGGTCGGGGCCGGCTACTGGGGCCCCAACCTGGTGCGCAACTTCCAGGCCAGCCCGGACTTCCGGCTGCGCTGGCTGTGCGACCTCGACGTGGACCGGGCCCAGCGGGTGCTGGGCGGCTACTCCACCGTCGCGGCCACCTCGGACTACGCGGCCGTACTGGCCGACCCGACGGTGGACGCGGTGGCGGTGGCCACCCCCGCGGGCACCCACCTGGAGGTGGCGCTGGCCGCGGTCAGGGCCGGCAAGCACGTCCTGGTGGAGAAGCCGCTGGCGGCCACCTACGCGGACGGCGCGCGGCTGGTCGCCGAAGCCGCGGACCGCGGGCTGACCCTGATGTGCGACCACACCTACTGCTACACCCCGGCGGTGGCCGGCATCAGGGAGCTGGTCCGCTCCGGTCAGCTGGGCGAGATCCACTTCGTGGACTCGGTGCGGATCAACCTCGGCCTGGTACAGAAGGACATCGACGTGATGTGGGACCTCGCGCCCCACGACCTGTCGATCCTGGACTTCATCCTCCCGGAGAACACGGAGCCGGTCGCGGTCGCCGCGCACGGCGCGGACCCGATCGGCGCCGGCCGGGCGTGCGTGGCGTATCTGACCCTCCAGCTGAACACCGGCGCGATCGCCCACGTGCACGTGAACTGGCTGTCGCCGACGAAGGTCCGCACCACCATGGTCGGCGGCTCCAAGCGCACCCTGGTCTGGGACGACCTCAACCCGGCGCAGCGGCTCGCGGTGTTCGACCGCGGGGTGGACCTGGCGGCGCCGCAGGAGATCGGGGCCAGCGAGCGCCGGGACATGATGGTCTCCTACCGCTCGGGCGACATGGTCGCGCCGGCGCTCAAGGAGAAGGAGGCGCTCGGCAGCATGGTCGAGGAGTTCGCCGGGGCCATCAACGAGGGCCGGGCGCCGCTCACCGACGGCCGGGCCGGCCTGCGGGTGCTGGACATCCTCGAAGCGGCGTCGCGGAGCCTGGAGTTCCGCGGCGCGGTGGTCGGCCTGCGCGCCGGGCACTGACCACGGCCGCCGCCCGGCGGCCCGCAGCCACACGCCCGGCCCGGCTCCGTGCCGCCCGGGAGACCCATACGCCCGAGACGGCGGACGCGAGCGAGCGGATCGACATGAGCGAGTCAAGTTGGGAACCAGCGGGATCAGTGGGGGACGAGAGTTGAGCACGGTACGAGGCAAGAGGATCCTGGTCACCGGAGGCGCCGGCACGATCGGCTCCCACCTGGTGGACCGGCTGGTCGACGGCGGCGCGCAGCATGTCGTGGTGCTCGACAACTTCGTCCGCGGCCGGACGGCGAACCTTTCGCGGTCGGCGGGCAGCGGCGTCGTCGAGGTGGTCGAGGGCGACATCCGCGACCGGGCCACCGTCCGGAAGGTCACCGAGGGCGCCGACCTGGTGTTCCACCTGGCCGCGATCCGGATCACCCAGTGCGCGGAGGAGCCCCGGCTGGCCAACGAGGTGCTGGTCGACGGCACCTTCAACGTACTGGAGGCCGCCGCCGCGGCGGGGGTCGGCAAGGTGGTCGCCTCGTCGTCGGCCTCCCTCTACGGCCTGGCCGAGACCTTCCCCACCACCGAGCGCCACCACCCGTACAACAACGACACGTTCTACGGGGCCGCGAAGGCGTTCAACGAGGCCATGCTGCGCAGCTTCCACGCCATGTACGGCCTGGACTACGTGGCGCTGCGGTACTTCAACGTCTACGGGCCGCGGATGGACATCCACGGCCTGTACACCGAGGTGCTGATCCGCTGGATGGAGCGGATCGAGGCCGGACAGCCGCCGCTGATCCTCGGCGACGGAACCCAGACCATGGACTTCGTGCACGTCAGGGACATCGCGCGGGCCAATGTGCTGGCCGCGGAGTCCGACCTGACCGACGAGGTGTTCAACGTCGCCAGCGGCACCGAGACCTCCCTGCAGGAGCTGGCGCTGGGGCTGCTGGAGGCGATGGGCGCAGACCTGCCGCCCGAGCACGGGCCGGCCCGCGCGGTCAACGGGGTGACCCGCCGTCTCGCGGACACCTCGCTGGCCGCCGAGCGGCTCGGGTTCACCGCGGAGATCGATCTGCGGGCGGGCCTGCGGGACCTGGTGGACTGGTGGCGGGCCGAGCGGGCGGCGGACCTGGCCGCCGCGGCCGGCGGCGCGGCCACCGGGCCCGGGACCGCCCGATGAGCGCCCCGGCCCGGCCGGCCGCCCTGGAGCGTATCCCGGTGATGATCCCGTGGCTCGGCCCGGAGGAGGCGCAGGCCGCCGCCGACGCCGTGCTGTCCGGCTGGGTCGCCCAGGGGCCGCGGGTCGCCGCGTTCGAGGCGGCCTTCGCCGAGCGGGTGGGCGCCGCGCACGGCGTCGCGGTCAGCTCCTGCACCACCGCGCTGCACCTGGCGCTGGTGGCGCTGGACCTGGGCCCCGGCGACGAGGTGGTCGTCCCCTCGCTGTCGTTCATCGCCACCGCCAACGCGGTCCGCTACGTGGGCGCGCAGCCGGTGTTCGCCGACGTGGAGGCGGCCACCGGCAACCTGACCGCCGCGACGGTGGACGCGGTGCGCACCGAGCGGACGAAGGCGGTGGTCGTGGTCCACCAGGGCGGGGTGCCCGCCGACGTGCGCACCCTGCGGGAGCGCTGCGCGCAGTGGGGCGTCGCCCTGGTGGAGGACGCGGCCTGCGCGATCGGCTCCACGGTCGGCGGTGCCTCGGTCGGCCGCGGCGCGCTGCTGGCCGCCTGGTCGTTCCACCCGCGCAAGGTGGTCACCACCGGCGAGGGCGGCATGATCACCACCGACGACGCCGCGTGGGCGCAGCGGCTGCGCCGGCTGCGCGAGCACGGTATGAACGCCTCCGCGGCCCAGCGGCACGCCTCCAGCACCCCGGTGCTGGAGAGCTACCTCGAAGTCGGTTTCAATTACCGGATGACCGACATCCAGGCCGCGGTCGGCCTGGTGCAGCTCGGCAAGCTCGACGAGATGGTGGCCAGGCGCCGCGCGCTGGCCGCGCGCTACGACGAGCTGCTGGCGGACGTGCCGGGCCTGGTCCCGGTCCGCGACCCGGCGTACGGGCAGGGCAACTTCCAGTCGTACTGGGTGCTGCCCGCCGAGGACTTCCCGGTGGGCCGGGACGAGTTGCTGGCGGCGCTGTCCGAGGCCGGGATCTCCGCCCGGCGCGGCATCATGGCCGCCCATCTGGAGCCGGCCTACCGCGGCCATCCGCACGTCGCGCTGCCGGTGACCGAGCGGATCAGCCGTGACTCGCTGATCCTGCCGCTGTTCCACACCATGACCGAGGCGCAGCAGGACCGGGTGATCGCCGTGTTGCGCGAACAGGCTCGGGCGTGAGCGGCCCCGGCCGGGCGCGGAGCGGCGCGCTGGTCATCGTGGGCGCGGGCGGGTTCGCCCGGGAGGCCGCGCAGGCGGTACGCGACACCCAGGCCGCAGACCGGGCCGCGGACCGCGCCGAGCGCTGGCGGCTGCTCGGCCATCTGGACGACGACCCGGCGCTGCACGGCACCGAGGTGGACGGCGTCCCGGTGCTGGGCGGCTGCGACCTGGTGCCGGAACTGCCGCAGGCGCGGCTGCTGGTGTGCGTGGGCAGCCCGCGGGACTACGCGGTACGGGCCAGGCTGGTGCGCCGGCTGGCCCTGCCCGAGCAGCGGTACGCCACGCTGGTCCACCCGGCCGCGGTGGTCTCGGACTCCTCGTCCGTCGGCCCGGGTTCGGTGCTGCTGGCGCACTGCGTGCTGACCGCGGCGGTACGGGTCGGCGCGCACGCCGCGGTGATGCCGCACGCGGTGCTGACCCACGACGACGTGGTCGAGGAATTCGCCACCATCGCCTCCGGCGTCCGGCTCGGCGGCGGGGTGCGGGTGGCCCGCGGCGCCTACGTCGGCGCGGGCGCGCTGGTGCGCGAGCACACCGTGGTCGGCGCCTGGTCGCTGGTCGGCATGGGCGCCGCGGTGCTCGCCGACGTGCCGCCGGGCGAGGTCTGGGTGGGTTCCCCGGCCCGCCGGCTGCGCGCGGCCGGCCCGGCGGCGCTGCGGGAGCTGGCCGGCGGACAGCGGCCGGGCGGCACCGGCGAAACGGACACGACCGGCCCGCGGCCGGCGACACGGATGGGGAGCCCAGTCATATGAACCAGATACCGCTGGTCGATCTGAAGGCGGCGCACGCCGAGGTCGCCGAGCAGGTGCAGGCCGGGTTCGAGCGGGTGCTGGCCCGTACCGCCTTCATCGGCGGCGACGAGGTGCGCGACTTCGAGCGCGAGTACGCCGCGTTCGCCGGTGTCGCGCACTGCGTGGGGGTCGCCAACGGCACCGACGCCCTCGAGCTGGCGCTGCGGGCGAGCGGCGTCGGGCTCGGCGACGAGGTGGTCATCCCCGCCAACACCTTCATCGCCACCGCCGGGGCGGTGGCCAGGGCCGGGGCCCGCCCGGTGCTCGCGGACTGCCTGCCGGACTCCTACCTGCTGGACCCGGCGGCGGCGCTGGCCGCGGTCGGCCCGGCCACCCGGGCGGTGGTGCCGGTGCACCTGTACGGGCAGTGCGCGGAGGTGGCCGGGCTGGCCGCGGCGCTGCCGTCCCGGGTCCGGGTCGTCGAGGACGCCGCGCAGTGCCAGGGCGCGACCCGTGACGGGCGCTCGCCGGGCAGCGGCGGTATCGCCGCCACCAGCTTCTACCCCGGCAAGAACCTCGGCGCCTACGGCGACGCGGGCGCGGTGCTCACCGACGACGAGGAGCGCGCCGGCCTGGTGCGGGCCGTCGCCAACCACGGCGGCGTCGCCAAGTACCGCCACGACGTGGCCGGGTTCAACAGCCGGCTCGACGGTCTGCAGGCGGTGGTACTGCGGGCGAAGCTGGCCCGGCTCGCCGAGGGCAACCGGGCCCGGCTGGCCGCCGCCGCGCGCTACGACGCGCTGCTGGCGGACCTGGTGGCGGCCGGCCGGGTGGTACCGCCGGTCACCGTGCCCGGCAACGAGCACGTCTGGCATCTGTACGTCCTGCGCGTCGTCGGCGCCGACCGCGACGACGTGGTCGGCAAGCTCAACGCCGAGGGCGTCGGGGCGGGTGTCCACTACCCCGCGCCGGTCCACCTGACCCCGGCCTTCGCCCACCTCGGCCACCGCCGGGGCGACTTCCCTCATGCCGAGGAGGCGGCGGACCGGATCCTCTCGCTGCCGCTCTTTCCGCAGATCACCGCCGAACAGCAGCAGCGAGTCGTCGACACGCTCGCCGCCGCCCTGCGCTGACGCCGGACCGCGGCAGCCGGCCGCGGCCACTTCGGTGCTCAGTCACCGCTTCGCTCCTCCCGCCTCACCGAGCCGGGCCTGGCACCAGAGAAGTACAGAGGAACAGATGTACAGAAAGAGCAGACTCATCCGGGGCCTGTTGTGCGCCCTGGTCGCCGCGGTGGTCGCGGCCGTCCTACCGGTGGTCGTCAGTTCCGGGGCGTCGGCGTCCGATCCCTGCGGGACCGGTTCCAACCCGATCGTGTGCGAGAACTCCAAGGCGGGCACGCCGATGGAGGACTGGTTCGCGCCCAGCGCCTATGGCAACGTGCAGGGCTTCCCGACCAAGGACAGCGTCCAGGCCGGCGACACCATCCAGTTCAAGGTGCAGTCGCCGGTTCCCTACCACGTCGAAATCTACCGGCTCGGCTACTACGGCGGCGACGGGGCCCGGCAGATATCGACCGCGGCCCAGGCCGCGGCGAGCTACCCGGCCAACTTCACCCGGGACGGCACCCCGGGCAGCCCGCCCGACAACACGGTGAACGACGGTGACGCCGACGGCAAGCCGCTGGCCTGCACCACCGACGACACCGGGCTGCAGGACTGCGGCAACTGGCCGGTGACCGCCAGCTGGACGGTGCCGAGCGACGCCGTCTCGGGCGTGTACATCGCCAACTTCGACCAGACGGACGGCAACGGCGTGATGCCGTACCCGTTCGTGGTGCGCAACAACGCCAGCCACTCCGACATCGTGGTACAGACCGACGACGAGACCTGGCAGGCGTACAACAAGTGGGGCGGCCGGAACCTGTACGACGGCAACGGCCCCGCGCCCGACGGCCGCGCGTACCAGGTCAGTTACAACCGCCCGATGGACATCGGCGGTGACAACGGCGTCTACGGCTCCGAGTACGAGATGCTGTACTGGCTGGAGGAGAACGGCTACGACGTCAGCTACATCTCCGGCATCGACATGTCCACCAACGGTTCGCTGCTGCTGAACCACAAGATGTTCATGTCGTCGGGACACGACGAGTACTGGACGCAGGACCAGTTCACCAACGCGCTCGCGGCGCGGGCGGCCGGTGTCAACGAGACGTACTTCAGCGGCAACGAGGTCTCCTGGAAGACCCGGCTGGCGCCGAGCATCGACGGGTCGGCCACCGCCGACCGCACCCTGATCTGCTACAAGGAGACCAAGCTGGAGTTCGCCGTGCCGGACGGCATCCCGGACCCCGATCCGCAGGTGTGGACCGGCGCCTTCCTGGACCCCGGCAGCGCCGCCAAGGGCGAGCCGTTCCAGCCGCAGAACATCCTGACCGGGTCGCTGTTCACCGTGAACGGCTACCGCAGTGACGCCATCACCGTGCCGGGCACGTACGCGGGCATGCGGCTGTGGCGCGACACCAGCGTCGCCAACCTGCTGCCGAACCAGACGGCGACCTTCCCGGTCGGCACCCTCGGCTACGAGTGGGACAGCGACCTGCCCGGCGTGACCCGGCCGAGCGGCCAGATCGACCTGTCGTCGACCACGGTGGACATCACCGACGGCAAGCTGCGGATGGACTACGGCAACGTCTACGGCAACGGCACCGCGACCCACAACCTGGTCGAGTACCGCGACCAGACGTCGGGCGCGCTGGTGTTCGGCTCCGGCACCGTGCAGTGGTCGTGGGGCCTGTCCAACGTGCCCACCAGCGACCCGGACGACCAGGTGACCACCGCCGACAAGCGGATGCAGCAGGCCACCGTGAACCTCTTCGCGGACATGGGCGTCCAGCCCAAGACGCTGCAGAGCGGCCTGGTCGCGGCGACCGCGAGCACCGACCACACCGGTCCGGTGGTCACCGTGACCACCCCGGCGCTCGGCACCACGGTGCCGGCGCTCAAGCCGGTCGCCATCACCGGCACCGCCGCTGACGTGGGCGGCGTGGTGGCCCGGGTGGAGGTCTCCACCGACGGCGGCACGACGTGGAACGCCGCGACCGGCACCACGTCCTGGAGCTACTCCTGGACCCCGACCGACACCGGCACCCCGCAGATCAAGGTCCGCGCCGTGGACGACAGCGTCAACATCGGCGCCGTCACCACGGTCCCGCTGACCGTCGGCGCCCAGCAGTGCCCGTGCACCATCTGGCCCGGCACCGCGGTGCCCGGCACCGTCAACGGCGGCGACGGCAGCTCCCTGGAGCTCGGCGTCAAGATCCGCAGCAGCTCGCCCGGCTCCATCACCGGCATCCGGTTCTACAAGTCCCCGAACAACACCGGGACGCACACCGGCAGCCTGTGGAGCGCGAGCGGCCAGCGGCTGGCCACCGGCACCTTCACCGGCGAGACCGCGTCCGGCTGGCAGCAGCTCAACTTCGACAGCCCGGTACCGATCAAGGCCAACACCACCTATGTCGCCTCGTACTTCGCGCCGAACGGCGGATACTCCTACGACGGCGGCTACTTCAGCGCCAAGGCGGCCGGCCTCGCGCCGCTGACCGCGCTCAAGTCCGGGACGGACGGCGGCAACGGCGTCTACCACTACGGCTCGTCGGGCGGCTTCCCCGACTCGGCGTCCGACGGCAGCAACTACTGGGTGGACGCGGTCCTGGACACCTCCTCGGCGAGCAGCGCGCCGCCGGTGGTGACGGTCAAGGCGCCGACGTCCGGGGCGGCCGACGTGCCGATCACCGCTCCGGTGACCGCCACGTTCAACGAGGGCATCGACGACACCACGCTGGTGATGTCGCTCAAGGACCCGGACGGGAACAACGTGCCGGGGACCAGGTCCTTCGCCTCGGCGAGCAGCGTGACGTTCACGCCGTCCACCGAGCTGGCGCTGAACACCGTGTACACGGTCTCGGTGCAGGTGGACGACCTGTGGGGCAACCACATGGCGTCCCCGACCACCTGGTCCTTCACCACCAGCACCACGCCCCCGGCGGTCACCTGCCCGTGCACCCTGTGGCCGGGCACCACCGTGCCGGCGACCACCGACATGACCGGTGACACCAACTCCGTGGAGCTGGGCGCCCGCTTCACGTCGGCGCTCAACGGCTACATCACCGGCGTCACCTTCTACAAGGGCGCGGGCAACACCGGTACCCACACCGGCAGCCTGTGGTCGGCCGACGGTACGCAGCTGGCGACCGGCACGTTCTCCAACGAGACCGAGACGGGCTGGCAGCTGCTGTCCTTCACCGACCCAATCCCGGTCACCGCGGGCACCGCCTATGTGGTGTCGTACCACGCGCCGAACGGCCACTACGCGGTCGACGGCGGGTACTTCGCCGGTGCGCACCAGTCGTATCCGCTGACCGCGACGGCCGACGTCGCCGGGACTCCCAACGGTCTGTACCGCTACGGTTCGGATCCGGCGTTCCCGAACGGCAGTTACGGGTCGGCGAACTACTGGGTGGCGCCGATCTTCAGCACCACCCTGCCGCTCCCGCCGTCCGACGGCACCACCTCGGAAACCACTCGATAGCCCTGCCGGAACCCCGGCAGGACCCATGCAGGAACGGAAGGTCGGCAGTACGTCGATGAGCAGTGTCAGCGTGGTGATCCCCTGCTACAAGTACGGCCACTTCCTGGCCGACTGCGTGAGCAGCGTCCTGGAGGAGCAGGAGGGCCTGGACGTCCGGGTGCTGATCATCGACGACGCGTCACCCGACGACTCGGCGGAGGCCGCGCGCAGGCTCGCGGCCTCCGACCCGAGGATCGAGGTGCGGGTGCACGAGAGGAACAAGGGGCACATCGCCACGTACAACGAGGGCCTGCTGGAGTGGGCCGACGGCGACTACGTGGCGCTGCTGTCCGCCGACGACCGGCTGGTGCCGGGCGCGCTGGTGCGGGCCGCGGCCCTGCTGGACGCCAACCCGCAGGCGGGGTTCGCCTACGGCAGGCCACTGCGCTTCCAGCACGGCGGCCCGCTGCCGAAGGCCCGTACCAAGGGCACGGGCCAGGTCGTCTACCCCGGGCAGTGGTGGCTGGAGCGGAGGTTCGGCGAGGGCACCGGCTGCATCACCTCGCCGGAGGTCGTGGTCCGCACCAGCCTCCAGCGCGCGGTGGGGGGCTACGACCCCGAGCTGCCGCACGCCGGCGACATCGAGATGTGGATGCGGCTGGCGGCACACGCGGACGTCGGTTACGTCCGCGGCGCCGACCAGGCGTACTACCGGGTGCACGGCGACAACATGTCCACCACCGAGTTCGGCGGCCAGCTGGACGACCTGCGGCAGCGCCGGATCGCCTTCGAGTCGGTGCTGGCCAAGTGCGCCGACCGGCTGCCGCAGGCCGAGCGGCTGTCGCTGACCGTGCACACCCGGCTGGCCCGGTTCGCGCTGCGGCGGGCCTACCGGGCCTACGACCGGGGCCGCACCGCTGAGGTGCCGGTCGAGGAGCTGGTGGAGTTCGCCCGGGACTGCCTGCCGGGCTTCGAGGCGCTGCCGGAGTACCGGGCGCTGCGGCTGCGGCGGAGGATCGGGGCGGGCACGATGCCGTACCTCCAGCCGCTGGTGCTGTCCGCGGTCGCCGAGCGCGGCCGGGAGTGGCTGTGGTGGCAGTCGTGGAAGCGCCGGGGCCTGTGATGGGGCGGAACCCACGGGGCGGCGCCGCGCCGGGCGGTACGACACCGGCCGGCGCGGCGCCGCCCCGCCGCTCAGCCTGCGGCCGGGGCGGCGGACGCCGGGGGACGCGGCCGGGCGTACAGCGGGCTGCGGCGGCGGAACCAGCGGTCGGTCCACAGCGCGGCCAGCACCCCGCCGACCCCGCCGCCCAGCGCCACTCCGGCCAGCGCCCGGCTCCTGGTACCGGACTCCAGCACGGAGTTGGGCGGCACCAGCAGCTCCGCGGTCATCTGCGCGTCCGCCGGGACGTGCTGGGCGGTCTGCAGCGCGGCCAGATGGTGGCGGTACACCGAGATGACCGTGTAGGCCGCGGTGTCGGCCGTGGCGGCCTCCCGCTGCCGGGCCTGGACCTGGAGCGAGGGGATCAGGTATGCCGGGGTGACGCTGGTGCCGCTGTTGCGCGGGATCAGCGCGTACCGCTCGCGCACCCCGGCCGCCGCGAGTTCCGCGGTGCCGGCCGGCGAGCGGAGCTGCTCGATGACCGCGTACGAGACGGCGGCCACCGGCGGTTGCAGGTTCGCCAGCTGGTTCGGCTGATTGCCGGTGGCCGGCGGCTTGACCACGATCACCGCGGTGCTCAGGTACTCCTGCGGCGGCCGCAGCACGTGGTAGGCGCCCGCCACGGTCAGCAGCAGCGCGAAGACCAGGACGTACCAGCGCCGCAGCAGTGCGAGGACGACCTCACCAGGGGACATCGGGCCTCCTCCCGTCGGGACCGATACTGTCAGGCCACGGGACCCGCTGCCACCGGTTCGGGTGTCCCGCCCCGGAAACCGCCGGTTTGCGGGAGTGCTGGACGCGGGGAGGGCCTGTGACACTCGGCGAGCTGCTGGCGGTGCTGCGCCGCCGCTGGTACCTGATGGTGCCGATCACCATGATCGGGCTGCTGACCGGCGGCTACATGTACACCTCGGTACCGGTGACGTACGAGTCGCAGAGCTCGGTGTCGCTGCTGGACTCCACCGCGGTGGCCCGGCAGGCCCCGACCTTCGGCAACCCCATCGCCAACGCCGGGGGTTCGCTGGTCGTCACCGCCGACGTGCTGATCAGGACGCTGGAGTCGACGGACGCGGCCAAGAGCCTGAGCGGCATGGGCGTCACCGACCGGTACACCGTCGGCTTCGCCGCGCAGGCGTCCGGGCCGCTGGTCGGGCTGAGCGTGAGCGGCACCGACCGGAACAAGGTGCTCAGGGAGACCAAGGCGCTCACCGACTTCGCCGGCGAGCAGCTACAGGCGTTGCAGTCCGCCTCGCAGGTCGCCCCGCAGTACTACGTCAAGGCGGCGCCGATCGTGCTGCCGCAGACACCGGTCTCGCAGATGAAGGCCCGCTACCAGCGGGTGGCCGCGGTGGTCATCGCGGCCACCGCGGCGGGTTTCTTCCTGTGCTTCGCCACCGAGAGCGTCGCGCTGGCCCGGCGGCGCCGCACGGGCGCCCCGGCCGTCCCGCCGGGGCGCGGGATGAAGGCGATGCTGCCGGGCCGCGGACTGCTGCGCCGGGAGCTGGACGCCACCGCGGTACTGACCGTCTACATGGCGCTGGCCTTCTTCATCCCCTCCAACCTGGCGCTGCCCGCGCTGGGCGGCGTCGGCACCCCGGCCAACGTCTTCGCGCTGCTCGCGCTGCTGTGGTACCTGGCGAGCTGGCTGTCCGGCCGGATCACCCCGGCGTACGGCACCAGGGGGCCGCGGCTGGCGATGTGCGTCCTGGCCGCCGCGGTGCTGATGGCGTACGTCGCCGACGCCACCCGCAGCGCCTCCCACGAGGAGGTGCTGGCCGCCGACCGGGGGCTGATCGGGCTGCTGGTGTGGGTGGCGCTGGTGGTGCTGGTGTCGGCGGGCGTCCAGGACCGGGACCGGCTGGACACCCTGATGCGGCGGATGGTCGTGATGGGCACGGTGGTGGCCGCGATCGGCTACTACGACTTCTTCTTCGCCACCAACATCGCCGACTCCGTCCACATCCCGGGGCTCAACTCCAGCGTGGCGGGCGTCACCACACTGGACCGCGGTTCGTTCGTCCGGCCGCGGTCCACCACCGCGCAGCCGCTGGAGTTCGGCGGGATGCTGGCCATCCTGCTGCCGTTCGCCGTGCAGCAGGCGTTCGACCCGGTACGCAAGGGGGCGAGCGCGCTGAGGCGCTGGGGTCCGGTGGCCCTGATGGGCGGCGCGCTGCCGCTGACCGTGTCGCGTACCTCCATCATCGGGGCGGCGATCGTGGTCCTGGTGCTGCTGCCCCGCTGGAAGCCGCAGCGGCGGTGGGCGGCGATCGGGCTGCTGACCGCGTCGGTGGCCGTCTTCAAGGTGCTGGTGCCGGGGCTGATCGGGACCATCACCACGCTGTTCTCCAGCTTCCTGTCCAACTCCGACAGCAGCACCCAGGCGCGTACCGTGAAGTACTCGGCGATCGTGCCGTACCTCAAGGAGCGGCCGCTGTTCGGGCGGGGCTTCGGCACCTTCACCCCGGACCTGTACTTCTACACCGACAACCAGTACATGCTGTCGCTGGCCGAGATGGGCCTGCTGGGCCTGGTGGCGCTGTTCACGCTGTACTTCTGCGGCATCCACCACGGCGGCGTTATCCGGCGGATCGCCAGGACCGAGTCCGACCGGGAACTGGGGCAGGCGTTCTTCGCCTCGGCCCTGGTGGCCCTGGTGGCCAGCGCGACCTTCGACGCGCTGATGTTCCCGATGTTCGCCGGGATGTTCTTCCTCACCCTCGGCGCCGGCGGCGGCTACGCGGGCTTCCTGCGGCGCGACGCCGGGCCGGCGCCGGGCGCGGGGTCCGCCGCCGGCTCCGCTTCCGCACCCGCCGCCGCGCCCGCAGCGCCCGCCGCCTCCGGCCGACCCGCCGTGCCCGCCGCACGCGCGGCGCAACCCCAACTCGTGGAGTCCTGATGCCCGCCAAGACCGCAGCCGCCGGCCCCGTCGCCGTACTCGTCGTCACCTGGAACAGCGCCGCCGTGCTGCCGGAGTTCATCGCCTCGCTGCCGGCGGGCATGGACGGAGTGGACTGGCGGCTGGTCGTCGCCGACAACGACTCCGCGGACGACACGGTGGCGGTGCTGCGCCGGCTCGCCCCGGACACCACGATCGTGCAGACCGGCCGCAACGCCGGCTACGCGGCCGGCATCAACGCGGCGCTGGACGCCACCGCCGGCTGGCCGGCCGGCATCCGGGCCGCGCTGGTCTGCAACCCGGACGTCCGGATGCGCCAGGGCTGCGCCAAGTCGCTGCTGGACGCGCTCGGCGAGGAACTGCCGGACGGCGACCGGGTCGGCATCAGCGTGCCGTTGCTGTACGAGGAGGACGGCACCACGGTGGTCCGTTCGCTGCGCCGGGCGCCGAGCGTGGTGCGGGCGTTCGGCGAGGCGGTGATCGGCAACCGGCGGGCCGGGCGCTTCCCGGCGCTCGGCGAACTGGTCACCGACCCGCGGGCGTACACCGCCGCGACCCGGGCCGACTGGGCGGCCGGCGCGCTGATGATGCTGTCCGGCGAGGTGCTGGACGCGTGCGGGCCGTGGGACGAGTCCTACTTCCTGTACTCGGAGGAGACCGAGTACTGCCTGCGGGCCGGCGACCGCGGCTTCGCCACCCGGCTGGAGCCGGCCGCGGCCGCGGTGCACATAGGCGGCGACTCGCGGGTCTCGCCGTTCCTGTGGACGCTGCTGGTGCTGAACCGGGTGCGGCTGCACCGGCGCCGGCACGGGGTGCCGGCGGCGGTCGCGTTCTGGGCGGCGGTGCTGCTGCGGGAGACCTCGCGGGCGCTGATCGGCAAGGCGCCGAGCCGGGCGGCGGTGGGCGCGCTGCTCAGTCCCGCGAAGCTGCGGGAGCGGCCGGGCCCCGCTCCGGCCGCACCGCGATCAGCGACTTCGTGACGCCCAGCACCCGTTCGCTCAGCAGCGTCGAGCCGGGGAAGAGGTGCCGCATCTCGGCGCGCCCCAGCAGCTCGACGCCGATGACCGCGTCCATGGCCTCCTGCGGGCTGCCGACCTTGCTGTGGGTGAGCGGCCAGCGGCGCACCAGCCGGGCGCGGGCGGCCAGCGGCAGGAACTGGAAGCCGGGCGCCACGAAGTGCGGCTCGACCGGGAAGTAGCGGTAGGGCGTCTGCACCCAGTGCAGCGGGGCGAGCGCCTCCACGGCGGCGGCGAACCGGCGCCGGTCCCGGTAGCCGCCGACGTGCTCGATGGTGGCGTTGGAGAAGGCCAGGTCGTAGCGGCCGAGTCCGGCGGCGACCGCGGGCTCGGTGACGTCGGCGGTCTGGGCGGTGATCCAGTCCGGCAGGCCGGCGGGCGGCGGCGCCAGGTTGACCACGTGGACGTGGCGGGGGCGCACCGGAGCCCGCTGCCACATGTCGGGGGTGCCGCCGAGGTCCACCACGCTAAGGCCGGCGAGGTTGGGGAAGAAGCCGGCTAATCGCTCCCAGCGGGCGGTCCGCAGCCGCTCGCCGAGCGATCCCGGTCCCTCGACCAGCCGGTTGCGCAGCGCGCGGGCGTGCGGCACGGACATCCCCCCTGACGCGTCGGGCGCCCGCGGCGGCGACTGCGGGCTGTTATGCCAACGGTACGCAGCGCCAGGGGAGTTGTGCGTTCGTCAGCCGACACCGAAGATGCCCGTGGCTACCACTGGGTGTAGAAGCTGGCCG
This sequence comes from Streptomyces sp. ITFR-21, assembly GCF_031844685.1. Taxonomy (NCBI): domain Bacteria; kingdom Bacillati; phylum Actinomycetota; class Actinomycetes; order Kitasatosporales; family Streptomycetaceae; genus Actinacidiphila; species Actinacidiphila sp. ITFR-21. The sequence continues at coordinate 440,812 of NZ_CP134605.1, forward strand.
GGTTGACGAGGTAGCGGACGGTGGGGTGCGGGATGTGCCGTACCCGGTGCCGGCGGGCGTAGCGGTGGATCAGCTCCCAGTCCTCGCGGGGCATGACGTCCGGGGTGCGGCGCAGCCGGCTGAAGCGGAGGGTGCGGTCGCGGCGGGCGACGAAGGCGTTGGTGTCGAGGAAGGACGCGCGGGCGGCCCGGCGGCGGTCGTAGGGCACCGAGAGGATGTCGTGCTCGGTGCCGTCGGGCAGCACCCGGCGCAGCGCGGTGTAGACGCCGTCCGGGCCGCCGGGGGCCTGGAGCTCACCGAGGGCGCGGGCCAGGTGGTCGGGCTCCCAGAGGTTGTCGTCGTCGAGGAAGGCGAGGTAGGTGGAGTCGCTCAGCCGGATGCCGACGTTGCGGACGACGCCCGCGACCCCGGTGTTGGCGGCCAGCGACACCGCGAACAGCCGGCGGTCGGCGGGCAGTTCCGGCAGGCCGGCGCCGTCGTCGACCACCACGACGACGTGGTCGGTGACGGTCTGGGCCAGCGCGGAGGCGACCGCGGCGCGCAGCGCCTCGGGGCGGCGGTGGGTGGCGATCACGGTGGCGACCAGGGCGGCCGGGGGGCGCGGGAGCGTGGCGGCCAGCCGGCGGACCTCGGTGTCCTCCCGGCGGCGCAGCCGCAGCGCGCCGGGGGCGAGCAGCACCTTGTTCCTGACCTCGAAGAGCACCAGCCAGCCGAAGGCGCCCTTGAGCAGCGTCCAGGGCGCGCGGGCGGTACGGCGCAGGGCGGCCGCCGCTCCCCCGGTGCCGGTCCGGGTCGGCCCCGCCGGACCGGCGGGGCCCGTCCGCCCCCCCGCAGCCCCGGCGCCCGCCCCGGCCCGCGCCGCCGCGTCCCCGGCGCCGGTCCCGGCCCCCGCCGCCGGGCCGCCGCTCACTGGTCCGCCTGCGGGGTGACCACGCTGCCGTCCGACATCTTGTTGTTGCTCCATTCGTTGCCCGCGCCGCCCGCGTCCCAGGCGGCGACCGCGCCGTACGCCCCGCTGTTCGGATGGAACCGGGTGGAGAAGACGTTGTTGGTGACCTTGATGCCGCTGGAGCCCTGGCCGCCGCCGTAGAGCGCGTAGGCGCCGCCGGCCAGCAGGTTGCCGTCCACGGTGACGTTCTTCACCGCGCCGGTGTCGGCGAACAGCCCGATGCTGCCGGACGCGCCCTGGTCGACCGGGGTGTTGTTGAGCAGGGTGTTGTGCCGGATGATCAGCTCGCCGCTGTTGCCGCCGTCGGAGATCACCGGGTCGGTGTGCTGCCATTCGCCGCCCTGGTTGCGGAACGGTGTGATGTCGTGGACGTAGTTGTCGTGCAGGTTGCCCTGGCCCATGGACAGCGAGTTGCCGAAGACCGAGATGTCGCACCAGCCGACCTCGATGGAGCTGTCGCCCATGTTGGACACGCCGTAGTCCACGCCGCCGTTGTCGGGGCCCTTGCCGGGCACGGCGGTGATGGTGGTGTGCAGGATCCGCAGGCCGCTGTAGCCGGACCGCAGGTTGACCCCCCACCAGTTGTCGGAGGTGATGCGGCTGTCGATGATGGTGACGTTGTCGGCGTAGATGTCCAGCGAGCCGGTGATGTCCCAGCGGCTGATGACCATGCCGTCGGTCCGTACCGACATCGCGCCGGTCCGGTGCGGCTTCATGGACAGCCGGGGACCGGTGGTGGCGGCGTCGGGGAAGCCGGCGGCGTCGGCGGTCGCGCCGCCGCCCTTGCCGCCGCCCGGCTTGGTACCGGGTGCGGTGGTGCGGCCGTCCGGTGCCTTGGTGGTGGGCCGGGCGCGGTGGATGCCGGGCGCGTTGGTGCCGTCGAGGGCCGGGGATTTGCCGTCGTCGGCGGGCGCGGTGGAGTTCGGCGGGTTGGCCTGGCCGGGGGCGCACGTCAGCGCGGTGACCGGGCAGCCGCCGCCGCTGCCGGGGCCGCCCTCGTGGGAGCGGGTCGCCAGCACCACGGAGAGCACCAGCGCTAACACGGCGCCCGCCACGACGAAGGGCAGTCTTCTGTGAAGCATGAGGAGCCTACCTAGAGGTCTTGGGGGGCGCGGTGCCGCGCAGGAAGGTGCGGCTCGGCAGTACGCACACCGCGTACAGCACCAGGGCCACCAGGCCGATGGCGAAGAGCGCGATCCGGCCGTCGCCGTAGCGCCGCTCCAGGGAGAGGATGGTGACCACCATCACCGCGCCGCCGAGGAACGGCCAGATGCAGGCCCGGGCGATCCAGCGCAGGCCGATGCCGCCGCCGCGCAGGGCGATCAGGAAGAAGGGGACGACGATGCCGGCGGCGACCAGGATGTGGGCCTGCGAGACGCCGACGATGCCGTGCAGGTGGGCGGCCACGATCAGCACCGGGATCAGCGCGACCAGCCACAGGCCCTGCACACCGATGAGCGAGCGGCGCCGGCCGAGCGCGACCAGGCAGTCGTAGGCGAGTTCGCAGCCGATCCGGACCAGGCCGAGGCCCATCAGCCAGGGCAGCGCCTTGGCGGCGGGCAGCCACTCGTCGCCGTAGATCAGCTGCACGATCGCGTGGGAGAAGCCGGCCAGCAGTATGCAGATGGGGACGGTGCCGGTGATCACCACGCCGAGCGCGCGGCTGAACCCGCGGGCCAGGCCCTGGGCGGAGTCGGCCAGCCGGGAGAACCCCGCGAAGGAGACCCGGCGGGCGGCCTCGGAGATGATCCGGACCGGCCAGCTGGAGATGTTGAAGGCGAGCACGTAGAAGCCGAGTTCCACGTTGCCGAGGGTGGAGCCGACCACCAGGGTGTCGACGTTGACCACGCCGAGGGCGAGCAGGCTGGCGCCGGCCAGCGGCAGGCCGAACCGCAGCAGCGCCCTGGCCTGCCGGGGGTTCCAGCCGAGCTTCAGGGTGCCGGGGGCGGCCAGGCAGAAGCCGATCAGGGCCGCCACGTTGCCGACCACGGCGCCCCAGGCGAAACTCATGGCGCCCATGCCCTGGAAGGCCAGCAGCAGCGTCACGCCCGTGCTGAGCACGAAGTTGACCGCGTCGATGACCATCCGCCGGCCCTGGGCGAACTCCCTGGTGAGGAAGCCGGCCGGGACCTGGGCGACGCCGTCCAGGATCACGCACAGGCACATCACCCGCAGTACACCGGTGGCCTGGGGCGACCCCATGGCGTGGGCGACGGCCGGAGAGGCGGCGAACAGCGCCACGTACAGGGTGAGGCTGGACAGCACGCTGAGGCTGAGCACGGTGGGTGCGAAGCGGCGCGGGTCTCCGTCCCAGCGGACGATGGCCAGGCCGACACCCAGTTCGTTGGCGGACAGCAGCACCATCAGCACGGTCTGCGCGATGCCGTAGACGCCCCAGGCGGCCGGGCCGAGGGCGAAGCGGGCCAGGATGATGCCGGTGGCGAAGTTGCCGAGCCGCATCACCATGGTGTTGATCAGGCTCCACCGGGCGGCGGAGCGCACCCGCCGGCCCAGCGGCGCCGAGGTCGCCGGGCCGGCCGGCAGCGCGTCGGCCTTGGCCGGCGGGACGACCGGGGCGAGCGGCGGTAGGGGCTCCGGCTCCCGGATCGCCCACGACGGGATCGGGCGCATCCGTGGGAAGGCGGCCGCGTCGGGGTCGACGGGATCGGTGGGGCCGGAAGGGACGGGAGGGGCGTTGACGGCGGCGGTCTCTTGCGCCGAGGTGTCCGTTGCGCGCGCCCTGTGCATGGGAACGACTCCTTGCCGGGTGGCTCGTCTGATGCGGGTCACACGAAGCGGTGCGCGTCGCCGCCGGTCGTCACGGACTCGTCCGCCGGTTCCGGGAGCGGGCCGGGCGGCGCCGGGTCGGCCGGGTCGGCGGGGTCGGCCGGGCGGGCGCGGTCCACCGGTGTGCGGTCCACCGGTGCGCGGTCCCCCTCACCCGCCCACCGGGGGGCCGGCCTGGCCGCCCTGACGGGGGCGGGCGGGTCCTGCACGGCGGGCTGCTCGGGCGGCCGCGTCTCGGGGCCGGCCGCCCGCCCGGCGTGCCGCCGGCCGGCGGGCCTGCGGAGCCGGGCCTCCACGTAGAAGGTGGCCACCATGCTGATCACCAGTCCGGCCAGCGCGGCCATCACCAGGTACTCCAGCCGGGTCTTGGTCTGGGCGACCGGGATCTGCGGCGGGACGATGGTGGTCATCCGGATCATCGCCTGCGGCACCACGCCCTGCTGTACCTGGAAGTCCGCCAGCCGCTGCTTGGCGTAGGCGGTGAGCAGCGTGTCGGACTTCAGTACCGCTGTTTTCCGGGTGCCGGTGACGGTGAGCCACATCAGCGGTCCCTGGGCGTTGTCGGCGATCTTCGCCACCAGGGTCCCGCTGGCGCCCTGGCGCCGCAGGGCGGCGAGCGAGGCGTCGGAGTTGAGGTTGCGGGCCAGGCTGTCGGCCATGCCGGTCAGCGAGGTCTGCGTGCTCAGGAACGGGTTGCCGTCGAAGTCCTTCGTGGCGGCCTGCGAGTTGAGCAGCATCACCGTGCTCTGCGACTGGTAGGAGATCGGCACCGCCAGATAGACGCCGACCGTCACCACCACCGTGAGCAGCAGACCCGGCACCAGTATGTACCAGCGTCTGCCCATGACCCGGCAGATCTCAGCGAGATCCATGCTTGTCGTTCCCCCTCGCGGCCCCGTGTTGCGTGGTCGAGAGCATATCGGTGGGTCTGGGCCGGGTCCGTGCGGTGCCTCCCTCCAGCAGGACGTCCGCGATCCGTTCGCTCGCCCTGCCGTCCCACAGCTCGGGCCGGCGGGGGGCGGGCGGTGCGGCCAGTACCCGGGCGGCGGTGGCGACGATACGGTCCGGGTCGCGGCCGGCCAGTGTGTTGGTGCCCTGCTCGACGGTGATCGGGCGCTCGGTGTTGTCCCGGAGGGTCACACAGGGCACACCGAGGGCGGTGGTCTCCTCCTGGACGCCGCCGGAGTCGGTGAGCACCACCCGGGCGGAGTCCTGGAGCGCGATGAAGTCCAGGTATCCGGCGGGCGGTACCAGCCGGATGCCGCCGGGCACGCCGAGTTCGGCGAGCCGGCCGGCCGCCCGGGGGTGCACCGGCAGCAGCAGCGGGCAGTCGGCGGCGATCTCGCCGAGCGCCTTGAGCAGGCCGGTGAGCACCGCGGGGTCGTCGACGTTGGCCGGCCGGTGCAGGGTGACCAGGCCGTACTGCCCGGGGGCGAGGCCGTAGCGGTCCAGTACGTCGGAACGCCGGGCCCGTTCCAGGTTGGCGAGCAGCGTGTCGATCATCACATTGCCGACGACGTGGATCTGGTCGTCGCGGTAGCCCTCGGCGCGCAGGTTGTCGGCGGCGTCCGGCGAGGGGGCCAGCAGGTAGTCGCTGACCCGGTCGGTGGCGACCCGGTTGACCTCCTCGGGCATGCCCCAGTCGCGGCTGCGCAGGCCCGCCTCGACGTGGGCGAGCAGCGGGCCGGCCTTGGCGGTGACCAGGGCGCAGGCCAGGGTGGAGTTGATGTCGCCGACGACCACCACGGCGTCGGGGGCGGTCTCGGCGAGCAGCGGCTCGAAGGCGGTCATCACCCGGCCGGTCTGCTCGGCGTGGCTGCCGGAGCCGACGCCGAGGAACCGGTCGGGCGGCCGGATGCCGAGGTCGCGGAAGAAGACGTCGTTCATGGCGTCGTCGTAGTGCTGTCCGGTGTGGACCAGCACGACCTCGGCGCCGCGGCGCTCCAGGGCGTCCATCACCGGCTTGATCTTCATGTAGTTGGGGCGGGCCCCGGCCACACAGACGATTCTCATCGCGGAGCTCGCCGGCCTCTCGTGCTGTTCGGGACGGTCCGGCCGTCCGGTCGGTCCGGGCTGTCCCGGGGTCGGGCGGTCCATCGGGTCAGAGCACCTCGATCGTGGGGCCGGACAGCCGGCGACGGCAGTCGAGGACGAGGGAGGCGTGCTCGGTCACCAGGTCGTAGTCGAAGGAGTCGTGGTCGGTGAGCAGCACCACCAGGTCGGCGTCGGCCAGCTCCTGCCGGGTCAGCTCCACCCGGGTCAGCCGGGAGTCGACGGCCGCAGTCTCCACCACGTGCGGGTCGGCGGCCCTGACCTCGGCGCCCATGTCCAGCAGCAGCTGGGATATCCGCAGCGAGGGCGACTCGCGGGCGTCACCGGTGTTCTTCTTGTACGCCAGGCCCAGCAGCAGTACCCGGGAGCCGTTGACCGACCGGCGCCGCTCGTTGAAGGCGTCCGTCACCCGGCGGACCACGTAGTCGGGCATGTGGCCGTTGATGTCGTTGGCGAGCTCCACGAAGCGGAAGCTCTGGCCGAGTTCGCGCTGCACCCGCCAGGACAGGTACGAGGGGTCGATCGGCAGGCAGTGGCCGCCGACGCCGGGGCCCGGGGTGAACCGCATGAAGCCGAACGGCTTGCTGGAGGCGGCGTCGATGGCCTGCCACACGTCGATGTCCAGGTGCCGGGCGAACATCGCGATCTCGTTGACCAGGGCGATGTTGACGTGCCGGAAGGTGTTCTCCAGCAGCTTGGCGAGTTCGGCCTCCTTGGGCGAGCCGACCGGCACCGTGGTGTCGACCAGTTCGGCGTAGAAGGACTGGACGGCCTTGAGCGAGCCGGCGTCGACCCCGGAGACGACCTTGGGGGTCTCCTTGAAGCCCCACACCGGGTTGCCCGGGTCGATCCGCTCGGGGCTGTAGCCGAGGTGGAAGTCGGTGCCGGCGGTGAGTCCCGAGCCGTCCTCCAGCAGCGGCGCGAACAGCTCCTGGGTGGTGCCGGGGTAGGTGGTCGACTCCAGGACCACGGTGGCACCCGGCCGCAGATAGCGGGCCAGGGTGCGGGCCGACTCCTCGATGTAGCGCAGGTCCGGCACCCCGTCGGTCAGCGGTGTCGGCACGGTCACCACGGCGACGTCGAAGCCGCCGCAGTCCCGGGCGGAGTCGCTGGGGCGGTAGGCGCCGCGGTCCATGGCGGCCGCGATCCGCTCGGAGGAGACGTCCTCGACGAACGAGACCCCGGCGGCCAGGCTCTTGACCCGGCCGGCGTCCACGTCGTACCCGATGACCTCGTGGCCGACCTCCGCGGCGCGGATGGCCAGTGGCAGGCCCACGTATCCCTGTCCTACGACGACGACGCGCATCAAAGACTCCTGTTCGCAGAACCCGCTGCGGGTGTACGGCGGATGAGTTCCCGGGCCGTCATCAGGAGGAAGGCCGCGTTGGTGGTGAGGTAGCGCCGGGCGAGCCGGCGCGGCTCCTGGAGCAGGCGGTAGAGCCACTCCAGGCCGAGCCGCTGCCAGGCCCCGGGGGCGCGTTTGGTGATTCCGGCGAGGATGTCGAAGGAGCCGCCGACGCCGTGCACGACGTCGACGCCGGTGCGCTTGCCGTGGGCCGCGGTGAAGATCTCCTTCTTCGGCGAGGTCATGCCGAGGAAGAGCAGCCGGGCGCCGCTGTCGTGGATGGCGTCGGCGATCGCCTCCTGCTCGGAGTCGTCGAAGTAGCCGTTGCGGTGGCCGGCGATCCGCAGCGCCGGGAAGCGGCGGCGGACCTCGGTGATCATCAGCTCCAGCACGTCGGCGCGGGCGCCGAGGAAATAGACGCCGATGCCCCGGGGCTCGGCCTCGGCGAGCAGCCGCATGAACAGGTCGATGCCGGCCACCCGTTCGGGCAGCGGCTGGCGCAGCACCCGGGCGGCCCAGACCACGGCCTGGCCGTCGGCCACCACCAGGTCGCAGCCGGCGACGGCCTCGGCGAGCCGGGGGTCGCGCCGCATGTTGACCAGCTTGGCGGCGTTGACCACGCCGACCTCCAGCGGGCGGTGGTCGCGTACCGCGTCCAGGCAGCGCTGGACGGTCTCGTCCATGGTCAGTGCGTCGAGTGCGTAGCCGAAGAGGGTGCGGCGGGTCATGCCTGCTCCCCCGTGGCCGCGGCCGACCGGGCGGCGGACCGCTCCTGGGCGAGCCAGGCGTAGAGCATCCAGCCGAACTCGTACGGGCGGCACTCGCGGTCGATCGCGGTGGGCCGGAAGACCCGGTCCAGCGGGGCGATCCGGGCGGAGCGGACGGCCCGGGTGGTCAGGCCGCGGGCGGCGCGGACCGCCTTCTTGGGGTCGCCGCGGAAGACCTTGCGCCAGGTGACTCCGAGGTCGTCGCGGATGACGGACTCGGGCCGGTCGGTGGCGGCCAGCTCCGCGGGGGCGGCCATCCAGCTCAGGCCCCGTCGTATCGCCGCGCGCAGGTCGGTGCCGCCGGCGTCGGCGAGGTCGAACAGGGCGGTGGGCGCCATCGCGTGCTGGTGCACGCTGTAGACGGGGTAGCCCTCGACGTTGCGGCCGGTGCGGGCGTCGTAGTGCCACCACCACTGGCCCGCCTGGCCCTGGAGTTCGCCGATGCGGATGCCGCAGGCGTCGGCCGCGGCCAGCGCCCGCGGGTCGTCGCCGCTCGCGTGGGTGCGGGCCAGTGCCTGCAGCGGGTACGTCTGGTCGGCGAAGCAGCTGACGTGCGCCCGGTACCAGGGCACCAGGCCGGGGCCGGTGGCGTGCGGGAAGAGCGGGCTGCCGCCGATCCTGGCGGCCAGCAGGCGGTCGCGGGCGGCGGCGATGCGCTGCTCCACGTCCACGCTGTGGCGCGCGGCGGCGAGCGCGGACAGCACCCAGGCGGCCTCGACGGTGTACCGCGGGCCGTCGGCGGCGTCCAGCGCGGCCACCCGGTCCAGGGCGTCGGCGAGTTTGGGGTGTCCGGTCTCGGCGGCGGCCCAGGCGGTCAGGGCCGCGTCGCCGAGGTTGGTCACCTGCGGCAGCCGCTCGACCAGCAGTCCGGCGAACTCCTCGGCGGTGTGGCCGCCGAGGGCGGCGCGCTGCCGGTCCTCGGGCAGCAGCCGGACGCCGAGCGCGGTGATGGCCGCGTACCGGGTGCTCACCCCTCGGCTTTCCAGGGTCCAGCCGCCGTCCGGCGCGGGCCGGGCGGCCCGGGTGAACACGAAGGTGTCCTGGTCGGGCAGGTACATCGCGGGCAGGCCGGCCTCGGCGAGCGCGAGCAGCCGCTCGGCGAGCGCGTGCAGCGGCGGATCCTCGCCGCTCAGGGCCTGCAGACGTGTGGTGGTCATCGTCCCCTCACAATGATCATGAGCATGCCATGTCCGTGGGTGTGCCCGGGTCGCCCGGGTACACCGAGAAGCGGCGTCCGTGCCCGGCACGGGACGCCGGCCCGGCGGTGTGCGGCACACCCGCCAGGACCGATTCGGTCCGGCACACCGACCCCCCTGGTCGCTTCTTGTCGATCGGCCCCGCGGCGGTCCCTCACCACCCCGGGTTTCCGGCGTTGCGGCCGACGCGGGCACCGGCCCCACCGGCCGGACGGTCCCGCCGCGGTTCCCGACCGCGCACCCCCCGGCCGCCCCGTCACCGATCGCGTCAGCCCCCGCCGAGCACAGCCCGCCGGTCACATGTCACGCCAGCCTGCACCATGGAACACGATATGCCTACGGATATGTGCTGATTGACGCTTTACGGAAACCTGCCGCCGTCCGTTCACCCGCTGTTTCGGCCAGGCGCTCCCGGTGGACGGCGCCAAAGCCGGTCCGGCGGGGCCGCGAGCAAGGGCGGTCCGGCCCCGGGCGGTCCGGCCTCGGGACCGGGCCGCTCACCGGCGTTCGGTGAGGACGCCGTCCTTCTCGTCGTGCAGCACGCCCGTCCGCGGACACTGCCACACCCCGGGCTCGCCGTCCCGCTCGGCCAGCCGCACCCCGGCCCGGCCGACCCAGCCGATCCGGCGGGCCGGCACCCCCGCGACCAGCGCGAAGTCCGGTACGTCCCGGGTGACCACGGCTCCCGCGGCGACCAGCGCCCAGCGGCCCACCGCCACCGGCGCCACGCACACCGAACGGGCGCCCAGCGAGGCGCCCTCGGCGACCCGGACCGCGACCGCCTCCCAGTCCCCGCCGCGCTTGAGCTTGCCCGAGGGGTCCACCGAGCGCGGGAAGTAGTCGTTGGTGAGCACCGCGGCCGGACCGACGAACACCCCGTCGGCCAGCTCGGCGGGTTCGTAGACCAGCGCGTAGTTCTGCAGTTTGACGTTGTCGCCGATCCGCACTCCCGGCCCGACGTACGCGCCGCGGCCGACCACGCAGCCGCTGCCGAGCACGGCGTGCTCGCGGATCTGGGCGAGCTCCCAGATGGTGGTGCCCTCGCCGACCCGCGCGGTCTCGTCGACCTGCGAGGTCGGCTGTGTCCTGACCGTCATGGCCGATTCTCCCCCTGCCTTCCCCCTGCGGGCTCTTCCCCAAGAGCCCTTCCCCGGACGTGCGGCTCCCCGGGATCGCGGGAACCGTGCAGAGCGAGCATAGGCGGTGGCCGGGCCGTTCGCGCCGAACTGACCGGACCGACGCGTTCCGCCCGCCCGCGGAGGTCACAATAGGACGCCGCCGGAGGGGGCCGCCGAGCGGCACCCCCTGTCCGGGGCACGCCGGTGGCACCCACCGCCGGCACGGCGCGGCACACCGGCCGCCCGCAGACGACGCAAGGACGTGACAGCGCATGAGGCAGCTCGGCATCCCCGGGGCATGGGTGCAGGAACCGAAGGTCCTCACCGATCCGCGTGGCGGCTTCCACGAGTGGTTCCGCGAGGCCGACTTCGCCACCGCCACCGGCCGCGACCTGCGGCTGGCCCAGGCCAACTGCTCGGTGTCGGTACGCGGGACGCTGCGCGGCGTCCACTTCGCGGACGTGCCGCCGGGCCAGGCGAAGTACGTCAAGTGCGTCAGCGGCGCGGTGCTGGACGTCGTGGTGGACCTACGGGTCGGGTCGCCGGCCTTCGGGCGGTGGGAGGCGGTGCGGCTGGACGACCGCGACCACGCCTCGGTGTTCCTGTCCGAGGGGCTCGGCCACGCCTTCATGGCACTGACCGACCAGGCGACGGTGGTGTACCTGTGCTCGGAGGGCTACGCGCCGGCCCGGGAGCACGGGGTGCACCCGCTGGACCCGGCGCTGGGCATCGAGTGGCCGGCCGGGGTGGAACCGCTGCTGTCGGCGAAGGACGCCGCGGCGCCCTCCCTCGGCGAGGCGCGTGAGCGCGGGCTGCTGCCGTCCTACGGCGACTGCCTGGCGTACGGCGAGCGGCTCAGCCGGACTTCCAGCGCCCGGTCCGGTGGTTGAAGCCGGTGTCGTCGCCGCGGTGCGCCAGGATCTCGGCCAGGTAGTCGCCGTAGCCGCTCTTGCGCAGCGGCTCGGCGAGCGCCAGCAGCCGCTCGTCGTCGATGAGGCCGGCCAGCCAGGCGGCCTCCTCCACGCAGCCGATTTTGAAGCCCTGCCGCTCCTCCACCACCCGGACGTACTCCGAGGCCTGCACCAGGGACTGGAAGGTGCCGGTGTCCAGCCAGACGGTGCCGCGGTCCAGCACCGAGACGGTGAGCCGGCCGCGTTCCAGGTACTCCTGGTTGATGTGGGATATCTCCAGCTCGCCGCGGGCGCTGGGGGTCAGCTTCCGGGCGATCGCGACCACTTCGCTGTCGTAGAAGTACAGGCCGGGCACGGCGTACCGGGACCTGGGCCGGGCGGGCTTCTCCTCGATGGACAGGGCCGCGCCGTCCGCGGCGAACTCCACCACGCCGTAGTCGCCGGGATTGGCGACCGCGTGCGCGAAGACCACGCCGCCGCGCGGGTCGCGGTAGCCGCGCAGCTGCCGGCCCAGGCCCGCGCCGTGGAAGATGTTGTCGCCGAGGATCAGGGCGACCGGCTGGTCGCCGATGAAGCGCTCGCCGATCACGAACGCCTCGGCGATGCCCGCCGGCCGGTCCTGCACCGCGAAGGTGAAGTCGAGCCCCCACTGGGAGCCGTCGCCGAGCAGCCGCTCGAACTGCGGCCGGTCGTCAGGGGTGGTGATGACCAGGATGTCCCGGATGCCCGCCATGACGAGAGTCGTCAGCGGGTAGTAGATCATCGGCTTGTCGAAGACCGGCATCAGCTGTTTGGAGACGGCCCGGGTGAGCGGCCACAGCCGAGACCCGGTACCGCCGGCGAGCACTATCCCACGCATGCGGCCGATGATAGCCAGTCTGTCCGGTTTCCCATCGTTGGACCGCGAAGTTCCCGCTGTCCACCGGCCCGTCCGCGGCTGTCCCGGTCCATGTCCTAGCATGGCGGTCTCATGCGCATCCTCGTCACCGGCGGCGCCGGGTTCATCGGATCACAGTTCGTGCGGGCCGCGCTCCGCGGCGAGCTGCCGTCCGGCCCGGGCGCCCGCGTCACCGTCCTGGACAGCCTGGCGTACTCGGGCAACGCGGCCAACCTCGCCGACGTGGCCGGGCACCCGGACTACTCCTTCACGCTCGGCGACATCCGCGACCGGGAGGTGGTGGACGCGGTGATGGCGGGCCAGGACGCGGTGGTGCACTTCGCCGCCGAGTCGCACGTGGACCGCTCCATCGCGGACGCCTCGCCGTTCGTGACCACCAACGTCCTCGGCACCCAGGTGCTGCTGGACGCGGCCCTGCGGCACCGGGTGGGCCGGTTCGCCCACGTCTCGACCGACGAGGTGTACGGCTCGATCGCGGAGGGCACCTGGACCGAGCAGTCGCCGCTCGCGCCGAACTCCCCGTACTCGGCCTCCAAGGCGGCCTCGGACCTGATGGTGCTCGCCTACCACCGCACCCACGGCATGGACGTCACCGTCACCCGCTGCTCCAACAACTACGGGCGCTACCACTTCCCGGAGAAGATGATCCCGCTGTTCGTCACCAACCTGCTGGACGGCCGCAAGGTGCCGCTCTACGGGGACGGGCGCAACGTCCGGGACTGGCTGCACGTCTCCGACCACTGCCGGGGCATCGACCTGGTGCTGCACGGCGGCCGGGCCGGCGAGGTGTACCACATCGGCGGCGGCACCGAGATCACCAACCGCGAGCTGACCGAACGGCTGCTGCGGGCCTGCGGCGCCGGCTGGGACATGGTGGCGCAGGTCGCCGACCGCAAGGGCCACGACCTGCGCTACTCGCTGGGTATCGGCAAGATCCGGGCCGAGCTGGGGTACGAGCCGCTGACCGGATTCGACGAGGGGCTGGCCGACACCGTGGCCTGGTACCGGGACAACCGCCAGTGGTGGGAGCCGCTCAAGGAGAAGGCGGTACTGCCCGCATGACGCGCTGGCTGGTCACCGGGGCGGCCGGCATGCTCGGCCGCGACCTCACCACGGTACTGGGCGCCGTCCCCGGGGCGTCCGTGACCGGCCTGGTCCGGGCCGACCTCGACATCACCGACGGCCGCGCGGTGGACGCCGCGGTCGCCGGGCACGACCTGGTGGTCAACGCCGCCGCCTGGACCGACGTGGACGGCGCCGAGCAGCACGAGGCGGCGGCCACCCGGGTCAACGGGGACGGCGTACGGCGGCTGGCGGAGGCGTGCGCGCGGTACGGGGTACCGCTGCTCCAGGTCTCCACCGACTACGTCTTCGCGGGTGACGCGGACACCCCGTACGCCGAGGACTCCCCCACCGGCCCGCTCGGCGGATACGGGCGCGGGAAGCTGGCCGGCGAGCTGGCGGTGCGCGAGCTGCTCCCGGAGCGCGGGTTCGTGGTGCGGACCGCGTGGCTGTACGGGGAGCACGGCCGCAACTTCGTCCGCACCGTGCTGGACCTGGCCGAGCGCCGCGACACCCTGGACGTGGTGGACGACCAGCTGGGGCAGCCCACCTGGAGCCGTTCGCTGGCGGTGCGGCTGGCCGCGCTGGGCGAGGCGGCGCTGACCGGGCGGGCGCCCGGCGGGATCTACCACGGCACCGCGAGCGGGCAGGTGACCTGGTTCGGACTGGCCCGCGCGGTGTTCGAGCTCTCCGGGCTGGATCCGGAGCGGGTCCGGCCGACCACCTCCGACCGCTTTCCGCGGCCGGCCCGCCGGCCGTCGTACAGCGTGCTCGGCCACCGCGGCTGGGCGCGGGCGGGGCTCGGGCCACTGCCCGGCTGGTACCCGGACCTGGCGGCGGCGCTGCCGCTGCTGCGGGCCACCCGGGTCGACTGACGGTACGTCAGAAGCAGCCCCGGGTCGGCCACCGGCCCACGCCCGGGAGCCCCGCGGTGCTCGATTCGCCCGTTTTTCCCGGGTACTTGACATGACCTTTGCCGATCGTTGGCTCAGACCTTGAGCACTTCGGCACCCGATTGACTGCACACTGTCATGCACTGGCGCCACGGAAACCCCACCAGTCCGCGCCAGTCACGCGAGAAGGAGCAGCATGTCGGCAACCATGCGCTTTACCGCCGTATCCGCCGTGGCAGCGGCACTCCTGTCCTCCCTGGCGGCCACACCCGGCGCCGCCGCCACCGCCGGCCACATCAGGCTGGCACCGCTCGCACGTCACCGCGTCATCAGCCCCGACGGGCGCATCACCCACAGCACCAGCTCCAACTGGGCCGGCTACGCGGCCACCGGCGCCACCTTCACCAGCGTCTCGGCCAGCTGGGTGCAGCCGTCGGTGACGTGCACCAGCAGCACCGCGTACTCGTCGTTCTGGATCGGGCTCGACGGTGACGGCAGCAACTCCGTGGAACAGACCGGCAGCGAGGCGGACTGCTCCGGTGGCCGCGCGCAGTACTACTCGTGGTACGAGATGTACCCGGCCTACCCGGTGAACTACAGCAACGCGGTCAGCGCCGGCGACCACTTCACCGCCACGGTCAGCGTCAGCGGGACCACGTACACCCTGACCCTGTCCGACACCACCCAGGGCTGGACGAAGACCACCACCAAGCGGCAGAGCGGCCTTGCCGACGCCTCCGCGGAGGTCATCGCCGAGGCGCCGTCGAGCAGCTCCGGAGTGCTCCCGCTCGCCCACTTCAGCACGGCGTCGTTCAGCAACGCCACCGCGAACGGGCAGGCGATCGGCAACTACGGCCCCGACAAGATCAACATGGCGTCGGGCAGCACCACCAAGGCGACGACCTCCGCGCTCTCCGGCGGCACCGCCTTCAGCGTCACCTGGAACCACAGCTGAACCGCGCGTTCCACTGACACCACCTGGTGTCAATGACGAGGTGCCGGTCGTGCCACGGGCGACCGGCACCTCGCCGTACAACGGGTTCCGCTTCTGTGACGCAGAGCTAGCATGCTGCTGCTCCGACACCGTTTCCCCCCACAGCGGAGGCTGACATGCGCGGCAAGCACCAGGGAATGTCCGGATCACGCGGCGGCGCGGCGGTGGCCGCGCTGGCGCTGGCGGCGGTGACCGCCGGTACGGCGTCGGCCGCGGCCGACAGCGGTTCGCCGACACCGGTACCGAGGCCGATCGGCCCGCACCAGGCGTTCAGCGGCCTGGTCAACGGCGTCAACGTCGGCGCCGTCGTCAAGGTCGTCTGCGCCGGACCGGTGACGACCGCCTCGACCGGCCACCCGGTGGCCGACCAGACCGTCGCGGTGCAGTTCGTCCCCGACCCGGCGCCGACCTCGGGCTTCACCGGCGACTCGGCGGACCACGCGCTGGTGGAGTTCGGCGCGGCGACCTCGGTCAGCTCGATCCTCCAGCTGAGCGCGTACGGCGTGCCGGCGAAGATCCCGGTCGGCCTGAACCTGCCCTGCTCCGGCACCGGCACGGTCGCCTTCGTCCCCGCGCCGACCAGCGCGAGCGCCCGGCCCTCGCTGATCAAGGTGACCTACGTGAACGTCGCCGTCTCATCCGCCTGATCCACCTGATCCACCGGGCCCGCCCGACCCGGCGGGCCCGCCGGCAGGCTGCACGGCCGGTACGCACGCCGGCGGGCGTACGGCACGGCGGCGCGCCGGCGGCCCCGGCTCACCGGGGCGGGGCGGGGCATGGCGGCTCATTCCACGGCGATGCCGGTGATGACCGGCTCGCCCAGCGGCGCCGACCCGTCCGGGATCCCCGCGGTCCGCAGGGCCGCCGAGGCCAGCTCGCGGGCGCTGTCGCCGGCCGCCGTCTTGGTGTCCGCCTCCACCTCCAGGTGCAGACTGAACGCGGGCGTGCCCTCGTAGACGGTGAGGATGTCCAGGTCCTCGGCCTCGCCCAGCTCGGTTCCCTGCGGGTCGGCCGAGCGCAAGGCGCGCACCAGCTCCTCCCGCGCCCCCTCGGGCGGGGTGTCGAGGAACGTGCCGGGAACGGTGACGACGTAAGTGGTCATGCGGGGACACCTGCCCAGTGGATGGAATCGGACGCCTCGGTCTTCGACCGTACGGCGAACCGCCCCCGGCGCGGGCCCCCGACGCGGGCCCCCGACGCGGGCCTGGCCGGGCGGTACGGGCACCGGGCGCCGGTTCCCGGCCGCCGCCGCCAGGAGGCGCGGCAGCCGGTCAGAAGCGGGCCAGTGCGGGGTCGGCGGCCTTGTCCCAGGCGGCCGGGAGACGGTCGCGGGCGGCGCGGGCCAGCGCGTTCTGCAGGCCGTGCAGCCGGCCGTAGCCGAAGGTGTCCAGGCCGGCCGCGTGGGCGGCGGCGGCCAGGTCCGGCAGTGCGGCGCGGGCCATCACGGCGTCCTGGTGGTCGCCCAGGACCTGCTGCAGGGCCTTGGTGCGGTCGCGCAGGCGGGCGGCCTTCCGGCCGCCGTAGGGCAGGGCGGCCTCCGCGGTGTGCCGGGACCTGCGGGCCGCCTTGCGCGCCTTGTACAGCGCCCGGTCCCCGGCCGGTCCGCGGCCCGCCTCCATGGCCGCGGTGATCCGGCCGGCCAGCCGCCGCCGGTCGCGCGCGGCCACCTTGCCCAGGTGCTCGGCGGCCGGTCCGGCCGCCTTGCCCAGCAGCGGCGGCTCGGCCTGCAGGTTCTCCAGCGCGTCGAGCAGCGCGTGGTAGCGCGGCGAGTCCAGGGCCCGCACCGCCGCCCGCTGGGCGGCCCGGTGGCGTTCGGTCTCCTGGGCGCCGATCCGCCGGGCGAGCGCCTTGTCCGCGGGGTCGGTCAGCGCGCCGGCCTGCTTCCGGAGCTGGGCGGCGAGCACCTCGTGGTCGCGGGAGCTGCCCAGCACCCCGGTGAGCCAGCGCAGCTCGGCCGCAACCGGGTCGGTGCGCCGCCGGTCCAGCACCCGCCGGCTGCCGCGCAGCACACTGCGCAGCCGCCTGCCGGTCGAACGCATCCGGTGCACCGCGTCGGACTCGTCGGCGCGTACCGCGGCGTCGCCGCGGAGCAGTACGCCAAGCTGGTCGCCGAGCCGGGCCATGACCGCCTCGCCGGCCGAGCCGGCCTTGGGGCGGCGGCCGGGCTCAGGGTCGCCGAACTCCTCCGGCAGGCCGCCCGCCAGCGCGTGGCCGAGCTTGTGGGCGCTGGGCGAGGCGTGCCAGCCGCTGTCCTGCAGGAGCTCGGCCGCGGCCCGCATCAGCTTGGCGCCGCCCTGGTCCTTCTCGATCTCGATCTCGGTCCAGTGGGTGACCTGTGTGCTGGTCCCGGAGCCGGCGAGGTGTCCGCCGGCCCACCCGGCGCCGCGGGCCGGCTCCGCGCCGGCGGCGGGTTCCGCCCCCGGGCCCGGCCTCACGACGGTGAGCGTCTTCGCGGCGGCGTCCCGATCCGTACCGGCGCGCCGGCTCCTCCCGCCGGCGGGTGCGGCGCCGCGGCCATTGCCCGCGGGGTGCAGCCGTTCGGTGCCGAGCACCTGGGCGGCGACCCGGTCGTGGGCGACCTCGGCCAGGCAGCGCTCCCGCCGGTCCAGCAGCAGGTACCGCCCGCGGTGGGTGCGCAGGTGCACGACCGGTACCAGCTCCTCACCGCGGGTGTACGCCTTGAGGTGGCGGTTCAGTTCGCCGGGCACGTTGCCCGCCTTGCCCGCCTTGAGCGGGGCGTGGATTTCCCGGCGGTTTCCGCGGTCGCCGGCGGCGGTGGCGGCGGCGGCGGGCAGCTTGACGTGCCAGCCCGCGTCGTGACCGCCGGTGCGGCGGCGCAGCGTGATGCCGTGGGCCAGCAGCCGCAGGCCGGCGGTGTCGTAGTAAAGGGCGTCCAGTTCCTCAAGCTGCTCCTCGCGGACCCGGGAGACGCCCGGCAGCCCGCGCAGGCGCTCGGGGTCGAACACCCCGGACCCTTCGAACCTGGTTTCCTGTTCGATGTCGGTGGTCGTCATGTGGTGCGCGTGCCCGACCCGGGCGGCGTCATTCGGCCCCGGGGCCTGTCGTCGGCCCGGATCCCCGGCCGGCCGCGACTGCCCCGGGCACCCGGCGCGGTATCCGTTTCGGGGGGGAATCGTCCGGGTAGCCGCCGGGGACGGACGACGAGGGAGGCCACAGCCCATGACGGACCAGGGAACCAACAAGACCGGCTTCGCGCGGGACGACGAGCTCAAGAAGGAGCTGCACGGCGAGCTCCAGGCGAACCGCGGGACCCGGGTCGACGAGGCGTACGAGCCGCAGCCGTCGGGAGAGGACCAGCCGGTGGCCGAGTCCGGTGCCGCCTCCGGTCCTGGCGCGCCGGCGCCCGCCGGCATGACCCCCGAGGGGGTGTCGGTCCGCAGCGAGCTGGCCAGGCACCTGGAGCGGGACATCTACCCGGCCGGGCGCTCGGTTCTGCTCGGCACCCTGCGGCGGCACCGGGCGCCGGACGCGCTGGTGGACCGGGTGGCAGGGCTGCCGGAGCACGAGCGCTACCCGAACGTCCAGGCGGTGGTCCGCGCGCTGGGCTTCGGCGTCGAGGACCGCAGGGACTGACCGCGCCCCCGGACGGCCGGTCCGCGGGGGGCGCGGTGGGCACACCGCCCGCGGGGGGACTGCCCTGACCGGCGGCGAGCAGCGGGTGCCGGGACCCCACGGGCCGCCCTCCGAACCGCCACCCCTCCCCTGGGCCCCCTTTCCCCTTCCTCCCGCTCGCGCGCCCGTCGGCGGAGCCGCGCCGTATCGCCCGCGCCTGAGGGGATGGAGGGCGCCGCCACCACGCCGGCGGTGAACGGCACACTGCTCGGCATCGCCGGGTCCAAGGGCTTCGGCGGCGGGTTCGCCGGGCGCAGCGCGGGGGAGTTCGGCGAGCCGGAGATGAAGGCGTTCGTCCGGGCCACCCGGCGCAGCGCCGACAGCTCGCGCCGGGCCCTGGACGAGCTGTCCGACACCGGTTGCGCGCTGCGGACCGCCCTCACCCACTTCTCCCCGGTCCCCGACACGCTCGCCGGTGAGCCGGTGGAGATCTACCCGTTCCTCGGCGGCTGTCTGCTGGCCGAGGCGGTGGACGCGGGCAAGGTCGACCTGGCCGTCCACGGCCACGCCCACGCGGGCACCGAGCACGGCACCACGGTCGGCGGCGTCACGGTCCGCACCGTGGCCCAGCCGGTGCTGCGCGCCTTCGCCGTCTACCACCTGGACCCCGACGGGGGCTGAGCGGCGCGGTCAGCGGGCGCGGGCCCCGAGGACGCAGAACTCGTTGCCCTCGGGGTCGGCGAGGACCACCCACGTCTGGGAGTCGCCCTGGCCGACGTCGGCGCGCCGGGCGCCGAGCGCGAGGAAGCGCGCGACCTCGGCGTCGCGGTCGTCGGGGCGGAAGTCGAGGTGCAGCCTGTTCTTGACCGTCCTGGGGTCGTCGACCCGGACGAAAACCAGGCCCGGCAGCCGGTCGGGTGCGGGCCTGATCTCGTACTCGTCGGCGTCGTCGCTGACCACGGCCCAGCCCAGCGCGTCGGCCCACCAGCGCCCGAGCGCCACCGGATCCGCCGCGTCCACCACCACTTGCTCCCACTCCACGGCCATGGCGACGAGCCTATGCCATCGCCTCGGGGTGGCGTCGGGACCCGACCTGCGGGACGTCGTCCTGGTCGGCCACTCCACGGGCGGCGGCGTGGTCGGACGCTACCCCGGGACGTACGAGGCCGCCCGGACGGCGAAATCGGGGCCGCCGACGGGTGACGCGGATCTGTACCTCAAGCCGGAGCCGGTCAGGACCGCCTTCGCGCCGGACGTGCCCGCGGCGCGGCAGAAGCAGCTGGCCGCGACGCAGCGCCCGGTGGCGGCGCCGGCGTTCGAGGGGCCCTCGGGCGTCCCGGTGTGGGACGATCCCCTCCCGGGACCTGATCATCCGGCCGGCCGAGCAGCGGGTGACGGCCCGGGCCGCCCGCGCCCACGTCGAAAAGATCGACTCCTCGCACGTGTCACCGGTCTCCCACCCGGAGGCCGTCGCGGGCCTCATCGCCGAGGCGGCCCGCGTCACCGGCTGACCCGGTCGCGGCGGCGGACGCGCAGCGGTCCCGCCCGGACCGTTCCGGACCCGCCGGCGCGGCACCGGGCGCCACCCCGAGAGGTGCCGGCGGGTCCGGAGGGTGCGCACGGGGCAGTGGTCCGGCAGGCGGTGACATCTTTTTTCGGGTTCGACCCGGTGCGTCAGCGGGCGACGGCGGATACGCTGCGTAAGCCGCTAATCTTCAATGACAATAGTTGCGGACGCTGGTTATCACATACGCACTATACTTGCCGGTATGCGCCGCCCGCCCCCCGGTCGCGCGCCCGTCCCTGGAGGCAGTCATGACCGCTACGGACCCGGCACTGACCGCGCTGGCCGACAGCTGGTGCGCCCTGTCGGTGCTGCACGGCCGGATCGAATCCCACATCGAGCG
Organism: Streptomyces sp. ITFR-21; assembly: GCF_031844685.1. Taxonomy (NCBI): domain Bacteria; kingdom Bacillati; phylum Actinomycetota; class Actinomycetes; order Kitasatosporales; family Streptomycetaceae; genus Actinacidiphila; species Actinacidiphila sp. ITFR-21. The sequence goes on from NZ_CP134605.1 coordinate 461,264, forward strand.
GGCACTCCAGGCCGGACACGGCCTGAGCGTACGCGAGTACTCGCTGCTCGACGTGCTGAGCCGGCAGCACGAGGGCAAGGGCGGGCGGATGCAGATGAGACAGGTGGCCGACGCGGTGGTGCTCAGCCAGTCCGCCACCACCCGGTTGGTCACCCGGCTGGAGGAGCGCGCGCTGCTGTCGCGCTACCTGTGCCCCACCGACCGCCGCGGCATCTACACCGACGTGACCCCGGCCGGTCTGGAGCTGCTGGAGGCGGCCCGGCCCACCAACAGCGCGGCACTGCGTGAGGCACTGGACCAGGCGGCCCTCGACGCGCAGTTGGCACCGCTGGTCGCGGCCGTCGAGGAGATCCGCAGCCCGGCCGCACTGTGACCGGCCCCCGGCCAGCGGGTCCCACCGCCAGGTAGGGGTTGCCGCCAGGGGAGGACTGCCCGCGGGGGAGGGCCACCGGGAAGCGGCCCCGAGCCGGCGCCGGGTGCCGCCTTCGCCCGGACTCTGCCGGATAGGCGGCTCTGAGCCCGCGCCACCTCATCCACCGCCTTCGCCCGCCGGCGAAGGCGGTGTTCTGCCTGCCGCGCCGGAGCGCGGACCGCGCCGCGGCCGGTCCCGTGCTCCCCCGCCGCCTCAGCGGGCCGGGCGGGCGCCCGGAACCGGGCAGGGTCCGAACCGGGCGATCCCAACGCACCACTGGGTGACCGGTGTCACGCGCTCCCCGCACCATGCCCGTCCAGCTGCGGCCGTCCACTTCCGGTCCGGGCCGAACCGGGCCGTTTGTCATCCGTTACGGACCGCGGACAGGCCCTGGCCCGTTGGTATAAATCTTCTGCGGGCAATACCGGGCAGGAACTGCCCGGATCGGCGGACGAGCGGGAGAGCGAGGTGGCGGTCATGCGGGCCCAGGAGCGCCAGCACCGCATCCTCGCGCTGGCCCGCCATCGGGGCGAGGTCGAGGTCACCGCGATGGCCGCCGAGCTCGCGGTGGCGCCCGAGACCGTCCGGCGCGATCTCGGCGTGCTGGAGCGCAGGGGGCTGGTCCGCCGTACCTACGGCGGGGCCTACCCGGTCGAGGGAGCGGGTTTCGAGACCGACCTGGCCCAGCGGGTCACCCTGCACGTCGCCGACAAGCGCCGGATCGCCGCCGAGGCGGTCAAGCTGCTCGGCGAGGCGGAGACGGTGTTCGTCGACGAGGGCTACACCCCGCAGATCCTCGCCGCGCTGCTGCCGGGCGACCGGCCGCTGACCGTGGTCACCGCCTCGCTGTCGACGGCGGCGGCGATCGCCGACTCCCCCAACACCACGGTGCTGCTGCTCGGCGGCCGGGTCCGGGCCCGGACCCTGGCCACCGTCGGCTCCTGGGCCTGCGCGATGCTGTCCGGTTTCGTGATCGATCTGGCCTTCATGGGGTCCAACGGCATCTCCCGGGAACTGGGCCTGACCACACCCGATCCGGTCGTCGCCGACGTCAAGGCCAAAGCACTGGCGGTCTCGCGCCGGCGGGTGTTCATGGGCCACCACAGCAAGTTCGGCGCGAGCAGTTTCTGCCGCTTCGCCGAAGTGGCCGACTTCGAGGCCATCGTCACCGACAGCGGCCTGTCCGGCGCCGAGGCGCACCGCTACGCCCTGCTCGGCCCGCGCGTCTTCAGGGTCTGACCCGCGGGCCCGCCCCGCCCCCGACACACCGGGCCGCCGCCGAGCCCGGATCCCGACTCCCCCTACCGCTCCCGCACGCCCTTCCGGGCCACCCCCATGCCCGGCCGGCCCCGCCCTCCCCCGTCCCCACCCGTCCACCTCCGTCCCCATTCATCCCCATTCATCCGCCTCCCCCTTCGCACCGCGCCTCTCCCCCCACTCCCTCGCCCTGTCATGAAAGGGACGCGTCATGACACACACCACGGGAACCACCCGCCGGTTACTCCCCCCGCTCGCCCTGGCCGTCTGCGGCACCCTGCTGGCCGCGGCCTGTTCCGGGGCGGGCGGCTCCGGCGGCTCCGGCTCGCACTCCATCAACGTACTGATGGTGAACAACCCCCAGATGGTGGACCTGCAGAAGCTCACCGCCGCCGACTTCACCAAGACCACCGGGATCAGGGTGAACTTCACCGTGCTGCCCGAGGACGACGCCCGCGACAAGTTCACCCAGGACTTCTCCAGCCAGGCCGGGCAGTACGACATCGCCACCATCAGCAACTACGAGACGCCGTTCTACGCCAAGAACGGCTGGCTGTCGCCGCTCACCGACCGGGCCGGGGCCGACGCCTCCTTCGACCAGGGCGACATCCTGCCCGCCATGCAGGAGTCGCTGTCCGTCGGCGGCCGGATCTACGCCGAGCCGTTCTACGGCGAGTCGTCGTTCCTCATGTACCGCAAGGACGTGTTCGCGGCGAAGGGCCTGACCATGCCCGCCGCCCCGACCTGGACCCAGGTCGCCGACCTCGCCGCGAAGGCCGACGGCGCCGAGCCCGGTATGAAGGGCATCTGCCTGCGCGGCCAGCCCGGCTGGGGCGAGATGCTCGCGCCGCTGACCACGGTGGTGAACACCATGGGCGGCACCTGGTTCGACAAGGACTGGCAGGCCCGACTGGACAGCCCGGAGTTCACCAGGGCCACGCGGTTCTACGTGGACCTGGTCCGCCGGCACGGCGAGGCCGGGGCGCCGCAGTCCGGCTTCACCGAGTGCCTCAACGACCTGGAGCAGAGCAAGGTCGCCATGTGGTATGACGCCACCTCCGCGGCCGGCGCGCTGGAGGCGTCCGACTCCCCGGTCGCGGGAAAGCTCGGCTACGCGCCGGCGCCCGTCGAGCAGACCAAGAGCTCGGGCTGGCTCTACACCTGGGCCTGGGGCGTGCAGAAGGCGAGCAAGCACCAGGACGACGACTGGAAGTTCATCTCCTGGGCATCCGGCAAAGGTTACGAGCAGCTGGTCGGCGAGCGGCTCGGCTGGTCGCGGGTACCGGCCGGCAAGCGCACCTCCACCTACGCCGATCCGCGCTACGTCGCCGCCTCGGCCGCCTTCGCCGAGCCCACCCTGGCCGCGCTGGAGGCCGCCGACCCGGACGACCCGGGCGTGCAGCCGCGCCCCGCGCCCGGCATCCAGTTCGTCGGCATACCGGAGTTCACCGACCTGGGCACCCAGGTCTCCCAGCAGCTCAGCTCGGCGATCGCCGGCCGTACCAGCGTGCCGGACGCGCTGAAGGCGAGTCAGTCGCTGGCCGAGAAGGTGGCCGACAAGTACGCGGGGAAGTGACGGCCGTGAGCAGCCCTCAAGCCGTCCGGCGCCTGCCCGCGCCGCGGACCGCGACCGGGCGGGCGGCCACCTCCCCGCCGGCCGCCCGGCCGCGCGGCGGCTGGGCGCGGCGCGCCCCGCTGCTGCCGGCGCTGGTGTTCATGGTCGTGGTGACCCAGCTGCCGTTCGTCGGCACCCTGGTGATCTCCTTCATGCGCTGGAACTCCCTGGACCCCGGTGACCGGGGCTTCGCCGGGGTGCGCAACTACCGGGCGGAGTTCACCGATCCGCGGCTGCGCTCGGCACTGACCACCACCGTGGTGCTGACCGTGACCGTGGTGGCGGTCAGCCTGCTGCTCGGCCTCGGCCTGGCACTGCTGCTGGACCGGCGGTTCGCCGGCCGCGGCGTGGTGCGCACCCTGCTGATCACCCCGTTCCTGGTGGTGCCGGTGGCGTCCGCGCTGCTGTGGAAGCACGCGCTCTACAACGCCACCTACGGCCTGTTCAACGGGACGCTGACCTGGGTGTGGAGCCTGTTCGGCAGCGACTCGGCGCCGCAGCCGGACTGGCTGTCGGTGATGCCGCTGCTGTCGGTGGAGGCGTCGCTGGTGTGGCAGTGGACGCCGTTCATGATGCTGATCCTGCTGGCCGGGCTGCAGAGCCGCCCCGCCGACGTCACCGAGGCGGCCCGGGTGGACGGCGCCGGAACCTGGCACGTCTTCCGCTATCTGACCTTCCCGCACCTACGGCGCTACCTGGAGCTGGCGGCGCTGCTCGGCACGGTCTACGTGGTGCAGAACTTCGACGCGGTCTTCACCCTCACCTCAGGCGGCCTGGGCACCGCGAACCTGCCGTACACCGTCTACACCACCTTCTACCAGGCCCACGACTACGGCCAGGCGTCCGCCGAAGGGGTGATCGTGGTGGTGCTGTCGATCATCGTGGCGACCTTCGCGCTGCGGACCGTCTCGTCGCTGTTCCGGGAGGAGATCGGCTGATGGCCCCGACCGTAGTCACCGCCGTTGGGGCCGCCCGGCGGTCCGGCCCGGGTCCCCGGCCCCGGCGCGGCGGCGCGCTGCTGGGCCTTCTGGCCTGGGTGTGCGGGATCGTCTTCTTCCTGCCGTTCGCCTGGATGGTGCTCACCTCGCTGCACGGCGAGCAGGACGCGGCGACCAACCCGCCGAGGCTGGGCGCGCCGCTGACGCTGCACGGCTACCGGGAGTTCTTCGGCGCCGGCACCGGCGTCAGCCCGTGGCCGCCGCTGGTCAACTCGTTCACCGCAAGCCTGGCCTCCACCGTGCTGGTGCTGCTGCTGGCCACCCCGGCGGCGTACGCGCTGTCGGTCAAGCCGGTTCGCAAGTGGACCGACGTGATGTTCTTCTTCCTGTCCACGAAGATGCTGCCGGCGGTCGCCGGGCTGCTGCCGGTGTACCTGATCGCGAAGAACACCGGGCTGCTGGACGACATCTGGCTGCTGGTCGTCCTCTACACCTCGATGAACCTGCCGATCGCGGTGTGGATGATGCGGTCGTTCCTGGCCGACGTGCCGGTGGCGGTCATCGAGGCGGCGTCGATCGACGGCGCCGGCCTGCCGACGGTACTGGTGCGGATCGTCGCGCCCATCGTCTCACCGGGCATCGCGGCCACCGCGCTGATCTCGTTCATCTTCAGCTGGAACGAACTGCTCTTCGCCCGGGTGCTGACCGGTGTGGTGGCCGGTACCGCGCCGGTGTTCCTGACCGGCTTCGTCACCAGCCAGGGCCTGTTCCTGGCGAAGGTGTGCGCCGCCGCCGTGTGCATCTCCCTGCCGGTGCTCGCCGCCGGGTTCGCCGCCCAGGACAAGCTCGTCCAGGGCCTCTCCCTTGGAGCCGTCAAGTGAAGGCAGCCGTCATCAGCGCCCCCGGCGCGGTGAGCGTCGAGACCGTCGAGGACCCGGCGCCGGGCCCGTCCGACGTCGTGGTACGGGTCGCCGCGTGCGGCCTGTGCGGGACCGATCTGCACATCCTGCGGGGGGAGTTCGCGCCGACCCTGCCGATCGTGCCCGGTCATGAGTTCGCCGGGGAGATCGTCGCCGTCGGCGGCCTGGTGACCGGGCTGGCGGTCGGCGACCAGGTGGCGGTGGACCCGTCGCTGTACTGCCACCAGTGCCACTACTGCCGGCTCGGCCGGAACAACCTGTGCGAGCGGTGGGCGGCGATCGGGGTGACGGCGCCGGGCGGCGCCGCCGAGTACGCCGTCGCGCCCGCCGCCAACTGCGTGAAGCTGCCGCCGCACGTCCGCACGCGGGACGCGGCGCTGATCGAGCCGCTGTCCTGCGCGGTCCGCGGCTACGACGTGCTGCGCAGCAGCCTGGCCAGCCATGTGCTGATCTACGGGTCCGGCACGATGGGCCTGATGATGCTGGAGCTGGCCAAGCGCACCGGCGCCGCGACGGTGGACGTCGTGGACGTCAACGAGGAGCGGCTGGGCACCGCCAGGGCCCTCGGGTGCAGCGCGGCGGCGGTGAGCGCCGACGAGATCGAGCGGGCCCGCGGCTGGGACGTGGTGATCGACGCGACCGGCAACGCCGAGGCGATCCAGGACGCGCTCGGCCGGGTCGGCAGGGGCGGCACGTATCTGCAGTTCGGGGTCGCCGACTACGCCGCGCGCGCTGTCATCGAGCCGTACCGCGTCTACAACCAGGAGATCACCATCACCGGCTCCATGGCGGTGCTGCACAGCTACGAGCGGGCCGCCGAGCTGTTCGCCGCCGGGGTGCTCGACCCGGAGGTGTTCATCAGCGACCGGCTGCCGCTGGCCGACTACGCCGGCGCCCTGGAGCGGTTCCGGGCCGGCCGGGGCCGCAAGATCCAGGTCACCCCCTGACCGGCCGCGGAACGCGTGCCGTCGCGGGGAGGCGGCCCGCGTTCCGCCCGCTCGGGCGGCCCGCGCGGCGACCGGCCGGGGGCCTGGTGGCTGCGGCCCGGTGGCGGGGAAGTAACGATTCGGCGAGTCGGGGGGTCTTCGCCGCGGGCTCGCATGCGGGCCCGGCGAACGGGGCACAAGCAGGCTCATGACGAAGATCGGCCTGCCCCGCGGCGTCCGCGTGTGCCTTTTCGACCTCGACGGTGTGCTCACACCGACCGCGCTGATCCACGCCGCGGCCTGGAAGGAGATGTTCGACGGGTTCCTCCGGCAGCGCGACGGCGGGGATTTCCGGCCCTTCGACGCGACCGCGGACTACGACACCTACGTGGACGGCCGCCCGCGCGCCGAGGGGGTGCGCAGTTTCCTGGACTCCCGCGGCATCGAGCTGCCCGAGGGCGACGACGACGACCCGCCGGACCGGGCGACCGTGCACGGCCTGGGCAACCGCAAGAACGTGCTGGTGCTCCGGAAGATCCGCGAGGTCGGCGTGCGGCCCTACCCGGGCTCGGTGCGCTATGTGGAGGCGGTACGGTCGGCGGGTCTGCGGACCGCGGTGGTCTCCTCCAGCGCCAACTGCCGGGACGTGCTGGTCTCGGCCGGAATCGAGCATCTGATGGACGTACGGGTCGACGGGAACACCGCCATCGAGCTGGGCCTGCGCGGCAAGCCCAAACCGGACACCTTCCTGGAGGCGGCCCGCCGGCTCGGCGCCGAGGCGGACGAGGCGGCGGTCTTCGAGGACGCGCTGGTCGGCATGGACGCCGGCCGCGAGGGCCGGTTCGGGTACGTGGTGGGCGTGGACCGGGTGGGCCAGGCCGAGGAGCTGCGCCGGCACGGCGCGGACACGGTGGTCACCGATCTGGCCGAGCTGCTGGGGAGGACCGTGTGATCAGCCATCCCGCGTACGACGTGGCACCGTGGGCGCTGCGCGAGAGCGAGCTGAACTTCGACGTGCTGCCGCAGAGCGAGTCGGTGTTCGCGCTGTCCAACGGGCACATCGGCTGGCGCGGCAACCTCGACGAGGGCGAGCCGAACGGGCTGCCGGGCTCGTACCTCAACGGTCTGCACGAGCTGCACCCGCTGCCGTACGCCGAGGCCGGCTACGGCTATCCGGAGTCCGGGCAGACCGTCATCAACGTCACCAACGGCAAGCTGATCCGGCTGCTGGTGGACGACGAGCCGTTCGACCTGCGGTACGGCACGATCCGCTTGCACGAGCGGGAGCTGGACCTGCGGGCCGGGGTGCTGCGCCGGGTGTGCGAGTGGGTCTCGCCGGCCGGGCGCGCGGTGCGGGTGCGGTCCACCCGGATGATCTCCTTCCAGCAGCGCGCGGTGGCGGCGATCTCCTACGAGGTGGAGCCGCTGGAGGAGCAGGTGCGGGTGGTGGTCCAGTCGGAGCTGATCGCCAACGAGGAGATCCCGCGGGTGGCGGGCGATCCCCGGGTGGCCGCGGCGCTGGAGTCGCCGCTGCGCTCGGAGGAGCACTCCGCGGCCGGCACCCGGCTGCGGCTGGTGCACTCCACCGTCCGCAGCAGGCTGCGGGTGGCGGCGGCCGCCGACCACCGGGTGACCGGGCCCGAACCCACCACCAGGATCTCCGCGGAGTCCGGTGACGACGTGAGCCGGCTGACGGTGACCGCGGTACTGGACCCGGGCCAGAAGCTGACGATGGAGAAGTTCGTCGCCTACGGCTGGTCGGCGACCCGTTCGCTGCCCGCGCTGCGCGACCAGGCGGACGCCGCGCTGGTGGGCGCGCTCGACACCGGCTGGCAGGGGCTGCTGGACCAGCAGCGCGGGTACCTCGACGACTTCTGGGAACGCGCCGACGTCGAGGTGGACGGCGACACCGAGATCCAGCAGGCGGTCCGGTTCGCGCTGTTCCACGTGCTGCAGACCGGTGCACGGGCCGAGGAGCGGGCGATCCCGGCGAAGGGGCTGACCGGCTCCGGCTACGACGGCCACACCTTCTGGGACGCTGAGACGTTCGTCCTGCCGCTGCTGACCTTCACCTCACCGCGGGCCGCCTCGGAGGTGCTGCGCTGGCGGTACAACACCCTGCCGTCGGCGCGCGAGCGGGCCGCGCAGCTGGGGCTGTCCGGGGCGACGTTCCCGTGGCGGACGATCAACGGCGACGAGGCGTCCAGCTACTGGCCGGCCGGCACCGCGGCCTTCCACGTCAACGCCGACATCGCCGACGCGGTGGTCCGGTACGTGGCGGCGACCGGCGACGACGCCTTCGAGAAGGAGACCGGTCTGGAGATCCTGGTGGAGACCGCCCGGCTGTGGCGCTCGCTGGGCCACCACGACCACGCCGGGGCGTTCCACATCGACGGGGTGACCGGCCCCGACGAGTACAGCGCGGTCGCCGACGACAACGTGTACACGAACCTGATGGCGCAGGCCAACCTGGTGGCCGCCGCCGACGCGGCCGAGCGGCACCCGCGGCACGCGGCGGAACTCGGCGTGGCCGCCGAGGAGACGGCGGCCTGGCGGGACGCGGCGGCGGCGATGACCGTGCCGTACAACGCGGACCTCGGGGTGCACGAGCAGTCGGCGGGCTTCACCCGGCACCAGGTGTGGGACTTCGCCGGCACCGACGTCGACCACTACCCGCTGCTGCTGAACTACCCGTACTTCGACCTCTACCGCAAGCAGGTGGTCAAGCAGGCCGACCTGGTGCTGGCGATGTACCTGCGGGGCGACGCCTTCACCGACGCCGAGAAGGCCCGAAACTTCGCCTACTACGAGCCGCTGACGGTGCGGGACTCCTCGCTGTCGGCGTACTGCCAGTCGGTGATCGCCGCGGAGGTCGGCCATCTCCAGCTCGCCCACGACTACCTGGGCGAGTCGGCGATGATGGACCTGGAGGACCTGGAGAACAACGCCAGGGACGGGCTGCACATCGCGGCGCTGGCCGGCACCTGGACGGCGCTGGTGGCCGGGCTCGGCGGGATGCGGCTGTTCGACGGCCACTCGATCCGGTTCGCGCCCCGGCTGCCGGACGCGCTCAGCCGGATCGCCTTCCGGCTGCTGTTCCGGGGCCGGCGGCTGCGGGTGGAGTTCACCCGCTCGTCGGCGACGTACACCCTGGCGGAGGGCGAGCCACTGGAGGTGCTGCACTACGAGCAGCCCTTCACGCTGACCGCCGAGCGGCCGGTGGTCCGTGAGGTGCCGGCCTACGCGCACCGCCCGGAGCCGTCCCAGCCGGCCGGCCGGGCGCCGCGCCGCCGCCACCACCCGGCCTGACCGTCGGCGCCACCACCGCCCCGCGGGGCCCGGGACCGGTCCCGGGCCCCGCGTACCCCTGCCGCACCAGAAAACACAGCTCTTTGCGGTCCCCGCAACGTAAATTTCTTGCTTCTGCTCGCATTATTGCGGGCGTGTGTCGTCGACCCTACGATCGGTGCGCGCGGTGACCCCGCCACCCTGCCGTACGGCTGTTGCTCCCTCTCGTCACGAACCTCCTCCTCCCGAAGGGACAACGACCGGTGAGAAAGCTCCGCCTGATCGCCGCCCCGAGCGCCGCGGCCCTGGCCGCCCTCCTGGTCCCCGGTGCGACCTCCGCCGTCGCGAGCACCACGGACCTGCCCGGCGCCTGCCAGTACTACACCGACTACGACTTCGTCTACGGCCAGCTGAACCTGTACGCGAGCAAGACCTGCAACGGGGTCAGCCAGCCCGGGTACGCGGTGATCGAGAAGGTCGGCGCCGGCGGCAACATCACCGCGGTGGCCTACGGCTTCGGCATCGTGCACTACACCTGCCAGGGCACCGCGGTGAACACCTTCCGCTTCGACGGCGAGATCAACAAGCAGGTCATCCTCGATCCGGGCGCACTCCCCTGCGGCTGACCGGCGGCCGCCGCCGCGGGCCGCTGGCGCGCGGCGGCGGGCGGCGGCCGGTCAGAGCCAGCCGCGCCGTTTGAACTGGAAGTACAGGTAGGCCACGAGCGCCACCATCAGGGCCAGCACCGCCGGATAGCCCCAGATCTGGTGCAGTTCCGGCATGTGGTCGAAGTTCATGCCGTAGATCCCGGCGATCAGCGTCGGCACCGCGATCATGGCCGCCCACGCCGAGATCTTGCGCATGTCGTCGTTCTGCCGGACGCCGACCTGGGTGAGGTGCGCGGCGAGGATGTCGGACAGCAGCCGGTCCAGGCCCTCCCCCGCCTCGTTGGCGCGGGCCAGGTGGTCGGCCACGTCCCGGAAGAACGGCCGGGTCTCCCGGGGGACGTAGGGCGCGGTGCCGGACACCAGCCGGGCCATCGGCTCGCTCAGCGGCCCGGTGGCCCGGCGGAACTCCAGCACCTGGCGCTTGAAGGAGTAGATGACGCCGGCCACCCGGGTGGCCTCGCCGCCGCCGGACGGGGCGAAGACCTGCTCCTCCAGCTCCTCCAGGTCGACCTGGAGTTCGGCGGCGATGTCCAGGTAGTCGTCCACCACCGCGTCGCAGACCGCGTAGAGCACCGCGACCGGCCCGCGCCGCAGCACGTCGGGCTCCTTCTCCAGCCGGGCGCGCACCTGGGCGCCGGTGCGTGCCTCGCCGTGCCGGACCGTCACCACGAAGGACTCGCCGATGAAGACCATCAGCTCGCTGGAGTGCACCCGGGCCTGGCCGTCGTCGTAGGCCAGCGGCCGGACGACGGTGAACAGCGCCCCCTGGTAGCCCTCCATCTTGGGTCGCTGATGCGCCTTCAGGGCGTCCTCGACGGCCAGCGGGTGCAGCCCGAACTCCGACGCCAGCAGGTCGAACTCCTCGGCGTCCGGCTCGCTCATGCCGACCCAGATGAAGGAGTCGTCGCCGGAGGTGCGGCACTCCGCCAGCGCCTCGGAGAGGTCACCCGGGGTCTCCGCGCGCCGGCCGTCCCGGTAGATGGCGCAGTCCACGATCACGTGCACATCCTTTCCGCGTCGTCGTGCGGGCCTACCAGGTCGTACCAGGTCGTACCACCGCCGACCGGAGCCGGGCCGGAACCGGGCCGGTCACCGGGAGGTGCGGCCGGTCAGCCGCCCTGGACGTCGGCGGGGGCGGGTTCGGGCGCGGGCCTGGCCCTGGCGGCCAGCGCCCGGGAGTGCTCGACGTTGAAGTGGGCGCCGACCAGCAGGGCCAGGTTGGAGAACCACAGCCAGACCAGGAACACCACCGTCCCGGCCAGCGGCCCGTAGAGCCGGTTGTACGTGCCCAGGTGCGAGGTGTACGCGGCGAAGCCCGCGGAGGTGGCCAGCCACAGCCCCACCGCGAGGGCGCCGCCCGGCGCCAGCGCCCGCAGCGACCTGCTGCCGCGCGGCCCGGACCGGAACAGCACCAGGACCAGCGCCGAGGCCACCACCAGCAGCAGCGGCCAGCGCAGGCCGCGCCAGGCGGCGAGGGTGGCCCCGTTCATGTTCAGCAGTGTGCCGGTCCTGCGGGCCAGCACCCCGGTCACCACCAGGCACAGCGCGCTGCACACCAGCAGCACCAGCAGGGTCACCGAGGTGATGACGACCCGGGGCACGGTACGCCAGGCGGGGCGGCGGTCGGTAACTCCGTGCATGATGTGCAGCCCCCGCCGGAACACGCTGGCGTAGGCGCACGCCGACCATATGGCGCCCGCCCCGCCGATCACCGACAACGACAGGCTGGCCGACCTGTCGCGCGCCATGTCCAGCAGCGCCTGGGCCACCACCGGGCGCGACTCGGCGGGCAGCAGCGTGGTGACGCCCGCGGACAGGCTGCCGTCGTCCTCCCCGCCGGTCAGTCCGAGCAGCGAGACGGTCATCAGCAGCGCGGGGAATATCGCCAGCACGGCGTAGTACGTGAGGGCCGCGGCGCGCTCGGTGGCGTCCTTGTCCCAGGCGGCGGCCAGGGTGTGGAACAGGGTGCGCAGGAAACGGAGCAGGCCGGCGGCGGCGCGCACGGCCCGGCCACGCCGGTGTTCCGGCTTCCGTGCCGGGTCGCCCTGCGGCCGGCCGTCCGGCCGGTGTCCGCGCCCGGTCCGGGACACCGAGCTCTCCCCAGTAGCCACCCCTGCACCCTCCCACTGGTACGGCCACGGTTCCATGGCCCTGTCTCTACACGTCTATGCCCCGGACCGGCGGTTCCATGGCGGTGTCCGCCGACCGCCCGGCGCGCCGGGTGGGAAGGCGGACCGGCAGGACCGATCCGCCCCGGCCCAGGAGGATGCGCGATGTCCGAGACGACCGACCCTTCCCTGCCGACGCCCGAACCCCGGTGGAACCGGGCGTCGGGCCCCGGCTGGGGCCCCACGCCGCAGCCGGTGCAGCAGCCCGCGGCCGAGCCCGGGGGCGCGCGCACGGGGGCGCTGCTGATCCTCGGCGCGGTGGTGATCATAGCCGTCGTGCTGCTGGTCCACGCGCTGACGGCGAGTTGACCTCCGGCGGGTGAGCCGAACCGCCGCGGCCGGTCGCGGGCCGGACCGCGCGGGCCGGGCACCAAGCCCGTAACGGCTTCAAGCCCGCCCTTCCGGGCGGGTTCGGCCGGGTGCCACACTCATGGATGTGCCCGACTTCGACATGCTTGTCATCGGTTCAGGTCCCGGCGGCCAGAAGGCCGCCATCGCGGCGGCGAAACTCGGGCGGCGGTCGGCGGTCGTGGATGTGCCCGACCGGCTCGGCGGCGTCTCGCTGCACACCGGGACCATCCCCTCCAAGACGCTGCGCGAGGCGGTGCTCTACCTCACCGGGCTCAACCAGCGCGATCTGTACGGCCAGAGCTACCGGCTGAAGGAGGACATCACCATCGCCGACCTGACCGCGCGCACCCAGCACGTGGTCACCCGCGAGGTCGACGTGATCCGCAGTCAGCTCGCCAGGAACCAGGTGGCGATGCTGCCCGGCGTCGGGCGGTTCGTCGACGACCACACGGTCGCGGTGCGGGACGCCGCCGGGCGCGACCGGCTGGTGACGGCCGACCACATCGTGATCGCCACCGGCACCCGCCCGGCCCGGCCGGCCAGCGTGGAGTTCGACGACGTCACGGTGATGGACTCCGACAGCGTGCTGAACCTGGAACGGGTGCCGCGGTCGATGGTGATCGTGGGCGCCGGGGTGATCGGCATGGAGTACGCGTCGATGTTCGCGGCCCTGGGCAGCAAGGTCACGGTGGTCGAACAGCGCGACGGCATGCTGGACTTCTGCGACGGGGAGGTCGTGGAGGCGCTCAAGTACCATCTGCGGGACCTGGCGGTGACCTTCCGCTTCGGCGAGACCGTCGCCGCCGTCGAGCGGCACGCCAGGGGCACCCTCACCGTGCTGGCCAGCGGCAAGAAGATCGCCGCGGACGCGGTGATGTACTCCGCCGGGCGGCAGGGGCTCACCGAGGGTCTCGGCCTGGACCGGGCCGGTCTGAGCGCGGACAAGCGCGGCCGGATAGCGGTGGACGGCGAATACCGCACCGCGGTGCCGCACATCTACGCCGTCGGTGACGTCATAGGCTTCCCCGCGCTGGCCGCCACCTCCATGGAGCAGGGCCGCTGCGCGGCCTACCACGCCTTCGGCGAGCCGGTGCACGCGCTCCAGGACGTGCAGCCGATCGGCATCTACACCATCCCCGAGATCAGCTTCATCGGCCGCACCGAGGACCAGCTGACCGACGGCCTGATCCCCTTCGAGGTCGGTGTCTCCCGCTACCGCGAACTCGCCCGCGGCCAGATCATCGGCGACGCGCACGGCATGCTCAAACTGCTGGTCTCCCCCACCGACCGCAAGCTCCTCGGCGTCCACTGCTTCGGCACCGGCGCCACCGAGCTCATCCACATCGGCCACGCGGTCATGGGCTGCGGCGGCACCGTCGACTACCTCGTCGACGCCGTCTTCAACTACCCGACGCTCGCCGAGTCGTACAAGGTCGCCGCCCTGGACGTCACCAACAAGATCCGCCAGATCGACCGGATGGACGGCTGACGGCCGGCCGCCGGGCTGTACGGCCCGGCGGACAGGCCGCGGGCCCGGCCGGATGTCCGGTCGGGCCCGCGGCGGTCAAGGATGCCCGCAGGGGGGTTACCAGCGGTACCACCGACCGCGGGAGCCACCGGTGCCGGTGCCGCGGACGACGAAGCCGAGCAGCCAGACGACGAGGACGACGACCGCCACCCACCAGAGGACATTGAGGGCGAATCCGGCGCCGAAGAGAATCAGGGCGAGCAGTAGGACGAGAAGCAGGGGACCCATGGTTGTCAACCTCCTGAGCGCCGCTTGCCCCCTGGTGAAAGCAGCATGCACACGAACACGCGGACGATTGCCGTCATCTTCGCGCCGGTCCGGATGAATCCCGGCATGGGGGTAGGCGCACACCATGACCGACTACAGAGCCCTGCACCTGATACGCGATCTGCCGCCTCTCGTCGAGGCGCCGGGCCTGCCCGGCGAGGGCGGCCCGCACCGCGAGCAGCCCTCGGCCGGCGAGGACGGCGAGAGCCGTCCGGCGGTACGGACGGGGGCGCCGCGCTCCACGACGACCGCGCCCGAGGCCTGAGGCAGGGGCCGCCGCTGCCGCCTCACGGCCGGGCGGCGCCCGGCGGGTCCGGGCCGGGGCCCTGGTCCGCTCCGGCAGCCGGTCGGCGGTCCGGGAGGTGACGATCCGCCCCACCGGAAGGCCCGCCTCCTCGGCGCGGGCGCAGCCGTGGAGCTGCCGGTCGGGCCGGCCGGAGGGGTGCGCGTCGCGGTCAGCGTTGAGGGGCGCGCCGGCGTCCCGCCGAACAGTGCGCGGCGGGTCGAGGCGTTCGGGCCGGCCGTTGACCCCCAGTCCGGCGGCGGCGGCGCGGCGGCCCGGCCGGCGCAGCCGGTGCCGTCGGCGCCCGCGTCACGTCACGTGTTGGGCACCTTCAACGCGTCCCACGTCTCCTTCCCCGGCGGCCACTCCAGCGCCGCGCCGCTCCAGCCCTTGTGGTGGTCGGTGTTGTACTTGCGCTGCCACGCCTCGTACGAGGCCACGTCCCCGGACCCGATGACGTCCTTGTTCGCGCTGCTGGTGTAGTGGTCGCAGCCGACCGCGACCAGCCGGGCGTGCATGGCGGCGACCACCGGGGAGCGGCGGCCGGCGGTGAACCAGTCGGCGCCGGGGAACGGCTCGTAGGCCGGGGCGGGGCTGCCTTTGCGGGCCCACGCCTGGAGGGCCGCCTTGCTGGTGAAGTTCGCCACGTCGTGGTCGATGCCGCCGCTGTCGCTGTACTGGTGGATGGTCCAGGCGTGTTCGACCCGCGGCTGCCCGGCCGCGCCGCCGGGGTCGGCGATCCACAGGCCGTCGCCCGCGAACGAGGTGGTGTCGCGGTGCAGCCAGAAGTCGCGGTTGCAGTAGAGCAGGACCCGGTGGCCGGGGGCGGCGGCCTGGGCCTGCTTGATCCAGGCGTCCTTGTCGGCGGCCGACACGTCGGCGTCCTCCCAGTCCAGCGCCAGGAGGTCGCCGGCCTTCGGGGCGGCGTGCTTCAGGAAGTACGCGACCTGGGCGGCGACCGGGCCGGCCTTGGCGTAGTGGTAGTGGCCCACGACCAGGCCGTGGGAGCGGCCGGTGGCGATCTGGGCGGCGTGCTTGGCGTTGACGTAACCGGCGCCCTCGGTGGCCTTCACGATCACGAAGCTCAGTCCGGCGGTGGCGTAGGTCGTGTTCTGGTAGGAGGCGACGTCGATTCCGTTGACGGTCATGGGCAGTCCTTGGGTGCGGCGGGCGCGTGGCCGACCGGTGGGTGGTTCAGTGCACGGCGCTGACGTCGAAGGTGTCACCGCAGACGAGCGGACCACTGGTGGCCAATGTCAGGGACTCGGTGGACCCGGGCGGGTACACCTTGAGGAAAGCGGGTTTGGCCCAGCAACTGTCGCCCTTTATACCCCTGTTGAGGGTGTGCAGATCGGCCTCCACGGTCTGTCCGGCCGGGACGCGGACCGGTATGGCGGCGGCGCCCGACCGGTCGGCGGGCCTGCCTATGACGCTGCCGTCGCCCCGGATCAGGGACACGCCGGGGAAGCCGTTCAAGGTGCAGGACCGCTTGGTGGTGTTGGTGAAGTCCACCGGGTAGTAGATGTTGCCGGCGCCCGGGTCGCCGCGGCCGAGCCGCATCCGCAGGCCGGCGACGGTGCACCGGCTGCCGGCCGCCGCCCGGGGACCAGCGGAGGACGGTGCGCCGCTGGTGGCGGGGGTGGTGGCGGCGGCCGGCGGCGCGGAGGTGGCGCTCGGCGCCGGGCCGGCGGCGGCCGTCGTCGGCGCGGCCGTACTGACGGGCGCGGCGGGGGTGTTGGCGGAGGTGTCGCCGGCGGCGCCGGTGCCGCAGCCGACGGCGCCGAGGGCCAGTACGGTCAGCACGCCCGCGGCGAGCGGTATGAGGTGGCGGCGGCGTACCGGACCGAGAGGTCCGGGTGCCGGGGGTGTCGTTACCTGCTCTGGCGTAGGTCCCATACTGTTCGGGTGCTCCGCGGACGGGCGCCTCGAACCTTCGCGGTCGCGATTGTTGCCGTATCGGCGCAATCCGCCATGTGGGCGATAAACCGTCGTTCACTCCGACGGGGGAGTGTCAAACGGCTGTACCCGTCCCGCGCTACCCGTCCCGCGCTACCCGTCCCGCGGGCCCCGGCGCCTCGCGGGCGGCTCCGCCCGCGACGGCCCGCACGGCCTCCGCCCGGTCCGCGTTCAGCGGCGGGCCTTCTCCTCGCGGGACGGTCCGGCCTCGCCGTCCGGTCCGGTGTGCTCCTCCCCGCCGCGCTCGCGCCGCCTGCGCCGCAGGTGCCAGACGACGGCGGCGGCGACCACGGCCACCGCGACGACCACCGCCACCGCGGTGCCCGCGGTGCGCTCGACCTTCTGGTAGGCGGCGCCGGCGAAGTAGCCGACCAGGACGAAGCCGGTGCCCCAGACGAGGCCGCCGAGCGCGTTGAAGAGCAGGAAGACCCGGTACGGCATCCGGCTGATGCCGGCCAGCGCCGGCATCAGGGCGCGGAAGAAGGCGATGAAGCGGCCGAGGAAGACCGCGGCGGGGCCGCGTCTGCGGATCAGCTCCTGGGCGCGGTCGGTCCGGTCGCGGTGGCCGCGCAGCGCCTTGGTGTCCAGGATGCGGGTGCCGAAGCGGCGGCCGACCTCGTAGCCCACCGAGTCGCCGGTCACCGCCGCCAGCACCACCAGGACCGCCATCCACACGACGGAGACCTTGTGCTGCCCGGCCACCACCCCGCCGAGGACCGCGGCGGTCTCGCCGGGCAGCACGAAACCGAAGAAGAGCGCGTCCTCGCAGAAGACGAGCGCGAAGACGACGGCGTAGACCGCGGGTCCCGAGGCCCTCGACAGCCAGTCGGTGATGGAGTGCATGGGTGCCAGCGTGCCTCAGCGCACGACGCGCGGCCTGCGGCGCAGCCGGAAGAATCCGTAGACGAGGTCGGCGGCCAGGACGACGACGCCGATGACCAGCAGGTAGCCGAGACCGCCGGCGACCGCGCCGATCAGGCCGAGCACGATCGCGGCGAGGACGAGGAACAGGAACAGACTCATGGGGTGCGGTCTCCTTCCGGGGCCCGTGGCGGCTTCGCGGACCGGCGCGGTGGGGTGGTGTGGCGGGCGACCGCCGGGCGCCGCGGGGTCTCCCCCGCGGCGCGGCGGTTCAGCGGCGGGCGAGCCGGCGTGCCCCGTCCGCCCCGGGCTTGTACGGCAGGCCGTAGTGCTGGAAGATCGCCTCCTCGTCCTCGGCCGGGAGGACGTCGTCCGTTCCGATCGAGGGGGCCGACTTCACCAGCGCCCTGCCGTACGGGACCTTCAGATAGCCCGGTCCTGCGATCACGTCGGACACCGGTACGAACACCAGCCGGTGCCGCGTGGGCAGGCCGATGCGGACCGTCGCCATCGACGGCTCGTCCGTCACGGTGTCGACGTAGACCGCCTCCAGCACACCGATCTTGTGGCTTTCCTCGTCGACCACGTCGTGGTCGCGCCACTCGCGGAGATCCGCGGGTTCGATCATTGCCGGTCCTCCTGTGGTGGCTGGGTCGGTGTCCCTTCGTCAAGGCGTCTGCCCCGCCCGGGACGTGGCACGCAGGTCAACCCGCGGCGGTCTCGCCGCGGTCACCGCCCCACCGGGTGTGGAAGGCGCCGTCCCGGTCGGTGCGCCGGTAGGTGTGGGCGCCGAAGAAGTCCCGCTGGCCCTGGGTGAGGGCGGCGGGCAGCCGCTCGGCGCGCAGCGCGTCGTAGTAGGCGAGCGCGGCCGAGAAGCCGGGGACCGGGACGCCGTGGCGGACGGCCGCGGCGACCACCTCCCGCCAGTCGTCCTGGGCGGCGCCGATCTCGTCGGCGAACCGCTCGTCGGACAGCAGGCTGGGCAGGTCCGGGCGGCCGTCGTAGGCGGCGGTGATCCGGTCCAGGAACGCGGCCCGGATGATGCAGCCGCCGCGCCAGATGGACGCGACGGCGCCGAGGTCGATGTCCCAGCCGTACTCGTCGCTGCCGGCCTGGAGCTGGTGGAAGCCCTGGGTGTAGGAGACGATCTTGGACGCGTACAGCGCCTGCTCGACCTGGTCGGCGAAGACGCCGGCCGCCTTCTCGTCGAGCGCGGTGCCGCTGGGCCCGGTCAGGTGGCGGGAGGCGGCGCGCAGGTCGGCGTGGCCGGACAGCGCACGGGCGAAGACCGCCTCGGCGATGCCGGAGACCGGGACGCCGAGGTCGAGCGCGATCTGCACGGTCCAGCGCCCGGTGCCCTTCTGCTCGGCCTGGTCGGCGACGACGTCCACGAAGGGCCTGCCGGTGGCGGCGTCGGTGTGGGCGAGCACCTCGGCGGTGATCTCGATCAGGTACGACTCCAACCGGCCCTCGTTCCAGGTGCGGAAGGTGTCGGCGATCTGCCGGGGGGTGTAGCCGGCGACGGCCCGCAGCAGGTGGTACGCCTCGGCGATCAGCTGCATGTCGGCGTACTCGATGCCGTTGTGCACCATCTTGACGAAGTGGCCGGCGCCGTCGGGGCCGATGTGGGTGGTGCAGGGTCTGCCGTCCGCGGCCTTGGCGGCGATCCGCTCCAGCATCGGGCCGAGCGAGGCGTAGGACTCGGCGGAGCCGCCGGGCATGATGGACGGGCCGTTGAGCGCGCCCTCCTCGCCGCCGGAGACACCGGTGCCGACGAAGTGGATGCCCTGCTCGCGCAGCGCCCGCTCGCGGCGCCGGGTGTCCTCGAAGTGGGCGTTGCCGCCGTCGATGATGACGTCGCCGGGCTCCAGCAGCGGGGCGAACTCGGCGATCACCGCGTCGGTGGGCTCGCCGGCCTTCACCATGACCAGCAGCCGCCGGGGCCGTTCCAGGGCCGCGACGAACTCCTCCGCGGTGGCGGTGGGGACGAAGGCGCCCTCGTCGCCGTACTGCGCCACCAGGGCGTCCGTCCTGGCCTTGGTGCGGTTGTGCAGCGCCACGGTGAACCCGTGGCGGGCGAAGTTCCGGGCGAGGTTGCCGCCCATCACGGCCAGCCCGGTGACTCCGATGTCGGCCTTCTCACTCATCAGTCGCTCCTGGTCTCCCCGCGTCGTGTCCGGTGGACAGTCTGCCGCCGCCCGCCCGGTCCGGCCGCCGAAAGGCGGCCGATCGGGGGCGGCGGGGCGCGGCGCCCACCGGGTCAGCGGCGGGCGTCGCGTGAGTTGCCGAACAGCAGGCGGTAGAGGATCAGCAGCACCAGCGCGCCGCCGATGGCGGCCAGCCAGGTGGCGCCGTCGAAGAAGTCGTGCCGCACCGGGCGGTCGAGGAACTTGGCCGACAGCCACCCGCCGACGAACGCTCCCGCGACGCCGAAGACCAGGGTGCCGAGGGTGCCGCCGGGGTCACGGCCGGGCAGCAGTATCTTCGCGATGCCTCCGGCCAGCAGGCCGAGGATGATCCAGCTCACGATTCCCATGGCGGCTGTCTGCCCCGCACCCGGCCCGCTACGCGGCGGGCGGGCTCCGGCGGCCGGACTGTTACCGGTCCAGGACCGGGCCGTCACACTTCGACGGGCCGATAACGCCGTCCGCCGCCCCCGCGTCCGCCGGCCGCCTCACACCCGGCGCCAGCGGGCCGAGGCGAAGGAGAACAGGCCGAACAGCACCAGCCCGACCGCGACGGCGACCAGCAGCCAGGGTCCGGCCGCGGTGTGCGCGAAGCTGCGCAGGGTGTCGTCCACGCCCTTGGCCTGGTGCGGGTCGTAGCGGACCGCGGCCACCAGGGCGAAGGCGCCGGCGCCGGCGAACACCGTGCCGCGGGCGACGCCGCCGCCGACGCCGGAGACGGTCACCACCCGGCGGACCCGGCGGCCCGCCGACGCGGTGTCCAGCTTCTTGAGGAACCTGCGGCGGGCCGCCCGGTAGGCGATCAGCGCGCCGGCCACCGCCAGGCCGCAGCCGGCCAGCCCCACGAGCCAGCGCCCGCCCGGCAGGTCGAGCGCCGACCGGGTCCAGTCCTTCGACTTCCGGTCGCTGCTGCCGGAGCCGCCGGAGCCGGCCGCGAAGGAGGCGGTGCCCCAGCAGACGACGGCGTAGAACACCGAGCGGCCGGCGTTCATCAGCCGCTTGCCGGTGCCGCGTCCCGAGGACCCGGCGGCGCCGGCACCGCCGGGCTCGTCGCTGCCGACGACGGCCTGGGCGGCGCGCCACAGCGTCATGCAGGCGAAGCCCGCCGCCAGGATCCACAGCAGCGCGGTACCGAAGGGCCGGCCCGCGATGGACTCCAACGCGCCCTGCCGGTCGGCCTGCTGGGCGCCGTCCCCGAAGGCGATGCGCAGCGCGAGGACGCCGACCAGGACGTAGACCACGCCGCGGGCGACGAAACCCGCGCGTCCGGCGGAGGACAGCACCTCGCGCGGCGAACGGCGGGCCGCCGCTCCGGCGACCCGCCGTCCCTTGGACTGCACCTGTGACGACATGGCGTCCGGCCTCCCCTGTTCCCCCTTGAGCGCGGCGGGCGCTGCCGGCGCCCGGGAGGGGCGTGTGCCCTGCCGCCGGCGGTTCACGCCACCGCGGGCCGGCCGTTCGGCGCGCGGCGCGGCCCGCGTCCCGGTCACCGGGCCGGTCCTGGTGCCCGCGGGGGCGCGTCGGGCGGCCGGGAGCGGGCGGCGTCCCGGTCCGGTCAGTCGCGGCGGTCGGTGTGCCGGTAGCCGAAGGGGCCCGGCAGGTCGGCGGAGGTGGTGCGGCGGCCCGTGGTGGACCAGGTGCGGTGCGCCCCCTTGCGGCCGAGGGTCAGCGACAGCGACTTGCGGTTCACGTTGAGCCGCACGCCGGGCAGGATGTGGAAGGACTTCCGGAAGGTCATGGGCATGGTGTGCTCCTCTGGTCGGCTGCCATGCCGTCTGCCCCCGCGCCACGCCTTCATACGGGTACCGCGCGCACGGGACGGGAGGTCCGGCCGCCGGCTCCCGCCCCGGCAACTCCCGTTCCCCGTACGCCTGTCACCCCGCTGGTGCGCGCGTCCCGGCGGCGGCCACCGGGAGCGGCCCGCACCGCCGCCCCGGTCAGCGGAAGCCCGCGACCGAGTGCGGCAGGTACGCCTCCTCCAGACGCTCGACCTCCTTCTCGTCGAGCTCCAGGTCGAGCGCGGCCACCGCGTCCACCAGGTGCTCCGGCTTGGTGACGCCGACGATGGGGGCGGTCACCACCGGATTGCGGCTCACCCAGGCCAGGGCGACCTGGGCGGCCGGGACACCGCGGTTCGCGGCGATCTCGGCGACCCGCTCGACGACGATCCGGTCGTTGTCCTGGTACAGCGTCGCGCCGAACTCGTCGGTCTCGGCGCGGGCGGTCACCGCGTCCCACGGACGGGTCAGCCGGCCGCGGGCCAGCGGGCTCCACGGGATGACGCCGATGCCCTGGTCGGCGCACAGCGGCAGCATCTCGCGCTCCTCCTCGCGGTAGAGGAGGTTGTAGTGGTTCTGCATGGACACGAACCGGGTCCAGCCGTGCAGGTCCGCGGTGTACAGCGCCTGGGCGAACTGCCAGGAGTGCATCGAGGAGGCGCCGATGTAGCGGGCCTTGCCGGCCTTCACCACGTCGTGCAGCGCCTCCAGGGTCTCCTCCAGCGGGGTGTCCGGGTCCCAGCGGTGGATCTGGTAGAGGTCCACGTACTCCACGCCGAGCCGCCGCAGGCTGTGGTCGATCTCGCTCAGGATCGCCCGCCGGGACAGTCCGCCGCCGTTGGGCCCCGGACGCATCCGGCCATGCACCTTGGTGGCGATGACCACCTCGTCGCGTGCGGCGAAGTCCCGCAGCGCCCGGCCGGTGATCTCCTCGCTGCTGCCGTCGGAGTAGACGTTGGCGGTGTCGAAGAAGTTCACGCCGGCCTCCAGGGCCTGACGGATGACGGTGCGGCTGCTCTCCTCGTCCAGCGACCAGCGGTGGTTGCCGCGAGCGGACTCCCCGAAACTCATGCAGCCCAGGCTGAGGGCCGAAACCTCCAGGCCGGTCGATCCCAGACGCGTGTACCGCATGCGGTGCCTCCTCGAAGTGGACCAGGATCTCACCGTACGCACCGTGATCACCGGATGGGAATACGGGGCCGGGTCCGGCCGCTTTCCCCCACCGGCTGTCGCAGCCGCACACGTGACGAGGAGCATTGATCATGACCACGCACACCCAGCCGGCCAAGTCGTCCGGCACCTTCTCCATCGGCGGCGACCTGCCGGTGACCCGGCTCGGCTTCGGCTCGATGCAGCTCACGGGTCCCGGCGTCTGGGGCGACCCCAAGGACCCGCAGGAAGCGGTACGGGTACTGCGCCGGGCGGTCGAACTCGGCGTGGACTTCATCGACACCGCCGACTCCTACGGTCCGGTCGTCGCCGAGCAGCTGATCAAGAAGGCCCTGCACCCGTACGCCGACGGCCTGGTGATCGCCACCAAGGCGGGCCTGACCCGCTCCGGCCCCGGCGACTGGCGGCCGGTCGGCCGTCCGGAGTACCTGCGGCAGCAGGCCGAGATGAGCCTGCGGAACCTGGGCCTGGAGCGGATCGACCTGTTCCAGCTGCACCGGATCGACCCCAAGGTGCCGCTGGCCGAGCAGGTCGGCGAGCTGAAGCTGCTGCAGGAGGAGGGGAAGATCCGGCACATCGGCCTCTCCGAGGTGGACGTGGACCAGCTGGAGCAGGCCCGCGCCGTCGCGGAGATCGTCTCCGTGCAGAACCTCTACAACCTCGCCAACCGGTCGGCGGAGAAGCTGCTGGAGCACAGCGAGGCGCAGGGCATCGCCTTCATCCCGTGGTTCCCGCTGGCCACCGGTGAGCTGGCCAAGCCCGGCGGCCGGCTGGACACCCTGGCCGAGCGGCACGGCGCCACACCGTCCCAGCTGGCCCTGGCCTGGCTGCTGCGCCGTTCCCCGGTGATGCTGCCGATCCCCGGCACGTCGTCGGTGGGGCACCTGGACGACAACACCGCGGCGGCGGGACTGTCGCTGTCCGACGAGGAGTTCGAGGAGCTGACGGCCGCGGTCTGACCGGCCGGCGGGCGGGTCCGCCCGCGTCAGGCGCGTGGGCGTGGCCGGCCGCCCGCGGTCGGCGCGGGGGCGGGTCCGGCTTCCCTCGGCCTCGGGCGGATCGACGGCGGCCGCCGCGGTCCGCGCGGGGACGGGTCCTGCGCCACGGCCGCCGCGGCCGGCTCCGGTCAGTCGCGGCGGCCCGGCAGCTCGAAGGAGAAGGCCGCGGTCACCGTCTTGCCGTCCGGCCGCCGGCGGGCCTCCCAGTCGTCGGCGAGCGCATCGATCAGCGCCATACCGCGCCCGGAGGGCCGCTCGGGGTCGGGGAGCAGCGCGGCCGGCATCTCGGCCGAGGAGTCGCCGACGCTGACCCGCAGGTACCGGCCGTCCCAGACCAGCACCACGTGGGCGTCGCTGTGGGCGTGCACATGGGCGTTGGTGATCAGCTCGGAGACGGCCAGCAGGACGTCGTCGGCCGTCTCCGGGGCCCGCTCGCTCCAGCCGAGCACGGCGAGGTGTTCCCGGGCCCAGTCGCGGCCCGCCTTGACGCCCTGTGCGACAGGGAACGATCGCGCCCAGCCGACGGCTTTCACTGACATCCCGCTCCTCGTTCGCGGTTCACGGTACGCGTCTTCCGCGGGTGCGGACCCCGCGGCCGGGGCCCGGTGCGACCGGGCCTGCCGGCCGCCGGGCCGGTACGGGCGGTCATGCGCCCGGCCACCGTGCTGGGGGGCGAGTCGGTGGCCGGGCGCGGCCCGGAGGCGCCGGGGGGGGTGGAGCGCCGCCGGGCAACAGGTCCGGTCGATCGGCGTGACAGCCACCGGCCGGACCGGCTCCCCCGCGAGTCCCCTGCGGGGGATGACGAGCGCCTGCCCGGCGCCCCGGGCCTCATGCACCCGCCCCGGCGAATTCTCTCCGGGAGTTCCGCGCCGGCCGGGACAGGGCCGTCGCCCGGCGCGAACGGACCCCGCGGGGGCGGAAGTTCGCGGTCCGCCCGGACCGGGAACCCCCGGCCGAGCCCGGCCGCCCCGCCGCGACGTCCGCCGACCGGCGCGTGCCGTGCGCGTCGGCGCGGACCGCGCGTTGGGACGGACCGCGCGCCGGGACGGCCGGGCCGGACGGACCCCGCGGGATCAGGCGAGCCGCATCCGTACGCTGATGCTCTTGCCGCCGCCGGGGTGCGGGGTGACCGTGACCTCGTCGGCGACCAGGCAGACCAGCGGCCACCCGTAGCCGCCCGGCCGGCCGGGCTCGGCCGGGGACCGCGTCGGGCGGGCGCTGCTGGCGTCGCTGACGACCAGGCAGACGAAGCCGTCCTCGACGGTGGCGGCGAAGCCGGTGACGCCGCCGCCGTGCCGGATGGCGTTGGTGACCAGTTCCGAGGTCACCAGCAGGACGTCGGTCACCACCCGGTCCTCCAGCGGCAACCCGCCGTCCGGCGGCGCGCGGTGACCGGCCAGCAGGCCGCGTACCCGGATGCGGGCCGCCGCGGCGCTGTCCGGTCGGGCGCTGTCGGCGTCACACGGGGGCTCCACCGTCGTCATGGCCGCTCATCGAAGCGGCGGTCCTGGTTCATCCGGTCATGCCTCCAGCGCCTGGTCGAACGTCTCCGCCGCCGTGGGCGGTGCGGCGGTGCCGGCGGCGTCGGACAGCCGGCGCGCGACGCCGCCGGCCGCCGGGGCCACGACCGGTCCGCCGCCGGCCCCGGCACGTCCGCCGCCCGGGATCGCGGTGTCCACGGCCGCCGGTCGGCGGCCGCCCGTTCACAAACGGTACGAGGCGGCGTCGGGCTGTCGCGGGAACGAGGCTACCCGGCCCGGCGGGAGACCTCCGACAGGGCGTCCTGCGCCCGGCCGGCCGACGCGCCGCCGCACCGGGTGACGCGCCGGGTGCCGCACACGGCGACGGCCCGGCCGCGCCCGCGGTCCGCGGGGATCCGCGCCGACGCCGCAACCGCCACGGCGCGGGCGGGCGCGTCCCGGGTGTCACGGCGGGAGGGAGGGCCAGGGGCCGACCGCCCGGGGAGCGGTACCGCGGCGCCCGAGCCGTCAGACGTCGAACGGTCCGATGGGGCCGAGCGCGAGGGTCACCGTGATCCGCTTGCCGACCGGTTCGCGGCGGACGTCGAAGCCGTCGGCGACCGCGAAGACGATCTCCAGTCCGTGCTGTCCGATCCGGCCCGGCTCGGCGGCCCTGGCCATCGGCAGGGCGGTGTTGGTGTCCCAGAGGGTGATCTCCAGGAGCGGGCCGCGGATCTCCAGGTCGAGCGCGCACGGGCCGGGCGCGTACTTGAAGGCGTTGGTCACCAGCTCGCTCACCACCAGCTGGGCGTCGGCGTCGGCCTGCTCGGGGACCTCGACACCGTGTTCGGTACGGGCCCGCTCCAGGAAGCCGGCCATGAAACTGCGCGCCTCGGCGATGGCCCCGGGCCGCCGGTCGTACGCCGCCCCGGCCCAGATGCCCTGCCCTGCCGGCCCCCGCCGGTTCCGGCCGGCCGCCGTCCCTGTGTCCATCTCCGCGCCCCTGTCCGGTCGCCGTGCACGACCGATCGGGCGTCTACCCGGTCGCGCGCTTCCCACACTCCCCGATCCATGATTCACCACCCGCTCCGGCCGAACCGAACACTCGTGCATACTTCCGCCATGTCCACGCATGGTGATTCCTCTCAGAGCCGCCCGGCCACCGGTTCGGTGCCGGTGGTGGCGGCGCACGGCGATCTCGACATCGAGAACCTCGCGCCGCTGCGGCAGGCGTTGGAGACCGCGGCCGAGCAGCCCGTGGTCGTGCTCGACGCCGGGGGCGTCACCTTCGCCGACTCCAGTTTCCTGTCGGTCCTGCTGGCGGTGCGGCAGCGCACCGACCTGCGGGTCGCGGCGGCCCCGGCGCAGATGCTGCGGCTGCTGGGGATCACGGGCGCGGACCGGATCATCCCGCTGTACCCGACGGTGGCCGAGGCGGCGAAGACCGAACGGGTGGACGACTGCACCGGGTGACCGGACGCCGCCGGGTGAGCCCGCCGCGCGGGATCCGGTGGGCCGAGGGCGCCGGTGTCGGGCGACCGGCGCGCAGGATCACGCCGGGCGTCGGGGAGAAGGAGTGCTTCCCGCCCGACCCGGACACCGGGCCGCCCGCGCCCCCGGCGGCGCTTGTTCACGCCCGCCGCGGGCAGATACCCGCTGAGGGATCCCGAGGCGTTCGTGCGCTCCGCCACGCCGCGCTGTCCGGGAGGCTCACGGCAAGTCCCGACCGGGGACGGAGAAGAGAGAGGACGTCATGGAGATCTCGGGAGTCATCAGCGCCATCGTCATCGGCATCGTGATCGGGGTGCTGGGACGCCTTGTGGTGCCGGGCCGTCAGCACGTCGGCGTGTTCTGGACGATCCTGGTGGGCATCGTGGCCGCGTTCATCGGCTCCGCCATAGCCGCCGGGTTCGACGTCCAGAGCACCAAGGGCGTCGACTGGATCGAGTGGCTGATCCAGATCGGCCTGGCCGCCGTCGGAATCGCCGCCCTGGACCGCCGGCGCCCGCGCCGCCGGTGACCGCGGTGCGGGCACCGTACGGCCCGGGTGCGCGACGCGGGCCGTACGGCCGGCCGCCGGGTCATCTTCCGTCGCGCCCGCCCGGCCGGCCGGCGGCGGACCGCCGGCGGCCGTCGCGGCGCCTGATGGCCCGCCGCTCGTCCTCCGTCGTACCGCCCCACACGCCGCTGGTGTCGCCCGCGGCGAGGGCGTCGTTCAGGCACGACTCCTTGACCGGGCACTGCGCGCAGACCCTCCTGGCCTGCTCTGCCTGTAGCTTGGCCGTACCCGACTGGCCGACGGGAAAGAAGAGTTCAGGGTCTTCGGTTCTGCAGGCAGCCTGTTGTTGCCAGCTCACAGGGGCACCGCCTTTCGTCGTTGGTCCCGGGGGAACACGGCGCGGTCCACAGCGCCGTACCGTGGCGCCTGCCCGCTCAGGCGCCCGGTCAACGTGAGGATTCCGGTGGGGAACGGCGAAGGATGGTGGGGACCGTGCGGAAGTCACAGGACATCAAGGTCGGCGGGGTGCCCGACCGGCTGCGGACGGGCCGCTCGGCGTGGGGCCTGTACCGCGAGACGCGGCGGCCGGGCGCGCCCGGACTGCTGCGCCGGCTGCTGGCCGCCCCGCGACTGGTCGGCTCGGTACTGCGGCGTGACTACCCGGGGCTGTCCCGCGGCAAGCTGCTGGGCTTCGCCGCGCTGGCGCTCATCTACCTAGTGTCCCCGGTGGACGCGATTCCCGACTTCATCCCGGTACTCGGCTGGACGGACGACGGAGCGGTCGCGCTGTGGTTCGTCAGCGGAGTGGTCCGCGAGTCGGGCCGGTATGTGGAATGGGAATCCGGCCTCCGCCGCTAGGGTCGCAGGATGCAGAAATGGACCGGCCATCCGTTTCCCCTCGGCGCCACCTGTGATGGGGTGGGTACGAATTTCGCGTTGTTTTCGGAGGTGGCTGAGAGGGTCGAGTTGGCTTTGGTCGATGGTGCGGGTCGTGAGGAGCGTGTCGAGTTCACCGAGGTGGACGGTTTTATCTGGCATGCGTTTTTGCCGGGGGTGGGTCCGGGGCAGCGGTACGGGTTCCGGGTGCACGGTCCGTATGATCCGGGGCGGGGGCACCGGTGCAATCCGGCGAAGTTGCTGCTGGACCCGTATGCCAAGGCGGTCGACGGTCAGACGGACGGGGATGAGTCGCTCTTCGGTTATCCGTTCGGTGATCCGCGGGGTGTCAGTACGGTGGACAATCTCGGTCACGCGATGCTCTCGGTCGTGGTGGATCAGTCTTTCGACTGGGGGGACGACCGTTCGCCCGGTCACTCGTACCATGACTCGGTCATTTATGAGGGGAGCGCTGGCAGGCCGTCGTGGACACCGCCGGCGCCCTCGGCCCGGCCGCCGCGTTCGCCGCGGGGGACACCGTCACGATGACGGCGCGGGCCGCCGCGGTGCTGATTTGGGAGGCGGCCGGCGGCTGACCCCGGCGGGGGTCAGCGACGGGGGTCGCGGGGCAGCGGCGCGGAGGTGTCGAGGAAGAAGGCGTCGATACGCTGCACGGCCCGCAGGAAGTCGTCCAGGTTGACCGGCTTGGTGACGTAGGCGTTGGCGTGCTTCTGGTACGCGTCGGTGATGTCGTCCGGCGCCGCGGACGTGGTCAGCACGACCAGCGGAATGGAGCCGAGTTCGTCGTCGTCCCGCAGCACCGCGAGCAGTTCCCGGCCGTTCATCCGCGGCATGTTGAGGTCCAGCACGATCAGGTCGGGCCGCTCCTTGGCGGTGTCCCGCAGGTGCGCGAGCGCCTCCAGTCCGTCCCCCACGTGGGTGAGGGAGCGGGCCAGGCCGCCCTCACTGAGCGCGTCCTCGACCAGGAGCGCGTCGGCGGGGTCGTCCTCCACCAGCAGGACGCTGTACGTACGGGCCTGGTTGAGGGCGTTCATCGGGTGGCTCCTGGTCTCCGGTACACAAGTCCCCGGGACGCCTTCGCCACGCGGCCCGGAGTGCGGCATGCACCGAATCCTAGGGATGCCCCCGGCCACGCGACAACAGCCGTTGTCGGCCGCGCCCGCCCGCGGACCGCACCCCTCGTACGGGGGGGCGGCGCACGCCCGGCGCGAGGTCAGAACGCGTCGATCGCCAGCAGGACGCCGCACACGGTCAGGCCGGCGCCGATGACGACGTTGAAGGCGGTCGTCATCCGGTGCGGCCCGGCGCCGCCGCCCGGGGCCTCGGTCGCCGCGAGCCGGCCACGCGGGTACTGGCCCTTGGCCACGCGTCCGCTGAACAGTACGAAGAACGCGCCCCACAACGCGAGCACCACACCCATGATCATCCGCATCGGTCCTCCTCCGGGTCAAGGCGCCCGCCCCCGCCCGGAGTAGGCCGGGTACGGGCGGGCCGCACCGGTTCGCCTTGCCCGCCGGGCCGCCGGCAAACCGGCGGTGCGCGGCCCCGGCTCCCCGCGGCTCCGGGGGCGGAAAACCCGGTGTCCCGCGGGTCGGCCACGGCGGCCGGCCGCGGCCGCCGGGTCAGGAGGCGTCGGGTCAGGAGGCGTCGGTCCGCGGGAAGACGTACTCGTCCAGGACGATGCCGAGCGCGACGGCGGCCGGGATCGCCACCAGGCCGCCGATGATGCCGAGGAGCGATCCGCCCGCCAGGACCGCGACCACCGTCACCACCGGGTGCACGTTGACCGCGAACTTCATGGCGCGCGGCATGATCAGGTAGTCCTCGGCGATCCGGAAGCCGATGTAGAACGCCGCGGTGGCGATCGCCACCGGCAGCGACGCGGCCAGCGCCACCAGGCTGACCACCACTCCCCCGACGGTCGAGCCGACCACCGGCACCATGTCCATCAGCGCCACGAAGAACCCCAGCGCGGCCGGGTAGGGCACGCCGATCACCTCGCACCACACGAAGGTGGCCACGCCCGCGATCACCGAGGTCGCGATGTTGCCGAGCATGTACCGGCCGACCCGGCTGAGGATCTCCTCGGCGATGTGCTCCACCCTGGGTCTGCGGGTGCCGGGCACGAAGCGGTAGCCGAACTGCTTGATCGCCGGCAGCGCCGCCATCACGTACAGGGTGACGGTGACGACGATGACGGTCGAGGTGACCGCGCTGATCACCAGCTGGCCGGTGGTCAGCACCCCGCCGGCCACCGCGGAGGCGCCGCTGGAGCCGAGCTGGGCCTGTGCCTTCTCGATGACGTGGTAGTGGTCCTCCAGCCGGCCGAGGGTGGAGTGGTGGTCGTGCAGCTGCTCGCGCCAGCGCGGCACCGCGTCGGTGAGCGCGCTGACGGCGGCGGTGACCGGCGGGATCACCAGTGCGAGGAACGCGGCGAGCAGCCCGGCGAAGGCGACCAGCACCACGCCGACCGACCAGGCCCGGCGCAGCCCGAGCCGGCACAGCCAGGCGACGACGGGCTCCAGGCTGACCGCGATGAAGACGGCGAGCAGCAGCAGGGTCAAAAGTTCGCTGATCTGCAGCACCGTCTGGACCAGCAGCCAGGCCAGAATCGCGCCGAGCCCGAGGCCGAAGCCGACCCGGAACCAGGAGGCGCGGCGGGACGGCAGCGCGAGCGGTCGCCGGACCGGGCGCCGTTCAGCCCGCCGCGCGGCGTCCGGGCCGGAGGCGGCCGGGTTGGCGGCCGCGTCGTCCGGCGCCTCCGCGGCCGTCGCGGGTCCGGTGGACGCAGGGCCGGCGGACGCAGCTCCGGCCGATCCGGCACCGGTGGGCGGCCGTTCGACCGGCCGCCGGGTGTCGGCGGCGGCCTCCCCGTCCGGGCCCCCGGTCCCGCCGCCGCCCGCGCTGTCGGCCGGGGCCGGCGGTGGTGCCGTGTCGGCCGGTGTCTCGGGCATGGCGGTGTCTCCCTCGTGGCAGTGGACCCCGCGGGCCGGTTCGCGATGCGGCGCCGGAAGGATCCGCGCCCGCCGGCTCGGCGTCGCATCGACGTCTACCCGCACGGGCGGTGAAGATTCGGGTCGTGTCACCGAGTACCGCCGGTCGGCCGATACCCTCTGTGTGTACCCCCGTGATCGTCGTCGGCCAGGTCCGGCAGGTCGTGTCGGGCGGCGGTTCATGTCCGGATCATCCGGATTTCTCTTTCCCGTGCACAACCTTGACGAGTGATCGGCGGTCCAACGGATGTCAGGGGGAGGGGGACCGGTGTCACCCATCGCTTCGGCCGCGGCCCGGACCGGGCCGGGCCGGCGCACGGCGGCGACCGCCGCGTCGGCGCTGCTGGTGCTGTCCGTGCTGCTCGGGGACCTGCTGAGCGCTTCGTCGGCCCGCGCCGAGCCGCTCGGACACCGCGCCTGGATCTACGAGTTCACCGACTTCACCGCGCTGCCCGCCGCGACGGACTACGACCACCGCACGGTGACGCTGACCGGTCTGCTGACGCGCCGCCACCGCCAGGACGGCCCGGCGCAGCCCGCGCCCGCGCAGACGGTGGACCTCGTCCAGTCGCCCGACGGGTCCGCGGCCGGCACCGCCGCGGACCCGTCGGGCGGCTCGGGCACCCCCGGCGGCGGCTCCGTACTGGGCAGGGTGACCACCGACACGCAGGGCCGCTTCCTGCTGGAGGACGTCGAAATCGGCCTGCGGCCAGGCGGAACCGGCGCCGCGGCACCCGGTCCGCATACGGTCGTGGTCCGCGCGGTCCACCCGGCCGTCGACACCGTCGGCGCCGACGAGGCGGCCGAGGCCCGGGTGGAGGTGACGGCCACCGCGAGCACGGCCCGGCTGGCGGTGGACTACCGCCTGGGCGCCGTCACGGCCGCCGGGCGGACGGTGACCGCCACCGGGTCGTACGCGCGGGACTCCGCGGCGGGCCCGCAGCCGCTCACGGGCGTACCGGTCCGGGTGCAGTACCGGCCCGTCGACGGAACACCGCTGGTCAGGGAGACCCTCACCGGGTACGACGGGAACTTCTCCGTGGTGTTCACGGCCACCTCCAACGGCGTGGTGAGCGCGGCCCCCGACGGCCCGCCGGACCCGTACCTGGTCCCCGCCGGGCCGGACGGGACCGAACTGCCGGTCCCGGTGCCGCCGCCGTCCGCCTCCCCGAGCCCGACCCCGGTCGCCACCGAGGTGCGCCTGGCGACGGTGCCCGCGCGGCAGATGATCACGACCACCCGGCCGACCCGGTCCCCCGCACCGCGCACCGCGTCCCCGGCGGCTGCGCCGAAGGCCGTGCAACCGGCCGACACGCCCCCTAGGCTGGCCGCGACAGGCGACGGAACACCCCGCATCGCCTTCCTGACCGGCGGCAGTACCCTGCTCGCAGCGGGGCTGCTGCTGATGGTCGTACGGCGGCGGATCAGGGCCGCGGGGTGAGATGGTCGCGGGCGCGTGACGCCGGTCCGTACGGACCGGCCGCATCCCGCTCGGCGGTCCGGCGGCAGGGGCCGCCGTCAATCGGGCGCGGGGACGGATGGGGGACGGGATGATACCGCTGGAGGCGGGCGACCCGACGTCGGTCGGGGAGGGCCGCTACCGCCTGGTCGGGCGGCTCGGCCAGGGCGGCATGGGCGTGGTGTACTTCGGTCGTTCGCGGTCGGGGCGGGCGGTCGCGGTCAAGGTGGTGCGGCCGGAACTGAGCACCGAGCCGGGCTTCCGGCGCCGTTTCGCCGACGAGGTCGCCGCCGCCCGCAGGGTCGGCGGCTTCCATACGGCGCCGGTGGTGGACGCCGACCCCGACGGGCAGCCCGCATGGCTGGTCACCGCCTTCGTACCCGGGCCGACGCTGCAGTCGGTGCTGCTCAACGTCGGAACGCTGCCGGTCGGTTCGGTCACCGTGCTGGCGGCCGGGCTCGCCGAGGCGCTGGAGGCGATCCACCGGGTCGGCGTGATGCACCGCGACCTGAAGCCCGCCAACATCATCATCGCCGAGGACGGGCCGCGGGTCATCGACTTCGGTATCGCCCGTGCCATGGACGGCACCGCGCTGACCCAGACCGGTCTGCAGATCGGCACCCCCGGGTATCTCGCGCCCGAGCAGCTCACCGGCGGCGCAGTGACGCCCGCGGTGGACATGTTCGCGCTGGGCGTGGTGCTCAGCCAGGCCCTGGGGGCCTTCCCGTTCGGGGACGGGCCGTCGGCGGCCCGGCACTACCGGGTCGTCCACCAGGCGCCCGATCTGAACGGCATCCCGCCCGAGCTGCGGCCGCTGATCGCCGCGTGCCTGTCCAAGGACCCGGCCGAGCGGCCGACCCCGGCGCAGTTCCTGAGCGGGCTGACCGTGCAGCCCCTGCCGTCCGGTGACTGGCTGCCGGCCGAGGCGACGGCCATGCTGCAGCGGATCGACACGATGCCGGCGAACACCTCCGAGGCGTACGGGGCGGCCGCCGCGGAGGCGGGGCCGTCCGCCCGGAGCGGCCGGGACGACCTGCCGCCCGCGGGCGCCCCGGGCCATCCGGACACCGTCAAGGCGGAGTCCTTCCCCGCTTCGGCGTACCCGCAGCGGCCGGAGGGCGCGCCGCCGGCCCCCGGCACGCCGCCTCCGCCGCCGGGCGCGCCGGGTGCCGGGCCGGCCGCGAACTCGTACCAGGAGACGGTCAGGGCGGTGCCGCCGGCGGGCGCGCCCGGGGGGCTCGGCGCGTTCGGACCGCCCGCGGGGCCGTACGAACCCGGCGGCGCCCCGGCGCAGCCGCCGGTGCGGCCGACCCTCGTCGAGCCGCCGCAGGCCGAGCGGCGCCGCCGCCCTGTGCTGCTCGCGATCGCCGCGCTGGTGGTCGCCGGCACGGTCGCCGGCCTGGCGGTGGCGCAGCCGTGGTCGAGCGACGGTTCGGGCCGTCACGGGACCGCGGGTGGGGCGTCCAAGGCGTCCGGCGGGGCGGGCACCTCCCCCTCCGCCGTCAGTGCTCCGGCCGGTTCCCTCCAGGCGCAGCCGCCGCTGCTGGTCCGCCAGGACACCGCGCCCGGCTGGCCGAGCCTCTGCCATGGCGTGATCGCGATCAGGGACGCGGCCAAGGACGACCCGCGCCGGCTCGTCACCGGCGGCACCTGCGACATCCTGCCCGTGTGGGCCCCGGGCCGCCTGACCTTCGCGTTCACCCGCCGCGCGCAAGCCGGTTCGGAGGTGTGGGTGGCGAACGCCGACGGCTCCGGTGCGCACAGGGTCGCGGCGATCGCCGGCGGGAAGGTGTCCTGGTCGCCGGACGGCACCCGGCTCGCGGCGACCCGCGTCAAGGACGGCGTCCAGCAGGTCTACACGGTGAACGTCGCCGACGGCACCGCGCAGCAGGTCACCACCGGCAGCAGGCAGGTCGAGGATCCGGCCTGGTCGCCGGACGGCACCCATCTCGCGGTGTGCATCCAGGAGAAGGAGAAGCTGGGCCTGTGGCAGGTCAACCTGATCGACCTCGCCGATCCCGCCGCCACGCCCCGGCAGCTCACCCACGGCTCGCAGCGGGCCCTGGACCCGGTGTGGTCGCCTGACGGCACCCATCTCGCCTACATCTACGGCAAGCCCGGCAAACCCGGCGAGCCCGCGGCCGACACCCAGGGCGACATCCACGTGGTGGGCGCCAACGGCATGGGCGACCACCCGCTGGTGGCCACCCCGGACCAGGACATGGACCCCACCTGGTCACCGGACGGCAAGTGGGTGGCGTACGTGAGCGGCCCGATCGAGACCCCGGCGGTCTGGGCGGTCCGGGCCGACGGTACCGGCATGGTACGGCTCACCACCGGGAGCCTCCCCGAGGGCCATCCGTCCTGGAGTTAAGAATACAAACGGGCGCGTAACGCTTTGCGCCTCTGCCGGAAATACGGAATTCACATGCCGTCGAGTTTCGAATGCTCCTATCGCGGCTAATCCGCTGGTCAAGGGGGAACGGAATTTCCCGCCAGCGCGGGACGGCGATTGGTGCGCTTTATGAGCGAACTGCGTGTGCTGTCGGTCTACGAAGGCTTCTTTTCCGGTGGAGCCCGCATTTTGCACAGCGATGTGATCCTCGGCCTGCACGGGGCGGCCCAGGAGCACGCGGTGCTGAGCATCCAGGGCGAAATGCACCGCGAGGCGACCCGGCAGCGATTGGAGGACGACGCCTGTTATCGCGCCCTGACCGGCGCGGGCGTCCCGGTCTCGGCACTGCGCCGCGGCGAGACCGGTCCCCCGCCGCCGGACCCGGCGGGCTTCGGCGGACCGGAACCGGAGGACTTCAGCGCCGAGGAGCTGGCGGCGGTGGCACGGGCGACGGCCGCCGCGGACGTGGTGCTGTCGCTCAAGGAGCAGCCGCTGGCGCTGCTGAACCAGGCGGGCCTGCCGCTGCGGCCGGTCGTGGTGTGCCTGCACCGGTCCGACCCGGAGAACCAGGGCGCCGCGCTGGACGCGCTGCTGGCCGCGGTCGAGGCGGGCCGGGTGCGCGCCGGGGTGTGCTGCGCGGAGTCCACCCGGGCGGCGTACGCGGCGGCCGGCGTCCCGGCCGAGCTGCTGCGGGTGATCCCCAACGGGGTGGACCTGCTGCGGTTCCGCCCGGACCCGGTCCAGCGGGCCCGTTGGCGCGCGGCGCTGGGGGTCGACGCCGGGGCGCCGGTGGTGGTCTTCGCCGCCCGGTACGCCGGGATGAAGAACGTACCGCTGTTCCTGCGGGCGGCCCGCCGGTTCCTGCGGCAGGAGCCGCGCGGGCACGTGCTGATGTGCGGTGCCGGGATGACCGCCGACAACGCGGACCTGCGCGCCGACATCGGCGCGGCGCTCGGCAGCGAGCCGTGGCTGGCCCAGCGGATGTCGCTGCTCGGGGTCCGCTGCGACATGGAGGCGGTGTACGCCGCCGCCGACGTGGTGTCGCTGACCTCCTCCTCGGGCGAGGCCGCGCCGCTGTGCCTGATCGAGGGCATGATGTGCGGCGCGGTGCCGGTGGCCACCGATGTGGGCGACTGCGCGGCGCTGGTGGCCGGGCACGGGCTGCTCGCCCCGCCGGACCCGGCGGTGGTCGCGGCGGCCTGGAGCGAGGCGGCGGCACGTGGCACGGAGTTCGCCCCGGCCCTGGAGCTGAACCGGGAGCGCTTCAGCCGTACCCGGATGATCGCCGCCTACGGCACGCTGATCGAGCAGGTGCACCACGGCCTGGTGCCCTCGCCGGCCCCGCTGCCGGAGCCGTTCTAGGGCCTGCCGTAGGGATCCGCGCGAGTGGCGGAGCGGGGGCCGGTGGGTCGCGGCCGTACGGCGCGGGAGGGAGGCGGCGTGGTGTGCCGTCGACCGGCGGGAACGCGGCGGATGGGCGTACCGGGGCCCGCGGCGCCGCGCGGGTCCGCCCGGCAGGTGCTGGGCCGCGGAGCGCCGGGAGGCGCGGGAGGGGGCGTCCGGCGGCTTCAGCCGGGCGCCTCCGGCAGGTCGTACAGCTCCCGGTAGGCGGGGAAGTCGCCGCCGGGGCCGGTGACGCCGTCGGCCGTCAGGACGGCGTGCAGCACGGCGCGGGTGAGGGTGTCGGCGCCCGCCGCCAGGACCTCGTTGAGCGCGCCCGCCTCGATGTGGACGCCGAACGCCGGGTCGCCGGCCGGGCGGCCGGCGGGCAGCAGCGGGCGGCGGCCGGTCGCCATGGAGAAGACGGTGTCGCCGTCGGAGAGCAGGTGCACCGGGCGTACCGCGCGGGCCAGGCCGTCGTGCGCGGCGCCGGCCAGCTTCTGCGCCTGGGCGCGGGTCAGTTCGGCGTCGGTGGCGACGACGGCGAGCGTGGTGTTGAACGGCGGCGGCCGCAGAGCGGCCAGCCGGTCCCGGGCGCGGGCCGCCGCGGCGGCGGGCGGCGGGGCTCCGTCGAGCCCGAACTCGGCGTTCCAGGCGGCCCTGGCGCCCCACAGGACCCCGGTGTCGGGGTCGGCGACGGAACCGGCCGCGTTGACGACCGCCAGCGCGGCCACCGTCGTCCCGGACGGCAGTACGAGGCTGGCGGTGCCCACACCGCCCTTGAGGCCGCCGGCGACCGCGCCCGTACCGGCGCCGACGCAGCCCTGCGGCACCGGGGCGCCCTCCTCGGTGGCCGCCGCGGCCTCGACGGCGGCGCGGCCGAGGCCGGGGCCCGGCCGGGCGTCCCAACTGCCGCCGCGGCCGAGGTCGAAGAGCGCGGCGGCGGGCACCACCGGGACCACCTGGCCGGGGCCGCCGACCCGGAAGCCGCGGCCGTGCCGCTCCAGCCAGCCGACCACGCCGGAGGCCGCGTCCAGGCCGAAGGCGCTGCCGCCGGTGAGGACGACCGCCTCGATCCGCTGGACGAGGTTGCGCGGGTCGAGCGCGTCGGTCTCCCGGGTGCCGGGGCCGCCGCCGCGCACGTCGACGGCGGTGACGGCGCCGCCCTCGGGGGCCAGCACCACGGTGACCCCGGTCAGCCAGCCGCCGCCGCGGCGGCCGGCGTGGCCGACCCGCAGCCCGCCGACGTCGGTGAGCGCGTTGCGCGCGCCCGGCCGTCCCGATCCGCTCATCTGCCGCCCCGTCCCGGTGCCGCCTCGGCCCGTCGCCCGTTTCCGTACCGCTGCGCGCGGCCCCGGCGGCGCCGGGGCCGGCTCCAGCTTCACACCCGCCGTGCCGGCCGGCACGGCGGGGCCGCCCCGCGGGGGTCAGGGCCGGAGCAGCGAGCGGGCGGCGTTCGCCCGGGACGTGGCCGGCCAGCCCGGCGCGCGCTGGGTGATCTTCTCCGACGGCCCGATCAACGACCTCGGCTCGGGCAATCGCCGACCGGCGCCCAGCTGATCAGTGCGCTCCAGCAGCTGGTCACGCGGGCGCACCAGGCCGGGCTGTCCTTCCTGCGCCCGACGCTCACCCCGTTCCAGGGATCGGGCGGCTGGACACAGGCGGGTGAGACCGCCCGGGGGCAGGTCAACGTTTTCGTCCGGGGCGCGGGCAGCGGCTGCGACGGCGTCGTGGGCCAGGACACCGCCACCCACGACCCGGCCAACCCGACCCGCTATCTGCAGGCGTACGACGCCGGCGACCGTCTGCACCCGGACGAGGCCGGGTCGCAGGCCATCGCCAACGCGGTGAACCTCGGTGCGTTCGGCGACCCCACCCAGCCCACGGGCGGTTTCGACGCCCTGCGCGCACACGCCGACGGCAAGTACGTGACCGCACCGAACGCGGGCGCCGCCGCGCTGATCGCCAACCGCGACGCGATCGGCCCCTGGGCGGAGTTCGACCTCGTCACGTCCCGACGTCACCCGGCGTGTCCGCCTCGCCGGTCCGTCACCGGCAGGACGAGCCGCGAGGGGCGGTCCGGATCGTGGAAGACGGTACGGACCGCCGCCGGTGAGGCGCACTCCCACCGGGGGTGGCCGGCCGCCGCGACCTGGAGCCGCACCCGGTGCCCCGGCAGGAACACGTGCGCGGTGGACCACAGGTCGACGGTCACCTCGGCGGGTCCCCCCGCGCCGGTACGGACGATGCCGTCGGTGAGGTTGACGGAGGTCCCGTCGGGGGCCACGTCGCACAGCCGGGCCACCCAGTCGGCGGGCCCGGCGCTGGCCGCCGCGACCAGCAAGACCCGGACCCGGCCGATCACCTCCAGCGGCTCGGCCAGCGGTTCGCCGGTGAACACCAGCACGTCGGGGCGGGCCTCCACCGGTCCCTGGTCCGACGGCCCGGCCGGGTACGCGGCGGTAAGCAGCAGCGCGCCGCCGCGTACCGGCGCCGGGTCCGCCGGGTCGTGGTCGAAGGTGTCGGGCGCCTCGTCCGGCTCCGGCGGCCGAGCGGACAGGACGCCGCCGGAGCGCAGGAACCAGTCGGTGTCGACCGCGTCGGGCGGCCACCGGTCCAGGCGGCGCCAGGTGTTGGCGCCCATCACGAAGACGAGCACGGTGTCGGCCGGCTCCGCGGCCCGCCCGCGTCCCAGCACCCCGTCGAGCCAGTCGAGTTCGCGGTCGAGCAGGGCGGGCCCGCCGTCGATGGCGTGCTGGCCCGCGTTCGGGCCGAAGTCGGCGGCGCCGGTCCGGCCGGTCTGGTCCTCGTGGGTCCAGGGGCCGACGATCAGCGCCGCGGGGTGGCCACCGGCCCTGGCCAGTACGTGGTGGTCGAGGCCGCCCTGGAGGAAGGCGTCGTACCAGCCGGCGATCGTCAAGGTGGGCAGGCACGGCGGTGCGGACCCGTCGAGGGCCGGGCGCGGCGCGGGGCCGCCGGAGCGGCCGGGACCGGGCAGCGTGTCCAGGATCGGCGGCGCCCAGTCCTCGGCCGTGGTGCCGCCCCGGCGGTGGAGCGCGGCGAAGGCGTCCGCCCACTCCCGCAGGGCGCGCCGGCGCTCCTGCGGGGCGTCGGCGTGGCGGCGCTTGAGGAGGTCGAAGCCGAGGCCGAGGGTCCACTGGGCCACCAGGCCGCGCTCCGGGGCCCCGCCGCGGGAGACCAGGCCGTCGGCGGGGTCGGACCAGGTGAACTCGGGCAGGACGGCGGCCAGTTCGGGCGGCCCGGCGGCGGCTGCGGCCCACTGGACGAAACCGAGGTAGCTGGGCCCGTACATCGCGACGCGCCCGTCCGCGGCCGGCAGCCGCGCCGCCCAGCGGACCGTGTCGTAGCCGTCGGCGTACTCGTTGACCAGCGGTTCCCACTCGCCGCCGGAGGTGAAGCGGCCGCGGGTGTCCTGGATGACGACGAGGTAGCCGCGGCGGGCGGCGGCAGCGGGGCCGAGCCGGGCCAGCATGCCGGGGTCGCGCTTGCCGTACGGGCAGCGGGCCAGCAGGACCGGCCACGGGCCGCGGCCGGTGGGCGGCCGGTGGATGTCGGCGCGCAGCACCGTGCCGTCGCGCATCACGGCCTCCACGTCGGACTCCACCGTCACGTCCGCCCGCACGTCCGCTTCCACCTGGGCACCTTCCCTCCGCCGGGCAAGCCCCCGCCGCGGACAAGACGGCGGGGCGGCCGATACGGCGACACGTCGACTGCCGCCCGGTCAGCCTATGGTGCGGTCGTCGACATAGCCCCGGTAACCTCCCGTTCCGCCCGGGTGGTCGTAGCCGACGAGGATGCGGGCGATCTGCTTGCCGGCGTTGTCCGCGGCGAGGGCGACGGTCACGTGGTTCCATGTGCCGAGCGTCACGTGGCCGCACCAATGGGCCGGACGGGCCTGGTCGCCGTTTCGGTCGACGGTCCCGGAGTCCCGCAGCGTGCTGTTGTCGGTGAAGATCAGGTCCACCGCGACGCACGTGCTCTCGGTGAAACCGGCCGGCACCCACGGGGTGGTGGCGGCGGACTGCGGGTAGATCCGGTAGCCCAGCGTCTGCGCGGTGTTGACGGCGAGCGGCGCGCCGCTGAGGTCGTACACCTTGAGGTATGCGTGGGCGTTGCCGCCGGCGGCGGACCCGGAGTACATCAGCGAACTGCCGCCGGTGCGGGCCGTCTCACCGGTGCGCGGACTGGCCTGCGGGCCCGGGGTGCCGGAGTTGACACCGGTGACGCCGACGTCGTTGCCGCCCCGCGGTGTCCACGGTGTCGGTCCAGGTCGGCGCCGGGTCGCCGGGCTCGAACCCGGAGGAGAAGGCACCGCCGGTGCCGTGGTGAGCGGCTGGGCGAGCCGCGTCTGCACGGTGGCGTGCGACGGCCCGGACGGGGCCGGGGTGACGGTCTCGCCGACCGACGTGGCCAGGGTGATCCTGGTGCCGGACACAGTGCCGGACACAGTGCCGGACACAGTGCCGGACACGATGCCGGACACGATGCCGTTCCGGCACAGCTGCGGGCTCCGCCCCGGCCAGGGATTGGTGAGGACCAGGCTGCCGCCCTTCTGCGCCACCGCGCGCACGTACTGCGCGGAGTTGCCCGAAATGCCGCTGGAGATCAGGAAGTCGCCCGCCGCCGTCAGGTCGCCGAACCTGGCGTTGAAGTCGGCCGACCAGTCCGCGAAGACCCTGACGTCCTTCTGGAAGGGCTGGAGCAGCGTCTCGTCCAGGCCGGAGGTGACGACGTTGCGGTTCTCGATGCCGCCGCCGTTGTGGTGGATGCCGAGGTCGTCGTGGCTGTTGCCGACCGCCTCGGTGTGCAGGCGCTGGTCGCCGCCGACCTGGCGGAGGACCTCCCGCCGGCGCTCCGGGCCGAGGCGTGATCGCCGGGCTGTTCGGCGTGGAGCCGGAGCTCGGCGCGGCGGCCGTGGCCGAGCCGGCGCGGCGCACGTCCTACGGGCGGCTCAGCGGCATCCGCGCCGCGGGCTACGGCCTGCCGCCCTCGGTCCTTCCCGGCGGGGTGAGCCCAAGGGGCGCCGGTGACCGGCCGGCGGCCTGCGGGCGAGGGGTTGCCGTGGGCCCGGAGCGGGGAGGACCGGGGCCCAGGGCCGTCGTGGGGTCAGCGGCGGAGCCGAGGGGCGGCCGGGCTCCACCGGGTGGGTGCCGCCGCGGCTGCGGCCGGGACCGCGCCGTACCCGAGCGGTCTCCTCATCGCTGTCGCCCTCCTCGGCTCGCCTGCTCTCCCGTGCGGTCCCGCTGTCATCGAAACATCCTGAAA
Source organism: Streptomyces sp. ITFR-21 (assembly GCF_031844685.1). Taxonomy (NCBI): domain Bacteria; kingdom Bacillati; phylum Actinomycetota; class Actinomycetes; order Kitasatosporales; family Streptomycetaceae; genus Actinacidiphila; species Actinacidiphila sp. ITFR-21. The sequence goes on from NZ_CP134605.1 coordinate 502,703, forward strand.
CATTTTCAGGAACCCGAGTACGAGAGCCAGGTAAGCCGCCGACCCGTCGGCGTGTCAATATCGGGGACTACTCCCGTTGTTGACGGCCGGACGCTGCCGTTAAGCTGCACACATGAAACGAAACCGTGTAACACGTGGTTAGGCAGCCGGGATCACGCGCCACGGTCCGTGCCATCGCCGCCGAGGCGGGTGTGTCGATCGCCACCGTGTCCCGGGTGATGAACGGGCACGCCCATGTCGCCCCGGAGACGCAGGAGCTGGTACGCCGGGCGGTGGCCCGGCTGGGCGCGCCGGCCCCGGCCAGACGCGGCACCGCGAACGGGGCGATCTGTCTGCGATGTCCGTACGTGCTCACCGACTACTTCGGGGTGATCGTCTCCTCGATCGCCGAGACGCTCGACCTGCACGGGCGCCGGGTGGTACTGAGCGCGGGCGACGCGGCCCGCGAGACGTCGGTGCTGCCGGGGCTGCCGAACGACCCGGGGATCGCGGGCGCGGTGCTGGTCGTACCGCCGGAGCCGGAGAAGGAGCTGGAGGCGCTGCGGGCGCAGGACTTCCCGTTCGTGGTGGTCGACCCGCGCACCCCGCTGCCCCCCGACATCGCCTCGGTGTCCGCCGCCCACCTCACCGCGGCGCGCAGCGTCAGCGCGCACCTGGTCACCCTCGGGCACCGCAGGATCGGCGTGATCGGCGGCCCCGGCGACTGGCTGGCCGGGCAGTCCCGGCTGGCGGGCCACACCTCCGCGCTGGCCGACGCCGGAGTGCTGCCCTCCCCGGAGCTGCTGCGCAGCATCGAGCCGACCTCCGAGTGGGGGTACGTCGCCGCGTGCGAGCTCCTCGACCTGCCGGACCGCCCCACCGCCCTGGTCGCCTTCAACGACAAGGCCGCGGTCGGCGCGCTGCGGTCGGCCTACGAGCGCGGGCTGCGGATCCCGGAGGACCTGTCGATCACCGGCTTCGACGACACCTATCTCAGCCGCAGCACGGTGCCCCGGCTGACGACGGTGCGGCAGCCGCTGGAGGAGATGGGACGGATGGCCGTCTCGCTGCTGATGCGGCTGCTGGACCGGCACACGGTGGACACGCTGCACGTGGAGCTGGCCACGCAGCTGGTGCTGCGGGAGTCGACCGGGCCGGCTCCGCAGCGCTGACCCGGCAGGCTCCCGCGAGGGTGAGCGCCGGACGCCGCTCAGGTGCCGCCGGGCGGCCGCAGGATCCTGATCACCCGGGCCGGGTTGCCGACGGCCAGCACCCCGGCGGGCAGGTCCTTGGTGACGACCGAGCCGGCGCCGACCACGGTGTCGGCGCCGATCGTCACGCCGGGGCAGACGATCACCCCGCCGCCGAGCCAGACGTTGTCGCCGATCGTGACCGGTTCCGCCCGCTCCCAGCCGGCGCGGCGCCGCTCAGTGTCCAACTCGTGCGTGGGTGTGAGCAGCTGTACGTTCGGCCCGATCTGCACATCGGCGCCGACCGTGATCGGCGCGGCATCGAGGAAGACCGCGCCGAAGTTCACGAAGGTGCGGGCACCCACGCTGATGTACCGGCCGTAGTCGCACTGGAACGGCGACCTGATGCGTACGCCTTCGCCGACCGAGCCCAGCAGCTCCGCCAGCAGCAGCCGCCGTTCGGCGTGGTCGACGCTGGCGTTGAAGTCGCGGCACAGTTCGGCCCGGCGCATGCTGTCGGCACCCAGTTCCCCGTCGTCGGGCAGGTACCAGTCGCCGGCCAGCATCCGTTCCTTGTTCTCACCCATCGGATCGGTGTGCCCGGGAGGCGGCCCTCAGGACTCGCCGCCCACCTTCATCTCCACGTGCTGCGGGTAGAAGGCGACGTGGCCGGCGATCTCGCCGACCGACTCGTAGGGCTTCTCGTAGGTCCACACCGCGTCGGTGATCTCGTTGTCGCCGCTGGTCAGCGAGTAGTACGACGCGTCGCCCTTGTACGGGCAGTAGCTCTCGCTGTCGGTGGAGCGCAGCGCGCCGTCAACGATGTCCTCCAGCGGGATGTACTGTACCGGCGGATACGTCGACTCACGCAGGGTGAGCGCGCGGGTGGTGTCGGCGATCACCCGGCCGCCGGCGCGGACCACGACGCGCTCCCCGGTCGGTTCGACGGTGATGGGGTGGTCGGGGCCCGGCTTCTTGACAGTGCGTTCCATGACACTCTCCGATTGAGTAGACCGGTCTGTTCGTCGACGCTTCCGACGATAGGCAGATCGCTCCCGCCGGGTCAAGCCGGGACCGGCCGGCGCGGCCCCGTACCGGCGCGGGTGTTCACCGGCCCCGGCCGCGGTCGACCGTGCGGTTGGCGCGCAGCCATTCCCTGTTCATCGCGGTGATCGAGGTGAGCGGGATGCCCTTGGGGCAGGCGGTGGCGCACTCGCCGGCCAGTGTGCAGCCGCCGAAGCCCTCGGCGTCCATTCGGGCGACCATGTCCAGCACCCGGGTCTCGCGCTCCGGGCCGCTTTGCGGGAGCGCGCCGAGGTGGTTGACCTTCGCCGCGGTGAAGAGCGTGGCCGAGCCGTTCGGGCAGGCGGCCACGCACGCCCCGCAGCCGATGCACTCGGCGTGCTCGAAGGCCCGGTCGGCGGCGGCCTTGGGCACGGGCGTGGCGTGCGCCTCGGGGGCGGAGCCGGTCGGGACGCTGACGTAGCCGCCGGCCTGGATGATCCGGTCGAAGGCACCGCGGTCCACCACCAGGTCGCGGACCACCGGGAAGGCGGCGGCACGCCAGGGCTCGACGTCGATGGTGTCGCCGTCGGCGAAGGACCGCATGTGCAGCTGGCAGCTGGTGGTGCGTTCCGGCCCGTGCGCCTGGCCGTTGATGACGAGGCCGCACGCGCCGCAGATGCCCTCGCGGCAGTCGTGGTCGAAGGCGACCGGCTGCCCGCCCTCCAGGGTGAGCCGCTCGTTGAGGGTGTCCAGCACCTCCAGGAAGGACATGTCCGGGGAGACGTCCTCGACCCGGTATTCGGTCATCGCGCCGGGGGCGTCGGCGTGCCGCTGCCGCCAGACGCGGAGGGTGAGCCTCATGCGTAGCTCCGCTCGGTGGGGTGGACGTACTCGAAAACCAGGTCCTCCTTGTGCAGGACGGGCGCCCGCCCGGTGCCGGTGAACTCCCACGCTGCGGCGTACGAGAACTCCTCGTCGCGGCGGGCGGCCTCGCCGCCGGCCGTCCGGTACTCCTCGCGGAAGTGGCCGCCGCAGGACTCGGCGCGGTGCAGCGCGTCCAGGCACATCAGCTCGGCGAGTTCGAGGTAGTCCACGACCCGGTTGGCGCGTTCCAGCGACTGGTTGAACTCGGTTTCGGTGCCGGGCACCTTGATCCGGCGCCAGAACTCCGCGCGGATCCGCGGGAGGCGCTCCAGCGCCTCGCGCAGTCCCCGTTCGGTCCGGGCCATGCCGCACAGCTCCCACATCAGCTCGCCGATCTCGCGGTGGAAGGAGCCGGCGGTGCGGTCCCCGTCGACCGCGACCAGCGCCCGCAGCCGGTCGCGGGTGGCGGCGACCGCCTCGGCGACCGCCGGGTGGGAGGGGTCGGGCGTGTCGTGCCCCGGGTGCCGGGCGAGGTGGTCGCCCACGGCGGCGGGCAGCACGAAGTAGCCGTCGGCCAGGCCCTGCATGAGCGCCGAGGCGCCGAGCCGGTTGGCGCCGTGGTCGGAGAAGTTGGCCTCGCCGATCGCGAACAGGCCCGGCACGGTGGTCTGCAGGTCGTAGTCCACCCACAGCCCGCCCATGGTGTAGTGCACGGCCGGGTAGATCCGCATCGGGACCTCGTACGGGTTCTCCGCGGTGATCCGCTCGTACATCTCGAAGAGGTTGCCGTACTTCTCGGCGACGGCCCGGCGGCCCAGCCGGGCGATGGCGTCGGCGAAGTCCAGGTAGACGCCCTGGCCGCCGGGTCCGACGCCGCGGCCCTCGTCGCAGACGTTCTTGGCGGCGCGCGAGGCGATGTCGCGCGGGACGAGGTTGCCGAAGGCCGGGTAGATCCGCTCCAGGTAGTAGTCGCGCTCGGCCTCGGGAACGGCGGCGGGCTCGCGGCGGTCGCCCGTGGCCGCGGGCACCCAGATCCGGCCGTCGTTGCGCAGCGACTCGCTCATCAGGGTGAGCTTGGACTGGTGCTCGCCGGTGCGCGGGATGCAGGTCGGGTGGATCTGGGTGAAGCAGGGGTTGGCGAAGTACGCGCCGCGCCGGTGGGCCCGCCAGATCGCGGTGGCGTTGGAGTTCATCGCGTTGGTGGACAGGTGGAAGACGTTGCCGTAGCCGCCGCTCGCCAGTACCACCGCGTCGGCGAAGTAGCCGCCGATCTCGCCGCTGACCAGGTCGCGGGCGACGATGCCGCGGGCCCGGCCGTCGATGACGATCAGGTCGAGCATCTCGGTACGCGGGTGCAACTCGACGGTGCCGGCCGCGATCTGCCGGGACAGCGCCTGGTAGGCGCCGAGCAGCAGCTGCTGGCCGGTCTGGCCACGGGCGTAGAAGGTGCGGGAGACCTGGACGCCACCGAAGGAGCGGGTGTCGAGCAGGCCGCCGTACTCGCGGGCGAAGGGCACGCCCTGGGCGACGCACTGGTCGATGATCTCCACCGAGAGCTGCGCCAGCCGGTGGACGTTGGACTCGCGGGCCCGGAAGTCGCCGCCCTTGACGGTGTCGTAGAACAGGCGGTGCACCGAGTCGCCGTCGTTGCGGTAGTTCTTGGCGGCGTTGATCCCGCCCTGGGCGGCGATGGAGTGGGCCCGGCGCGGGGAGTCCTGGTAGCAGAACTGGACGACGCGGTAGCCCTGTTCTGCCAGGGTGGCGCCCGCGGAGGCGCCGGCGAGCCCCGTGCCGACGACGATCACGGTGTGCTTGCGGCGGTTGGCGGGGTTGACCAGCCCGGCGGTGAAGCGGCGGGTGTCCCAGCGTTCGGCGATGGGCCCGCCGGGGGCGGCGGTGTCGGCGATCGGATCGCCGGTGGTGTAGTGCGCGTAGTCGCCCATGGTGGGTGTCCTCCGCCTGCTCAGTGGACGATTCCGGTCATGACCCCGACGGGCACGGCGATGAAGCCGGCCGTCAGCACCGCGGCCAGGACGTCGCCGGTGGCCTTCAGCGCCCGGTCGCGGGTGGCGCTGCCGGCGCCGAGGGTCTGCGCGGCGCTCCAGAAGCCGTGCCGGATGTGCAGGCCGAGAGCGAGCATGGCGACGATGTAGACGACGTCGCCGTACCAGGTGTGGAAGGTGGCCTCGACGTTCTGGTAGGGGTGGCCGGGCTCGGCGTTGCGGTTGACGGTGAGCGTGGTGAGGTCCAGCAGGTGCCAGACGACGAACAGCGCGAGGATCACCCCGCCCCAGCGCATGGTGCGGGTGGCGTAGCCGGTGCGGGCCCTGCGGTGGACGTAGCCGACCGGGCGGGCGGCGAGGTCGCGCCGGCTGAGCTGGTACGCGCACACGCCGTGCGCGACCACCGAGGCGGCCAGCACGACGCGGATGATCCACAGCGCCCATGCCTGGTGCAGGACGGGTTCGCCGAGGGTGCGCAGCCAGTGCGCGTAGCCGTTGAAGGTGTCGGGACCGAAGAAGATCTTCAGGTTGCCGAACATGTGGGCGTAGAGGTAGAGCAGCATGACCAGGCCGCTCACGGCCATGATCGTCTTCTTGCCGACGGTGGTGTCCCAGAGGGTCCGCGCCATCGACGGCCGCCGGTCCGGCCGCGTTGCCAGTGCCATGGCGACGACGGTAGGCCGCGGGTGAGCAGTGGTCCAAGACATGATCGGGCTCGTCTCCATAGATGGTGCCTATGAACGGGGCCAGGGTCCGCCGGGCGGATCCGCGCGGGCTGCGGAGCGGGGCCGGGTGCGTCGCGGCTGCGCGGCGCGCAAGGAAGGCAAGGCGGTGTGCCGCCGGCCGGCGGGAACGCGGCAGGAGCGCGTGCCGGGGCCGCGACGCCGCGGAGATCCCCGCGGCAGGCCCTAGCCTGGGAGTGTGCAGTTCCAGCAGCTCGCGTACTTCGTGGCCGTCGCCGACAGCCGGCACTTCACCCGTGCCGCCGAGGCGGTGCACGTCTCCCAGCCGTCGCTGTCGCAGCAGATCCTGGCCCTGGAGAAGGAACTGGGCGCGGCCCTGTTCAGCCGGGCCCGCGGCAACATCACGCTGACCGACGCGGGCCGGGCGCTGCTGCCGCTGGCCCGGCGGATCCTCGCCGACGCCGACACCGCCCGGCACGAGGTGCTGGAGCTGGCGCAGCTGCGCCGGGGGCGGGTACGGCTCGGGGCGACGCCAAGCCTTTGCACCGGTCTGCTGCCGGACGTGCTGCGCGCCTTCCACGACCGGCACCCGGGCATCCAGCTGCTGGTCCGCGAGAGCGGCTCGCACGACCTGGTAAGGGAGCTGGCGCGCGGCGCGCTGGACCTGGCACTGGTGGTGCTGCCGCTGCCCGGCCCGTCGCCCGCGCTGACCACGGTGGAGCTGTTCCAGGAGGACCTGGTGGTGGTCTCCTCCGCCGAGGCGCCGCCGCTGCGCCCGCCGGCGCGGATCACCGACCTGGAGGGGCGGCCGATGGTGATGTTCCGGCACGGCTACGACCTGCGGGACCTGACGCTGGCCGCCTGCCGGGCGGCGGGCTTCGAGCCGTACCTCGCCGTCGAGGGCGGCGAGATGGACGCGGTGCTCGGCTTCGTGCGGGCCGGTCTGGGGGTCGGCGTCGTTCCCGCCATGGCCGCCGACCGGGCCGGGCCCGGGCTGCGGGTCACCCCGCTGGCCCGACCGGGTCTGCGCCGTACCGTCGCGCTGGCGCACCGCGGCGACGTGGCCCCGCCGCGGGCCGCCCGCGCCTTCCAGGACGTCCTGCTGACCTCCGCCCGGCTGGCGATGGCCCGCGACGGGCTGCGGCCGGCGGGAGCGGCGGAGTGAGGGGGCGGGCGGCAGCGGCACGTAGCTTGTCGTGCCGGTCCTTGTCGGTGGGCCGGTAGGCGTCGGTGTCGGGCAGCCGGGCCGGCCGGTCGTTCTTGAGGCGGAAGTCGAAGGCCGAGGTGAGGTCGCCGCAGACGGCCCGGCGCCAGGGCGGGATGTCGGGCTCGCGCGCCCCGAAGCGGCGCTCCACGAAGCGCGGGCTCGAGGTGTGCTCGAAGATCTCGGAGCAGACGTAGCCGCCGGTGCTCCAGGGGGACACCACCAGCATCGGCACCCGCTGGCCCAGGCCGTACGGTCCGGCGGCGTAGGTGCCGTCGCCGGCGAAGACCTCAAGGCCGGTGTCGGCGGTGGATGCGCCGCCGGGCAGCACCGTCGGCGGCACCAGGTGGTCGAAGTGGCCGTCGTTCTCGCCGTAGGTGATGAACAGCGCGGTCCTGCTCCACACCTCGGGGTTGGAGGTGAGCGCGTCCAGTACCTGCGAGACGTACCAGGCACCGTAGTTGGCGGGCCGGTCGGGGTGCTCGGAGAACGCCTCGGGTGCGGCGATCCAGGAGATCCGCGGCAGCTTCCCGGCCTGCACGTCGGCCCGCAGCACGTCGAAGAAGCCGTCGCCGGCCGCCGCGTCGGTGCCGGTGCGGGCCTTGTCGTAGAAGGGGTCGCCGGGCTTGGCGTTCTGGTACTGGTCGACGTACAGCAGCGAGTTGTCGCCGTGGTTGCCCCGGTAGGCGTCGTTGAGTACGCGTTCACCGCCGGCTCGGTGCGGGTGATCGTGCTGCAGAACGACGACAACGCGCTGCAGGACGGTGGCGACCTCTACGTCAGCGGCTACTCCGGCGGCCGTCAGTTGGCCTTCCTGGAGCGGGAGTTGAAGGCGGCCAGGAAGGACCGCGACATCGACTGGATCGTCGTGGCCATGCGCCAAGTGATGATCAGCTCCTCCGACGCCAACGGCGCCGACCTCGGCCTGCGCGCCAAGTACGGCCCGCTGTTCGACCGTTACAGCGTGGACCTGGTGGTCTGCGGCCACGAGCACGACTACGAGCGGTCGCTGTCGGTCCGCGGCGTGGTCAGCGGCAGCGAGACGCTGACCCCGAACCCGTCCTCGACCCGTACCGACGACATCGACACCAGCCTCGGCACCGTCCACATGGTGCTCGGCGGCGGTGTCTCCGGCACCACCAACCAGTCCTTCTTCAAGGACGGCACCGCGAAGGTGATCACCGCGGTCGCCGACACCCGGCCCGCGGGCGGCAGGCGCGCGGCGACGTACGTCCGGGAGCAGGCGGTCTGGACCGGCGTGCGGGACATCGAACACCCCTACGGCTTCGCGGCGTTCACCGTCGACCCGGGCCGCTTCGCCGGTGACACCACGCAGCTGCACGTCACGTACTACAACGTGAACAAGCCGAACGGCGAGCTGTCGGTCTTCGAGAGCTTCACCCTCCACCGCAAACGGTCCGACGGCCACCGCTGACCTCGCCCCTCCCCCGGCGGGCGGGCGGCGCGGGCCCACCCGCCCCCGCCCCGCCCGCCGGACTGCGCGGGAACCGCGCCGCACCGAACCGCCGGAGTGCTACGGCTTCCCGATCTCCTCGGCCGCCGGTACCGCGCGGCGGCCCGGGGCCAGGTCGCCGGCCGTGGCCTTCACGGCGAGCCGGCGCGGATAGACGCCTTCGAGCAGCGGACTGGTTATCGCGGTGGTCACCACGGCCATCACCACCATCAGCGAGTACACCCGGGTGTCGAGGATGTGCAGTTGGAGGCCGACGTTGAGGACGATCAGCTCGGTCAGCCCCCGTGTGTTCATCAGCAGCGCCAGCGCCGCGGAGATCCGGCCGCCCAGCTTGTTGGCGCGCGCCGCCGTGTAGGCGCCGACGAACTTGCCGCCGACCGCGGCCAGCAGGATCAGCGCGAGGTCCAGCAGGTCGGACGGGCCGATGTGGGACAGGTCCACCTGGAGACCGGCGACCAGGAAGAACACCGGCAGCAGCAGGACGTTGTTGACCATCCCGATCCGCTCGTGCACCACCGCGCGCAGCGGGGCCGAGCCCGAGCGGGGGATGACCGCGCCGAACAGGAACGCGCCGAAGATGAAGTGCAGCCCCATCCACTCGGTGGCCGCGCCGGACAGCAGCAGTCCGGCGAACATCACCGCCAGCGGCAGCGTGCCGGGCACGGCGCTCTGCGACAGCCGTCTCATCGGCCGGGCCAGCAGCCGCCGGACCGGGAAGACCATCAGCAGCAGGTACGGCACGAACAGCAGCGTCCGCCAGAGGTGGCCCTCCGGTGAGACGATGGCGACGACCACCGCGAGCAGCGACCAGGCCAGCACGTCGCCGACCGCGGCGCAGCACAGGGCCAGCGCGCCCAGCGGCGTACGGTGCAGGTCGCGGTCGGTGAGGATGCGGGCCAGTACCGGGAACGCCGTGATGGACATCGCCACGCCCATGAAGAGCACGAAGCCCGGCCGGTTGTCGCTGGGGTGGTCGCGGAGCAGGTAGTAGCCCAGCGCGATGCCGAGGCCGCACGGCAGCAGGATGGCCGACAGTGAGACGGAGGCGGTGATCCTGCCGGTGCCGCGGATCAGGTCCCGGTCGATCTCCAGACCCACCAGGAACATGAAGACGGCCACGCCGACGTTGGCCAGGGCGGTCAGGAACGGGCGGATGTCGGTGGGCAGCAGGGCGTCGGAGACGGCGCCGCCGAAGAGGGTCGGGCCGAGGGCTATGCCGGCGAGGATCTCGCCGATGACGGCGGGCTGGCCGAATCGGCGGGCGAGCTGCCCGAGCAGGCCGGCGACGAGGATGATGGTGGCAAGGCCCGTCAGCAGGCTGCTCGCTTGGCTGGAGGTCATCGCGTGGCTCCCTTGACGAAGGGGCGGGGTAACGGCACGAGGCCGGCCCTCGCGAGGAGGACCGGCCGGTGGTGGAGGGCAGGTCGGCCGCGACTGCGGGCGTCGGGCCGCGGGGCGGGCACGGGAACGCACGCGGTGGGCGGACAGCACCGCAAGGCCGGCACACGCCGGTGCCGACGGGATCCCGCGGTTCGCCGAAGAGGTTCCATTGCGGCTCCTCGCGCGGCCGGGAGCGAACGGAGCGGGCGGCGGCTGGAGCCCCGCCACCGGCGGCGCGCACCCGCCGCTTCACACGGCCGGGCGTGCCCCCGAACGTCCTGCGGATGAGCCGCCGTTGGAGCTGGGCACCACGATTTTACCCCGCCAGGAGCGGCCGGCGACAGGGCCGGGCGGCAGCCCGGGGGCACGCCGGCGGGCGGTCCCCGGGCCCGCGCGCCGGACCGGCCCGCCCCCGGGGCCGGCCGCATCGGGCCGGGCCCCGGCGGCGCCGCCGGCCCGGCGCGGTCACGCCCTGCCGGCCAGGACCAGCCGGGCGCGCGGGCTGCCGTCGGGGCGCCGGCCGAACTCCGGCAGCGGGCGCAGCTCCACAGTGAACCCGGCGCGGATCAGGTCCTCCCGGACGGCCCGGAGCGGGAAGGTGCGGTAGTACATCACGAAGGGCGGTCGCCATACGGCGTTGCGCACCCGCATGGCCGCGTCGAAGCCGGCGAACGCCCAGTACCAGGGCGAGCTGAAAGGCGGCGGCGCGCCGATCGGGAACGCGAGGAGTCCGCCGGGCCGCAGCGCCCGGTGGATCCCGGCGAACAGCGCCGGCCGCTCGGCGGGCAGGAAGTGCCCGAAGGCGCCGAAGCTGACCGCCAGGTCGAAGCCGTCCCGGAAGGGCATCGCCCGCGCGTCGCAGCGCACCCACCGCGGACCCGGCCGCCGCGCCGAGCCGGCCCGCCGCGCCTCGGCCAGCATCCCGGCGCTGAAGTCGGCCCCGGTCACGCTGCCCCGGCACAGCGGCGCCAGGACCCGCAGCCCCGCCCCGGTCCCGCAGCAGAGGTCGAGGCCGTCCTCGAACGGCCCGAGTCCGGCCAGCCCCGCCCCCACCGCGTCGAGGAACCGGTCCGGGGTACGGAACGGCGTGTGGTCGAACCTGGGCGCCAGCAGGTCGTACCCGCGTTCGACGGAGCTGAGCGCCTGCTCGCCCAGCTCCCGCAGGCTGGGTCCCTCCGGAGAGAACATCCCCTCACCTTAGGGGGACCCCGGGCGGCCGGGCCGTACGGGTGTGATCTCGGTCGCTCCGGGGCCCCTCCGGGCGCCGGCCGGGAAGTTCGTGGGGCGTGCGGTGGTTGGCCGGGGGTGAAGGTGGCGTGGCACCGCGCGGGGGATGAGCCGACGTGCTTCAGCTGTGCGCAAGACCTCATGACCACGAAACGGAATCGCCATTCACGACGGGATATTCTGATCTCGTATTCGGAACCGTGATTCCGGTTCCCGAGTTGTCCAGACTTTCGCTGAAGGAGACCCATGGCGTCCGAGGCCCGGCGCACGCACCACCAGGTCACGTTCGCGGTCCTCGCCGCCAGCGTGACCGCGTACGCGCTGCTCCAGTCACTGGTCACCCCCGTCCTGCCGACGATCCAGGAGGACCTGCACACCAACCAGAACACCGTGACCTGGGTGCTGACCGCCTATCTGCTGTCGGCGTCCATATTCACCCCGATCATGGGCCGGATCGGCGACATACTCGGCAAGGAACGGGTCTTCGTGGCCACCCTCGGCGCGCTCGCCGCCGGCTCGCTGCTGGCCGCGCTCGCCACCAACGTCCAGGTGATGATCATCGCCCGGGTCATCCAGGGCATCGGCGGCGGCGTGCTGCCGCTGGCCTTCGGCATCATCCGCGACGAGTTCCCGCGCGAGAGGCTCAACGGCGCGGTGGGCGCCATCGCCTCACTGACCGCGGTCGGCGCGGGCCTGGGCATCGTGCTGGCCGGCCCGATCGTCAACGCGCTGGACTACCACTGGCTGTTCTGGCTGCCGATGATCCTCACCATCGCCGCCGCCATCGCCGCCGCGTACTTCATCCCCCGCTCGCCGGTCCGCACCCCGGGCCGGATCAGCTGGCTGCCCGCCGTCCTGCTGTCCACGTGGCTGATCGCCCTGCTGGTGGGCCTGAGCCAGGCGCCCGTCTGGGGCTGGGGCTCCAACAAGGTGATCGGCCTGTTCGTGGCGGCCGTGGTGCTCGCGGTGGGCTGGGTCGAGGTCGAGCGGCGCGCCGCCATGCCGCTGATCGACATGAAGATGATGCGACTGCCCGCGGTGTGGACCAACAACCTGGTCGCGCTGTTGTTCGGCGTCGGTATGTACGCGGTCTTCGCCTTCCTGCCGGAGTTCGTGCAGACCCCGAAGTCCACCGGATACGGCTTCGGCGCCAGCATCACCCAGTCCGGCCTGATCCTGCTGCCGATGAGCGTCACCATGTTCCTGGTGGGCCTGGGCGCCAGCGGCTTCGCGGCGCGGGTCGGCGGCAAGGCCGTGGTGCTGCTCGGCACCCTGATCGGCACCGGCTCGATGGCCCTGCTGGCCTTCGCGCACACCCAGACCTGGGAGCTGTACGTGGCCACGGCCGTCATGGGCGTCGGCTTCGGGCTGGCCTTCGCCGCCATGTCCAGCCTGATCGTCAGCGCTGTGCCACCGGAGCAGACCGGCGTCGCCAGCGGCATGAACGCCAACATCCGCACCATCGGCGGCTCCATCGGCGCCGCCCTGATGGCCAGTGTGGTCACTGCCTCCCCGGCCGCCGACGGCCTGCCGAAGGAGTCCGGCTACACCAACGGCTTCGCCATGCTCGGCGGCGCCCTGCTGATCGCCGCGTTCGCCGCCGTGCTGATCCCGGTGACCAGGCGCGGCACCCGGATCGCGCTTTTCACCTCAGACGAACCGGCACACGCCGAGCTCGCGCTGGTTCCGGGCGGTACGGTCGTGGGTGACACGTCGGAGTGACGTCCGGGGACGGGATCCCCGGACACCGGCCCGCCGCATCGACCGGGAGTGACGATGGCAGCGCACGACACGCAGGCCCGGCCGATGCGGCGGGACGCCGCCCGCAATCACCAGCTGGTGATGGAGGCGGCCCGTGCGGTGCTGGCCGAGTTCGGCACGGACGCCAGCATGGAGCTGATCGCCTCCCGTGCCGGCGTCGGCGTCGGCACCGTGTACCGGCGCTTCCCCAACAAGGAGGCGCTCGTCGACGAGATCGCCGGGCAGATCCTGGTGGGATTGGTCGAGCAGGCCCGCCGGGCGCTGGACCGCGCCGACGGCACCGGTCTTGAGACCCTGCTGCGGGTGATCGGCCGCTCGCTGAGCGAGCACCACGGCTACGCCGACAAGCTGGTAGGCCACACCAGGGCGACCCACGTCGAGCAGCTGCGCGACCTGATCGAGCAGCTCTTGGCGCAGGCGCACGAGTCCGGCCGGATCGGGGCGCATGTCACGCTCGGCGACATCATGACCCTGGTGTGGGGCCTGCGCGGCGTGGTGGAGACCGGCAGCAGCGTCGTACCGGACGCGTGGCAGCGGCACCTGGAGATCCACCTGGCGGGGCTCCGGTGCACCCGGCCGCCCAGCGCCCGCCCGGCGGTCAGCCGCGCGGAGCTGGCCCGGATCGACCACGGGCCGACCGGGCCCGAGGCGGCCCGCTGACCGTCCCACCCGGCCCAACGGCCCCCTGTACGGCCTCGTGTGGCAGTCCGCCACGCGAGGCCGCCAGTTTCCCGCCTGTCTCGATTTTCCCCGCAATTGGTCTAGACCCCAGCTGGCACAGCACGGCATAGTGGCACCCGCGCGCAAGATCCAACGGCCGGCCACCGCCCCCCGTGCCACGAAAGAGGTCCCGACTGTGCGAGTCCCCACCCTGCTCGGCCTGGCCGCCTGCGCCGCCGCCACCACCGGCGCGCTGGCCGTCGCACCCGCGCAGGCCGCGCAGCTGCCGTGCTTCCTGTCCGGCAGTGGCAACTCCGCGTCCGCCACCTGCTACAGCGGAGCGCCCTACACCTGGCGGCTGGTCGTCGACTGCCAGGACACCCGCACCATCAAGTGGCCGGTCACCGTGACCACGCTCTACGGCGCGTACATCACCGGTGACGGCACCGAGACGCTCTCCTGCGGCTCCTACCGGGCGCAGGGCCGTATCGAGGCCCGCTGACCGGGCACCGGCCGGTCACGACCTGACCGGCGCGTGCCCCCGCCGCGGCACCGCACCGGCGTTTTTTCCGGGCGCGGTGCCGCGCGTGTTCCCGTCGCCCGTCCGCCGAGCGGCGTCCCGGCCGCCGGCCGCTCAGCGCCTGGTGCCGCAGTTCGGGCAGAACGCGGCGCCCTCCGGCAGCGGTGTCGCGCACGACACGCAGTTCTGCTCCTGTGCCATCCGGTGGCCGCAGCCGGGGCAGAACGGTGTGCCGTGCGTCTCGGTACGGCACTGCGGGCAGACCAGCTGCCGGGGCGCGTTCACGTCGAACCGCCCGGCCGACTGCTGGCCGGCGTCGTACGCCCGCTGCGCCACCGCGTCGTTCAGGCCGCGCTGCTGGGCGGCCAGCGCCTCGGCCGCGGTGTCCGGGGCGCAGTTCAGGCAGATGCCCTGGCCCGCGTTCCAGCAGCGGTTGCAGACGTAGTGGGTGCACCGCGGGCAGCGGTTGAAGTGGCCCTGCGCGTTGCTGATCGCCCGCTGGAACGAGGCGTCGCGGGCGCTGCCGTAGCCCATGCCGGCCAGCCCGTCGGCCGCGCTCGACACCCCGTACCCGGTCCGGCCGAGCACGCTCCAGGCCGCGTTGACCCCCTTGTCGACCCAACTCGCCGCCCGGCCACTGGTGTACGCCTCGAACGGCGACCGCCAGGTGTCGTAGCACCGCCCGCAGGAGAACTCGAACTGGAAGCCCGCCCCCGTGCCGTGCTCCTGACACAGATCGCGGTAGTTGTTGCTGAAGTAGATCTCCGCACTCATTGCACGCCTCCCCGAGCGCCGCGCGGTACGGCCCCCTGCCGCACCGTCCTCTCACCGGAAGTGAACGCCGCGGGCGCCCGGCCGGTTCTGCCCGCCACCGGCGTGCCGGCCGGGCGAGAAACACCCTCCCATACCGGTTGGGGGGCGTGTCGCTTGCCCCCCCTGGGGGATGGTCAGGGGTCGAAGGGAGCCGGCGGAACGCCGGGGCGAGCAGCGGAACCCCCTCGGGGAGGGCCCCATGGACACCGCCACCACTCCCCCGGCCGTCGCCCGCTGCCTGCTGGCCGCCGACAGGCAGGACGCGCGGGCCTGCGCCGGCTGCTCACGCCGGACGGCACCGTACTGGACGAGGGGCAGACCTACCGGGGCCGGGACGAGATCGCCGCCCGGCGCACCGCGGTGGCCGACCGCTGGACGCACACCAGCACCGTGACGGGCGTCGAGGAGCCCGGCGCGGACGGCGAGTACCGGCCGCGGGTGCACGTGGCCGGGGACTTCCCGGGCGGGCAGGCCGACCTGCGCTTCGGTTTCACGCTGCGCGACGGCCTCATCGCGGCACTGCGGATCGTAGGAGCGGCGCCGCGCACCCCGGCAGCGGCGGCTTGCGCCCCCGACCGGCCATGATGGCGCGCAAGGGGGCGGCCGACGACAGGAAGGAGGTGGACCGGATGGCCGCACGGGTGCCGATCGGGGCGTTCCCGGTAATGACCGGGCTGAGCAGGAAGACCCTGCGGCACTACCACGAGGCGGGGCTGCTGGAGCCGGCCTCGATCAACCCCTCGCCGGGATACGGGCACTACGACACCTCGCAGGTGCGCACCGCCGGGATCATCCGTTGCTTCCAAGCGCTCGACATGCCGGTGGCGGAGGTCAGGGCGGTCCTGGCGGCGCCGGACGCCGTCACCCGCGACGCGGTCATCGCGGCGCACCTGCGCCGGATGGAGGCCCGGCTGGACCAGACCCGGCGGGCGGTCGGCGCGCTGCGCGGCCTGTTCGACCCGGGCGCCGCGTACCGGCCCGCGGTCGCGGTGGAGTTCCGTTCGGTTCCGGTGCTGCGGGCCGCCGCGATCAGCGCGTCGGTACGGCACGACGAGGTCGGCAGCCGGTGGCGTACGGCGATGGAGGAGCCGTACGCGGCGGTACGGGCGGCGGGCGCCGTCCCCGCCGGGCCGCCGGGCGGCCTCTACGCCACCGAACTGTTCGCGGACGACGCGGGCGCCGCCACCTTCTACCTGCCGGTCGGCGCCGACCTGCCCTCCTCCGGCCGGGTGGCGACGGAAGAACTGCCGGCCGCCGACCTGGCCGTCACCGTGCACGAGGGGTCCCACGAGGACGTCGGAGGCACCTACGCCGAGCTCGGGACCTTCGTCGCCGAGCGGCTCATCGCGGTGGACGGGCCGGTGCGCGAGCGCTACCTGGTGGGCGGACCGGACACGCCGGAGGACGGCCGGCGTACCGGGATCTGCTGGCCGGTACTGCGCGCGCCGGCTGAGCGTGGCTCGGCCGGCTTCACGGGGCGCCGTACGGCCGCCGGAGTCGGCCAGCCGTACGGGGACGGGTACGGGGTCGCGGGGTCAGCCCTGGCGGGCCTTGTTGCGCGGTTCCTTGCGGTTGATCACGTAGACCTTGCCGCGGCGGCGCACTACCTGGGCCCCCGGGCGGTTCTTCAGCGACCGAAGCGACTTACGGACCTTCATTCGGGGCACCTTTCCGCTCGTATTTGTCTTTTACGCACGTCAACCGCTACGGATCCCCGTTCATTCCGGGCGCCGCTGGGGCCGCGCCCTCGAGTCGCTCGGCGAGGACCCGTATCCGGCCGGGCAGCCGGGCGCCGCGGACATCCAGGGCATCCAGAGCCAGGGCCCGATGGCCCAGGTGAAGCACTACGCGGTGTACAACCAGGAGACCAACCGCAACAACGCCTCGGACAACGCGATCATCTCCGACCGGGCCGAACGGGAGATCTACACCCAGGCGTTCGAGGCGGCGATCCAGCAGGGCCAGGCCGACTCGGCGAGGTGCTCGTACTTCGCCGTCAACGGCCCCTTCGCCTGTGAGAACCGGCCGCCGCAGAACGGCACCCTCAAGGGTGACCTGGGCTTCACCGGTTTCATCACCTCGGACTGGGGTGCCGCCCACTCCACCGTCGCGTCCGCCGACAACGGCCTGGACTTGGAGATGCCGGGCCAGGACTACTACGGCACGGCGCTGACCAACGCGGTCAGCAGCGGACAGGTCCCGCAGGCGACCCTCAACGACCACGTCCGGCGGATCCTGGTGTCGATGTTCCGCCAGGGCCTGTTCGACTACGCCAACACCGGCAATCTCGACGCGGTCCTCACCTCGCCCGCGCACGCTGCGGTCGCGCAGCAGGTCGCCGAGGAGGGCAGCGTGCTGCTGAAGAACGCGGGCCCGGTGCTGCCGGTGGCCTCCTCGGTGCACTCGCTCGCGGTGATCGGCGACGACGCGGGAACCGACGCGATGACGCGGGGCGGCGGCAGTTCGCACCCGGTGCTGCCCCGCGCCGGCTGGACGGCGACCGCCTCGGCGACCGGCGGCGGTGACGTGCCGGCCCGCATGCTGGACGGCGACGCCGGCACCCGCTGGAGCACCGGCACCCCGATGGCCAACGGCCAGACGGTGACGGTGGACATGGGCGCCTAGCACTCGATCAGCCGGATCACCATGGACCCGGCGGCCAGCACCAACGACTACGCCGACGGGTACTCGGTGGCGCTGTCCGCGGACGGGGTCACCTGGACGGCCCCGGTGGCGACCGGTACCGGGACCTCGGCCCTGGTCACGGCGTCGTTCACCGCGCCGCCGGCCCGGTTCATCCGGGTGACCCAGACCGGCAGTTCGACGTCGTGGTGGTCGATCGCGGAGTTCGACGCGTTCAGCTGACACAGCGTCGGCTCGACTGCGAGCAGGCGGTTCAGCGGCGGCCCGGGGCCTTCGGGGTGCGGGCCGCCGTGCGTTCGACCGCGCTCGCGACGGCGGCCGGCGCCGCGCGTCCGGTTCCCACTGCCGCCGGTAGGGGGGTACGTCCGCGTACCGTCCCGCGGCGAGGTCGACGAGGGTTGCCGGCGGCCGGCTGGGCGACGGGCGGTGGGCCGGGCCGGGACGCTCGGGGACACGCGGGGGATCCGTACGGGCGCCGGCGCCCGGCCACCTGATCGTCAACGCCGCTCATGCCGGGTAGGGATCATGAACTGGCCTGACGGCCGCGGATGATCTTAGTCTCGGTGCATGCCCTACGTTCTCGTCGCCGCCCTGGCGGGTCTCGGTACCGGTCTGTCCCTCATCGTCGTCATCGGCGCCCAGAACGCGTTCGTGCTACGGCAGGGCATCCGGCGCGAGCATGTGGCGGCCGTGGTGGCGATCTGCGCGGCCTCGGACGCGGTGCTGATCACGGTGGGCGTCAGCGGGGTCGGCCGGGTGGTGAAGCAATGGCCGTCGGCGCTGACCGTGAGCGCGCTCGTCGGCGGCGCCTTCCTGGTCTGCTACGGCCTGCTCGCCGCCCGCCGCGCGCTGCGCCCGGGTGCCCTGACCGCGGACAGCCCCGACGGTCCGGCGGGACCCGGCGGCAGCGCCGGCGGCTCCCTGCGCGCCGCGGTGCTCACTTGTCTCGCGATGACCTGGCTCAACCCGGGCGTCTATCTCGACACCGTGCTGCTGCTGGGTTCCGTCTCGACCGGTTACGGGGGCGCCCGCTGGACCTTCGGCCTCGGCGCGGCCACCGGCAGCGTGCTCTGGTTCACCGCGCTCGGCTACGGCGCCCGGCTGCTGCGCGGCCCCTTCGGCCGGCCGGGTTCCTGGCGGATCCTGGACGCGGTGATCGCCTGCACGATGATCACGCTGGGCGTGGTGATGGCCGCTCGGGCCTGACCGGGCGGCCGGCGCGGGACCCGTTCAGACCGCCGGGCGGCCGGCGGCCACCGGCCGGAACCCGATCACGGCGGCGTCGTCGCGGCGCTCGCTGACCGCGGCCAGCAGCTGGGCGCACAGCGTGGCGAGGGAGACCCCGCAGTCCCGGGCGGCGCGGGCCTGCACGGCGAGGTCAGCCATGCCGTCGGCGAGGTCGGTGCCGGGGATCTCGATGAGGCCGTCGGTGTAGAGCAGCAGGGTGTCGCCGATCCCCAGCTCCTGGTGCCAGGTGTGGCGGCGTTCGGCGGGCGCGACGCACAGCGGCAGGTCGGGGCCGTGGCCTTCGAGGTACCGGGGCGGGCCGGCCGCGGGCAGCAGCAGCGGCGGAGGGTGGCCGGCGTTGGACCAGGCGGCGTGCCAGCCGCCGTCGGGCGCCGGGACCAGGCGGGCGTGCACGGCGGTGACCAGGGGCGCGATGGACAGGCCGTCCGCCACCCGGTCAAGCTGGGCCAGGCTCTCGGCGGGGTCGGCCGGGCGGGAGCGGTCGAAGGCGATGACCCGCAGCATGCTGCGCAACTGGCTCATCGAGGTGGCGGCCTCCAGGTCGTGGCCGGCGATGTCGCCGATGGTGAGGGTGACCGAGCCGTCGGGCAGCAGCAGCGCGTCGTACCAGTCGCCGCCGACCTCGGCGGTCCTGCTGGCCGGCTGGTAGTGCGCGGCCATCTCCGCGCCGGGCACCTCGGGCGGGTGGGTGAGCAGGGCCCGCTGGAGGGTGAGGGCGGTGCGCCGGGTGCGCTGGAGCTCCATGGCCTGGCGCAGCGGTTCGCGCACCTCGTGCAGGACCTCGACGAGCAGTTCCACGTCCGCGGGGCCCGGCGGCGGACTGTCCTGGCAGCCGGCCGCGCAGGCGAAGGCGACCACCGTGGAGTCGATGAGGATCGGCACCAGGGCGAGGCTGGTGGCCCGAGCCTCGCGCAGCCACTGCGTCGACACGTCCGGTACGGCTCCGGCCGGCGGCTCCCCGCCGGGGAAGACCAGCAGCTCGGGCCGGCCGCTGTCGATCACCCGCCGGGCCAGCGGTCCCACCGGGCGCATCTCGCCGCTGAGCGGGGGCAGCGGCGGCAGTCCCGGCCGGGCGTTGGAGGCGACCCGCCTGACGGTCAGCGTCCCGTCGGGGGCGGTGGTGCCGGTCAGCTCGGGGCTCGGCAGCATGAACACCGCGCAGGTGTCGGTCAGCTCCGGCACCACCGCGGCGGCGACCGCGGCGAGCGCCTGCGGCACGTCATGGGCGGCGGTCACGGTGGCGACCCGGGCCAGCAGCCGTTCGCGGAGCCGGTTGTGCCACTGGTCCTCGACGTCGGTGGAGGAGCCGATCCACTCCTCGGTCACCCCGTCGCGCACCACCGGCACCGCGCGCGACTGGACGTGCCGGTACTCGCCGGAGACGGTCCGCATCCGGGAGGTGCACACGAAGAAGGTCGGCGGGTCCTCGGCCGCCTCCTTCCAGGTCCGCACCAGCCGGCCCCGGTCGTGCGGGTGGACGGCGGCCAGCCACTCGGCGTCGATCACCGGCCGCCACGCCGTGCCGGTGAACTCCTCGAAGCCGCCGACCAGCTCGGTGATCTCTCCGTTCGGCTTCATCAGCCAGATGATCTGCGGGACGGCGGACATCAGCGCCTCGTAGCGCTGGAGGGCGCGGTGCCGCTCCTGGGACTGCTCCTCGGCCCGCCGGGCGGCCTCCACCTGGGGGGTGGTGTCGACGGCGATGGCCAGCACGCCGGAGCCGTAGCGGGAGACGACCGGCGAGCAGCTGTAGACGAAGTGGCGGCGGCCGGGGGCGCCGGGGTGGGTGCCCTCGGTGGTCCTGGGGCTGGTGGCCTGGCGGGCGGTGTGGTCGCGGAAGACGCCTTCCAGCATGCGTATGAAGCGGGCCGCCCTGGGCTCGTGGAAGACCTCGGCCGCGGGGGCGCCCAGCCGGCGCGGGCCGAACAGCCGGGTGAAGGCGTCGTTGTAGTAGACCAGCCGGTGGTCGGGG
Organism: Streptomyces sp. ITFR-21; assembly: GCF_031844685.1. Classification (NCBI taxonomy): domain Bacteria; kingdom Bacillati; phylum Actinomycetota; class Actinomycetes; order Kitasatosporales; family Streptomycetaceae; genus Actinacidiphila; species Actinacidiphila sp. ITFR-21. The sequence goes on from NZ_CP134605.1 coordinate 523,329, forward strand.
CCCGCGGTGAGCACGACGGCGACGATGGCCCGGTCGAACACCTCGGGTTCGAACTCGGACATGTTCGCCTGGCTGCCGCTCGGACTCATCCTCCGATCATCGCGTGCCCGGCCCGACCGGGCGCGCCGAACGTCCTGAAATCCACTCAAGTGACCAAATCGGTGCGATTGTCCGCTCAGCAGGCCGCGAGAGCGCTCTCCCGACGGCGCTACGGTCACCGGCAGCCACCGGCGACCGCCCGGTACCACCGCGGCGCCTGTCAGGCGGAGGCGCGCAGGACCAGCCGGGTCGGGGTCACGATCGAGGACAGCGCGGGCACCCCGAGCGGGTCGGCCGCCGGTCGCAGTGCCCGCAGCAGCAGCCGGGCCATCAGCCGGCCCATCTCCTCGATGTCCTGCCGGACCGTGGTCAGTGGCGGGTCGGTCCACTCCGCTATGGACACCATGTCGTCGAAGCCCACCACGGCCACGTCGTCCGGCACCCGGCGGCCGGTGCCGCGCAGCACCCGCAGCGCGCCGGAGGCCATCACGTCGGAGGCGGCGAAGACCGCGTCGAGGTCGGGAAAGCGCTCCAGCAGCTCGGTCATCGCGCGGGCGCCGCCCTCCGGGGTGAAGTCGCCCTCGGCGATCAGGGCCGGCGCGGTGTCCGGGAACACGTCCCGGAAGCCGTCCAGCCGGTCCACCGAGGCCGGCTGGTCGAGCGGCCCGGCGATGTGCGCGATCCGGCGGCGGCCGAGGCCCTGCAGATGCCGTACCGCGTCCCGCGCGCCGCCGCGGTTGTCGCAGTCGACGTAGAGGGTCCGGCGGCCGGTGCGGTGCTCCGCCCAGGTGGGCCGGCCGCCGACGACGATCGGCACCTCGGCGCCCCTGGCGAGCGCGGTGAGCGAGTCGTCGGTGTGCAGCGAGAAGATCAGCGCGCCGTCCACGTGCCCGCCGGACAGGTAGCGGCCGACCCGTTCGTAGTCCGAGGTGCCGTTGCTCAGCAGCAGCACCAACTGGTTGTCGTAGGTGCTCAGTTCACGGCTGATGCCGCGGATCTGGCGGGCGAAGAAGGGGTCGGTGAAGAACCGGGCCTCGGGTTCGGCGACGATCACCGCGATGGCGTCGTTGTGCCGGGTGACCAGAGTGCGGGCGGCCTGGTTGGGGACGTAGCCGAGCTCGTCCACCGCCTGGCGGACCCGCTCCACCAGCGGGCCGCGCACCCCCGCTCCGCCGTTGACCACTCGCGAGGCGGTGGCTCTCGACACCCCCGCCAGGGCCGCGACGGCCTCCAGCGTGGGACGGGACACGGGGCTCGGCTGGGACAACGCGGGCCTCCTTCACGCCGGGCGCGGACCACGGGCGGAACACGGCGCCGGACACAGGGCGGAACACGGGCGCGGCAGGACACGGAGCGGATCTGGGCACAGCGTAACCGCTCCCATCCTTACGTGAGAGCGCTCTCCGGGACCCGGTGGAAAAGCCGGCCGGCCGAAGCGGTGTGGCGGCGGCCGGGGCGGGCAGGCGATAGACGGCCGCGAAAGTCGCCAGCACGGCGCGACGAAGACCCGCCCGCCCGCCCACCGCGGCCGCCATCGCAGGTCAGGCGGGTGCTGCCCAGCCAGTGGCAGCCGACAGGAGAACGTACGGGCGGACGCCGTACGGACATCGCGTACGGACACATGGCCGACCGAGCGAGGAAGTCGCGGACATGAGCCAGATCCCCACCATCACCCTCAACAACGGCACCGCCATCCCGCAGCTGGGGTTCGGGGTGTTCCAGATCGAGCCGGCCGACACCGGGGCGGCGGTGCTCGCCGCCCTGGAAACCGGTTACCGGCACATCGACACCGCGGAGATGTACGGCAACGAGAAGGAGGTGGGGCAGGCCGTCCGGGAGTTCGGGGTGGCCCGGGACGAGGTGTTCGTCACCAGCAAGCTCGACAACGGGTACCACGCCTACGGTGACGCGCTCGCCGCCTTCGCCCGCACGCTGGACGATCTGGACCTGGAGTACCTGGACCTGTTCCTGGTCCACTGGCCGCTGCCCGGCGTGGGCGACTTCACCGAGACCTGGAAGGCGCTGGAGGAGGTCTACCGCTCCGGCCGGGTCAAGGCGATCGGCGTGTCCAACTTCAACCCGCACCACCTGGAGCGGCTGTTCCAGAAGACCGAGGTGGTCCCCGCGGTCAACCAGATCGAGGTGCACCCGTACCTCACCCAGGACGGTGTGCGGGCCTTCGGCGCCGAGCACGGCATCGCCACCGAGGCGTGGTCCCCGATCGCCCAGGGCAAGGTGCTCGGCGACCCGGTGATCGCCGCCGTGGCCGAGCGGGTGGGCCGGACCCCGGCCCAGGTCACCCTGCGCTGGCACATCCAGCGCGGCGACATCGTCTTCCCCAAGTCGGTGACCCGGGAGCGGATCGAGGAGAACTTCCGGCTCTTCGACTTCGAGCTGACCGCCGACGACCTGGTGGCGATCACCTCCCTCGACCGCGGCGAGCGCACCGGCCCGGACCCGGACACGCTCGACTACGTGCCCGGCTGAGGCGCCTCACGCGAGCGGGGGCCCGGCGGCAGTCGCCGCCGGGCCCCCGCCGTGCCGGGTGCCGCGGGAACTCAGCGCCGGTGCCGGCGGACCGCCTCGCCGACCGCGGCGGCGGCGCCGACCAGGACCGCCGCGGCGGGCAGCGGATGGCGGGCGGCGAGGGTCTGGTACGAACGCGGCGCGGACCGGTCGTCGAAGCCGCCGTGCGCGCCGTGGTCGGTGCCCGCCTCGTCGTCCACCGGGTGCCAGAGGTTGTCCGGGCGGCCGTCGTCGGCGACATCGGCCGTCTGCTGGGAGTCGTAGCCGGTGCGGGCCAGGTAGCGGTCGAGCAGTCCGGCGGCGACCTTGTTGCCGAGGATGGTCGCCACCGTGGACGCCCCGACGTAGTACTGCTTGCGCTGCGGGTGCGCGGCGGCGTGCGCGACCGCGCGGGCGGCCACCTCGGGCTGGTAGATCGGCGGGACGGGCTGGGGGTCGCGGGGCAGCCGGGACCGCACCCAGGAGAACTGCGGGGTGTTGACGGCCGGCATCTGCACCAGGGTGATCCGCACCGCGCTGTGGTCGTGCATCAGCTCGGTGCGGACCGCCTCGGTAAAGCCGTTGACGGCGTGCTTGGCACCGCAGTAGGCGGACTGCAGCGGGATCGAGCGGGAGCCGAGCGCGGAGCCGACCTGGACCACGGTGCCGTGGTCACGCGGGCGCATCCGGCTCAGCGCGGCGCGGGTGCCGTTGACGAAGCCCAGGTAGGAGACGGCGGTGACGCGGTCGAAGTCCTCCGGCGCGATCTCGGCGAAGGGCGCGAAGACCGAGGTGAAGGCGACGTTGACCCAGACGTCGATGGGTCCGAACGCCTCCTGCGCCGCGTCGGCCGCGGCCTCGACCTGCCGGTGGTCGGCGACGTCGGTCGGTACGGCCAGGGCCCGGCCGCCCAGCTCCTCGACCTCGGCCGCTGCGGCGTCCAGCCCGGCGTGGCCGCGGGCCAGCAGGGCCACGCGGTCGCCCTGTTCGGCGAACAGCCTGGCGCTGGCCCGGCCGATCCCCGCGCTGGCGCCGGTGATGACGACGGTCCGGTTCATGATGGCGGTGCCCTTCTTCTGCTCTGCCCGGGGGGCGGGGTTGTCGGTTCCGCTCAGGGGCCCGGGGCCCCGCAGGACCCGGCCGTCGGCCCGGTTTCCGCGGGACGCCGAACGGCCCCGGATGCGGTGCGCCTGCCCGCGCCGGCCCCGGTGAATCAGCCGTCCGGCGGGTATCGGGGCGCAGGTCCGCGCCGCGGCCGGGCCTTCCGGCGGCGCCGGGGCGGATCACCTCGCCGGAGGGGTTGCGGGCACCGGCGAGGAGCGGGTTCTCGATCCGGACAAACCGGCCGGTCAGGGCCTGTCGGGTGGATCTCCGCGGGTGGCGGAGCGGGTCCGGTGCATGCGGCTACGAGGCCGAGGCGGCAGGCGGCGAAGGTGTGTCGCCGGCCGGCGAAGCCGCGACGGACGTGCGGGCCGGGCCCCGCGACGCCGCGCGGATCCACCCGGCGGACTTCAGGCCCCCGCGCCGGGCCGGTCGTCGCGGTGGTGGCGACCGGGCAGCAGCTCCTGCACCTTCGCCTTGAGGCCCTGCCGGACCATGCCCGCGCGGTCGCTGTCGCCGTGCAGTACGGCCGAGGCGACGGCCTCGGCCTGGTCGAGGCCGGCGTGCGGCGGGATCGGCGGCACCGCGGGATCGGTGCGTAAGTCGATGACGAACGGCCGGTCGGCGGCCAGCGCCTGCTGCCAGGCGTCCCGTACCCCGCCGGGCTCCTCGACGCGGACACCGCCGAGGCCGACGGAGCGGGCGAAGTCGGCGTAGCGCACGTCGGGGATCGACTGCGACGGCAGGAACTGCGGGGCACCGGCCATCGCCCGCATCTCCCAGGTGACCTGGTTGAGGTCCTGGTTGTTCAGGACGGCGACGACCAGCCGCGGATCCTGCCAGCCGCGCCAGTACTTGGCGGCGGTGACGAGTTCGGCCATGCCGTTCATCTGCATGGCGCCGTCGCCGACGAGGGCGATGGCGGGCCGGTCGGAGTGCGCGAACTTGGCGCCGATGACGTACGGGACGCCGGGTCCCATGGTGGCCAGCGTCCCGGACAGCGAGCCGCGCATGGCGCCGCGCATCCGCAGGTGGCGGGCGTACCAGTTGGCGGACGACCCGGAGTCGGCGGCCAGCATGACGTTCTCCGGCAGGAGTTCGTCCAGGGAGTGCACCACGTACTCGGGGTTGATCGGGTCGGCGTCCACCGCGGCGCGGCGCTGCATGACCTCCCACCAGCGGGCCGTGTTCCTCTCCACGGTCCTGCGCCAGTCGCCGTGCTGCTTCGCCTTCAGCAGCGGCAGCAGCCGCTTGAGGGTGCCGGCCGCGTCGCCGACCAGGTTGACCTCGAAGGGGTAACGCATGCCGATCATGAACGGGTCGTTGTCGATCTGCACCGCGCGGGCCTGGCCGAACTCCGGCAGGAACTGCGTGTAGGGGAAACTCGATCCGATCACCAGCAGCGTGTCGCAGTCGCGCATCATCTCGTACGAGGGGCGGGTGCCGAGCAGGCCGACGGAGCCGGTGACGTAGGGCAGGTCGTCGGGGAGCACGTCCTTGCCGAGCAGTGCCTTGGCGACCCCGGCGCCGAGGGTGTCGGCGAGCTGCTCCACCTCCGCGCGGGCGCCCCGGGCGCCCTGGCCGAGCAGGATCGCCACCTTCGCACCGGAGTTGAGGACCTCGGCGGCGCGGGCGACGTCGCCGTCGGCGGGCACCGGGGCGTAGTCGGCCAGGCCGAGGCTGGAGGGGACCATCTTGAAGGCGTGCGTCGGCGGGGTGTAGTCGAGTTCCTGCACGTCGGCGGGGATGATGACGGCGGTGACGGTGCGCTTGGCGTAGGCGGTGCGCATCGCCCGGTCGATGACGTTGGGCAGTTGCTCGGGGACGGTCACCATCTCGCAGTAGTCGGAGGCGACGTCCTTGAACAGGCTGAGCAGGTCCACCTCCTGCTGGTAGCTGCCGCCCATGGCACTGCGGTTGGTCTGGCCGACGATGGCGACGACCGGCACGTGGTCGAGCTTGGCGTCGTACAGGCCGTTGAGCAGGTGGATCGCGCCGGGACCGGAGGTCGCCGCGCAGACGCCGACCCGGCCGGAGAACTTCGCGTAGCCGACGGCCTCGAAGGCGGCCATCTCCTCGTGCCGGGCCTGGATGAACTCCGGCCTGTTCTCGGCGCGGCCCCAGGCGGCGAGCAGGCCGTTGATGCCGTCGCCGGGATAGCCGAAGACGTGCTCCACGTCCCATTCGCGCAGCCGCTGCAGTACGTGGTCGGACACCTTGACGGACACAGGGGTTCCTCTCTCGCGGACGGTACGGGCGCCGGTCCCCGGGTCGGTCCGGCGGGCGGGGCTCGGTTCGGGTACGGCGGTGGACGAGCGCGTATGCGGCGCCCGCGGCGGTGGCCGCGGCGGCGAGCGCGGTCCCGGCGGCCGGCCGGGACGGTCGGGTGAGGGCGCGGCGGGCGGGCGGCGGCCTTCTCCTGGTGGTCGTCGGGCGGGCCGCCGCCGTAGCCGGTCGGCCCGTAGCCGGTCCGGGCGGGCCGGGCCGCCGCGCTCCGGCGGCGGTCCTGCCACCTCGCGGCCCGCCCCGGTGCCGCAGGCGGTGCGCGGCGGGGCGGCCGTCAGCGTCCGAGTGCCTTGCTGAGCTGGGCCTTGGACATGGTGGAGCGGCCCTTGATACCGCGCTGCCGGGCCTCGTTGTAGAGCTGGTCCCGCGTCGGACCCTGCGCGCCGGAGTGCGAGCGCTGTCCGCCGCGCCGGGACGAGGGCATGTCGCGCGTCGAGGTGCGGCTGGCGGCCTTGGACTCGCCGGAGCGGGCGCGCTCTTTGTTGACGGTGCGCGAGGCGATCTCCTTGGCGCGCTTGTCCGACTCACCGCGGTCCTTGGCGCTGTCCTTGATGTGCTCGTACTGCCGTTCGCGCTTGGCGTTCGATCCGCTGGGCATGGTGCCCGCCTTCCTGAACTCGTTCGGCCGGTGTGCTCGTCGCCGTGCCCGCCGCAGGCGGTGCGCCGGCCTCCGGCTCCCTGCCGTCGAAGGGCGCCTGCCCGGCCGCGGCGCGGGCACGCACGCCGTTCCAGTGTCGGCACCCGGTGACCGCCGGCGCCCGCTCCGCTGGTCCGTTCGGTGGCCGCCGGGCGTGGTCCGCGGCTACGTCGGGCGCATTATGGACCTTGTGGTCCAGAGTCGTGTTACGGTTTTTCTGAACCGCACGGTCCACTATGGAAGAGGTCCACGGCATGACCGCACGACTGCAGGGCAGGACCGCGCTCGTCACGGGCGCGACGAGCAACATCGGGCAGGCGATCGCCGTCGCCTTCGGGGCGGAGGGCGCGCACGTGGTGGTCTCCGGCCGCAGCACGGCCCGCGGCGCCGAGGTGGTGGCCGGCATCAGGGCGGCGGGCGGCAGGGCCGACTTCGTCGCCGCCGACCTCGACGGCGGCGCGGCGGCCAGTACCGCGCTCGCCGCGGAGGCCGCCCGGGTACTCGGCGGCCGGATCGACGTCCTGGTCAACAACGCGGGCATCTTCCCCGGGGACGTCACCACGGCCACCGACGAGGCCACCTTCGACCAGGTGTACGCGGTCAACGTGAAGGCCCCCTTCTTCCTGACCGCGGCCGTCGCCCCGGCGATGGTGGAGGCCGGCGGCGGCGCGATCGTCAACCTCGGTTCGTGGGTCGCCCGGCTCGGCCTGCCGGTCGGCGCGCTCTACAGCTCCACCAAGGGCGCGGTCGAGACCCTGACCAGGGCGTGGGCGGCCGAGTTCGGCCCGTCCGGGGTGCGGGTCAACGCGATCTCGCCCGGCGTCATCCGCTCCCCCGCGCTCGGCGACCGGCCGCACCCGGCCGAGGTGATGATGAGGGGCACCCCGGCCGGCACCACTGGCTCGCCCGAGGCGATCGCGCAGGCGGCGGTCTATCTCGCCAGCGACGAGGCGGCGTTCGTGCACGGCACGGTGCTGGACGTGGACGGCGGCCGGGTCGGGGTCGCGGTGGTCAGCGGGACGTGAGCCCGGCCCGGCGGGGCGGGCGGCGCGGCCGGCGGCGCGCGGTCCCTGGCGTACGACCGACGGCGTACGGGCGACGGCGCAGCCGCCGGGCCCGTACCCTTGGACCGGGAAGTCCAGTCGTTAGGGAGGCGGAAGCGTGCCGCAGGGGCTGACGAGCAAGGGCGCCGCCACCCGGCAGCGCATCATCGACGGCGCGGCGGTGCTGATGCGGCAGTCGGGCGGCGGCGTGTCGCTGGACGAGATCCGCGAGGCGACCAGTACCAGCAAGAGCCAGCTCTTCCACTACTTCCCGGACGGCCGGGAGCAGCTGGTGCTCGCGGTCGCCTCCCACGAGGCCGACCAGATCCTGGCCGACCAGCAGCCGTACCTGGACGATCTGACCTCCTGGCGGTCCTGGCACGCCTGGCGGAACACCGTGGTGGCCCACTACAAGCGGCAGGGCCGCCAGTGCCCGCTGCGGGTGCTGCTCGGGCAGCTCGACCCGGAGGACACCGGCGGCCAGAGCGTGCAGGCCCGGCTGATGGACAGCTGGCACGGCAAACTGGCGGCCGGGGTGCGGCATATGCAGGATCAGGACCTGATGACCCGCGGGCTGGCCGCCGACCGCGCCGCCGACGTGCTGCTGGCCGCGGTCCAGGGGGGCGCCGTCGTCCTGATCGTCACCGGCAGCACCGGTTCGCTGGAAGCCGCCGTCGACCTGACGCTGGACCAGCTGCGCGTGCACCCGTAGCCGCCGGTTAGGGTGGACCGACAGGTTGCCCCCGGACGCAGGCCCGGGGCCGTCGCTCCGGAGGGGTACGTGACACACGGTCGGCTGGTCCGCGGCGCGGGTGTGCCGGCCGCGCTGCTCACCGTCGCCGCGGCGATCACCCTGGCGCTGCTGACCACCAGCGGCTCGGCGGTCGAGAGCCGCCCCCGGCCGCCGTTCCCGGTCCGGGTGATGCCGCTGGGCGACTCGATCACCTGGGGTCAGGGCAGCACCGGTGACGCCGGCTACCGCAAGCCGCTGTGGCGGCTGGTGGCCGGGCAGTCCCGGTACGCCGTGCGGTTCGTCGGCTCCGAGCGCAACGGCGATCTGCCGGAGCCGGCCAACGAGGGGCACCGCGGCTGGACGATCGGCCAGGTCCGGGGCAGGGTCGACGGCTGGCTGGCGGTGTCGCGGCCCGATGTCGTCCTGCTGCACCTGGGCATCAACGACCTGCGCCACAACGTGGACGTCGCCCGCGCACCGGACCGGCTGGCCGAGCTGGTCGACCGGATCTACGCCGACCGGCCGGGCGTCTCGGTGGTGTATATGGGCCTGCTGCCGGTCGCCTCGCACCAGCGGACCCCGCTCACCACGCGGCTGCGCGCCGAGGTCGCCGCGTTCGACCGGCGGGCCGCCGCTCTCCAGGCCGCCGAGCGGCGGCGCGGTCGCGCCTTCTGGTACGTCACCCCGCCCGACCTCACCGTCGCCGAGATGAGCGACGGCGTGCACCCCGACGACGCGGGCTACCGGCGGATGGCCGAGGCGTTCTTCCCGGTGCTCGGCAAGGCGGTGGCCGAGCGGATGAGCCGGCCGGCGCCCTCCCCCTCCCCGCCCGCCGCCTCCGCGCCCGGCCCGCCCGCCGCCCCCTCCGCCGGGGCGAAGGCCGCCAGGGCGAAGGCCGTCGGCGCGGGGGCCGGCTGACCGGCCGGCACTCAACCGGGCGCCGGCAGCTCGCCCGATCCGCGTACCACCAGCCGGGTGAGCAGCACCACGTCCCGGGGCGCCGAACGGTCGCCGGCTATCCGGGAGAAGACCAGGTCCGCCGCGGTGCCGCCGAGCGCCGCCGGGTCCTGGCTGACCACGGTCAGCGGTGGGCTGAGCCGTTCGGCCAGCGGCAGGTCGTCGAAGCCGACGACCGCGATCCGCGCGGGGTGGTCGAGTCCGTCGAGCACCCCGAGGGTGATCAGGTCGTTGCTGGTGAACACGGCGGTCGGCGGCTGCGGCAGTTCGCGCAGCTCGGCCAGCGCGGCGCCGGCCGCGGCGCGCGAGCGCAGGCCGTGCCGGACCAGCGGTTGGTCCTCGGGTATGCCGTGTGCGGCGAGCGCGGCGAGATAGCCCGTGTAGCGCTCCCTTTGCGTCCATATCTCGTACCGGTCGCCGAGGTAGGCGATCCGGCGGTGGCCCCGGTCGAGCAGGTGGGTGACGGCGCGCTGGGCGCCGGCCCGGTTGTCGACGGTGACGGTGTCCACGTCCAGGCCCTCGGCGGGGCGGTCCACGCACACCACCCGGGTGCCGGCCGCCATGGGCTGTTCGAGGAAGCCGTGGCCGCCGACGGTGGGCACGATGATCAGGCCGTCCACCTGGCGGGCGGTGAAGGCGGCGATGACCTCGCGCTCGCGGCGGGGCTCGTCGTTGGTGCTGGCGACCAGCACCACATAGCCGCGGCGGTGTGCCTCGTCCTCCACCGAGCGGGCCAGCAGGGCGTAGAACGGGTTGGCGAGGTCGTCGACGACCAGGCCGATGGTGGCGGTGCCCGGGCGCTTCTGCCGCAAGTGGCGGGCGTTGTCGTTGCGCTGGTAGCCGAGCCGGCGGACCGCCTGCTCGACCTTCGCGGCGGTGCCGGGGCTCACTGCGGCCTCACCCGAGACGACCCGGGAGACGGTCATCGGGCTGACGCCCGCGGCGCGGGCCACGTCCTTCATCGTCGGGCGCCTCACGGGCCTCCTCGTCCTCCTGCCGGGCCGCGGCGGGGGCCGGCCGCCCCCTCGCACCGATGATGGCAGGCGGGCCCGGCGGGCGGGGCGCCGGCGACGTGCACGGCGGACCGGGTGCGGTACGGGCGACATGACGGGGGTGTGGGCGGGTCTTGCGGCGTCCGGCGGCGGCAGCGCCGCTACGCTGCGGAGCGGCCGCCCGACCGGCCGGCGCCGCCCGCGGTATGTGCCGGCGGCCTGGTCCGGACCCTTGACATCCGTCAGGTACACATCAAAACTGCTCCCTTGCCTGGTAACGTTCACACGCTTCGCGAGCCCGTGCCCCCCTCAGCCCCCCGGCGCCTGGACGACGCGGGGGCCTTCCGCGAGAAGGTGGTTCCTCCGTGCTTCCTGCCGTGTTCCGCTCCCGAACCGCGGGCGCCGTCAGCGCCCTGTTACTGGCCGCGCTCGGTGTCGGCGGCCTCGCCCAGGCCCCGGCCCACGCCGCCGCGCCCCACCCGGCGCCGGCCCGCGCCGCCTCGGCCCCGGCCCTTACCCAGTACGCCGACCCGTTCGTCGGCACCGACGACAGCTCCGCGCCGAACCCGGTGCCCGGCGGCGCGGGCGGCAGTACGTACCCGGGCGCGGTGGTGCCCTTCGGCGGGGTGCAGTTCAGCCCGGACACACCGACCGGCTCGCCCTCCGGCTACCGCTACTCCGACACCTCCATCGAGGACTTCAGCCTCACCCACTTCGACGGCGCCGGCTGCCCCAACGACGAGGACCTGCCGCTGCTGCCGATCACCGGCGGTGTCGGCACCTCGCCCGGCAGCGACTGGACCGCGTACGCGTCGCCGTACACCAAGGCCAACGAGACGGCGGTGCCCGGCTACTACCAAAACCGGCTGGACAGGTACGCCACCGGCGTGGAGCTGACCGCCACCACCCGCACCGGCATGGGGCGGCTGACCTACCCGTCGTCCACCTCGGCCGGGCTGCTGATCAACACCAGCCGCAGCGCCACCGGGAACCGCGCCGGCTCGGTGCAGGTCAACGGCTCCGAGATCACCGGCAGCGTCACCGCCGGCGGCTTCTGCGGCTCGTCGAAGACGTACCCGATCTACTTCGACATCCGCTTCGACCGCGCCCCGACCGCCCACGGCACCTGGAACGGCGGCACGGTCAGCGCGAACTCGGCGAGCACCAGCGGGACCAACACCGGCGCCTGGGTCACCTTCGACACCACCGGCTCGGCGACCGTGCAGTTCAAGGTCGGCCTGAGCTACGTGAGCACGGCGGGCGCGCAGGCCAACCTGACGGCGGAGAACAGCGGCTGGGACTTCGGCGCGGTCCGCAGCGCCGCCGACGGCGCGTGGAACGCGATCCTCAACCGCGCGCAGGTGAGCGGCGGTTCGACCACCGACCTGAAGAAGTTCTACACCGCGCTCTACCACGTCTTCCAGAGCCCCAACATCTCCAGCGACGTCAGCGGCGACTACCGCGGCTTCGACAACGCGGTGCACAACTCCTCCCGCCCGGTCTACCAGAACTACTCCGGATGGGACATCTACCGCTCCTGGGCGGCGCTGATCGCGCTGATCGCGCCGGCGGAGGCGAGCGACATCGCCAACTCGATGGTGCTGGACGGCCAGCAGGGCGGCCTGCTGCCCAAGTGGTCGCAGCAGACCAACGAGGACTTCGTGATGACCGGCGACCCCGGCCCGATCATCGTCAGCAGCCTCTACGCCTTCGGCACCCGCGGCTTCGACACCGCCGCCGCCCTGTCGCTGATGGAAAAGGCGTCCAACGGCGGTACGACGCAGGGCTCCCCGATCCGCGGCAACCAGTCCTCGTACACCGCTCTGCACTACCTCAGCGGCGCCCCCTCGGACTCGCTGGAGTACTCGGCCTCCGACTTCGCGGTGGCGCAGTTCGCCAAGGCGCTCGGCGACACCGCCGGTTACAGTACGCACATGACGCGCGCCCAGTGGTGGCGCAACACCTACGGCGCCGAGTCCGGCTACGTCCAACCGCGCAACTCCGACGGCAGCTGGGTCTGGCCGCTGGACCCGGCCGGCCAGAGCAACTTCACCGAGGGCAACGCCGCCCAGTACACCTGGATGGTGCCCTACGACTACGCCGACCTGATCAACGACATGGGCGGCCGGCACACCGCGGTCCAGCGGCTGGACCACCACTTCACCCAGGTCAACGCCGGCCAGACGCTGCCGTACTACTACATCGGCAACGAGCCCGAGCACGGCGTGCCGTGGGCCTACGACTTCGCCCGCAACCCGGCCGGCGCCTCCGACGCGGTCCGCAAGGTGATGTCCGAGTCCTACACCACCGGGGCCGGCGGCCTGCCCGGCAACGACGACCTGGGCGCGACCTCCGCCTGGTACGTGTGGGCGGCCCTCGGCCTGTACCCGGTGACTCCCGGCGCGGACACCCTCGCGGTCAGCGGCCCGCAGTTCCCCTCGGTGCTGCTCCAGCGGCCCGGCGGGAACATCACGGTCAACGCGGCGGGCAGCGGCACCTACGTCCAGGGCCTCACCGTCAACGGCACGGCCACCAGCCACAGTTACCTGCGCTACCCGGACGTGGCGGCCGGCGCCACGCTCGACTTCACCATGGGCGCCACCCCCGGCACCGCCTGGGGCACCGGCGCCTCCGACGTGCCGCCCTCCTTCCAGGACGGCGCCACCGCCGTGCCGGCCGCCCCCGAGCCGGGGACCGACCTCGCCCAGGGCCGGCCGGTGACCGGATCGGCGAGCTGCGCCACCGCCGAGTCCGCGGACAAGGCGGTGGACGGGTCGCTGAGGAACAACAGCAAGTGGTGCTCCAAGACGGCGAACGCCACCCTCCAGGTCGACCTGGGCTCGGCGCAGACCGTCTCGTCCTTCGTCGTCGAGCACGCGGGCCTCGGCGGCGAGAACACCGGCTGGAACACCGGTGCCTTCCAGATCCAGACCAGCACCGACGCCGCCACCTGGACGACCGCGGCGACGGTCGCCGGGTCGCGCTCCAGCCGCACGTACAACACGGCGTCCCCGCGGCAGGCCCGCTACGTCCGGCTGGTGGTCTCGCAGCCGGCCAACGCCGCGGGCACCGGCTCCGACGCCGCCCGGATCTACGAACTGGAGGTCTACGGCGGCGGCCAGAGCGATCTGGCGCTCGGCCGGGCCGCCACCGGCTCCGACCCGTGCGGCAGCACCGAGACCGCGGACAAGGCGGTCAACGGCAGCTACTCCGGCGGCACCGGCGACAAGTGGTGCTCCAAGGCGGCGGGCACCAAGACGCTGACCGTCGACCTCGGCGCCTCGCACACCCTGTCGTCGCTGACCGTCCGGCACTCCGGCGCCGGCGGCGAGGACCCGGCGTGGGACACCAGGGACTTCGACCTGGCGGTGTCCCCCGACGGCACCGCCTGGACCACGGTCGCCCAGGTCCGCGGCAACACCGCCGACAGCACCACCAGCCAGGTGGGCGCGAACGCCCGCTGGGTGCGGCTGTCGGTGATCACACCGACGCAGAACGGCGATCCGGCGGCGCGGATCTACGAGTTGGAGGTCTACGGAAGCTGAACCGGCCGGCGGCGGCCGTTTCCCCGGGGTGCCGGGTGGGATTGCCGCCGCCTGGTCGGGCCGCAGGGCTCACTGCACCCGCTGCCCCTTGCCGAGGGCGATCACGCCACCCGGCGAGACGGTGTAGAGCTGGCCGTCGCGGTCGGGGTTGACGCCGATGGTGGCGCCCGGCGGCACGTCCACGTTCTTGTCCAGCACCGCGCCCCTGACGATGGCGCCGCGCCCGACCCGTACGTTGTCGTGCAGCACCGAGCCCTGGACGACCGCGCCGACGTCGATCACCACGCCGGGTGACAGCACCGAGCGGGTGACCTGCCCGCGGATCACGCAGCCGGGGCTGACCACCGACTCCCCCACGATGCCGCCGGCCGCGATCTTGGCCGGCGGCATGCTGTTCTGGTGGGTGTAGATCGGCCAGCGCCGGTTGTACAGGCTGAAGGCGGGCTGGTCGGAGATCAGGTCCATGTGCGCCTCGTAGTAGGCGTCCAGGGTGCCGACGTCCCGCCAGTAGCCGTGGTCGCGGCTGGTCTCCCCCGGTACGTGGTTGGTGTCGAAGTCGTAGACCTGCGCGACACCCTTGGCGGTGAGCCGGGGCAGGATGCTGCCGCCCATGTCGTGCACGGACTGCGGGTCCTCGGCGTCCTCGTGCAGCGCGTCCAGCAGCGTCTTGGTGGTGAACAGGTAGTTGCCCATGGAGGCGAAGACACGCCCGGGGTCGTCGGGCAGCCCCGGCGGGTCGGCGGGCTTTTCCAGGAAGCGCTCCACCGCGACGCCGTCGCTGGCCGGGGTGATGACGCCGAACGCGGCGGCGTCCGCCTTGGGCACCTTGATGCCGGCCACCGTGACGCCCGCGCCGTGCTCGATGTGCTGGGCGAGCATCTGCCGGGGGTCCATCCGGTAGACGTGGTCGGCGCCGAACACCGCGACGTAGTCGGGCTGTTCGTCGTGGATGAGGTTGAGCGACTGCAAAATCGCGTCGGCGCTGCCGAGGTACCAGCGCGGGCCGAGCCGCTGCTGGGCCGGCACCGGGGTGACGTAGTTGCCCAGCAGACTCGACATCCGCCAGGTGGTCGTCACGTGCCGGTCCAGGGAGTGCGACTTGTACTGGGTCAGTACGCAGATCCGCAGGATGTCGCCGTTGACGAGGTTGGACAGCACGAAGTCCACGAGCCGGTAGGTGCCGCCGAACGTCACCGCCGGCTTGGCCCGGTCGGCGGTGAGCGGCATCAGCCGCTTTCCCGCACCACCGGCCAGCACTATGCCCAGCACCGAAGGTCCACCACGCATCGAAGCCCCCTCAGATCGTGTCCGCTCGCCGGTGTCCGGCGGTCGCCGCCCGGTTGCCCTCGCCCGCCCGTCGGCCGGGCCCCGCCGTCCGGCCGGGGCTCAGCCGTCCTTCAGCACCGTCTGGTAGAGCTCTGTGGTGCGCCGGGCGACGGTGTCCCAGCCGAACTCGGTCACCGCGCGCTCCCGGCCGGCCTCACCCATCCGGGCGGCCGTCGCCGGGTCGCCGACCAGCCGGTCGATCGCCTCGGCCAGCCCGGTCTCGAACTCCTCGGGACGGCTCTCCCGGTAGGGCACCAGCAGCCCGGTCCGGCCGTCGTCCACCACCTCAGGGATGCCGCCGACCGCGGAGGCGACCACGGCGGTCCCGCAGGCCATCGCCTCCAGGTTGACGATGCCGAGCGGCTCGTACACCGAAGGGCAGACGAACAGCGCCGCGTGGGTGAGCAGCTGGACGACGGCCGGGCGGGGCAGCATCGCCGGGATCCAGTGCACCCCGTCGCGTACGGCGCTCAGTTCGTCGAACAGGGCGCGGAACTCGCGGTCCAGGGCCGGGGTGTCGGGGGCGCCGGCGCACAGCACCAGCTGGGCGGCCGGGTCGATCCGGCGGGCGGCGCGCAGCAGGTGCGGTACGCCCTTCTGCCGGGTGATCCGGCCGACGAAGAGCACATACGGGCGGTCCGGGTCGATACCGATCCGGTCCAAGACGTCGGTGCGCGGGTCGGGGCGGTAGGTGGCGGTGTCGATGCCGTTGCGGATCACGTGGACCCGGTCGGGGTCGAGCGCCGGGTAGCTGGCCAGGATGTCGCGGCGCATGCCGTCGGAGACGGCGACCACCCCGTCCGCGGACTCCATCGCGGTGCGCTCGGCCCAGCTCGACAGGGCGTAGCCGCCGCCGAGCTGCTCGGCCTTCCAGGGGCGCAGCGGCTCCAGGGAGTGCGCGGTCAGTATGTGCGGGATGCCGTAGAGCAGCTTGCCTATGTGGCCGGCGAGGTTGGCATACCAGGTATGGGAGTGCAGCAGCTCGCGGCCCTCCAGGGCGGCGGCGATCGACAGGTCGACGGCGAAGGTGCGCAGCGCGTCGTTGGCACCGTCCAGGGAGGAGGGCGCGCGATGCCGGATCACCGCGTCATCGGCGCCCTTTCCCCAGCTGTGCACTTCGAGGTCCACCAGAGCGCGCAGCTCGCGGGCGAGGAACTCCACATGGACCCCGGCTCCGCCGTACACGTCGGGCGGATACTCCCGGGTCAGCAGCCCCACCTTCACCGCGCCCTCCCATCCCTTCGGCAACCGCATCGGTCAACCGCGGTCGTTTCTTGCTTTCCCCGTTCGGGGAAGGCATATCACGCCGAGGCGGCCGAATCCCGGTCAGGGGGTGATCGGGTTGTTACGAGGTGACCAGGTCGAACTGTTCCCAGGCGCCGATGGCGGCCCGGTTGGCGATCAGCGGCTGGTCCCCGGCGTTCTCCGCGGTCACGTACAGGTTGTCGGCGCGGGCCCGCAGGCTGACCACGGTGCCGCCGGGGGGCGTGGTGTCGCCGCCGATGGTGGTGGTGGTGGTGACGGGTGGGGTGGGACGGGTGGCGGTCAGCGCGATCTGGCCCTTGAGCATCCGCCCGCCGTCACCGGCCAGCCGCAGGTAGTAGTCCGAGGAGCACGCCGTACCGTCCTCGTCCAACGCCGAAAACCCCGAATTCGTCGGCACCCACGCCAACGACTCCGCCGTCTTCGCGATCTGGTTCCCCTCGTTGAACTCGTTGAACTCGTCGAACATCGGGATATAAACGCCCTGCACCCCGCCCGCACCATTCTGCTGCAACCACAGGAAACGCGTGTCCACCGTCTGCTGGTCGTACGACGAGAACAGGTCCGCCGGCTGCCCGTTCCCCAGACTCGCGTACCCCGTGTGATACGTCCGCGCGTAGTCCCGCACGTCCGGCCACGCCACAATCCCCGTGTTCGACGGCGACGGCGCCTGACCCGCGTTCGCCGACCAGTGCCACCACGCATATACCGGTGCACCGTCACCGACCGCCGCCAACCACCCCTGACACCCCACCGACACCTTCCCCACCACATCCCCCGGACCACTCACCGCCGCAACACCCCCCACAGCAGACGCAGGTACGGCCACACCCAACGCAGCCAACCCCACAGCAGCCGACCCACCGGCCGCCGTGCCCAAGAACGAACGACGTGACACACCCATGGAAAGCTCCGATGTTCAACAGCTGAACTCAGCGTCCCCGTGGCAGGCCATGGGTGATCGGCAACGGCATGGCGAAGGCTCCGCCTGATCTGCGCAGGCTTGCGGTGGGGGAGGCGTGCACCGGCTCGCGGTGACGCCTCGCTGAGCACTTCCGCATAAGCGGTTGAGGTCTGCGAGGATTCAACTGCTGAAAGAAACATGCCGTCAAGGGCCTGGACCAACGAGGCTCTTTGTCCTCGATGCGGTGGTTTCCCGCACCGAGTACCGCATGAGACCACCCATGACGGGCGCGAAAGATCGGATGACCTGCTTCACTGCTTGTGCGCGACAGGCGCCGGGCGGCCCCCGACCGGCCGGTTCGTGATTCGGCCACGATCCACCGGGGGGCACGGCCCGCCGCCCGGGTCGGCGGCCCGGCCGCGTCGCGCACCCGCTGGGACACCGGTGCACCCGGTGGTGCCTGGGACGCGGCGGCGCCCCGGCGGCCCCCGGCGGACGTACCGGTGTCAAGCACATACCCGGCCGCCAGGTGGCAATACGGCCGTTCTCACGACTTCGGGCCGTCCCGGGATTGACGCTTTATGGACGGCTGCAACGTACCCGACCGGGCACACGTAGGAGAGACAAGAGCGTGACGACCACCCCCCACGCCACCGCCCCCGTTCCACTGCGGACCGGACAGCGGCTGGCTCTGACCCTGGCAAGAGAAGAGATGATGCAGGACTACCACCGATGGGAGACCGACCCGGCGACCATCGTCGGTTTCGGTGCCCGCTGGCCGGTGTCCTGGGAGGTGTTCCGGGCCCGCTTCCGCGGCGTCCACACCTCCTCCCACTACCAGCTCTTCGAAGTGATCACGACGGCGGGCGCGACTCCGGTCGGCACCACCTCCCTCAACGTGGACCAGTCGGTCAACAGCGCCGAGTTCACCTTGGTGATCGCTCCGGAGCACCGCGGCCTGGGTTACGCGGCCGAGGCCACCGCACTCACTCTCGACTGGGCGTTCACCATCGCGTCACTGAACGCGGTGTGGCTGCAGGTGCTGGCTCCGCACACCCTTGCCGTGAACGCCTATCTCAAGGCCGGCTTCCGTACCGCGGGACGGTTGCGGGATGCCGCGCTGTGGCATGGCAAGCGCGTCGACAAGCTCCTGCTGGACTGCCTGCCCGACGACCTGGCAGCAGAGAGGAGGTGATCCGAGATGTCCTGCCCCGACGTGAACTGCCGCAAGGGCGGCTGCACCACCGAGCCCGGCCGTAACCGGCCCGCTGGTGACAGCACCCCCGGAAAAGCCTGAACCACCCCCGGCCCACCGGCCGGATGTCCCGCACCGAAGGCCGCGGCGCGCGCCGGACGCGCGCCGCGGCCTTCACCGCCCCCGGGAGGGGAGGCACCGGCTCACGGCGTAGTGTGCCTACGCCGTACGCGGTAGCCGCGCGCAGAGGTCACCCGTGCGGCGACCGCACCGGCCGGCGGGGTGCTCGCGCAGGTCATCCGCCGTGCCCGGCGTCCGCGGCGGCTCGGCCGCGGGTCCGGGCGGGCGGCTGCGAGGAAATCCGGGACGGAAGAGGCATACGTCCGGACGGCCAGGGCAGGCGGGCGGCGAACAGTCGGATGAGTGCGAGGCGATGACGTGACCGCAATGGTTCAGCAGTCGGAAGACACGGACGCCACGGCGACGGGCGAGCGGCAGTCGGGTGCGTCACAGGACGCGACCGGTGGGCTGCCGTGGATCGACGACGCGACGAGCGTGGCGCCCCAGGACGCCCGGGTGTTGTCGAAGCTCTTCTTCGACCGCCTCCAGGAGCTGGAGGAGGGCACCCACGCCTACAGTTACGCGCGCAGCACCCTGATCGAGATGAATCTGGCGCTGGTGCACTTCGCGGCGGGCCGCTACCGCAACCGCCCCGCCACCGACCACGAGGAGATCGTCCAGGTCGGCACGATCGGTCTGATCAAGGCGATCGACCGGTTCGACCTGTCCCGTGAGACGGAGTTCACCACTTTCGCCATCCCCTACATCGTCGGCGAGATGAAGCGGTTCTTCCGCGACACCTCCTGGGCGGTGCACGTGCCGCGGCGGCTGCAGGAGCTGCGGGTCGAGCTGAGCAAGGCCAGGGAGCAGCTGTCGCTGCTGCTGGACCGCGACCCGACCGTCGCCGAGCTGGCCGCGCACCTCGACCTGAGCGAGGGCGACGTGATCGAGGGCCTGGTGGCGTCCAACGGCTACACCGCGGGCTCGCTGGACACCCCCTACAGCGACGCGGACAGCGGTTCCGACGGTGAGGGCCGCACCCTGGCCGACACCTTCGGGGCGTGCGACCCGGCGCTGGAGCTGGTGGAGGACTTCAACAGCCTGGCCCCGCTGCTCTCGCAGCTGCCGGCGCGCGACCGCCTGCTGCTGCAGATGCGGTTCGGCGAGGAGATGACGCAGGCGCAGATCGGCGAGGAGCTGGGCTACTCGCAGATGCACGTGTCGCGGCTGCTCGGCAGGACGCTCAACAAGCTGCGGGCGGGACTGCTCGCCCAGTCCTGAGGTCCGGCGCCGCGCACGGCGGCCGGACCCGCACGACGGCACACCACCTTCCCCCTGACCCGAACCGACTGTTCGGATCCGACGGCCGTGGCCCGGAATCCCTTCCGGGCCACGGCCGTCGTCCGTCGTTCCCGCCACACGGTCAGGGGGTGGTCACGTCCGCGCCGGTCAGTGTCACATCGGCCGGCCGGCCTCGCGCGGCAGCCGCTTGCCCGGCAGCCGCTTGCCCGGGAGCCGGGCGGCCACCATGGTGGAGCCGCCGCCTTCGCCCGCGCCGTACGTGTGTCCCGGTCGGGCGGCGGTACGCATCCCGGAGAAAACCGGAAGGAAGACGCCGTGCAGACCCCCTTTCAGACCACGTTCCGCGAGGCGCGCGACACCCTCGTCCCCGATCCGGCCGGGCCGCACGGTCCGCTGCCGCCGCTGCTGTTGGGGCTGACGGTGGTCACCGGTCTGGTGGACGCCTTCAGCTATCTGTCGCTGGGCCATGTCTTCGTCGCCAACATGACCGGAAACGTCGTCTTCATGGCGTTCTCGCTGGCCGGCGCGAGCGGCTTCTCGGTACTGGCGTCCGTGCTGTCGCTGCTGTCGTTCACGGCCGGGGCGGCGGCCGGCGGGGTGCTCGCACAGCGGGTGACCGCGCACCGGGCCCGACTGCTGCTCGGGGCGACCGTGGCCCAGGTGGTGCTGGTGCTGGCCGGCTGGGTGATGAGCCGGCTGGTCGACCTGCCGGCCGGCGGCGGCGACCGGTGGACGCTGATCCTGCTGCTGGGACTGGCGATGGGCCTGCAGAACGCGGTGGTACGCCGGTTGGCGGTACCTGATCTGACCACGACCGTGCTGACCTTGACCATCACCGGCATCGCGGCGGACGCGCGGTTCGCGGGCGGCGCGTCGAGCAGGTCCGGGCGGCGGCTGCTGTCGGCGCTGGCGATGTTCCTGGGGGCGCTGGCCGGGGCCGCGCTGATCGGCCACGGCCACGCGGATCTGCCGCTGCTGCTGGGCGCGGTGGCGCTGGCCGCGGTGGCGGCGGGCCTGCTGCCGCACCGGCGGTCGGCGGCGGCCTGGACCGGGTGAGGCGCCCGGCTCTCTCCGCTCCCCCGCTTCCCCGCCCGGCCGGCGGGGACCGGGACCCGCGGCTCTTTCGTGACGGAATGTGACCGGGCGGCGTACGGCGGACGCGCGCCGGGGCCGGGGCAGGCGTGCCGGCCCCGGCCCGGCTTCCTGGCCTCCTTACGGGCGTTTCTTTCGGCCGTGCGGGACAACCGGCGCCGCCGGGGGAAGAAGGAGAGGGGCACGCCTCCGTGCCCGCCACGCTCCGACCGACTACGAGGTGTGAGGTCCCGCCGTGCGCCAGCCGAGCATCCCTCCTGAGCCGAGGACCCCCCGCACCGCCCCGGCCGCCGCGCTCTCCGGTCCGGCGGCCGCGCGCGCGGCGGCCCGCCGCCCGGTGCTCTGCGCGGTCGCCCTCGGCGTGCTGGTCGCCGTCGCCGCCTGCGGTAACGGCGGGGGGACGACATCGGCGACCTCCACCCCCGCCGCGCCCTCCTCGTCGGCCACCGCAGGCGGCACCCCCACCACGACGGGCTCGACCACCACCGCCTCCGATACCGCCGCCCCGTCCCCTTCGGCCTCCGCGTCCGGTGGCGCGACGCCGGTGCCGCCCGTACCGACCGCCTCCGGATCCGGCTCCACCGAGCCCGCGGCGAACTGCGTGGACCGGGCGGTGGCCGCCATGTCGCGGGCCCAGCAGGTCGGGCAGCTGTTCATGACGGCGGTGACCACCTCGGGCCTGACGTCCGCCGAGGCCACCGCGATCACCCGGGGCCGGGTCGGCGCGGTCATCCTGATCAGGCACACCGCCGGGGGAACCGCCGCGGTCAAGCCGGTGGCCGAGCGGGTGCAGACGCTGGCCCCGCGGCTGGAGGGCGGCGTCACGGTACGGATGCTGGTCTCCACCGACCAGGAGGGCGGCCGGGTCCAGGTACTCAACGGGCCGGGCTTCTCGGCGATCCCGAGCGCGGTGTCCCAGGGGACGTGGTCGGCGTCCCGGCTGCGAAGCAGCGCGGCCGGCTGGGGGCGGCAGCTGGCCGCCGCCGGGGCCAACATGAACCTCGCGCCGGTCGGCGACACGGTGCCGCCCGGCCTGAAGGACGTCAACGCGCCCATCGGCAGGCTGGACCGCGAGTTCGGCGACGACCCGGCGACCGTGGCCTCGCACAGCACCGCCTTCCTGCGCGGCATGCTCCAGGCCGGGGTGATCCCGACCGTCAAGCACTTCCCGGGCCTCGGCCGGGTGACCGGCAACACCGACCTCACCGCGGACGTGGTGGACGGCACCACCACCCGCACCGACCCCTTCCTGCGGCCGTTCCGCGACGCGGTGCACGCCGGGGTGCCGTTCGTGATGGTCTCCTCGGCCGTCTACACCCGTATCGACCCCGGACACCAGGCGGTCTTCTCCACCGCGGTGATCCGCGGCCTGCTGCGCGGCTCGCTCGGCTTCAAGGGCGCGGTCATCTCCGACGACCTCGGCCAGGCCGTCGCGGTCAGCGACCACACCCCGGCCCAGCGGGCGCTGGACTTCATCGGGGCCGGCGGCAACATGGTGCTCACCGTCAAACCGGGCGACATCGCGCCGATGACGGCCGCGGTGCTCGGCCGGATGGCGGACAACGCGGCCTTCCGCAAGGACGTGGCCGACAGCGTACGGCGGGTGCTGACCGCTAAGCGGAACGCGGGACTGCTGACCTGCGGCTGACGGCGAGGGACCGCGGCGGGCGGAGGCGGGCGGGCAGAGGCGGGCGGGCGGCGTGGCCGCCGCAGGCCGGTGACGGCAGGTGGCGGCCCGGCGCGACTGGCTGCCCGCGCACCTGGTCTACGAGCGGATGGGCGCCGCCTACGACACCTTCGGTGACGCGGACGGCGCGATCAACGGCACCGTCGCGCTGGGCCCGGAGGCGGTCCACGACCCGGCTTCACCGGCTTCCACCGGCTGGAGTAGGGGCTGTGGCACGGGGAGTGCGCGAAGGCGCTGCGCGCCCCCGCCGACCGGCTGGCCAAGGACACCGGCGCGCTGCGGGACGGCTGGTCCGACCAGCGGATGGACCCGGCCGACATGGGTCTGCGGGCGCACGAGATCATCGAGAACGCCGAGCAGTTCGAGCTGACCGGCCGCACCGACTACGGCAGCGGTACCAACCTGGCCACCGCGAGTGCCAACATCGACGGCACCCGGCAGATCCTGGCCGAGCTCACCTCCCTGCTGGTGCCGCGCGACGCCGGCCTGGCGCAGCTCGACGCCTCGCTGGACCGCGCCCAGCAGGACCTGGACGCACGGCACCACGGCGGGACCTGGACCCCGCTGGCCGAACTGACGCGCGCCCAGCGCGAGCGGGTCAACGCCGACTTCGGCGATCTGCTGGAACGACTCGCCCCGGTGGCGGCGATCTTCGAGGTACGGAGGACGGCATGACCGACACGCACGAGCCGACCGGCACCGGCGACCTGCGACGGCGCGGGTTCCTGCGCGGCGCCGCGCTGGGTGTGGGCGCGGTCGGCGCGGTGGCCGGCGGCGCGGCGCCGCTGGCCGGCGGTACCGCCTCCGCCAGCGCCCCCGCGCCGTCCGCGCGGCGCGGCGCCGACTTCCACGGGCCCCACCAGGCCGGTATCGCCGAACCGGTGACGCGGTCCACCGCGTTCCTGTCCTTCGACGTGACCGCGGCCGACCGGCGGGAGCTCACCGAGCTGCTGCACACGGTCACCGACCGGGCCCGTTTCCTGGCCACCGGCGGCACGCCCGCGCAGCTCGGCATCACCGACTCCCCGTCGGACAACCGCCAACGGGGCCGTCCGCCCGGCCTCGTGACCGCGCCCTGACGGCGCGGTGGGCCCCCGCCCGCGGGTGGGACCCCACGCACCCGCACGGCCGAGGGGCCGCCCCGGCAACCGCGGGGGCGGCCCTTCGGATGACCGCCCGTCACACCGGTCCCACCCGGCCGTCGTGCTCTTGCGTTCACGATCTGAAGACATGCCAACGCCCAGCCGGACGGCACGACCTCTTTGCCGGAATTGGTGAAGCTTCTCCGTTTCCCGGATCCCGCCTTGTGCACAACTCTTGACATGGATGAAACACAGGGAGAAACATCACGGTGTGCATGGGGAGAGCGCTCTCACTCGGCAACCGGAGTGTGCTCGCCCACAGTTCATCATGATCACGGCATCTCGCCGTTCCACCGGTCACGGCGGAACGGTTATCCACTTCTGCCCCCACCTGTGGAACCAGGAGAGTTGCTCATGCTCGCTCCCCCCACCGACTCGGCGGCACCGAGACCCTCGGTGCTGACGGGCCGGCGAAACGTCGTAGCGGCAGTGCTCACGGCGCTCGTCGCCTCGCTGCTGCTCTTCGTGCCGATGCGCTCGGCGCACGCGGCCGACACCCTGCTCTCGCAGGGCAAGACCGCGACCGCCTCCTCCGCCGAGAACGCCGGCACCCCGGCGTCCGCGGCGGTCGACGGCGACAACGGCACCCGCTGGTCCAGCGCCGCCGCCGACCCCCAGTGGCTCCAGGTCGACCTCGGCGCCACCGCGCACATCGGTTCCGTCACCCTCAACTGGGAGGCGGCGTACGCGAAGTCGTTCCAGATCCAGACGTCCGCCGACGGCACGAACTGGACCGGCATCTACTCCACCACGACCGGCACCGGTGGAAACCAGACGGTTTCCGTAAACGGTTCCGGGCGTTATGTCCGTCTCTACGGGACGGTCCGCGCCACCCAGTACGGCTACTCCCTCTGGGAGTTCCAGGTGTTCGGCACCGTCGACGGCAGCACCACGCCGCCGGCCGCGGGCACCCTGCTCTCGCAGGGCAAGACCGCCAGCGCATCCTCCACCGAGAACGCCGGCACCCCGGCGTCCGCGGCGGTCGACGGCGACAACGGCACCCGCTGGTCCAGCGCCGCCGCCGACCCCCAGTGGCTCCAGGTCGACCTCGGCGCCACCGACACCATCAGCCAGGTGGTGCTCAACTGGGAGGCCGCGTACGGGAAGTCGTTCCAGATCCAGACGTCCACCGACGGCACGAACTGGACCAGCGTCTACTCCACCACAGCCGGCACCGGCGGCGTCCAGACCCTCAACGTGACCGGCTCCGGCCGCTACGTGCGGGTCTACGGCACAGCTCGCGGCACCGGGTACGGCTACTCGCTGTGGGAGTTCCAGGTCTTCGGCACCGCGGGCAGCGGTGACACCGGCGGCACCGGGCCGACCAGCCCGCCCACCGGCCCGATCCAGGGCGGCGGCGACCTCGGCCCGAACGTCAAGGTCTTCGACCCGTCCACCCCGAACATCCAGGCCCAGCTGGACCAGATCTTCGCCCAGCAGGAGTCCAACCAGTTCGGCACCCAGCGCTACCAGGTCTTCTTCAAGCCGGGCACCTACGACGGCCTGAACGACCAGGTCGGCTTCTACACCTCGGTGTCGGGCCTCGGCAAGAACCCGGACGACGTCCAGATCAACGGTGACATCACCGTGGACGCCGGCTGGTTCAACGGCAACGCCACCCAGAACTTCTGGCGTTCGGTGGAGAACCTGGCCATCAAGCCGGTCAGCGGCACCGACCGGTGGGCGGTCGCACAGGCGGCCCCGTTCCGCCGGATCCACGTCGAGGGCGGCCTGAACCTGGCGCCGAACGGCTACGGCTGGGCGAGCGGCGGCTACATCGCCGACAGCAAGATCGACGGCACCGTCGGCCCGTACTCGCAGCAGCAGTGGTACACCCGCGACAGCTCCATCGGCGGCTGGGTCAACGGCGTGTGGAACATGGTGTTCTCGGGTGTCCAGGGCGCTCCGGCGCAGGGCTTCCCGAACCCGGTCTACACGACGCTGAACACCACCCCCGAGTCGCGTGACAAGCCGTACCTGTACCTGGACGGCAACAACTACTCGGTGTTCGTGCCGAACCTGCGCACCAACGCCAGCGGCGTCGACTGGCCCAACACTCCGGGCACCTCGATCCCGCTGACCCAGTTCTACGTGGCGCACCCCGGTGACTCCGCGGCGACCATCAACGCCGCGCTCGCCCAGGGGCTCAACCTGCTGCTCACCCCGGGCATCTACCACGTGGACCAGGCGATCAACGTCACCCGCGCCAACACCGTCGTCCTCGGCCTCGGCTACGCCACGGTCATCCCGGACAACGGCGTGGACGCGGTGAAGGTCGCCGACGTGGACGGCGTCAAGCTGGCCGGCTTCCTGATCGACGCCGGTGCCGGCAACTCGGCCCAGCTGCTCCAGGTCGGCGCGCCCGGTTCGAACGCGAGCCACGCGGGCAACCCGACCACCATCCAGGACGTGTTCGCCCGGATCGGCGGCGCGGGCCCGGGTCAGGCCCAGACGGCGTTCGAGGTCAACAGCAACGACGTCATCATCGACCACACCTGGCTGTGGCGCGCCGACCACGGCGCGGGGGTGGGCTGGACCACCAACCCGTCGGACTACGGTCTGCGGGTGAACGGCAACAACGTTCTGGCCACCGGTCTGTTCGTCGAACACTTCGAGAAGTACGACGTGGAGTGGGCGGGACAGAACGGCAAGACGATCTTCTTCCAGAACGAGATCGCCTACGACGCGCCCAACCAGGCGGCCATCCAGAACGGCAGCATCCGCGGGTTCGCGGCCTACAAGGTGGACGACAACGTCACCACCCACGAAGGCTGGGGACTCGGCAGCTACTGCAACTTCACCGCGGACCCGACGATCATCCAGGACCACGGGTTCGAGGCACCGACCACCGCGGGCGTGAAGTTCCACGACCTCTTGGTGGTCTCGCTCGGCGGGATGGGCCAATACGCCCATGTCATCAACGACACCGGCCCCGGCACCTCGGGCACCGGCACGACCCCGTCGACGGTGACGTCGTACCCGTAAACGGCTGACGGCGGCGGCGCGGTGACGCGCCGCCGGCAGGGCCGGGTAGTACCAGCATGAGGGGCCGTCGCCCTGCCAAGGGCGGCGGCCCCTCGGCATGTCCGGACCAGGAGGCTGATTCGGGATCGTACATAAACCACGGGGATGCGGTGCTCATGACCCACCGCGGCAGCCGGGTTCAGGCACGGTCGTGGTGGTCAACAGCGGTTCCGCGGTGACCATGCCGTGGGCCAACGGCGTCCGCGGCATCATCGAGAACTGGTACCCCGGCCAAGAAGACGGCACCGCCATCGCCCGACTCCTCCACGGCGACGTCAACTTCCCCGGCAAACCCCCCGTACCCCTCCCACAGAGCCTGAACGACATCCCCGCCCACACCACCCCCCAGTGGCCCGGCCAGAACAACACCGTCCAACACACCGAAGGCCGCAACATCGGCTACCGCTGGTACGACAGCCAGAACAAAACCCCGCTCCACCCCTTCGGCTACAAACTCTCCTCCACGACCTTCGACTACCCCGCTCTGACCGTCTGCCAGCCGGACACGAACGGAAACGTCACCGCCGCCTTCGACATACAGAACACCGGCACCAAAACCGGCACCGAAATCACCCAGGCCTACCCAGGACAACCGGCCACCACCGGCAAACCACCCAAAAACCTACGAGACCTCCAACGCGCCACCCGCAACCCCGGCCGAACCCGGCACATCACCCTCACCCTCAACGCCCGCAGCCTCCAGTACTGGAACAACGGCCGGACCAACGCCACCGGCACCGACACCGTCTCCACCGGCTCCTCCTCCCGCGACATCCGACTCACCGGCACCACCACGATCCCCACAAGCGGGGGCATGACGCCGCCCGGCCAGACCACCCCGATCACCTTGCGGGCGCACGCCAACAACCAGTACGTGACGGCCGAGAACGCGGGCGCCGCCGCGCTGATCGCCAACCGCACGGCGATCGGCCCCTGGGAAAAGTCCGACCCGATCCACGACTGACGGTCCACGCACAGCCGGCCCCCTCCCCGTACCGCGGTGGCCCCGTCCCCCCGGACAGGGCCACCGCCCCTGGCACGTACAAGAGTTGTACGGGAGGCAGGCGCCCGGCGCACGGCCCGCGCTCCGCGGCGGGCGGGAAGGTGGTGCCTAGGGCCGGTCGGCCGGGCGGTCCATGCCCTCGGCGGAGCGGGCCGCGAGGACGGCCGGGGCGCCGGCGGGGTGGACGGGCGGGTCGAAGTAGCAGCGGATCGCGGTGCCGTCAGGGCCGGTGTACTGGCGTACCAGGTCGGCGAGCTGGTGGACCATCAGCAGGCCGCGGCCGCCCGGCCGGCCGGGCGGGGGGACTTCGCGGCCGGCCAGCGGGTCGCCGATCCGGCCGCCGTCGCGGACCTCGCAGGCCAGCCGGCCGTCCTCGGCCCACAGCCGGATCACGCCCGAACCACCGCCGTGCAGCACGCTGTTGGTGGTCAGTTCGGAGACCGCGAGCGCCACGTCGTCCAGCCGGGTCCCCCGCAGCCCCAGCCCGCCCGCCACCCGCACCGCGAACTCCCGGGCGCCGCGCAGCCCTTCCCGGTCGAAGGTGAGGCGGTCGGCGTACGGCGGTACGGCCAGCGGGGTGTTGTAGGACGCGGCAGCCCGCTCGGGCGCGTACCCGGCGCTGGTCCGCTCCCGGCCGCCCTCGATCACCGCCGGGTGGGTGGCGCGGGCGTCGGCGAGCGCGCGGGCGGTGAGCCGCTCGGCGTCGTAAGGGCACAGGATGGTGACCGGGCAGCCGTGGAAAGCGGCGTTGGTGAGTGCTTCGTGCTGGACGCAGGCGGGGTATTCGAGGTCGGTGCGGCCGGGCCACACCGGCTCCCCGACGATCCGTATCCGGCGGCCCGGCGGCTGGGCGTCGCAGAAGGCCCGCAGCACACCGGGGATGATCCGGCCGGGGTTGCGGCCCGCCGCGGCCATGTCGGTGAAGCGCACACCGGCCGCGTCGGCGCCCAGTGCGGCGCGCAGCAGCGCCAGCCGGTCAGGCGGTACCGCCGCCGCGACGGGTTCCCCGACGGCCAGTCCGGCGCGGACGAAGGCGGTGGTTCCGGCCAGGTACTCGGCGTCGCCCCGGTAGAAGAGCGCCGGATGAGCGAAGGCAGCGGTCATCGCGTCCCCGCGACGGCGGCGACCGCCGCTGTACCCCGTGTGTCCCCGGTCACCACTGCGTCGGCCCCTTTCGGACATGTGTGCTGACGCCGCCAGTATGCGCCTGCCCCTGACCACGTCGACGCCGGGGACCGACGCCGCGGTTGCGGCACCGTGACGGCGCCGTCACGGTCCCGGGCGCCGTGGCCGCGCCGGCGCCGCGGCCCGCGCCCCTCCGCGCCGGTCCAGGACCCCCGCCGCCGACCGCCGCCCCGGCCGCTCACCGCTCACGGCTCACGGCTCACAGCTCACAGCTCGGCGATGGCCAGGAACGCGGCGGCGAGGCTCTCGCTGTCCTCGCGGGTGACCGCGCGGTCGATCGCGGGGACGAGGTCGCGGCGCTCGTGCGACAGGTACTGGTACATCGTGGTGAGCGCGCCGTCCACGGTCAGGGTGCGGGTGTCCTCGGGGTGGCGGTCCATGAGGGCCCGGTCCAGGATGCTCTGGATCAGGTCGCCCTCCTGCCGGTCGCGCTCGACGAGACCCACGGCGACGTCGTGCCGGAGCAGCACCTTGCGGACCGTAACCTCCTTGGCGGCGCAGTGCCGGGCGAAGGTGTCGGCGAGCGGCCGCAGCTCCTCCGGTTCGACGGTGCCGCGCATCCGCACGTCCTCGACCATGGCCAGCAGCATTCCGCCGGAGGTGGTCAGGCTCGCGCCGAGGCCGGTCGGCACCCGCTCCCCGTTGCGGCCGTAGACGGCCTCGGGGGCGGCCGCCGCGCCGGGGTCGTCCCGGTGCCGGCGGTGCGGCCAGGGGAAGGTCCGCCCGCGCGGACGGTCCGCCGGCCCCGCGGCCGGCCTCTCCTCCCGCTCCGCAGGTCCCGCCCGCTCCGCCTGTTCCCGCCGCTCCGGCCGGCCCGGCTGCTCCGGCCGACCCGCGGCCGGGTCCGCCGACCGCTTCCCGTCCGCCGACCGCTTCCGACCGGCCGGCCCGGCCTCGTCGGCCGGATCCAGCCGCCGCGCGCCGCCCGGCCGCTCGCAGCGGTCCCGCAGGCGGCCCCTCAGCCTGCCCCGGCCGCTCCGGCCCGGCTCGTCGCGTTCGCTCGCTGCTGCCATCGCACCGGCTCCTTCCGTACTCGTCCGCGGGTGCGGTCCCGTGGGGCGGCTGCCCCGGGGACGCGCCCCCGCCGTCCGTGCCCGCCGTCACTGCCGGTCGCCGTCAGTGCCAGTCGTCCTCCCCGGCTCCCGGCTCGTCCGGGTCGCCGACGACGTGAACCGCGGCCTCCTCCGCGGAGGCGGCGCCGCCGTCGATGCCGATGTCCTCGCCGCTCACCCCGTCCAGCCTCTGGTGGGCGCCCTCGTCGGGGCCCACCAGCCGGCCGGAGCGGCGGTCGCCGACCTCGCCGTCGAGCAGTTCGCCGTCGCTGTCGCTGCTGTCGCCGAGGTCGTCGCCCTCGTACGGCTGCTCGTCGGGGATCTCCCGCCGCAGCCTGTCGTCGAGGGACTCGCCGCTGTGCTGCTCGTCGGCGGTGGTGCCGGTGTCCTCGACGCCGAGCGGCCGTTCCGGCGGCGAGTAGCCCTCGTCGAGGACGTCGTCCACACCGCGGTCGTCCAGCGTGTCCTCCGGTTCCAGCGGCCCGGCGTCCTCGCGGATCTCGCTGTCGTCCGGCTGGTAGACGTCGTCGCCCATGCCGAAGTCGGCGGACCGGTTCATGTCCTCACCCCCACTTCCCGCAGTACCGCCCGGTTGAAGGCGTCCAGGTCGTCGGGCTTCCGACTGGTGATCAGCGTGTTGGGCCCGTTGTCGCAGACCACGACCTGCCGGTCCGTCCAGTCGCCGCCCGCGTTGCGGATGTCGGTGCGCAGACTGGGCCAGGACGTGAGGCTGCGGCCGCGCACCACGTCGGCCTCGATCAGGGTCCACGGCGCGTGGCAGATCGCCGCGACCGGCTTGCCCGCCTCGAAGAAGGCGCGGGCGAAGGCCACCGCCTTCGGGTCGGTGCGCAGCGCGTCGGGGTTGGCGACGCCGCCGGGCAGCACCAGCAGGTCGAAGTCCTCGGCCGCGGCCCCGTCCACGGTCAGGTCCACCGGGAAGGTGTCGCCCTTGTCCAGGTGGTTGAACGCCTGGACCGTGCCGGACGCGGTGGACACCAGTCGCGGGGTCGCACCGGTCGCGGCGAGGGACTGCCAGGGGGAGGTGAGTTCGATCTGCTCGACGCCCTCCGGCGCCACCAGGAATGCGGTTCGCACGGACGATCACGTCCTCTCGCGTGTCGATCGGTCGTTCGGAGCAGGGCCGGACCCGCCAGGGATTCCCGGCCCTCCCCCGCTACGGGCGGCGCCTACCCGGGCCGCCTTACCGAAAACGGGCCCGGTGGATCACCCCTGTCGTCCATCATCTGCCGTCCGCCGGGACTTCGCCCGGCCGGACGGACACGGCCCGGCGGACACGGCCCGGCGGACACAGCCCGGCGGAGACGGCCGGGGAACGCGGCGCAGAGGGTCGCGAGGGCGGTACGGCCGCGAGGGCGCCGGCCGGCCGACGACGGGTACGGGGCCGGCCGGCGCCCGGCTCAGCTGTCCTCGGGGTTGCTGCGGTGCCTGGCCCACAGCGGCAGGGCGAACCAGCACAGCGCGAACCAGCCGACCATCGCGCCGACCAGCCACGCCGCCCAGGTGTCACGGACGGCCACCCGCAGCACCAGCAGCAGCGACGACGCCATGGTGCACAGCAGCAGCACCAGGCCGAGCACGGTCAGCCGGGACGCCAGCACGACCGTCTCCGGCTTCAGCCGGCGGCCGGTGAGCAGCCGGTGCATGGCCACCGGGCCGATCAGGGCGCCCGTGGTGGCCGCACCCAGCAGCACCGTGACGGTGTAGAGGTGCCGGTCGGTGCCGGACAGGTCGGTGAAGCGCTGCTGGAAGACCACGGTCAGCAGGAAGCCGAAGAGGATCTGCACCCCGGTCTGGGCCACCCGCAGCTCCTGGAGCAGGTCGCCCCACCGCCGGTCGGCGCGCTCCTCGGAGGTCTCGTGGCGGCCGGCGTCCTTCCACCGGTGCGAGGCACCCCCGTCGTCGCCGTGCTCCGTCATCGTCGCCGCGCTCCCTCCGGGACGCCGGGAACGGCGTCGGGTGTCCGCGGTCCGGGCGCGATCAGGTCCAGCAGCGCGTCCGGCCCGCCCGCGGCCAGGGCGCGCCGCTGCCGGGCGGCCCCGGTGCCGTCGGTCAGCAGCCGCTCCACCCCGGCGCCGATCCGTTCGGTGTCGCCGAGTTCGGCGAGCGCCGGGCCGATGTGGCCGAGCAGGGCGCCCACCACGTCGGCCGCCGGGGCGGGGGTGCCCTGCCGGGGGTCCACCAGGCCGTCGGCCAGGCCGTGGCGCGCGGCGTGCCACCCGGCCGCATACAGGACGCTACTCGGCGGGTCCAGCGGGCGCGCGCCGCGCCGCGACTCGCGCAGCGCGGTCGCCACCAGGGCGCGGGCGATCCCGGCCAGGGTGACCGCGCTGTCGACGTCGAGCTGGACGTCGGGGGTGCGGACCTCCAGCGTCGGGAACTCCTCGGACAGCCGGGCGTGCCAGTAGAGCTGGTGCCGGTCCCGGATCACGCCGGTGGCCAGCAGCGCGCCGACCCGGCGCTCGTACTCCACACCATCGGCGAAGAAGGGCGGCGAGCCGCTGACCGGCCAGCGGCCGAAGACCACCGTGCGCCAGCTGGCGAAGCCGGTGTCGCGGCCGTCCCAGAACGGCGAGTTGGCGCCGAGGGCGACCAGCACCGGCAGCCAGGGCCGGAGCCGGCCGAGCGCGGAGGCGCCCGCCGAGCGGTCGGGTACCGCCACATGGACGTGCATGCCGCAGATGAGCTGCTCGTCCACCAGCCGGCCCGCGTCGACCCGCATCTCGCGGTAGCGCCGGGTAGGGGTGACCGGCACCAAGGTGCCGTCGCTCAGCGGGGCGCCCCCCGTGGCGGCGAGTCGGCAGCCGGCCCGGTCGGCGGCGGCGCCGACCGCCTGCCGGAAGCGCGCCAAATGGCCGGTCACCTCGTCCAGGCCGGTGCACACCGGGGTGGCGACCTCGATCTGGGCCAGCAGCAGCTCGTTGTCCACTTCGTCCCGGCCGAGCACGGGTTCGAGGTCGGCGGCGGCCTGCACCTGCGCGGCGCGCGGCGCGGGCAGTCCGGTCTCGCGGTCGAGCAGCAGGTACTCCTCTTCGACGCCGAGGGTGGCGGTCGGGATCGTCGTCATGCGGGTGGCCTACCCCGGATCCCCGGCGCCACCGGGCTGGCGGCGCCCGCCCTGCCGCAGGCGGCAGGCATGACCGGCGGCGGCAACGGGCACCCGTCTGTGCGTATATCCGCCGGAGCCGGGAGAAAAGGACCGCACCGTGGGCTCAGCGCAGACCTCACCGTCCCAGCCGCAGGACCCCGGTCCGCCGACCGGTCCGCGGGACCGGCCGCGAGGCGGCCGGGACCGCCGCTGGCCGGCCCTCGCGGTCTGCCTGACCGCGAGCTTCATGACGCTCCTCGACGTGAGCATCGTCAACGTCGCGCTGCCGTCGATCAGGACCGGTATCGGCGCGTCGCAGAGCGGTCTGCAGTGGGTGCTGTCGGGTTACGCGCTGACCTTCGGTCTGGCGCTGGTGCCGGCCGGACGGCTGGGCGACGTACGGGGCCGGCGGCCGGTCTTCCTGACGGGTCTGGTGCTGTTCACCGCGACCAGCGCGCTGGCGGGCGCGGCGCAGAACGAGACGTGGCTGGTCGTCGCGCGGCTGCTGCAGGGCGCGGCCGGCGGCGTCCTGGTGCCGCAGGTGTCGGGCTTCATCCAGCAGATGTTCCGCGGCGCCCAGCGCGGCCGGGCGTTCGGCCTGCTCGGCGCGACCATCGGGGTCTCCACCGCGGTCGGCCCGCTGCTCGGCGGCCTGCTGATCCAGGCGTTCGGCACCCATGAGGGCTGGCGCTGGGTGTTCTACGTGAACCTGCCGATCGGTCTGGCGGCGCTGCCGGTGGCGCACCGGCTGCTGCCGGCCCCGCCGCGGCCGGAGCCGGGCCGACAGCGGGCCCGCAGCGACCTGGACCCGGTCGGGGTGCTGCTGCTGGGCGCGGGCACCGTCGTGCTGCTGCTGCCGTTCGTGCAGGAGCAGCAGTGGCCCGGTCCGCAGAAGTGGCTGCTGGTGCCGGCCGCGCTGCTGGTCCTGGCCGGCTTCGTGAGGTGGGAGCGGCGGTACGCGCGCGGGCACGAGCCGCTGGTGGACCTGGCGCTGTTCCGGCAGCGGTCGTACGCGTTCGGGGTGCTGCTGTCGCTGCTGTACTTCGCGGGTTTCACCGCGGTCTTCTTCATCCTGACGCTGTACCTGCAGAACGGGAAGGGGTACACCGCGCTGGAGGCGGGCCTGTCGATCATGCCGTTCGCCCTGGGGTCCGGTGGGGCGGCGGCGGTGGGCGGCCGGGTGGTGACCAGGATCGGCCGGCCGCTGGTGGCGGCGGGGCTGGTGATGGTCGTCGTCGGGCTGCTGGGCGCCGCGCTCGCGGTCCATCTGGACGCCGCCCGTTCGGTGGGCTTCGTGACGGCGGCCCCGCTGCTGCTGGCCGGGCTCGGCAGCGGCCTGGTCATCTCGCCGAACCAGACGCTGACCCTGGCCGAGGTGCCGGTGGCGCGGGCGGGCAGTGCGGGCGGGGTGCTGCAGACCGCGCAGCGGATCGGGTCGGCGGCCGGCATCGCGGCGGTCGGGTCGGTCTTCTTCAGCCGGGTCGACGGCTCGCACGCCGACTGGTCCGGCGGCTTCCAGCTGGGTCTGCTGACCGCCGCCGGGCTGGCGCTGCTGGCCCTGGCCGTGGCGCTGGCGGACGTCTTCACCGCCCGCCCGGACACCCCGCGGGGCGGGGCGCGGGGGCCGGGCGCCGGGCGGCGCTGAGGGCCCGCTACGCCACCCCGCGCGGCCGGAACTGGACACTGATCCGGCCGCCGACGTCCGCCCGGGTCTTGGGGACCGCGTGGTCCCAGGTGCGCTGGCAGGAGCCGCCCATGACGATCAGGTCGCCGTGGCCGAGCGGTGTGCGGACGGTCGCCGGGCCGCCGCCGCGCGGGCGCAGCAGCAGCGGGCGGGGCTCGCCGAGGGACACGATGGCGACCATCGTGTCCTGGGCGCCGCCGCGGCCGATGCGGTCGCCGTGCCAGGCGACGCTGTCCCGGCCGTCGCGGTAGTAGCACAGGCCGGCCGACACGAAGGGTTCGCCGAGTTCGGCCGCGTAGTGGGCGCAGAGCCGGGCGCGGGCCTCGGTGAGGACGGGGTCCGGCAGCGCGGCGCCCGGGGCGTAGTGGGCGAGCAGGCGCGGTACGGCGACGACGTTGTCGTACATCCGGCGCTCCTCGGCCCGCCAGGGCACCTCGGCGGCCAGCCGGTCGAAGAGGGCGTCGGCGCCGCTCAGCCAGCCGGGGAGGGTGTCGATCCACGCGCCGCGGCCGAGTTCGGTGCGGCGCAGCCCGTCCAGGGTGCCGAGCGCGGGGGCCCCGGTGCCGAAGAGGGACGCTTGCTGGTGGTGCATGAGTGCCACCTTACCGCACGGCTCGTACATTCGTTCGAATAACCGTCGGACAGGGGGCACGACCGGGCGGCGCGCCGCAGGATGGAGCCATGCTCTTCGCCGACGTCGCCCGGGTGTCCCGGGAGATCGCACGGACCTCCGCGCGGTCCCGCAAGACCGTGCTGCTCGCCGAGTTCTTCCGGGCCGTCGAGCCGGCCGACGTGCACGTCGCCATCGCGTACCTGGCCGGCCGGCTGCCGCAGGGCCGGCTCGGCGTCGGCTGGGCCGCGCTGCGCGACCGTCCCGCGCCCGCCGCGCAGCCGGCGCTGACCGTGGCGGCGGTGGACGAGGCGCTGACCGCCGTGCGCCGGGCGGCCGGCGGCGGCTCCCAGGCCACCCGCAGGACGCTGCTCCGGGAGCTGTTCGGCGCGGCGACCGGGCCGGAGCAGGAGTACCTGCTGGGGCTGCTCACCGGCGAGGTGCGGCAGGGCGCGCTGGACGCGGCGGCCGTGGCGGGGCTGGCCGCGGCCACCGACGCGCCCCCGGCGGACGTGCGCCGCGCGGTGATGCTGGCCGGCGCCCTGGAGCCCGTGGCGGTCGCGCTGCTGGCCGGAGGGGCGGCGGCACTGGACGACTTCGCGCTGACGGTGGGCACCCCGCTGCTGCCGATGCTGGCGGGCAGCGCCAAGAGCGTGGCGGAGGCGGTCGCCAAAGCGGGCCGCTGCGCGGTCGAGGAGAAGCTCGACGGGATCCGGGTGCAGGTGCACCGCGACGGCGCCGGGGTGCGGATCTTCACCAGGACGCTGGACGAGGTGACCGCCCGGCTGCCGGAGATCGTCGAGGCCGCCGCCGCGCTGCCCGCCGAGCGCTTCGTCGTCGACGGCGAGGTGCTGGCCTTCGACGGCGCCGGCCGCCCCCGGCCCTTCCAGGAGACCGCGGGCCGGGTCGGCTCCCGGGTGGACGTGACGGCGGCGGCCAGCGCCATGCCCGTGCACGCGGTCTTCTTCGACGTCCTCGCCGTGGACGGCCGCGAGCTGCTGGATCAGCCCTACGACGTCCGGCACGCGGCGCTGGCGGCCCTGATGCCGGCCGAGCTGCGGGTGCGGCGGTCCGTCGTCACCGACCCCGCGGACCCGGCGCAGCTCGCCGCCGCCGAGGACTTCTTCACCGCCACCTTGGACCGCGGCCACGAGGGCGTCGTCGTCAAGGCCGCCGGCAGCGGGTACGCCGCCGGGCGGCGCGGCGCCGCGTGGCTGAAGGTCAAGCCGGTGCACACCCTGGACCTGGTGGTGCTGGCCGTGGAGCGCGGGCACGGCAGACGCGCCGGCCGGCTGTCCAACCTGCACCTGGGCGCACGCGACGAGGACGGCTCGTTCGTGATGCTCGGCAAGACCTTCAAGGGCCTCACCGACGCGCTGCTGGACTGGCAGACCGAGCGGCTGGGCGCGCTGGCGGTCGACGACGACGGGTACACGGTGACAGTCCGCCCCGAACTGGTGGTGGAGATCGCCTACGACGGGGTGCAGACCTCGCCGCGCTACCCGGCCGGGCTGACCCTGCGGTTCGCCCGGGTGGTCCGCTACCGCGAGGACAAGACCGCCGCGGAGGCGGACACCGTGGCGGCGGTCCGGGCGGCGCACACCGGAGGCTGACCGCCGGGGCGACCCGAAGGCGGTTGCCCGCGGGCCTTGCCGGGTACCCGAAGGGTCGACCTGCGACAGGAGGCGAATCCCATGGCCCCGACACAGCGCGACGTGGTGCGGACCCTGCTGGACGACCACGGACACACGTACGCCGAGGAAGCGGGCATCACGCTCAAGGACACCCCGCAGCCGCTGTACCGGCTGCTGGTGCTGGCGAGCCTGCTCAGCGCGCCGATCCGGACCGGTGTGGCGGTGGCCGCGGCGCGGGAGCTGGACCGGGCGGGCCTGCGCGACCCGCGGCGGATGGCCGGCGCCACCTGGCAGGAGCGCGTCGACGCGCTCGGCCGCGGCGGCTACCGGCGCTACGACGAGCGCACCGCGGCCCAGCTCGGACAGGGCGCGGAGCTCACCGCCGAGCGCTACGGCGGCGATCTGCGGAGGCTGCGCGAGCGGGCCGCCGGGGACCTCACCGAGATGCGCCGCGAGCTGCGGGAGTTCCCGGGGGTCGGCCCGGCCGGCGCGGACATCTTCCTGCGCGAGGCCCAGTCGGTGTGGCCGGAGGCCGCCCCCTACCTGGACTCCAAGGCACTGGATGGCGCCCGCCGGCTGGACCTGCCCGACGCCCCCGCCGCGCTGACCCGGCTGGCGGACGGCGCCGAGCCCGCGATCCTGGCAGCGGCCCTGGTCAGGGTGACGCTGGACAAGGGCGCGGCGGGGAAGGTCCTGGAGCACGCCGGCCGCTGAGCGCGGCCCGCCGCCGGACCCGGGCGGCCCCCGGAGTCCGGGGGGCGGCTACATCTGGGCGCCGACCGCCACCAGCAGCACCGCGGGACCCACGGTGAGCCAGGTCAGGTA
The DNA here is from genome assembly GCF_031844685.1 of Streptomyces sp. ITFR-21. NCBI lineage: Bacteria > Bacillati > Actinomycetota > Actinomycetes > Kitasatosporales > Streptomycetaceae > Actinacidiphila > Actinacidiphila sp. ITFR-21. The sequence goes on from NZ_CP134605.1 coordinate 561,261, forward strand.
GTCCCCGAGCAGGCCCGAGTGCAGCCGCCGGAGCGGGACGACCAGCCGCCGGTCGCCCGCGACGGACAGCGCGGTCCCGGCGGTGGCGGCCGGGCTCAGCAGGCTGAGGCCCAGCAGCCACAGCCCGGTGTGGGCGATGGTGGAGAAGGCCAGCAGCCGCTTGAGGTGCCGCTGCTGCCAGCACATCACCGCCCCGGTGAGCGCGGTCAGCACGCTGAGCGCGGCCATGGTGCGGGTGAAGTCCGCCGCCGGTACGCCGCCGGGGCCGCCGAAGACGGAGAGGTAGACGCGGGCGACGCCGTACCCGCCCAGCTCCACCATCACCCCGGACATCAGCATGCACACCGGGGTCGGCGCCACCGCGTGCGCGTCGGGCAGCCAGAAGTGGAACGGCACGGTCGCGGACTTCACCAGCATGCTGGCCATGACGAGCACGAAGGCGGTGACAGTGAGCGCGTCGGCCCGGTGCCCGGCCAGCGCCGCGCCGGTCTGGGTCATGCCCAGCTCGCCGGTGCGCGCGTACAGCAGGCCGATGCCGAGCAGCGAGACGTACGCGGCCAGCGAGTTGACCACGCCGAAGGTCAGCGCGCCGTGCAGCGGGCGGGGGTCCTCGATGCGGTAGCCGGTCAGCGCGTACGCCACGACACCCATCAGCTCGCAGAACACGAAGGCGTTGAACAGGTCGCCGGTGAGCGCGAATCCGCACATGCCGGCCTCGAAGAGCAGCAGCAGCGCGGGGAAGGTGCCGCGGTGGCCGGCCGGCGGCTCGTCGAAGTACCGCCAGGAATAGCCGAGTACGGCCAGCATCAGGGCGGCGACCAGCAGCGCGAGGCCGATGCCGAACCGGTCGCCGACCAGGACGACGCCGACGCCGTGCCCGTCGTGCAGGGCCCAGCCCCCGGCCCAGGACACCACCCCCTGGTCGCCCTCCTCCGCGCGCCCACAGCAGGCCGAGGTTCGCGGCGGTCAGCGCGGCGAACGCGGTCGCCAGGGCGTCGTTGGCGCCGCGCGGCAGCAGCTTGCCGCCCACCACCAGCAGCGCGGCGCCGATCAGCGGGACGGCGACGGTCAGCGGGAGCAGGTCCGCCGTCGTCGGCACGGGCGCCCCTCAGCCCCTCAGCTCGGTGAGCTCTTCGGGGTCCACGGTCCCGGCGCGCTTGCGGATCTGGATCACCAGACTGAGCAGCAGCGCGGTCACGGTGGCGCCGACCACGATGTCGGTGAGCACCAGCGCCTGCACCACCGGGTCGACCACCGGGGTGCCGACCGGGATGTCGGAGAAGACCGGCGCGGTGGCGCCGCGCCGGTAGCCGACGCCGAGCAGCAGCACGTACCTGGAGGACTGGGCGACGGCCAGGGAGCCGACGGCGTGCACCAGGTTGCGGCTGGTGACCATTCCGTAGACGCCGACCAGGAAGATCCAGCCGGCCGCGAGGAAGGGCAGTACGGTCACGGGCCGGCCTCCGGGTCCGGGCTCGGCCGGTCGTCACCGGGCGAGACGATCTCGACCGCCTGGTCGAGGAACCGGGCGATCAGCACGATCACGCCGGAGGCGACCTCGATCCCGACGGCGGCGTTCACCAGCGGCACCAGCCCGGCGGACGACAGCTGGTTGAAGGTGCCGAGCGGCAGCACGTCGCGCAGGTAGGCGGCGCCCGCGACGAGTCCGGCCAGGCCCAGCGCGCGGAAGGCGCCGGCGCCCACCGCGTCCAGCGCGGAGAAGACGGCGAGCGGCCGGACCCGGCGTCGAGGGCCAGGGCGAGGCAGACCAGCGGCACCCCCAGGCTGCTGGCCGGCGCCAGCGCGTGCAGCCGCGTGTACGGGGTGGGCGGCGTGACCACCGCGACCGTTGCCAGCAGCAGGGCGGCCCCGCCGCACACCAGCAGGGCCAGCGCGGCCTCGTGGCGTACCCCCATGTCAGCCCCGCCCCCGTTCCTGCGCGCGGCGCCACGCGCACAGGGTGCGGCCGCCGCCGCCCAGGCAGCGGGCGAAGACGAGAGCCGCGCCCACCCCGCATCCGGGCCTGCGCCCGGTTATACCGGGCGGTCCCGGCCGGGTCCGCGTCCCGGCCGGGACACGCCGGCCCGTGCCACTCCGATGCCACGGGCAGCGTCTGTCCCGGACTCCGCCGCCGAAACGCACCGGCTCCGGCGGCTCACCGCCCGCCCGGCCGCCGGGCCGCGCGGGGGGCGCTCGACGGTTGCCGGGCCGCGCTCACCGGTTGTCGAGCCGGAGCCGCGCCTCCTGTTCCTGGTCGCCCGCCGCCGTGCCGACGACCTGTACCGCGAACGCCTCGGCCAGGCTCTCCCGCAGTCGGTCCACCGCCCGGTAGCCGCCCTGGGCGGTGACGGTGACCGGCTCGGACAGCCGGGCCGGTCCGGGCAGGCCGATGGTCCGGGAGACGTCGTAGGTCGCGGTCCACACGGTGGGCAGGCCGCTCTTGTCGTCCGCGGGCTCGTGGTCCAGGGCCCGGTCGGACGGGAAGCTGGCGCTCAGCGCGGTGAGGACGGTCTGCGCGTCCTCCTTGGCGCAGCTGTCGAGGGTGACCGCCACCTGGGCGGCGGGGTCTGCTGTCTGGTCCTGCGCGGTGGTCACGATGGTTCCTTCCGGAAGGCACAAGGGGAGGGGCCGGGGGTGGGACGGGTGGGGGGCGAGGGGGCGGGAGCGGTCACAGGGCGTCCCGCAGGGCGGGCAGCAGCGTCGTCTCCGCCCACCGGATGAACGGCTCCTGCTGGTCGCCGCCGACCTGGATGAGGGCGATCTCGTCGAACCCGGCGGCGGCGTACGGCCGTACCGCCTCGACGAAGGCGTCCACGTCGTCGCCGCAGGGGATGGAGGCGGCGACGTCCCGCGGGGTGACGGACGCGGTGGCGCCGGCGAAGGAGGCGGGGCCGGGCAGTTCGGAGTTGACCTTCCAGCCGCCGCCGAACCAGCGGAACTGGTCGTGCGCGCGGGCCACGGCGGCGCCGTGGTCGGTGCCGTAGCTGACCGGGAGCTGGCCCACCCGGGGTTTGCCCGTCCCTCCGTACCGGTCGAACGCCTCGATCAGCTCGGCCGCGGGCTGCACCGCGATCACCAGGTCGGCCTCCCGGCCGGCCAGCGCGCAGGACCGGTCGCCGGAAACGGCGACCCCGATCGGCGGCGGGATGTCGGGCAGGTCCCACAGTCGGGCGCCGCGGACGTCGAAGTGCCGGCCGCGGCGGGTCAGCTCCTCGCCGCCGAAGAGCGCGCGGATGATGGCGACGGCCTCCTCCAGCTTCTCCAGCCGGACCGAGGCGGCCGGCCAGCCGCCGCCGACCACGTGCTCGTTGAGGTTCTCACCCGAGCCGAGGCCGAGCCGGAACCTCCCCTCGGACAGCAGCTGCACGGTGGCGGCCTTCTGCGCGACCACGGCCGGGTGGTAGCGGGTCGTCGGGCAGGTCACGTACGTCATCAGCGGGATGCGGGTGGTGGCCTGGGCGGCGGCGCCGAGCACACTCCACGCGTAGGGGGCGTGGCCCTGCGAGGCCAGCCAGGGGAAGTAGTGGTCCGAGGTCACGGAGAAGTCGAAGCCGGCCCGTTCGGCGGCGACCACATGGTCGACGAGGTCGCGGGGTCCGGACTGCTCGGTCATCATCGTGTACCCGATTCGCACCATGGTGAGCGCATTTCCGGTTCGGGCCGGGCAAAACCCGGGGTTGCTGCGAACGGGGGTGCCGATCCGCCCGGGTGCGGGCCGACCGGGTGACGCGGGTCCGGCAGAATCGGGGGATGCCCCGGAAGTCTTCGCGTACCCCAGGTCCCGCCCCGCACTCCCGTGCCGGCGCCCCCTGCCCCTGCGGGCTCGGCGCGCCCTACGGCGAGTGCTGCGGCCCCTTCCACTCGGGGCGGGCCGCCGCGCCGACCGCGGAGCGGCTGATGCGGTCGCGGTACAGCGCCTTCGCGGTGGGGGACGCCGGGTACCTGCTGCGTACCTGGTCGGCGGGAACCCGGTTGGGATCGCTGGACCTGGACCCGCGGGTGCGCTGGACCGGCCTGGAGATCCTGGGCACGACCGGCGGCAGCGCCTTCCACCGCGAGGGCACGGTGGAGTTCGTGGCGCGCTGCCGGGTGGGCGCCGAGACCGCCGAGCAGCGGGAGAACAGCGCCTTCGTCCGCGAGGACGGCCGGTGGGTCTACGTCGGCGGGGCGGGCTGAGCGGGAGGCGCGCTCAGGCGACCGGGTCGCGGGCGTCGTAGCGCGGGAAGCCGCGCTGGAACAGGCCGATCAGGGTGATCGCGAGGACGCAGGCCAGGCCGCCGCCGACCACGGCGGCGGTCGGCGTGAACAGGTCGGCGGCCGAACCGGCCAGGAAGTCGCCGAGCCGCGGGCCGCCGACCACGACGACGAGGAAGACGCCTTGGAGCCGCCCGCGCATGTCGTCGGGGGCCGCGGCCTGGAGCATGGTGTTGCGGAAGACCATGGAGACGGTGTCGGCGCAGCCGGCCAGCGCGAGGAACAGCAGCCCCAGCCAGAGGTCGCGGGTGAGGCCGAAGACCGCGACGGCGGCGCCCCAGGACCCGATGGCGACCAGGACCGCGAGCCCCTGGTGGTGGACCCGGCCGAGCCAGCCGGAGAAGACGCTGCCGAGCAGCGCCCCGACGGCGGGCGCCGCGGCGAGCAGCCCGACCGTGCGGGTGTCGCCGCCGAACCACAGGCCGGCCACCGCGGGGAAGAGCACCCGGGGCTGGGCCAGCACCATGGCGGCGAGGTCGGAGACGAAGGTGGTGCGCAGGTTGGGGCGGGCGCCCAGGTAGCGGAGCCCTTCGACGACCGAGGGCCGGCGCCGTACCGCGGGCGCCCCGGGCCCGGCACCGGCGGCGGGCCGGGCCTCGGGCAGCATCGCCGGCAGCCGCCACATCGCGTACAGCGAGGCGGTGAACGCCGCGGCGTCGATCAGATAGGCGGCCTGGTAGCCCCAGAAGCCGACGAAGACGCCGCCCAGCATGGGGCCGGCCATCTGCCCGACGCCGCCGGCCAGCGAGGCCAGCGCGTTGGCGGCGGGCAGCTGCTCGGGCGGCAGCAGGCGGGGGATCATCGAGGACCGGGCCGGGGCGTTCATCGCGAAGAAGACCGCCTGGAGGGCGACGATCGCGTACAGCACCGCCACCGACCTGAGGTCGGCCACCGCCACCAGGGCGAGCGCGAGGGACAGCAGCGTCAGCGCGGTCGAGGTGGCCAGTCCGAGCCGGCGCCGGTCCACCACGTCCGCGACGGCCCCGCCGTACAGCCCGAAGGCGATCAGCGGGACGAGGGAGAACAGCCCCACCAGGCCGACGTAGAAGCTGGAGCCGGTGATCGCGTAGACCTGGAGCGAGACGGCCATGGCGGTCATCTGCTGGCCGATGTACGAGACGGTGTTGCCGAACCACAGCCGGCGGAAGTCGGCGTGCTCCCGCAGCGGGGAGACGTCGGCGAGCACGCGCGGGAGCCGGGACCCCCGTCGCGCGGACCGCGCCGGGGGCACCGGATCGGGTATGCGGGAGCCGGATGGCGCGGGGTCCCCGCGGCGGTCCTTGTCACTGTCGAGCACGGGGAACCTCACTGTCGGGCTCGGGGAACCGTAGCAATCGCGCCACGCCGCACCGCGTCCGGGGGCGTATCCGCTGGGTGCGCGGCCCGCGGCCAGGCGGGTGAGTCGTCCGTAAACCGGCTGGTGACGGCCCGCGCCCGGGCATAGGCTGGCCGGGACGAGCAGGCTCCAGGGGAAGTACCGGGCCCCGTAGCCCGTCCCGGAACGAGTCGCACCTCGGCCACGCTTCCGGCGCAGAACCGGCGCCACCGCGTCCGCACCGCCCGAAGTAGACAAGCCCCCGGGCAACGGCGCCCCGCCCAAGGCCGTGCCAGGGGGTCCCCTGTGCCGAAGGCCGGGGGGAGCATCCGGCCAACGCGACGTAAGGAGTGTGCGGTGTCAGCAGATCCGCTCAAGCGCCAGGACAAGACCGCGGAACGAGGCGGCGACGGAGCCTCGCTGTTCGGCGAGGAGCATCCTTTCGACACCTGGGCGCGCAGCGCGCCGATCCGGCTCGCCGGATACGAGGACGACCCGTCGGAGACGCACATCCTGCGCAGTATCGATTAGTCACCCCGCAATTAGTCACCCCGCAATTAGTCACCCCGCGATCGGACACCCCGCGGTCAGGTATCCGCGGTCGGACACCCCGCCCGGCCGGGCCGGCACACCGTCGTGCCGGCGGACCGGAGCGGCCCCGGATCGGCGCAGCCGCCGGGCGGCGGAGTGAGGCGCGGCGCGGCGCACGCAGCGGGCCCGCCCGGACGCATGGCTTCCGGGCGGGCCGTTTTCCCCGCCGCGTTCTCAGGTGCACCACGCATGCATCGGAGCGGACCGGGCAGACGCGCCTCGACTTCGCCGAACACCAGAGGAGTACGACGATGCTGATGGCCCACCCCACCGTGCTGCGCACCCTGGTGGACCGCTACGAGGCGCTGCGCGCGCTCGCCGACCGGACCGTCATCGGTGGCACGGACGGCGGCGAGGAAGGCGGCGGGGGCGTCGACCCGCGCGTGGAGCAGCAGTTGCAGGACACGGTGTACACCCTGTGCGTGTCGACCGGGACCCGGGAGATCGGCCCGGCACTGGCCGCCGCCCGCGCGCACATCGACCGCGCCGCGTTCGGCGGGGATTCCGCGCTGGAGCGCGGCGTGGCCGCCTGACCGGGCGGCGCCGGTACATGGCGGGAGCCGTCAGGACGTTTGCCCGGGGCGGTCGTTGTCGCGGGTCCGCAGCGTCGGCCGGTGGAAGGCGCGGTGTCCTGCGGTGCCGGGGACGGCGGCGCCCGGCACGCTCACCGGAGTCTCGCGGAACGCCGTTCCCCGGGCGCGGGATTCCGGCGGAAGCGCCGGTCGGAGCCGTTTCGGGCGGCCCTGCGGCAGTCGGCCGGGTGGTCACCCGTTGGGATGAACTCCGCTGTCGGCATGTCCTGATCGGCCCTCCCAGGCGTTGTTCCGGTTGCGGACGTACGGTCCGCGAGTGAATTCCGGAAGGCAGGGAGCGTATGAACAGGGTCGCCCGAAAGGGGCTCGTCACGGCCATGGTCGCCGGGGGCGTGCTGGCCTCGGCGGGATATGCCCAGGCGGATGCCACGGCCGGCGGTGACACGGTGGGGTCGCCCGGGGTGCTGTCCGGCAACGCGGTCCAGGTGCCGGTGGAGATCCCGGTGAACGCCTGTGGGAACAGCATCAATGTGGTCGGCCTGCTCAACCCGGCCTTCGGCAACAGCTGCGCCAACGTGTCGGCGTCCCCGGTCACCCCGGCGCCCGCGCGGCCCGGCGGCTCCGCGGCGGCCGGCTACGGACACCCGGCCGCACAGTCCGGGTCCGCCGCCGTCGACCCCGGCGGCCCGCGCAGGGCGGGTTCGTCCCCGGCCGGCGCCCTGAGCTCCGGCGGCGGCGCGCGGGCGGCGGGCAGCGCCGACGGCTCGGCGGGCATCCTGTCCGGGAACGGTCTGGGACTGCCGATCCACCTCCCGGCCAACCTGTCGGGAAACTCCGTCGACGTGGTCGGCATCGGCAACCCCGTCTTCGGCAACACCGCGGTGAACGGGCAGACTCCGCCGCCGGCCGCCAGCACACCGGCGCCGCCCCCGCACCAGCCGATCCCGGCGCCGCCCGCCGACACCGCGCGACCGCCCCGGTCGCCGGCCCCGGCCCCGATCCCGGCCCAGTCGCTGGCGCACACCGGCTCCGACGGCGTCGGCTGGACGGCCGCGGGCGGCGCCGGTCTGCTGCTCGGCGGCTCGCTGCTCTACCGCAGGTTCCGCCCCGGCCGCGGCTGACGGCGCGGGGTCAGCGCGGCGCACGGCGCGGGCGGGTGTGAACGGAGTGGTGCGGCGCGGCCGTTGCGGCGGCGCTCAACCGGTCAAGCCGTTATCCGTACCGCTCCCACCTGCGGCGACACCGACCGGGCCGGATACCGCGGGGCATCCGGGCTCTAGGGTGTATGCGTACACATGAGCGTACCGGCGCGAGGACGCGTGGCAGCGTGTCTCTGCGACCGGCGCGTCCGTGTGCCGCCGTACCGATGAGATCGCCGTCTGTGTCGCGAAGACGTGATGCGAGGAGCCCCGCAATGGCGTTGCCGGAAGGCACGCTCAGCCACCGCTACCGTGGCGAGCACCCCGTCCGTACCCTCCGATACCTCTTCCATCCCGACCGCGGCCGGGTCGCGCTCGCCGTGCTCGCGTTCCTCGGCAAGCACACGCCGGTGTGGCTGCTGCCGCTGATCACCGCCAACGTCGTGGACGTCGTGGTCCAGCACCGGCCGATATCCGTCCTGTGGTGGAACTCCGCGATCCTGCTGGTCATCCTTCTGCTCAACCTGCCGCTGCACCTGGCCTACGTACGCTGCATGCAGGGCTCGATCCGCCGTACCGGCACCCGGCTGCGCACCGCGCTGTGCCAGCGCATGCAGCAGCTGTCCATCGGCTACCACTCCCGGGTCAGCGCCGGGGTGCTGCAGGCCAAGGTGATCAGGGACGTCGAGAGCATAGAGACCGCCGCCCAGCAGACCGCCGACAACGGGCTCGCCGCCATCGCCACCCTGTCCGGCGGGCTGGTGGTGATCGGTATCCAGGCCCCGGCGTTCCTGCCGGTCTTCCTGGTCGTGGTGCCGGCCTCGGCGATGCTGGTGGTCAAGCTGCGCCAGCGGCTGCGGGACCACAACGAGTCGTTCCGCCAGCAGGTGGAGGTGCTGTCGTCCCGGGTCAGCGAGATGACCACGCTGATCCCGATCACCCGGGCGCACGGCCTGGAGAACACCGCGCTGCACCGGGTGGACCGGACGCTGGGTGAGGTGCTGCACGCCGGGCTGCGGCTGGACCGGCTCAACGGCTGGTTCGGCTCGATCGCCTGGATCCTGCTCAACGCCATCGGTGTGGCCTGCCTGTCCGGCTCGGCGCTGGTGGCCTACTACGGCTGGCTGAACGTCACACCGGGCACCGTGGTGATGCTCAGCGCCTACTTCTCCAGCCTCACCGCGTCGGTCACCACGCTGCTCACCCTGACCCCGCAGATCGGCAAGGGCCTGGAGTCGGTGCGGTCCATCGGCGAGGTGCTCCAGGCGCCCGACTTGGAGCAGAACGACTGCAAGGCCGAGGTGACCGGCGTGGTCGGCCGGTTCGAGTTCCGGGGCGTCGGCCACACCTACCCGGAGAGCGAACTGCCGTCCCTGGTCGGCTTCGACCTCGACGTCCGGCCCGGCGAGACGATCGCGCTGGTCGGCGGGTCGGGCGCGGGCAAGTCCACGGTGCTCAACCTGGTGATCGGCTTCCTGCGGCCCACCGAGGGGCGGATACTGCTCGACGGTGTCGACATGGAGACCCTGGACCTGCGCGGTTACCGCAGTTGGCTGTCGGTCGTGCCGCAGGAGTCGATCCTGTTCGAGGGCAGCATCCGGGAGAACGTCACCTACGGCATGACGGACGTGCCTGAGGAGGCGGTCCGTGCCGCGCTGCGCGACGCCAACGCGCTGGAGTTCATCGACCGGCTGCCGCTCGGCCTGGACACGGTGGTCGGGGAGCGCGGCGCGCGGCTGTCCGGCGGGCAGAAGCAGCGGCTGGCCATCGCCAGGGCGCTGATCCGCGATCCGCGGGTGCTGGTCCTGGACGAGGCGACCTCGGCGCTGGACTCCCGCTCCGAGGCGCTGGTCCAGCAGGCGCTGACCCGGCTGGTCCGCGGCCGTACCGTCTTCGTCGTCGCGCACCGGTTGTCCACGATACGGAACGCGGACCGGATCGTGGTCCTGAACGAGGGCCGGATCGAGGAGATCGGCTCGCACGCGGAGCTGCTGCGCAGCGGCGGCGCGTACGCGGGTCTGCAGGCCGCGCAACTGGCCTGACGGGCGGCCTGCCCCGCGGCGCCGCCCGGCCGGTCGTCGGCCGGCCGGGCGGCGCCGCGGGGTACACGGCCGCGCGGGAGGCCCGCGGTCAGCCCTTCAGCGCCTCGGAGACGATCGACTGCGCCTCCTGCTGGACCTTCGCCAGGTGGTCCGCGCCGAGGAAGGACTCGGCGTAGACCTTGTAGACGTCCTCGGTGCCCGACGGGCGGGCGGCGAACCAGGCGTTGTCGGTGCAGACCTTGATGCCGCCGAGCGCGGCGCCGTTGCCGGGCGCCTCGGTCAGCACCGCGGTGACCCGCTCCCCCGCCAGCTCCTCGGCGGGCACCTGACCGGGCGACAGCTTCGCCAGGACCGCCTTCTGCTCGCGGTCGGCCGGCGCGTCGATCCGGGCGTACGCGGGCGCGCCGAACTCGGCGGTGAGGCCGGCGTAGTGCTCGGAGGGGGTGCGGCCGGTGACCGCGGTGATCTCGGCCGCGAGCAGCGCCAGCAGGATGCCGTCCTTGTCGGTGGTCCACACGCCGCCGTCGCGCCGCAGGAAGGACGCGCCGGCCGACTCCTCGCCGCCGAAGGCCAGGGTGCCGCCGAGCAGCCCGTCGACGAACCACTTGAAGCCGACCGGCACCTCGGTGAGGGTGCGGCCGAGCCCGGCGACCACCTTGTCGATCATCGAGGACGACACCAGGGTCTTGCCGACGGCCAGGTCCCGGCCCCACTGCTCGCGGTGCCCGACCAGGTAGGAGATGGCCACCGCGAGGTAGTGGTTGGGGTTCATCAGGCCGCCGTCGGGGGTGACGATGCCGTGCCGGTCGGCGTCCGCGTCGTTGCCGGTCGCGATGCCGTACTCGTCCTTGCGGGCGATCAGCGACGCCATCGCGTACGGCGACGAGCAGTCCATCCGGATCCTGCCGTCCCAGTCCAGCGTCATGAAGCGCCAGGTGGGATCGGCGTAGGGGTTGACCACCGTCAGGTCCAGCCCGTGTGCCTCGGCGATCCGGCCCCAGTAGCCCACCGAGGCGCCGCCGAGCGGGTCGGCGCCGATGGTGAGGCCGCTCGCGCGCACCGCCGCCAGGTCGAGCACCGACGGCAGGTCGTCCACGTAGCTGCCGAGGAAGTCGTAGCGGCCGGTGGTGTCGGCGGCCAGTGCCCTGCGGTACGGGATCCGGTGGACGCCCTTCAGGCCGTCGGCGATCAGCGCGTTGGCGCGGTCCTGGATCCAGCCGGTGGCGTCGGAGCCGGCCGGGCCGCCGGTCGGCGGGTTGTACTTGAAGCCGCCGTCGGCGGGCGGGTTGTGCGAGGGGGTGACGACCACGCCGTCGGCGAGGTCCGCGCCGCGGCCCCGGTTGTGGGTGAGGATGGCGTGCGAGACGGCCGGGGTCGGGGTCCAGCCGTCGGCCTGGTCGATCAGCACGGTGACGCCGTTGGCGGCGAAGACCTCCAGGGCGGTGACCCGGGCGGGTTCGGACAGCGCGTGCGTGTCGGCGCCGAGGAAGAGCGGCCCGGTGGTGTGCTGCCCGGCCCGGTACTCGCAGATCGCCTGGCTGGTGGCGGCGATGTGGTCCTCGTTGAAGGCGGTGGCCAGCGCCGAGCCCCGGTGCCCCGAGGTGCCGAAGGCCACCTTCTGGGCGGGCTCGCCCGGGTCGGGGTGCAGAGCGTAGTAGGCGGTGACCAGTCGGGCGACGTCCACCAGGTCGTCCGGCCGGGCCGGTGTTCCGGCACGCTCGTGCGGCATCCGCGTCTCCTTGTGTCTGCGTGTGCGGGTCTGTGGTGCGACTGTGGTCGGTACGTGTGCGCGCGTGGCTGTCCGGCTGCGGGGCCGCCGGATCCGCGCCGTGCGGTCGGTTCGTCTTGTGCGTTCCCCATTTTCACGCGTCGGCGCCTTTCGCGGTGGGGGGTGCGGGGGTGTGGCGACGTTAGGGTGGTCACGCTTCGACGGCGGCGGACGTCCGGCCCGTCGTTCGGGAGAGGCGGAGGCGATGACCACGGCTGAACCGCCCGCCGCCGCGGGCGTGCGGCTGGCGTCGCCGGCGGGCCGGTGGGTGCTGGCCTGTTCGGTGCTGGGCTCCGGCATGGCGATGCTGGACGGCACCGTCGTCAACATCGCGCTCCCCCGGCTGGGCGAGGACCTGGGCGCGTCGCTGGCGGACCTGCAGTGGACCGTCAACGGCTATCTGCTGACGCTGGCCGGGCTGATCCTGCTCGGCGGCGGCCTCGGCGACCGCTACGGACGGCGGCGGGTGTTCGTCACCGGGGTGGTCTGGTTCGCGCTGGCGTCCGCGCTGTGCGGGATCGCGCAGGACAGCGCGACGCTGATCGCCGCGCGGGCGCTGCAGGGCGTGGGCGGCGCGCTGCTGACACCGGGGTCGCTGGCGCTGGTGCAGTCGTCGTTCCGGCAGGAGGACCGGGCCAAGGCGGTGGGCGCCTGGTCGGGACTCGGCGGGGTGGCGGGCGCGGTGGGCCCCTTCCTGGGCGGCTATCTGGTGGACGGGCCCGGCTGGCGGTGGATCTTCCTGATCAACGTGCCGATCGCCGCGGTCGTGGTGGCCGTCGCGGTGCGGCATGTGCCGGAGAGCCGGGACCGCAACGCCGCCGGCTCCTTCGACGTGGCCGGCGCGGCGCTGGCCGCGCTGTGCCTGGCCGGGATCACCTACGCGCTGATCGCCGCCTCCGGGCACGTCTCGCTGCTCACGGTGGTCGCGCCGGCGCTCGCGGGAGTGGTCTGCGGGGTGGTGTTCGTACGGGTGGAGGGCCGGCGGGCGCGCCCGATGCTGCCGCTGTCGGTGTTCGCCTCCCGGCTGTTCACCTCGATGAACCTGGTGACGCTGTGTCTGTACGCGGCGATCGGCGGGGTGTTCTTCGTGCTGCCGGTGCAGTTGCAGATCGCGGCCGGCTACAGCGCGCTGCGGGCCGGGATCGCCACCTTGCCGGTGACGGTGCTGATGCTGCTGCTGTCGGCGCCGGCCGGCGCGCTGGCGCAGCGGATCGGGCCGCGACCGCTGCTGACGGCGGGCCCGCTGCTGACCGGGGCCGGGCTGCTGCTGCTCACCCGGGTCTCGCCGGGCTCGTCGTCCTACGTCGCGGACGTGCTGCCCGCGGTGGTGGTGCAGGGCCTGGGGATGAGCATGTTCGTGGCGCCGCTGACCGCGACCGTGCTGGCTTCGGTGGAGGTGGACCACTCCGGGGTCGCCAGCGGCGTCAACAACGCCGCCGCCCGGGTCGCGCAGCTGCTGGCGGTGGCCGCGCTCCCGTTGGCGATCGGGCTGTCGGACCAGGCGTACCGGTCGCCGCACGCGGTGGACACCGCCTTCAGCAAGGCGATGTGGATCTGCGCCGGGCTGTGCGGGCTCGCCTCGCTGCTGGCGGCGCTGCTGGTGCCGTCGGGGGCGCTGCCGGGCGTCGGCGACGAGGCGGCGCCGCGGGCCAGGCCGGAGTGCCGGACCCACTGCGGGTTCTCCGCGCCGCCGCTGGAGCCGGGGACGCGGCGGCCGGCGCGCTGAGCGGGCGCCTCAGGGGGCCGGCTCCCCCTCCCGCGGGCCGGGCTCGGTGAGCAGCTGCTCCAGTACCGGCAGCGCGGCCCGCAGGGTGCGGCTCTGGTCGGGGGTGAGCCGGGACATCCGGCGGCTGAGCAGTTCGGAGCGCTCACGGCGGATCCGTACCAGCAGGTCGGTGCCGGCCGGGGCGATGCTGACCAGCCAGGAACGGCCGTCGGAGGGGTCGGGGTCCTTGCGGATCAGCCCGGCGGCGGCCAGCGGGTGGACGGTTCGGGTCAGCGAGGGCGCCGCGACCTGCTCGTACGCGGCCAGCTCGCCGAGCCGCAGCGGGCCGTGCTCCTCGATCCTGGCGAGCGCGGAGAGCTGGGCGAAGGTGAGGTTGAGGTCGCCGCCGGACGCCTGGGCCATCTGCCGGTACAGCCGGGCGATGAGCAGCCGCAGCCGGGCCACGTCGCGCGACGAGGGGGCCGGGCCGTCGGCGGGGAGGGAGCCGGCGGCGGGGTCGGCGGGGGGCGGTGGCGGCGCGGCGGAAGGCGTCCCGTGGCCGTCGGCCTCGGCGGTCATGACGGGGCGCCTCCCTGGTGCTGTGCTGTGCTGTGCTGTGCCGTGCTGCGCCGTGCTGTGCTGCGCCGCGTGCCGCGGTCAGTTCTCGGCGGCGGTGCTGCCGGCCGGCGTGGTCGCCGCGCCGGCGGTGCCGGTGACCGGGATGCCGGCCGCCGCCGGACCGGTGGCCGTACCCGTACCCGTCGTCGTCCCGCGGTCGGGGCGGCTGCGGATCAAGGACGCGCCTGCCGCGACCAAGGACATCACGATCGCCAGGCCGAACACCACCACAAGGCCGTCGTGGAAGGGCCCGGAGATCAGGTGCGGGAAGAACTCCCGGCCGGTGAGGGTGTGCGCGTCGGCGGTCGGCAGCTTGTCGAGCAGGTCGGGGCCGAGCAGCTGCTGGATCGGGTTGTAGCCCAGGAACGCCGCGAACAGGGTACCGACCGGTGGCAGCGTGGCGACCTGGTGGGCGTTGGCCGCGGGTACGCCCTGCGCCATGAGGCCGGTGCTGAGCGTGTTGGGCAGTGAGCGGGCCAGGCCGGCCACCATCAGCGAGAAGAACACGCCGATGGAGAGCACCATGCCGGCGTTCTGGAAGGTGGCCCGCATGCCGGAGGCGGCGCCCCGGGCCTCGGCCGGCACGCTCGCCATGATGATCGAGGTGTTGGGCGCGGCGAACAGGCCGCCGCCGAGGCCGTTGAGGCAGATCACCACCGCGAAGACCCAGTAGTTGAAGTCGGTGGGCAGCAGCAGCAGGCCGCCGAAGGACGCGGCCATCACCACGAAGCCGGCGGCGGCGAACAGCCGGGCCCCGTACCGGTCGGAGAGGTAGCCGGCGATCGGGCCGGCGGCGAGGAAGCCGATGGTCAGCGGCAGCAGGTAGATGCCCGCCCACAGCGGGGTGTCGTCGTAGTTGTAGCCGTGCAGCGGCAGCCAGATGCCCTGGAGCCAGATGATCAGCATGAACTGCAGGCCGCCGCGGGCGATCGAGCCCAGCAGGGTGGCCGCGTTGCCGCCGGCGAAGGTCCTGCTGCGGAACAGCTGGAGCGGGAACATCGGCTCGGCGACCTTGGACTCGACCACACAGAACACAACGAGCGTGGCGGCGCCGCCGATCAGCCCGGCCAGCACCCAGGGGTTGGTCCACCCCATGGTGTGGCCGCCGTAGGGCTGGATGCCGTAGGTGATGCCGGCCAGCAGCGCGGTGAGGCCGACGGCGAAGGTGATGTTGCCCCACCAGTCCATCCTGGCCGGCCGGCGGACGCCGGTGTCGTGCAGCGAGCGGTAGGCCCAGACGGTGCCGATCAGGCCGATGGGCACGTGGACCCAGAAGATGGAGCGCCAGTTCCACTCGGCGAGCAGGCCGCCGAGGACCAGGCCGATGAAGGAGCCGGCGATGCCGGCCACCATGTTGACGCCCAGGGCCATGCCGCGCTGGCGGGCCGGGAACGCGTCGGTGATGATCGCCGCCGAGTTGGCCATCAGCATGGAGCCGCCGACGGCCTGGGCGACGCGCCAGCCGATCAGCCACAGCGCGCCGCCGCCGCCGTGCATCGGGTCGACGGACAGGATCACCGAGGTGATCGTGAAGATCAGGAAGCCGGAGTTGTAGATCTTGACCCGGCCGAGGATGTCGCCGAGGCGGCCGAGGGTGACCACCAGGACGGCGGTGACGAGCATGTAGCCCATCAGCATCCACAGCAGGTAGCTGACGTTGCCGGGCTGCAGCGGGTCGAGCCGGATGCCGGTGAAGATCGCGGGCAGCGAGATCAGCACGATGGAGGAGTTGATCGTGGCGATCAGCATGCCCAGTGTCGTGTTGGACAGTGCCACCCACTTGTAGTGCGGATGGTCCGCGTCGATACGCGGTGTCCGCCGCGGTATTCGTGTCGCGTCGTCGGTCGCCATGGGACGGGTCACACCACCAGGAGGAGAGTTACTTAACTTAGGTTAAGTAACTCTAACATCGCGGATCCGCCCGCCGCAGTCCGGGCACGGAGGCACGAAGGGCGCGCGGCCGGGGCCGCGCGCCCTTCATCTCGCTCCAGGGGTGCCGTGGGGAGTCCGCCGCGCCGGCGCCACCGGCTCAGCGGCGGCGCGCCTCCGCCGGGCCGCCTCCGCCGGGCCGCCTCCGCCGGGCCGGTGCCGCCGGGCCGGTGCCGCCAGGTCAGCGGCGGCGCAGCAGCAGGCCGCGGACGAAGGCGGCCTGGCCGACGTGCTGGAGGTCGTCGCCGATCACGCTGATCAGGCGGACACCGAGGGTCACCGGCGGGTTCCAGCGCTTGTCGACGATCCGGTCCAGGTCCGCTTCGGCCAGCTCGGCCACATAGCCGAGGGTGCGGTCGTGGACGGCGTCGTAGTAGCCGGTGAGCAGGTCCGGCCCGACCCGGACCGCGGCGACGTCGTCCGACCCGTGGCCGAATCCGGTGGACGCGGCGGGGAAGGGCAGGGCGAAGCGGTCGGACCAGCCCTGCGAGGTCCACACCTGGTCGTGGCCGGCCACCTCGGCGACGTGGTCGTCCTGGATCCGGGTGAGGTGCCAGACCAGCCAGCCGATCGAGTTGGCGTCGGGGTCGACGCGCTCGGCGAGTTCACCGGCGGTCAGCCCCTCGACGGCGCCGTGCACCTCCTCCCGGATCCGGCCGAAGGCGTCGGTGAGAAGTTCCGCGCTGTTCATGGAGCTCCTTGGCAGGCGTTGCGGTGCCGCCGCGTCCGGGCCGGTGCGGTCCGGCGGGCGGCCTGATGCCGGCATTCTCCCCGGTCCACCACCCCCTCCACCGCTTCCCCCGCACACCCGGCCGAGCTCAGCCGACGCCGGCTGCTCGCGCTCGGCGCGGGCGCCGGACACCCCGGAAAGCACCGGTCCCGGGCGGGTGCGAACTCCCGGCCCGGGACCGGTTCGTAGGTCCGGCCGCCGCCGGCCTCCGGTGTCAGCCGACCGTCAGGACGGCAGCGTCCACTGCTGGTTGGTGCTGCCGAAGCAGTCCCAGATCTGCAGCCGGGTGCCGTTGGCCGAGCTGGGCCCGGTCGCGTCCAGGCAACGGCCGGAGGCGTCGTTGATCAGCGTGCTGCCGGACTTGTGCCACTTCTGGGCACCGGTCCCGTTGCAGTCGTACAGCTGGATCGTGGTGCCGTTGGCGGTGCCCGCCGCGGTCACGTCCAGGCACTTGCCGAGCGCCTGCAGCGAACCGTCGGAGACCACCGTCCAGTTCTGCGCGGTGGTGCCGTTGCAGTCGTACAGCTGGATGGCCGTGCCGTTGGCGGTGCCCGCCGCGGCGACGTCCACGCACTTGTCGGCGTAACCGGAGTGGATCGGGCCGGTGGCGCCGCTCGGCGCGGGCGGCGGGGTGGTGGTGCCGCCGGTGATGCCGTTGGTGATGCTGGAGAACTGGTACTGCGACTGCGAGGTGCCGCTGCACGAGTCCTGCGCCGAACCGCCGTTGCTGGCGCAGGCCTTGTCCCGGCCGAGCGACCAGAAGGAGAGCTCCTGGATGCCGTTGGTCTTGGCGAAGTTCGTCAGGTCCGTGGCGTCGGAGGTGGAGAACACCTCGCTGGAGGTGTCGTTCACGCCGATCATCGGCGTGTTGCCCTCCATCGCCCACAGCTGCGCCGAGGTCTTGGTGTTCCAGATCTGGCCGAGCTGGGTGTGCAGGCCCTGGGCGGCGCTGATGGCGGCGTTGCCCATGTCCATCGCCGAGCCGTAGTCCATCGTCATGATGTTGACGAGGTTCACGTTCAGCCCGTGGCTCTTGGCGTTGTTCAGGAGGCTGAGCGAGTTGGACTCCAGGCCGCTCGGGTCGACCGGCAGGGTGTAGTCGACGTCGAGCCGCTTGCCGGCCGCCGCGTACTGCTGCTGCAGGTCGGCCAGCGCCTGGTTGCGGCGGTCGTTGGCGGTGGTGTTGTTGAGCGCGCTGCCCTCGATGTCGAAGTCCAGCCGGGTCAGGTTCAGCCCGTCGATGACCCGCTTGTACTGGGTCTCCAGCGCCGAGACGGACGTACAGGAGATGCCGATCTCCGTGCCGGAGGCGCCGCCGAACGAGGCGATGACGTCGCCGCCGCCGGACCGCAGGCTGTTGATCGCCGACGTCCAGCCGGAGTCGGTGATCGAGGTGTCACCGTTGAAGGTGGCGTTGCAGCCGCCGCCGTCGATGACGAAGGCGAGGGTGAAGTACTTCAGCCCGGTGGCGTTCTTGACCGTGGCCAGCGCCGACGGGGAGTTCCACACCTCGGCGTAGGGCGCCGAGTAGTGGGCCGGGAAGCCGGGGCCGGGGTTGGCGGCGGCGTGCGCGTTGCCGCCGGCGGCCAGCAGGACGCCGGCGGCCAGCGTCGGGGCGGCAATGAGGGCGCCGAGCGCCTTGAGCCGGAGACGCGGTTTTCTCATGGGGGGAGGGGCCTTCCGGTTGCGGGCAGCCTTGCCCGTCGCATTCAGATGAATGAACGGGGGACGACGACGTGACTGAGGTCGCCCGAGGCGACGGTAGGACTAGACCAATACCGAGTCAAGACCCCGCGTTCGGCAACTGAACGCACCCGCCGCCGCGTTGTTCTGTGATGTTCTGTTGTTTCCCCTGTAACGCACGGGGTGCGCCCGCGTTCAGCAATCGAACGCGGGCGCACCTCAGGCACTGCGCATTTCTGTGTTCACTTCCGCGCGGTCATGTGCCGGCGATCGCGCCTCAGTTGTTGACGCTGATGGTGAAGTTGGGTGTGGTGTTCTGGATGTCCACCGCGTTGTCGCTCTCGTGCAGTCCGTTGAAGGTCACGGCACCGACGGCCGGCCCCTGGCCCGCCTCGGGCTGCGGGTTGGCCCAGACACCGAAGCCGGACTTGGCGTCGTAGGCGTCACCGCTCTTGTGGGCGCCGCTGATGTTGATGTTGGTGAAGACCGTGTCCTGGATCGGGTTGAGCGAACTGCCGCCGTTCCACTTGGTCTGGAACATGATCCCGGAGTAGGTCGGGTCGCTGATGTCGACGTTGCTGATCCGCAGGCCCTGGAGCTTGAACTCCGCGGAGTAGACCCACAGGCCGGGGAACGTCTGGCCGCCCCAGAAGTGACCGCCGTCGCGGACCAGCGAGATGTTGTTGAACGTGGTCTGCGGGGTGGCGTCAAAGCCGTTCGCCGGGATGCCGCCGAACGCCAGCGAGCCGATGGTGATGCCCGAGTACGTCAGCGTGTCCGCGATGTACAGGTTGCTGAAGGTGTTGCCTCCGCCGCCGTACACCGCCAGACCCGCGGCACGCCACGTGGTCTGCACCGACAGGTTCTGGAAGGTGTTGTTGACTTCCTGCTCCGAGGTGTGGTCCGTGGCGGGGAACAGCGCGAAGCTGTCGTCACCGGTGGTCTTGGCCTCGTCGTTGCTGATCAGGTTGCCGCTGCTGCCGTTGGTCAGGTTCAGGCCGTCGGCGAAGGTGTCGCGGATGCGGAGGTTGGTGAACGTCGAGTTGTCGACGTTGGTGCCCCAGACTCCGCAGATGGTGTGCTCGACCCACAGGTTGTCGATCGTGAGGTTCCCGATGCCGGTGATGTCGAACACCTTGCCGGGACCGTCGATACGGCTGGTGTAGTTACCGAAGAAGCCGAATCCGGTGAAGGAGGAGCCGCCGGAGCCGGACTGCAGCGAGAAGCCGCCGTCGGTGTTCTCCTGGGTCTGCGGGGTGTAGAACCGGGTGAACCAGGGACCGGCGCCGACCACCTTGAGCGCCCGCCCGTAAACGGTGAACTTGTTGGCCGTCTGGTAGTCACCGGCGGGCAGGTAGACCCCGAGCTTGGTGGTGTCCTGCCGCGCGGTGTCCAGCGCGTTCTGCACGTCCTGCTGGGTGAACCCGGCCGGGACCACGTACTTGGTCGGGTCCGGGTTGGCGATCGCGGTCGCCTGCTCCAGGTTGACGTAGTCGATGTTGTAGTAGGCCGCGGTGTTGGCCGCGTCCTTCTCCAGCTTGATGGTGTGGCCGGCCGGGACGGTGGTGCCGAGCAGCACGTTGGCCTCGTCGTAGATGTGGCGGGGGGCGCCGGATCCGGCCGAGTTTCCCGGGCTGGTCTCGTCGCCGTACAGCCACTCGTACTTCGGGGTGAGGCTGATCGCCTTCAGGAACGTACCGTCGACGTATACGTTCAGCGTCGAGTCGGTGCCGTCCGGGATGTTGAAGCGGGTGACCAGCGTGTTGGTGCTGGCGCGGGTGGTGAAGGACACGGACGCGCCGTTGGCCGCCAGGTGCACGGCCTTGCGGCCGGACGCCTCACCGGCGGGGTCGCCGATGGTGCGGTTCGGGCCGAGCACGGTCGCTCCGCCGCCGAGCACGCCGTCCTCGGCCTCGTAGGTGTCGTAGGGGAAGTTCGCCCCACGGCCCACGAAGAAGGACTGGTTGCCCGTGTTGTTGGCCTGCTTGGTGGACACCTCGTTGGTGTCGACCGCGACGACCGTGCGGACGGTGTACTTGCCGTTCACCGCGGTCCAGCTGCCCAGGCCGACCGGGGCGCTGGTGGCTCCGGGCGCGAGGGTTCCGGTGTAGGTGCCGGTCAGCGTCTTGACGACGCTGCCGCTTGTGGCGTCGAGCACCGACAGCGTGATGCCGTGGGCGCCGGCCGCCGAGGCGACGGTGCCCTGGTTCTTGACCGCCACCGTGAAGGTGACGGTGTTGCCCGCCGACGGGTTGCCCGGCGACCAGGCCGTCACCGGCACCAGGTCGGAGGTGTCGACCGGACGGACCACCAGGCCGGTGGGGTTGGTGTAGCTGTTGTTGGTCTCGTTCTGCTCGACGACCGCGTTGGCCTCGTCGACCTTGGCCGTCAGCTGGTACGTCGCCGCGTCCTTGGCGCCGATGTTCAGCGAGGCGGTCGCGGTGGCGCCGGCGGCGAGGGCCGCGACGTTGGCGCTGCCCACCTTGACGGTGCCGAGGTAGAAGTTGACGCTGGTGGCCGCCGCCGCGTTGGTGCCGATGTTCTTCACCGTCGCGTTGAGCGTGATCGGGTCGGTCTCGACCGGCGACGCGGGGGACGCCGTCAGCGCGCTGACCGTCAGGTCCGGGTTGGGTCCGGGCACACCGATGACCTGGACCTCGGCCGCCTGGCCGCCGCCCGCACCGGAGTTGTTGCTGAACGTCAGCCGCACGTCGGCGACCCGGCCGGAGACCGGGATGGTGACCGAGTTGCCGGTGGCCGGGTCGAAGCTGTACTGGGTGGCCGGCGACAGCTGGGTGAAGGTGCCGGCGCTCTGCTCCCGGCCGTCGACCGCGATGGTCTGGGTACGGGGGCCCCAGGCGCTGCTCGGGTTGAGCTTGACCACGATGGAGCTGGTGTCCACGTTGGCACCCAGCTGGACGGTCAGCGTGCTGGTGCCGGTGCCCTCCCAGTAGGTGGTCACGTCGTCGTCGTCGGCGTTGGCCGCGACGAACTGCAGCACCGTGGAGGAGGCGGTGATCGGCTTGCCGACCGCCTGGTTGGTGCCCCCGGTGGGCGGCGTGCTGCCGTTGCGGGTCACCGTGTTGCTGTTGCCCGACTCGTTGCCCGCCGCGTCCTTGGCCCGGACGAAGTAGGAGACGGTCGCGGTGTCCGGCTGGCTGTCGGTGTACGTCAGCACGTTGCCGGCGACGGTGGTGCGCAGCGCGCCGTTGGCGAACACCTCGTAGCCGGTGACCGCCGTGTTGTCGCTCGCCGCGTTCCAGGTCAGCTTGATCTGACCGGAGGCCGGCAGGGTGTAGGCCAGACCGGTCGGCGCGGTCGGCGCCTGCGTGTCACCGGAGGCACCGGTGCGGGTCACGCTGTTGCTGGCCGCCGACTGGTTGCCTGCCGCGTCCTTCGCCTTGACGGTGTAGGTGACCGTCGCGGTGTCCGGCTGGCTGTCGGTGTACGTCAGCACGTTGCCGGCGACCGAGGTGCGCAGGGTGCCGTTGGCGTAGATGTCGTAGCCGGTGACGGCCGTGTCGTCGGTCGCCGCGCTCCAGGTCAGCTTGATCTGGCCGGAAGCCGGCTGCGTGTAGGCCAGGTTGGCCGGCGCGCTCGGCGCGGTGACGTCACCGGTGGTCGGCCCGTACACCTCGAACTCGGAGATCTGGCCGGCCGGCCAGCCCGTGTTCCCGGTGATGTTGAGCCGCACGTAGCGGGTCGTGACGGTGTTGAAGGGGATGGTCACGGTGTTCGCGGAGGACGGGTCGAAGACGTAGCCCGCCGACGCGACGATGGTGGTGAAGTTGTTCCCGTCGGTGCTGCCCTGGACGGAAAGGGTCTGCGTGCGGGTCGCCCACGCGGTGGCCGGCGGCAGCTTCAGCACCACCTGGTTGACCGGCACGGCGCTGCCGAGGTCCACCCGGAGGGTCTGCGGGAAGGCGTTGTTGGTGCTCTCCCAGTAGGTGTTGGCGTTGCCGTCGACCGTGTTGCCCGAGGTGTAGACGTCGGCGTGGCCGGAGTCCAGGGTCGGGCGGTTCGCGGCGAGGTTGACGGTCGAGGCGGCGGCGGCCTGGACGGTCAGCTCGGACAGCTGGGCGGCCTTCGCGGCGGAGTTGGCCGTCACGTTGGCCCGTACGAACCGGGCCTGGGTCGCCGGGAAGGAGATCTTGACCGTGTTGCCCGACGCCGGCTTGAAGAAGTACGTCGCCGAACTGGTCAGGGTTTCGAAGCTCGTTCCGTCCGCGCTCGCCTGGAGCGAGAGGGTCTCGGAACGGGCACTCCACGCGGCCGGCACCTTGAGCTGCACCTGGTCGATGCGGGTGGTCTTGCCCAGGTCCACCTGGGCCCACTGCGGGAGGCTGCTGCCCGAGCTCTGCCAGTAGGAGCTCTGGTTGCCGTCGTTGAGGTGGGCGGCGGTGTTGCCGCCGTCCGTGCTACTGGCCGAAACCGCCTTGTCGGTTGCCAGGTCCGATCCCCCCGCGGCTATCGCGGGCACGGCCTGAACGCCGAGGAACAGCAGACTGGCCGCGATCACCCCCGCGGTCAGCTTCGGTGCGGAGCGCTTCAATCTCATAGCGTCCCTCTATGTCGTGGTCCGGATGATCAGGAGACGAACTGCTCGACAATCTGGAACGTGCGGGTTGAGCAGATGAAGTTGCGCTCTTCCCATACGGATCCATCGCTGTTCTGCTCATAATTTGCGCGCGTGTTGGCAGAGTGTTACAGACGGGCTACGGCGCCGTCTACGCCTCGGAAGGCAACGATTCATGTCCCGGCAAGGGAAGTCGCGGCGTCGGGCGGCTCGACCGGCGCGTTCTGCGCGCAGTGGCGGAAAACGGGCGGCGGCCCGGCACGGGGTGCCGGGTGCCGGGTGCCGGTACCGGGTGCCGGGGCCGGGTGCCGGGGCCGGGTGCGTGGCCGGGTGCGTGGCCGGGCCGGCGCTGGGCCGGCGCCGGATCACCTGAGCCGGTGGTGCGGGCGGAGCACCGGGTGGCGGCCCGGCGGGGGCGGGGGCGGGCGCGGGTCTACCGGAAGGCGTCCCGGACCGGGGGCGCGGCACGCCGGTAGACCCGGCTGCCGGTCAGCCGGCGCCTGAGCATCTGGAGCCGGGGGTGGCGGTCGTTCATCTCGCCGCCGTAGCGGTCCAGCTCCTCCACCAGGCGCTCGGACCGCTTCTCCACCGTCAGCTCGTCCAGGATCCGGTCCACCTCGGCCAGCAGCGCCCCGTGCAGCTGCCACTGCCGGGGGTGCCGCTGGACACCGGCCAGCAGCAGGTCGGCGGTGCGGTTCCGGCTGGCCGCGCTCTCGGTCAGCGCGCTGGCCAGCCGCTTCTCCGCCTCCTCGGCGTTGGCCGCCACCTGAGTGGTGATCAGCTCGGCGAAGCTCTGGATCGCGTCGGCCACATGGCCGAGCAGGTTCTCCAGCTCCGCCGCCACCTCGTCCGGGAAGAGCTCCTCCTCGGTCCGGTGCTTGGCGAGGTCGGTGAGCGTACGGGAGAGCACCCGCATCACCACCGCGCAGATCTCCAGGGTGTCGAGTCCGGTGCGCAGCACGATCCGGGAGAGCAGGCCCTCGCGGACCCGCGGGTTCCAGCGCAGGCTGTCCTCGGCCTGCCGCAGCGAGGCGTCGACCTCGACGATGGCGTGGTCCACCCGGCGCGCCTCGTGCAGCCGGTCCGCCGCCTCCGCCACCGTCAGGTGCCCGCCGACCTCACCGGCCATGTCCCGGAACAGCCGGGCCATCCGGCGGGCCAGCGAGTCGATCGAGCCGCCGGCCGACTGGACCCACACCGGCGGTGCGAACAGCAGGTTGAACAGCAGCCCGACGGCGGCGCCGATCAGCGTCTCGTCCACCCGGTCCCACGCGGTGTGGGCCACCTGGCCGACGCCGAGCACCAGCATCGCGCTGATCGCCACCTCCACCACGAACTCGCCGACCCGTACCACCCGGCCGACCAGCAGCGCGGTGAAGATGGTCAGGCCCAGGCTCCACCAGCTCAGGCCGACCAGCGCACTGAAGCCGATGGCGATCAGCACCCCGACCACCACCGAGTTCACCCGGCGGATGCCGGTGGTGAGGGTGGAGTAGAGCGTCACCTGGACCACCAGCAGGGCGGTCAGCGGCGCGGTCAGCGGGGCCGGCTGCGGGGTGAGCCAGACCGCCACCTGGTAGGCGATGACAGCGGCCGCGGTGGACCGCAGGATTTGGACGGCGGCCGGTTCGGTGCTCCACCGGACCAGCTTGACCATGGGTTCTGGTACGTCGGGCATCTCATGCCCTTTCCCGTTCTCGGCGATCCGGCCCGCTCCGGCGCACAGCGGGCCGCGGCACACCGCCCGCGGCGACCCACACCCGCCGGCGCCACACTGTTCACTCCCGCACCACGCTGCGCACAGCCTAGAGTCGACGCGCACGGGAAGAGGCGGTGGCGCGGCGCGTCCTGGCGGGTTCCCCCATTCACTCCCGGGCACCGCGCCGACGTGCCCGCCGCCCGACTGTGTGATGGGCTTTCTCCCGTCCGCCCCTTGCCGCCCCGTCCGCCCCCGGCTGCCCGCCGTCCGGCCGCACCCGTACGCCCGTACACCGTCACCGGTTACGTCACCGGTTACGTCCCCGCCCGTCCGTCTGGGCCGTACGACCCCGGCCGTCCGCCGCCCATCGCCTGCCGCTTCCGTCCGCCGCCGTCGCCCGTCCGCCGCCGTGCCGCCCGCTCGGGCCGCGCGCCGCGCCCACCCATCGGAGTCGCACATGCCGCCGCACCGCCGCCGTCAGCCCGGGGCCGTAGGACCCGTCCCCGGTTCCTCCCCCGGGCCGGCCGCAGGGCCCGGTCGCGCGGAGCCGGCCGGCGGGTCCGGCGCCGGGCTCGGCGGCGGGGCCGCCCGCCGGCGCGGAGCCCGCCCGGCGCTCCGCCGCCGGCTGACCGCCGCGACCGCCTCGCTCGCCTCCGCCGCGCTGGCGGCCTGCGGCCTCGCCGGAGGCGCCGTGCTGGCCGGCGCACGACCGGCCGCCGCGCTCGACAACGGCCTGGCCCGTACCCCGCAGATGGGCTTCAACAACTGGAACTCCACGCACTGCCGCGCGGAGTTCGACGAGTCGATGGTCGAGAACATCGCCGACCTCTTCGTCACCCAGGGCCTCAAGGCGGCCGGCTACACCTACGTCAACATCGACGACTGCTGGGCGCTGCCCACCCGCGACGCGCGGGGCGACCTGGTGCCGGACCCGGTCCGCTTCCCGCACGGCATCAGGGCCGTCGCCGACCACGTCCACGCCAAGGGCCTGAAGTTCGGCCTGTACTCCAGCGCCGGCACCAAGACCTGCGACGGCCACGGCTTCCCCGGCGGTCTCGGCCACGAGCAGCGGGACGCGGACCTGTGGGCGTCCTGGGGTGTGGACTATCTGAAGTACGACAACTGCAACAACACCGGCACCGACGCCCGCGCCCGCTACCGGGCGATGGGCGACGCCCTGGAAGCCACCGGCCGCCCGATCCTCTTCAGCGTCTGCGAGTGGGGCACCGCCCAGCCGTGGGACTGGGCGCCGGCGGTCGGCAACTCCTGGCGTACCACGTACGACATCGCCGACTCCTGGTCGAGCATGATCGGCATCGTCCACCAGAACCAGCCGCTCGCCCCCTACGCCGGGCCCGGCGCCTGGAACGACCCGGACATGCTGGAGGTCGGCAACGGCGGTATGACCGACACCGAGTACCGCACCCACTTCAGCCTCTGGTCGCAGATGGCCGCACCGCTGCTGATCGGCAGCGACCTGCGCGGCGCGAGCGCCGCGACGCTGGCGATCCTGAAGAACACCGACGTGATCGCGGTCGACCAGGACCCGCTGGGCAGGCAGGGCACCGTCGTGTCCGCCGCCGGCGGACTGGTCGTCATGTCCAAGCCGCTCGCCGACGGCAGCCGCGCGGTGACCCTCACCAACGAGACCTCGGCCACCGCGACCGTGGCCACCACCGCGCGGGACACCGGCCTCGGCGACGCCGACTCGTACACCCTCAAGGACCTCTGGTCCGGTGCCGCCACCACGACGGGCGGCCCGATCGGCGCGGCCGTGCCCGCCCACGGCACCGTCATGTACCGCGTGACGCCACGACGCCCCGACGCCTTGAAAGCGCTCCCACGGTTTGCGGTACTCGGCGCCGGGAGCCGGCCGGAGCACCGCGGGAGCATCGCCGCGGCGCCGGCCGAGGCGGTCGAGGAGCGGGATCCGGCAGGTTAGACCGGGGTGTGCCCGGCCACCAGCGCACTGGCCAGCCGGGACAGCTGGGAGCGCCGCGCCTCGCCGAGGTGCGCGGTGAGCTCCTGGATCCGCCGGCCGGCGTCCGCCGCGCCCGCGCGGGCCAGTTCACTTCCCTGCTCGGTCAGCGACACCCGTGCGACACGTCCGTCGTGGGGCGCGGGGGCGCGGCGGACCAGGCCGCGGCGCTCGGCCCGGGTGACCAGCCCGGTCATGCTGGACTTGTCGAGTCCCAGATGCCGGGCGAGTTCCCGCATCCCGGGCTCGCGGTCGCGCAGCGCGCCGAGCAGGCGGAGCTGGACGACCGACAGTCCGTGGTCCGCGGCGACACCGCCCAGTACGGCCTGCACCAGGAACGACAGCCGGGCCAGGCTGTCGACGATCCCCAGGTCGGGGGGCGGCGCCGGGTCGGGCGCCGGCGCCCGCTCCCCGGCGCCCGGCACGCGCGGCGTCCCCTCTTCGGTGGCGTCCGGGCGCCGCGCGGCCGAGTGGGCGGCGGACGCTGGGTGCTGGGGCATGCCCTGATCGTACGTGCCGTTGGTACGTGGCACCAACTAATTTAGTTGGTGCCACGTACCAATGCTGGTGGTCGAGCCGTCCGGGCCGGTCCGCCGTGCCGAAGGGGTCGCCATGCACGCCGCCGCCATCCGCTCGTTCGACCGTCCGCCGCGCTACGAGGAGTTCGCCACGCCGCAGCCGGCGGGCGGACAGGTCCTGGTGGACATGCTCGCCGCCGGTCTGCACCCCCGGGTCCGACGCGCGCCGCTTCGCGCGGCACCCGCCCGTCCCGCCCGCTCGCGTCCGCCCCTCGGACAAGCGTCAAGCTCTTGCATACAGCAGCCAATACCATAACTCACTTACCCACCCAAAGCGTTCGTGCATTCTTCGGTTGTCGACAGCGCCGGCACCACCCGGTGAATCAATGATGCGAATCCTGTTCACTTTCTTGACGTGTCAGCAACAGCGCCGTAATCATCGCACCATCCAGAGAGCGCTCTCTCAATCGGCGACGACACCCAGGAGACGCCGTGACTGGCATCCCCCCACGCCTGTCCCTCAGACACCCCCGACCGCTGATCCTCGCCTGCGTAGCGGCGCTGATCGCCACCATCGCCCTGGTGGCCCTGCAGACCCCGGCCCGCGCGGCGGGCACGCCGCTCTCCCAGGGCAAGACGGCCACCGCCTCCTCCACCGAGAACGCCGGCACGCCCGCCTCGTCGGCGGTGGACGGCGACAACGGCACCCGCTGGTCCAGCGCCGCGGCCGACCCCCAGTGGCTCCAGGTCGACCTCGGCGCCACCTCCACGATCACCCAGGTGACCCTCAGCTGGGAGGCCGCGTACGCGAAGGCGTACCAGATCCAGACCTCCGGTGACGGCCAGAACTGGACGACGGCGTACTCCACGACGACCGGCGCCGGCGGCACCGAGAACCTCACCGTAAACGGTTCCGGGCGTTATGTCCGTATCTACACGACCCAGCGCGCCACCCAATGGGGCGTGTCCCTCTGGGAGTTCCAGGTGTACGGCTCGACCGGCACCGGCACCGCGGCCTGCTCCACCGCCAACGCCGCGCTGAACAAGCCCGCCACCGCGTCCTCCACCGAGAACGCCGGCACCCCGGCCTCGTCCGCGGTCGACGGCGACAACGGCACCCGCTGGTCCAGCGCCGCCGCCGACCCGCAGTGGGTCCAGGTCGACCTCGGCTCCTCGCAGAACATCTGCGGGGTGAACCTGGTCTGGGAGGCCGCGTACGCGAAGGCGTACCAGGTCCAGGTCTCCGCCGACGGCCAGAACTGGACGACGGCGTACTCGACCACCACCGGCCCCGGCGGCACCGAGCTGATCACGCTGACCGGCACCGGCCGCTACATCCGGGTGTACGGCACCCAGCGCGCCACCCAGTACGGCTACTCGCTGTGGGAGTTCCAGGTCTTCACCGGCGGCAACGGCGGTACCACCACCGGCGGCGGTACCGGGGGCACCACCACCCCGCCGCCCGCAGGCGGCGAGACCCTGCTGTCGTACAACAAGCCCGCCACCGCCTCGACCTTCCAGGACGCCAACAGCTGCGTCGGCTGCACCCCGGCCAAGGCGTTCGACGAGGACCCGGCGACCCGCTGGGCCACCAGTGACTCCAACGGCTGGGTGGACCCGGGCTGGATCTCGGTGGACCTCGGCGCGACCGCGCACATCACCAAGGTCGTCCTCCAGTGGGACCCGGCCTACGCCGTGGCATACCAGATCCAGACCTCGCCCGACAACACCAACTGGACGAGCGTCTACTCCACCACCACCGGCAAGGGCTTCAAGGAGACCCTGACGGTGGACGGCAACGGCCGCTACGTGCGGATGTACGGCACCGCCCGCAGCAACGGCTACGGCTACTCGCTGTGGACCTTCGACGTCTACGGCACCGGCGGCAACCCCACCGCGCCGCCCGCCCTGCCGCCGAACCCGGGCAACCCCGAACACCTGGTGTGGAGCGACGAGTTCAACGGCGCGGCCGGTACCAAGCCGGACACCGGCAAGTGGACCCAGGACACCGGCGCCGGCCAGAACGGCGAGCTGGAGACCTACACCAACGGTGACAACACCACCATGGACGGCAACGGCAACCTGGTCATCGAGGCCAGGAAGGAAGCCAACGGCCAGTACACCTCGGGCCGGATCAACACCTCGGACCACTTCAACTTCACCTACGGCCACGTCGAGGCGCGGATCAAGGTGAGCGGAACGCAGGGTCTGTGGCCCGCCTTCTGGATGCTGGGCTCGAACTTCAAGACCGGTACGCCGTGGCCCAACTCCGGTGAGATCGACATCATGGAGCACGTCGGCAAGGTCCCCGACGCGGTGTACTCCACCCTCCACGCCCCGGCGTACAACGGCGGCAACGGCTACGGATCGCCGTACACCCTCGCCGGAGGCGACTTCGCGAACGACTTCCACACCTACGCGGTGGACTGGGACTCCAGCCACATGACGTTCTCGGTGGACGGCCACGCGTTCTTCACCGCGGACAAGGCGACGGTGGAGTCGACGAGGGGCCCGTGGGTGTACGACCACCCGTTCTACATCATCCTGAACAACGCGGTCGGCGGTGACTGGCCCGGCGCTCCGGACGCCACCACGGTCTTCCCGCAGCGGATGCTGGTCGACTACGTGCGCGTGTCGCAGTAGAAAGGCGAACTCGAAGATGCTGCATTCGTGGCTCGTCCCTCCACGGCTCAGGGAACGGAGCGCCGCCCGCAGAAGGCGGCACACCACCGCCAACCGGTCCCGGGTCGCCGCGCTCGTCGGTTTCGTGCTGGTCGCGGCGCTCGCCCTGGTCGCCACACCGCACCTGGCCGGCGCCGCCGATCCGGTACTGCTCTCGCAGGGCAAGCCCGCCACCGCCTCCTCCGCCGAGAACGCCGGCACCCCGGCCTCGGCGGCGGTGGACGGTGACCCGGGCACCCGCTGGTCGAGTGCCTTCAGCGACCCGCAGTGGGTCCAGGTCGACCTCGGCTCCAGCCAGTCGATCTCCGAGGTCGTGCTGACCTGGGAGGCGGCCTACGCGACGGCCTTCCAGATCCAGACCTCGGCCGACGGGCAGAACTGGACCTCCGTCTACTCCACCACCACCGGGACCGGCGGCACCCAGACGCTGAACGTCACCGGCACCGGCCGCTACGTGCGGGTGTACGGCACCGCGCGGGCGACCGCGTACGGCTACTCCCTGTGGGAGTTCCAGGTGTACGGAGGTTCGGGCACCACGCCCACGGTCTGCGGTACGACGACCGCCGCCGTCGGCAAGCCCGCCACCGCGTCGTCCACCGAGAACGCCGGCACCCCGGCGTCCGCGGCCTTCGACGGCAACACCGGCACCCGCTGGTCCAGCGCCGCCGCCGACCCCCAGTGGCTCCAGGTCGACCTCGGCACCTCGCAGTCGATCTGCGGGGTGACCCTCAACTGGGAGACCGCGTACGGCAAGGCGTTCCAGGTCCAGACCTCGGGCGACGGCCAGAACTGGACCACGGTCTACTCCACGACCGCGGGAACGGGTGGCACCGAGACGCACGACTTCACCGCCACCGGCCGTTACGTACGGATGTACGGCACCGTCCGGGGCACCGCGTACGGCTACTCGCTGTGGGAGTTCACCGTTCTCACGCCGGGCGGCACCACCACCACGCCGCCGCCGGGCGGCGGCGACGGCAACTGCCCGTGGGTGAACTCGACCGCGCCGGTCGCCACCCGCGTCTCGCAGGTGCTGGCGCAGATGACCCAGGCGCAGAAGATCCAGATGCTGCACGGCAACGGCGGCACCCAGCCGTACATCGGCGACATGGACGCGATCCCGTCGCTGTGCATTCCGGCGATGGGCTTCCAGGACGGGCCGAGCGGCGTCGGTGACGGCCTCGGCGGCGTCACCCAGCTGCCCGCGGCGGTCTCCTCCGCGGCGACGTGGGACACCGCGCTGCAGAAGAGCTACGGAACGGTGGCCGGGGCCGAGTTCAAGGGGAAGGGCGCCGATGTGGCGCTCGGCCCGACGATGAACATCGTCCGCGACCCGCGCTGGGGCCGGGCCTTCGAGACCTACAGCGAAGACCCGTATCTGAGCGCCCAGATGGCCACCGCGAGCATCCAGGGCATCCAGAGCCAGGGCGTGATGGCGCAGGCCAAGCATGTGGCGGTCTACAACCAGGAGACCAACCGCAACGGCCCGGCGGACAACGCCGTCGTCGACAACCGCACCTTGCAGGAGATCTATCTGCCGGCCTTCCAGGCGGCGGTGAGCAAGGGCGCGTCGGCGTCGGTGATGTGCGCCTACAGCACCGTCAACGGCGTGTACGCCTGCCAGAACGCGTACCTGCTGAACAACGCCCTGTACCAGCAGGCCGGGTTCGGCGGCTTCGTCACCAGTGACTGGGGCGGCGCGCACTCCACGGTGGACTCGGCGAACAACGGCATGACCATCGAGATGCCGAACGGCTACTTCTACGCCGACTTCCTCAACCAGGCGCTCGCCAACGGCACGGTGAGCCAGGCGACGCTCAACACCATGGTGAGCCGGGTGCTGACGCAGATGTTCGCGTTCGGCCTGTTCGACCACGCCAAGACCGGTGACCGCAACGCCGTGGTGACCTCCGCCGCCCACCAGGCGACGGCCCGTCAGGTCGCCGAGCAGGGCAGCGTGCTGCTGAAGAACACCGGCATCCTGCCGCTGTCCACCAGCACCACGAAGACCATCGCGCTGCTCGGTCCGGACGGCGGGGCCGGTGTCCGCAGTGTCGGCGGCGGCAGTGCCACGGCGACGAGTTCGGGTACCGTCTCGCCGCTGACCGCGCTGCAGAACCGGCTGGGCACGGCGGGCAGCGTCACGTACAACGACGGCACCGACGTCAACGCGGCCGTCACCGCGGCGCGCAACGCCAACGTGGCGATCGTGTGCGTGGGTTACGGCGAGGACGAGGGCACCGACCTCACCAGCATCGACCTGCCGAACAACCAGAACCAGCTGATCCAGCAGGTAGCCGCCGCCAACCCGAACACGATCGTGGTGCTGAACACCGGCTCCGCGGTCACCATGCCCTGGCTCTCCTCGGTCAAGGGCGTACTGGAGGAGTGGTACGGCGGGCAGGAGGTCGGCAACTCGCTTGCCGCGCTGCTGTTCGGCGACGTCAACCCGTCGGGCAAGCTGCCGGTCACCTTCCCGGGCAGCCTGAACGACGTGCCGGCGCACACCACCGCCCAGTGGCCGGGCAACGGCACCAACGTGCAGTACAGCGAGGGCCTGAAGGTCGGCTACCGCTGGTACGACGCGCAGAACATCACTCCGCTGTTCCCGTTCGGGTTCGGCCTGTCGTACACCTCGTTCTCCTTCTCCGGCCTCCAGGTCGGGGCGCTGGACGGGAGCGGAAACGCCACGGTGAGCGCGACCGTCACCAACACCGGCAGCAAGGAGGGTGCCGAGATCGCGCAGCTGTACGTGGGTGACCCGGCGTCCACCGGTGAACCCGCCAAGCAGCTCAAGGGGTTCCAGCGGGTCGACCTCCAGCCGGGGGCGAGTGCGCAGGTGACCTTCCCGGTGACCGCGCACGACCTGGCGTACTGGAACACCAGCGGCAACAACTGGACGACTCCGGCGGGCAGTTACCAGATCCTGGTCGGTGACTCCTCGCGCAACCTGCCGCTGACCGGGACGCTGAACGTGGCGACCGCGATGACCGCGAAGACCGTTGACGCGGCGGGCACCGCCGCCGCCTCGGTGACCGTGGACAACCCGCACGGCATGAGCAGCCTGGCCGGCAGGGCGGTCCGGCTGCCCGTCACCGCGAAGGCGTCGGCCGCGGGTCAGCAGCTGACCTTCACCGCGACCGGGTTGCCGGCGGGGCTGTCCATCAGCCCGTCCGGGGTCATCTCCGGTACGGCGGGGACCGCCGGGACCAGCACGGTGAGCGTGACCGCCGCCAACGGCCACGGTGC
Source organism: Streptomyces sp. ITFR-21 (assembly GCF_031844685.1). Lineage (NCBI taxonomy): Bacteria > Bacillati > Actinomycetota > Actinomycetes > Kitasatosporales > Streptomycetaceae > Actinacidiphila > Actinacidiphila sp. ITFR-21. The sequence continues at coordinate 594,270 of NZ_CP134605.1, forward strand.
CAGCGACACGGCCAGTTTCGTCTGGACGGTCACCTGAGGGTGAGGTGACCGTGCCGGACGGCCGGTGACGTGGTGTGCGGGTCGGCCGCCGGCCCGCACACCGCTCGGATGTCCGCCTTCCCGTGGGTGATGACGGCTCGCCACGGGAAGGCGGACGCATGTCCGGGGGAAAGTCCACCGGCCGTCGGAGCGCCGCCGCCCCGGCCCCCTGTTGTCAGGGGCGCGTCAGACTCGTACAGTGACGCGCGTAGCTTCCGGCACCTCCGCACCGTCCGGCTCCCCTCTCACTTCTGGACGTGACATGACGCGACGCCGTCGTACGCTCATCGCCGCCTGCGTGCTGGCCGTTCCGCTGGCCAGCGCGCTGCTCCCCGCCGCCGCGGCCGACGTCCCGCCCGAGCACGCCGTCGTGGTGTGCCAGAGCGCAAGCTTCTACGCCAACTACGACAGCGCGAGCGGCCCGACCGGGCTCAAGCGCGTGCTCGGCTACGGCAACAAGATCGGCCACACCCCCGGCTCGCACCCGGTCTACAACGGATGGGCCGCCAGCTTCGACTACGGGCCCAACGACTGGGGCTACCTGCGGATCGAGTGCATCGGCGGATACAACTCCTGGTGATCCCGCCCGGGTCCGCCCCGCCGCACCCCATCCCGCCAGCCCCTTCCCGCCAGCCCCTTCCCGCCAGGCCCCTTCCCGGCACGCTCCGTCCTGACCAAGGGAGTCGACCCATGCTGCGTACCGCATCCGTCAGTGCCGTCTGCGCCGTGCTGACCGCCTCCGCGCTACTGGCCGTGGCCGGCCCGGCCGAGGCGGCGGGCGGCACCGTCGGCGTCCGGGAGACCGTCTGTGCCCAGGACCTGTACGTCCGCACCGAACCGGTCGGCGCCTGGATGGGCACGCTCTACCAGGGCGAGACCTTCCTGGTGGAGGAGGTCGACGGCTCCTGGGTGTACGGCTTCGCCTACGGCCGGATCAACCGGCATGGGTGGGTGCAGAATGGCTGGTTCTGCTGAGTCCGCGACTCCGCCGGGAAGCGCTCTCCCCCGGCGGTCAGCGGCCGTACCAGACGGTGGTGACGTTGCAGAAGGCCCGGATGCCGTGGCCGGACAGCTCGCGCCCGTAGCCGGAGCGCTTGACGCCGCCGAACGGCAGCGCCGGGTGCGAGGCGGTCATGCCGTTGAAGTAGACGCCGCCGGCCGCCAGGTCGCGTACGAAACGCTCCTGTTCGGCCACGTCCCGGGTCCAGACGTTGGAACTCAAGCCGAAAGGCGTGTCGTTGGCGAGCGAGAGCGCCGCGTCCAGGTCCGGCACCCGGTAGAGGGCGGCGACCGGGCCGAACGCCTCCTCGTGGTGGATCCGCATCGCCTCGGTGATCCCGGTCAGTACCGTCGGCTCGTAGAACCAGCCGTCGGGCAGTGCCTTGGGGCGGCGGGCGCCGCACAGCGCCTCGGCGCCCTTGGCGAGCGCGTCCTCGACCAGTTCCTCCAGGTCGGCGCGGCCCTGTTCGGTGGACAGCGGGCCGATGTCGGTGGAGTGGTCCAGCGGGTCGCCGACCACCAGCGCGCTCATCGCCCGGCGGAAGGCCCCGGCGAACTCGTCGTAGACGTCGTCGTGCACGATGAAGCGCTTGGCGGCGATGCAGGACTGCCCGTTGTTCTGCACCCGGGCGGTGACCGCGGTGTGCACCGCGTGGTCCAACTCCTCGCGGGCGGACGGCATCACCACGAAAGGGTCGCTGCCGCCGAGTTCCAGCACGGTGGGCTTGACCTCGCCGCCGGCGACCGCGGCGACCGCCCGCCCGGCGCCCTCGCTGCCGGTGAGGGTCGCGGCGGCCACCCGGGGGTCGCGCAGCACCGCCTCGATCGCGCCGGAGCCGATCAGCAGGGTCTGGAAGCAGCCCTCGGGGAAGCCCGCCCGGTGGAAGAGGCCGCCGAGGTACAGCGCAGTCTGCGGGACGTTGGAGGCGTGCTTGAGCAGTCCGACGTTGCCGGCCATCAGCGCGGGCGCGGCGAACCTGACCACCTGCCAGAGCGGGAAGTTCCACGGCATCACCGCGAGCACCACGCCGAGCGGCCGGTAGCGGACGTACGCGCGGTGGGCGCCGCTGTCGGCGACATCGGCCTCGTCGGGGTGCTCGTCGGCCAGCAGCCGCTCGCCGGCCGCCGCGTACCAGCGCATCGCCTTGGCGCACTTGGCGGCCTCGGCCTTGGCGGCGGACAGTGTCTTGCCCATCTCAAGGGTCATCACCCGGGCGATCCCGTCCCGCTCCTTGTCGAGCAGGTCGGCGGCGGCGGTGAGCAGCCGGGCACGCGTGGCGAAGTCGGTGTGGCGATAGCCCTGGAAAGCGCTCTCCGCGCGGGCGACACGCTCCTCGACGCCGTCCGCCCCGAGCTCGTCGAAGGTCCGCAGGGTCTTTCCGGTCGCCGGGTTCACGGTGGCGATGGGCATGCTCTGTTCCTCCTCGTACCGGGGCCGGGCCGGCGGGCGCTCCCGCGGCGCGCCGCCGGACGCCGGTCCGGCGTTTGCGCGGGGCACCCGGCGTGGCCGCCTGCCCGGGTCCCGCGGATCCATGCCGCTCCCGGCCCATCGTGCCCCGCCGGTCCCGGTCCCGCGACCGTTCGCCGCCCATGCGGGTACTCCGCGCGGCCCGCACGCCCCTTGCCGCCCGCTGAGGGCCCCTTACCGCCCCACGAGCCGGCGGTTGCCGCCCGGCGGGTCGGGGGACGGGACGGGTGACCGAACCGCCGGTGGCCCCGGAACCCGGCCGCCGGATCCGACCGGAAGCGTTCACCGGGCGGCAACCCCGGTCACATCACCGCCCGCTTCTACGCGCGCAGAATCACCCCTCACGTCCGTGTTTTCCCCTCTCGTAGTCCCCTACTGACCGCCCCCACCTGGAGGTTGACGGATGTCTGACCCCCGTATGCCCCGAAGCCGCGTGCTCATCGGCGCGGCTGCCGCCCTGGGCACGCTCGCCCTGGGCGCCGCCGGTATCGCCGCCGGCAGCGCGCAGGCGGCCCCGGCCGCTCCGGCCGCCGCCACGACGCACCGCGTGCTCTTCGACAACACCAAGGCCGAGACGGCCGGAAACGCCGACTGGATCATCAGCACCAGCCAGCCCGACCCGCTCGGGCAGGACTCCAGCCCGAACGCGGAGACCGACTGGACCGGCGCCCTGTCCTCCTGGGGCGTGGCGCTGCAGAAGGCCGGCGGCTACCAGCTCAACACCCTGCCGTCGGGCAAGACCGTCACCTACGGCGCCACCGGCGCGCAGGACCTGAGCAACTTCGACACCTTCGTGCTGACCGAGCCCAACGTGAAGCTCAGCAGCGCGGAGAAGACCGCCGTTATGAAGTTCGTGCAGAACGGCGGCGGCCTGTTCCTGATCTCCGACCACAACAACAGCGACCGGAACAACGACGGCTGCGACTCGCCGTGCGTCATCAACGACCTGCTGACCAACAACGGGGTGGACAACACCGACCCGTTCGGCTTCTCCGTCGACCTGCTCGACATCAGCACCGACAACCCCCGGGCGATCAGCAGCAGTTCGGACCCGGTGCTGCACGGCCCGTTCGGCAACGTCACCGGCAGCATCCTGCGGGACGGCACCACCTTCACCCTCAAGCCGAACGACAACCCGAACGTCAAGGGCCTGCTGTACCACGCCGGCGGCTCCGGCAACTCCGGCGCCTTCTTCGTCACCAGCACCTTCGGCAACGGCCGGGTGGCGATCTGGGGTGACAGCTCGCCGGTCGACGACGGCACCGGCCAGTCCGGCAACACCCTCTACGACGGCTGGAACGACCCGGCGGGGACCGACGCGGCGCTCGCCCTGAACGCCACCGCGTGGCTGGCCGGCAGCGGCAGCGGCGGCACCACCGGCGGGACCACCACGGGCGGTTCGACGACGGGCGGCGGCGGTGGCAGCTGCACCGACCAACAACTGCTGGCCAACCCCGGCTTCGAGTCCGGCAACACGTCCTGGTCCGCCTCCGGCGGCGTGATCGGCAACGCCACCAAGGAAGCGGCGCGCAGCGGTTCCTACAAGGCGTGGCTGGACGGCTACGGCACCGCCACCACCGACACCCTCTCGCAGTCCGTCGCGATCCCGTCCGGCTGCTCGGCGAACCTCAGCTTCTGGCTGCACATCGACACCGCCGAGACCGGCTCGACCGCCTACGACACCCTCAAGGCACAGGTGCTGAACTCCTCGGGCACCGTGCTCAGCACCCTGGCCACCTACTCCAACGTCAACGCCGCCTCCGGCTACAGCCAGCGCAGCTTCGACCTGAGCGGCTACGCCGGGCAGACGGTGACCATCAAGTTCACCGGCGTCGAGGGCTCCAAGCTGCAAACGTCGTTCGTGATCGACGACACGGCGCTCGACGTCAGCTGACCGCGGGTCCTTCCCGCCGGCCCGGACCGGCCTCAGCCGGTCCGGGCACGGGCGTGCCGGCCGCCGGGCCGAACTCGCACCACACCGCCTTGCCGTCGCCGCGCGGCTCGACACCCCAGCTCACCGCCATCGCGTCAATCATCAGCAGACCGCGGCCCGAGGTGGCCGCCTCGCCCGGAGAGCGGCGGCGGGGCCACACGCTGGAGCGGTCCTGCACCGACAGCCGCACCCGGCGGACCGGCTCGGGCAGCACCTCCAAAGTGAGCACGGCGCCGCCCTCGGTGTGCAGCAGGACGTTCACCAGCAGCTCGCCCGCGGCGAGTTCGACGTCGTCGGCGAGTTCGGACAGCCGCCAGTCGGTGAGCGCCTGCCGCAGCGCGGCGCGCGCCTCCGCCAGTCCCTCGGGGTCGGCCTGGTGCACGTACTGGTGGATCCGCGGGGCGCATTCGGTGCCCGGGTCGGGGGTCCGGCGCAGGATCAGCAGAGCCACGTCGTCGTCCGAACCCCAGCGCCGCCACAGGGTATCCGCGATGTCGTCGGCCAACTCCTCGGCGCGGCGTGGTCCGTGGTGCACCGCGTCGGCGAGGGCCGCCATGCCGACGCCGATGTCCGTACCGCGCTCCTCGACCAGGCCGTCGGTGCAGAACACCAGGGTCTCGCCCGGGACCAGGTCGAGCCGGGTCTCGGGGAACTCCTGGAGGTCGAACGTGGTGGCGAGTCCCAGCGGCAGGCCGCCGCGCACGTTGGGCCAGCCGGTGCGGCCGTCGATGTGCCGGATCAGCGGCCCCAGGTGCCCGGCGCGGGCCGCCCGTATGGTGCCGTTGGTCAGGTCGAGTTCGGCGTAGCCGCAGGTGGCGAAGCGCTCGGTGTCGAGTTCGGCGAGGAAGCGGGAGGCGCGGGCCAGCACCGTGGACGGTGGGTGGCCCTCGGCCGCGTAGGCCCGCAGCGCGATCCGCAGCTGGCCCATGACGGCGGCGGCGTGCGTGTCGTGCCCCTGGACGTCGCCGACCACCAGGCCGACCCGGTTCTGCGGCAGCGCCACCACGTCGTACCAGTCGCCGCCGACCTCCCGGCCGCTCCAGGCGGCGTGGTAGCGGACCGCGATCTCGACGCTGTCGAACCGCGGGATGTGCCGGGGCAGCATCGTCGACTGGAGCCCGGTGGCGAACTCCCGCTCCCGGTCGAAGAGGATGGCCCGTTGCAGCGACTGGGCGAGGATGCCGGCCAGCGCGCCGACCAGCTCCCGCTCCGCGTGGCCGAAGTCCGCGCGGTCCCGGTAGAACAGCGCGAGGCCGCCGATGGAGCGGGCCTGGGCGATCAGCGGCACGAAG